>CAVXIG010000042.1:0-49818 GCA_963761645.1 uncultured Acidobacteriota bacterium
CGGGTCGTCACAGCACCAGGGATCGTTCTCCTTGACGAACTCCTTCACCGAGACCGATACCTCATCGCAGGCCCCGGCCACGCTGTAATAGCCTGTGGACATCTGATCGACCGCGGGGCTGTCCGTCAGGTCACCGCCGTACCACTGGAGGGAGGGGTTATAGAACTGCGAGTGCACCGTGTCACAGTTGCACGCGTTGCCCCAGGCACCGACGTGATCGGTGCTCGGCCCCTTGAAGCAGGTGCGCTCATCGTCCGGGCACTCCCTGTGCGCCTGATTCGAGCCGAAGAGGAGAGAGACGTCGCGCGAGAATCCCGTCCGGGCCAGGACCTGTGGGCCGAGTTCACGTCGTCGTGCAGGTCGCCGCGCGCGCTCGCGTGGGCTCGTGCCGCATTCCAGGCCCCAGTACCGGTTCATGAAGCGGTTCAGGCTGTAAACCGTGAACGTGCAGGTGCAGGTGGCACCAGCGGCCTTGGTGGCGCCGCGGCCGGGGCCGGCCACGCCGGCCCTCACCGCGTCGGCCTCGGGCGTCTCTCTCTGGCCGCTCTGGAACTCGCGCATCGAGAGTCCGGTCCTGGCGCGGAAGCTCGCCTCCAGGCTGGCCATTTCCGCCTTTTCGGCAAAGCAATCCCCACTCCCCAGGCCGGCACTTGTCCACCGCGATCTCCAGATGCGCCCGCTGTCCCAGCAGATTGGTGAGATCCTCCGCGGAGGCTCTCAGGCCCAGTTCCTGGATCCGCTTCCGACCCTCGACCAGGACGTCCTTGCGGTCCCGCAGCGCCAGCTCCAACTCTCGGCGCGACATCGAAGCGGCAAGCTCCGTCCGCTCCTTGGAAGTCAGCCTCGCCCCGCCTCGCTGATTCGGTGATTCCTCTCCATACCCAGACGACGCCGTTGAAAAGAATCCCAGCAGGACGGTGATGCAACAGGCCCCGAAGCTGCGGTTCATGAGCTGTACCTCCAGTAGTGTGCGCGGTTACCCCACCCTGAAGTATTTTCAGCAATAATGGTGCCGGAGGCCTTCGGCCGAGGCCGCGATGGGCGGTCAGCCTGCTTCCAGGATTCGATAAGGAACCGCCCGCAAATCTCCGTTAGCGCACCAGCCCCGCCCGCGCCTTGGCGAGCGCGTCGTCGAGGAGGGTGCGCATGCCCCTTTCGCGGGCGGCGGTGCGGAGGCGGTTGGCGGGCTCGCCGTGGGCGATCTGGTCGGCCAGCTCTTCGTCGGGGACGAAGAGCTCGTAGATGCCGAGCCGGCCCCGGAAGCCAGTGCCGGCGCAGGCTTCACAGCCACGGGACGGCAGAAGCCGCGGTCTCCAGGAGTGAGGCTGAGACGGCGGGCCTCGTTCTCGTCCGGGGCGGCTTCGGCGCGGCAGTACTCGCAGAGGCGCCGCAGCAGGCGCTGCGAGAGGGAGCCGAGGAGGCAGCCGGCGATCAGCGGCGGATCGATGCCTGAGGGTGTGCAGGCGCGCGACGGTGAGCACGGCGTCGCGCAGGGATAGGCGCCTGGCAGTGCGGCACGAAAGGAGATCTGAGATGTGAGCTGAGTTGAGTTGACGGAGAGACCTCCTGGGTCTCGAAGGCCAGCGGGTGCAAGTCCCGTCCGGAGAATTGTCGGTTCGTCCGGTAGCCACTGGAGCAGTTGAGGCGAGAGATCGCCCACTGAAGCCTCTGGGGAACTCCTTGGCGCAACCAAGGTGCAAGTGCGCAGGCCGAAACGCAGTGAACCCTGAGCAGGCCTCGATAGTTTCTCGCTGGAGCCGACCCTCCTGCCAGAAGGGGAAGGCCGTTGGGGGGCGGGGGAGCAATCGATCGAGAAGCTCGTCCTCTCCAGCCGGGGTAGTGGGGTCAGCATGCGCAGAAGGTCTTCGAGGCAACGTGCGAGATCCATGGAGGTGGTGGGGTCGCGGCCACCAACCGGGGTGAACTGAAATGGTCAGCCTCGGGCCCTGTGGAAGTCGGAGGGGCCCATGGTACCGAGGAAGCCGGGTAATGCCGGTGGAGGGACGGAGCCCGGTTCGGGCATGCTTCTAAACGAGAAGGAGACCGGGAATTGACGATGAGTCTAGAACCCGATCGAGTCGAGCGACTCCGGAAAAAGCTCAATGAGAAGGCCAAGCGGGAGCCGGACTTCCGGTTCTACACGCTGTACGACAAAGTGTGCTGGGCCGAGACTCTGGCTCAAGCCTATCGGCAGGCGAAAGCCAATGCCGGGGTCGGCCGGAGTCGACGGGGTCCGGTTCGAGGACATCGAGTCGTACGGGGAGGATCGGTGGCTGGCCGAGCTTCGGCAGGATCTGATGAAAGAGACCTACCATCCGCAACCGGTGCGGCGGGTGATGATCCCAAAGCCTGGCGGTGGCGAGCGTCCTCTCGGAATCCCCACGATTCGGGATCGGGTGGCGCAAACCGCTGTCGTGCTTTTGCTCGGGCCCATTTTCGAGGCCCATTTTCAGGATAACGTCTATGCCTACCGACCCGGGCGCAGTGCCCATGATGTAATGGCCGAGGTCCAGAAGCGGTTGTATGGAGGCCAGGAGCACGTCGTTGACGCCGATGTGACGAAGTACTTCGACACCATCCCCCACGCCGAGCTGTTGCAGAGCGTGGCCCGGAGGGTGGCCGACGGGAAGATTCTCCGCTTGCTCAAACTGTGGCTGAAGTCTCCGGTCGAGGAGAGGGACGAAAGCGGAAACCGGCGGATGACGGTGTCGCGTTGGCTGAAGAAGCTCGGTCTGACGATCCACCCCACCAAGACGCGCCTCTGCCAAGCCCGAGAAGAGCCGTTCGACTTCCTGGGCTACACCTTCGGTCCAGCTCGGCATTGGCGGACCGGAAGGCGATTGCTTTCGGTCCAACCCTCGAAGAAAGCTCAGAAGAGGCTCAAGGAGAAGATCAACACACGACTGCAGCGGGGAAACCCTACGCCCTGGCCGGAACTGCAAACTCGGCTCAACCGACTCCTGTCGGGGTGGGCTCAGTACTTCAGCTTCGGCTTTACAGGTCAAGCCGATGATGCCATCGGCTGGCATCTGCGGGAAAGGGCTCGACGTTTCCTCTGTCGGCGGCACAAGCTTCGCGTCAGCGGAACCGGCCGCTTTGGGTACGCCGAGATCCACGGAAAGATGGGAGTGGTCGACATCCGCCAGACGCGCCCACGTCGAAGGCCTGTGCATGCCCTGTCGTGAATCCCGTCCGAGAGCCGGATGCGGGAGATCCGCAAGTCCGGTTCGATGAGCGGCGGCGGGAAACGGAGCTACGGCCGAGTCTGAGGCACCGGCATCAAGGCGAAAGCCGCCGGCAACAGCTAATCCCTCGAGCCTAAAAGCCACCGCGCCCGCCGCCGACTCTACCTGGGGGAGGAAGAGAACGAATGTTTATCCACTGACGTGGCACGTAGCTCCGAAGACGTGGCACCTAGTCTCCGTTGCACAACAAGCTTCGCGTCAGCGGAACCGGCCGCTTCGGGTACGCCGAGATCCACGGGAAGATGGGAGTGGTCGACATCCACCAGGCGCGCCTGCCACGAAGGCCCGTGCATGCCCTCTCGTGAAGCCCGTCCGAGAGCCGGATGCGGGAAATCCGCAAGTCCGGTTCGATGAGCGACGGTGGGAAACGGAGCTACGGCCGAGCCTGAGGCACTGCACCAAGGCGAAAGCCGCCGGCAACAGCTAATCCCTCAGCCTAAAGCCACCGCGCCCGCCGTCGACTCTACCCTAGTCTGAAGGGCACCTGTTCCGGTGGATCGTCTTGACCAGCGATGGATGTCTCGCGAGAAAAATGTCTGAACTCGCCCGTCCAACTACAACAGGAGGCTCCGCCTCCGTAAGACAAAAGGGCGGTGGCGGATGAGAAGAAGTGTGTAGCTGATGCTTTTCTGAGGACGTGGCACCAGTCCCGCGTACGGCGTCTGCCACCCAAAGCGATATAAAGAAGGAGCGTTTAGTTTGCCATGGAGACAATTTGTCACTTTTCTCAATGAGCCGCACCCAAAAAGGAGATGAGTATGCACCGCTCTGCCATGTTAGTGCTTGTAGGGCTCTTCGCTTCTGCTGGCCTCTTGAAGGCAGCCCCGCACTTCTACCGTGCAACATCTGTAAAGGGAGCAACGGCCTATCAGGACGATACCGATAAATCGCAATTCTACTACATACCAACCTTAAGCGAATCGTTGCTTGACGATCGCCTGAAGACTTTTAAGGCCACCTATTATGGGATCGGCGATGCCTTTTTTGTGAAGGATACCTCTACAGGACGCATTATTAATGCCGCAGGCGGCATTGTCTCGGGCACGGTCTCAGTTGGCATATCGGATGCAACGAGAGCACGCTTGTTGAAGCAAATTGAGACTGACTTTAAGGTGAAGAACGCAAAGCTCAAAGCGATTCCCCTCTCAAATGTAAAGGTGCAGAGCCTGATTCTTGACACAGGCTTATCCATAGGGCGGATTGGGCAAGCAATAACGGCTAACCCTCAGTTCGAACAGGAGTTTGGATTCTCTGTCGGGGCCACAGACAGCCTGTTTGCCCAGATGCTTGCATCAACAAATCAAAACTCATCAGGCGTTAAGGCCAACCCTCATTTTCTTATGAGCTTCGGGGGAGAAACCGAATTCGTTGGCGATCCCTGGAAGGTTAAAGTCCACTGCGACCTCTCGAAGGTCTGGGATCAAGTAAGAAGTTCCGTAAGTGTATCTGCCTCGCTTGGTTGGTTTCAGTTAGGAGAAGCAACATACAACAATATCAATCAAGACTTAAAGGATAGCGGCGCATGTACTTACACAGAACAGCCTGGCTCCCTTTTTGATAAGGATAAAAATCTTCTACCTATCTTGGAAATGACGAGAAAGATATTTGAGCGCCTTAACCAAGAGGCAAGCGAAAGCCAGGGTTTTTTCAAGTTTGAGCCAAACCCAGAGGCGCCGGCCGTTAGCGCAGGGAGCACCAAAGCGGTTTGGCCGTGGAGCGTGAGCGTCAATGGAGGATACAGTTCAGCTCACTTTACGCAATCGAAGACTTGGGACACGGTAGTCGAGATCGGGACCCGATTTCTGTATCCAATTACGGCTACCACAGTCTTGGCGGTGTCCTGCAATAACACCACGGCAAGCTTTTTCCAGGACCTAGCGGACTCGACTGAGAACTGCATTACGCAGGCGAAGGCGAATAAGTTGCAGATTCGCCTTGCAGTCGAAAGGAGTGTTATCGACACAAAATTAGCATCACTGGAATCAGACTTGAGGTCTGGCAAGATTACACCTGAGATATACACAATTCTCTACAAACAATATACGACCGATGGAGCATCTACGCCAAGGCCAGTCTCTAGTCCCGGCCCAAATAGCCTCAGCCTCAACTCCTTCGTTATGCCTGCTGCTCCGAGCTCGCTTGAGGAAGACATAGTATGGGCGAGAAGGCAGCTCATGGAGAAGCGATGAGAACCTTGCGCTCGGCCCTAAACCTTGCAGTGGCCCTAGGAGCCGCAGGCGCACTTTCGAGCTGCAGCTGTGCTTGCCGGGCGAACTCGATAAAGAAGACGCTCCTCTCGCTCGATACAGTTGTGCTAATTGATGCTGGGCTGCGCCCAAAGTGCGCCATTCCTCGACCTCGCAACAGTTATGCGATTCAGGCTCCTGCTGGAACTGGAATTAGACTCTGGATTCGTGCCGTAAGCATTAGTGATTTTCTGCGCGGAAAGGAACTCAGCGAGGTGCGGTTGGAGGTGCTTGACTCGAGGGGCGCTTCTACCGCGAGGGCCATAGTGGAGCCAAACAAGGTTTCCACAAGTAAGACTGGATTCGCCGATGTAATTTTTACTGCAGACACACCTGATTCCTATGTTATTCGGGCATCTTTTCCCGATCGCGAGACGCGCAGCAGCGCATACAGTCCCTGGATCATCGTACAGCGCCCGTAATGTAGAGGGAGGGCTATTGGAGGCGCACCGATCTTATATTCGGAATCCGTCGTCACTTGGTGCGTCGAGCCCGGAGAGACTACGTGCCACGTCAGTGGATAACCAGAGCCACCCCGAAGACTCGCTGAATGCCACTTCCTTGTTGTCAAGCCCCCCAGGTGCGGCGGTGCTGTGCTCCACGGGCGAGCCCTCCTGGGGATCGGGGACGGTAAATGTAAGAGATGTAAGGCTTCCCTGTCGCGAACCGCCGACCGAACCCCCTTGACACCCACCCCCGCCCGCCGTATTGTCCATATATGAATGAACCGCCTCCCAGCCCGGGATGGCGGTTCTTCGTGCTCTCCTGACCGGGTGAGTGGGCAGCGCGGGCGAGCCGCGTCCTCGAGCTCGATCCAAGGAATCAGAGATTTTCGGCAAGTGCCGGCAAGCGCTGGGTTTCCGGCCTCGGGCCACGCTTTGCCTTGAGGGAGACAAGAGATGAAGCTTTCATCGGTTGCTGGACTGGGGATCGTCCTCGCCGTGGCGGCTGGATGCCATGGCAAGGAGGCCC
Organism: uncultured Acidobacteriota bacterium; assembly: GCA_963761645.1. Classification (GTDB taxonomy): domain Bacteria; phylum Acidobacteriota; class Thermoanaerobaculia; order Multivoradales; family UBA5704; genus DATARR01. The sequence goes on from CAVXIG010000042.1 coordinate 6,464, forward strand.
CGCCGCCCCCGCCGCCACCCCCGGCGGTGGTGGTCACTCCGGTCGTCCAGCGGGACGTGCCGGTCTTTCAGGAGTGGATCGGCACGACGCAGGGGAACGTCAACGCCGAGATCCGGCCGCAGGCCGACGGCTACCTGCTGCGGCGGGTCTATACCGAGGGGAGCTTCGTCAACCGGGGGGATCTGATGTTCGAGATCGACGCCCGGCAGGTGGCCAGGCCCAGCTCCAGCAGGCGCAGGGGGATCTGGCGCAGGCCCAGGCCCAGCTCGCCAAGGCGCAGCAGGACGTCAACCGCTTCCGCCCCTCGCCGCGCAGAAGGCGATCAGCCAGCAGGAGCTCGACAACGCGCTGTCGTCCGCGGCCGCCGCCAAGGCGGTGGTGGACGCCCGGCAGGCGGCCGTGCACCAGGCCCGCCTCAACCTCGGCTGGAGCCGCGTCACCGCGCCGATCAGCGGCATCGCCGGCGCTTCCCAGGCCCAGGTGGGCAATCTGGTCAGCCCCTCGACGGTCCTCGCCGTGGTCTCGCAGTGCGATCCGATCCGCGTCCTCTACCCGCTCAGCGAGCAGGAGTACCTGCGCCTTCAGGAGCGGCTCCGGCAGGCCCCCTCGGCCCGCGAGGACAACCTGGAGCTGATCCTCGCCGACGGCTCGGTCTTCCCGCACAAGGGGCATCTGCTCTTCTCGGACCGGCAGGTCGACGTCAAGACGGGCACCATCGGCACCGTGGCCGTCTTCCCCAATCCGGGCAACCTGCTGCGCCCGGGGCAGTACGCCAAGGTGCGCGCCATGACCGAGGTGAAGAAGGCGGCGATCCTGGTCCCCCAGCGCGCGGTCAACGAGCTGCAGGGCGGGTTCCAGGTGGCCGTGGTGGGGAGCGACAACAAGGCCGAGATCCGCCCGGTGACCCCCGGCGTGCGGGTGGGGAAGCTGTGGGAGATCGACTCGGGGCTGACCCCCGGGGACCGCGTCGTCGTCGAGGGGTTCTCGCGCGTCAAGGCGGGCGCCACGGTCCGGCCGCAGGAGGCCCCGGCGGAAGCGGCCGAAGCCGAGACGTCCGCCGCTCCGTCCTCTCGCCGCGCCGGGAGGGAAGTGACGCCATGGCTCGCTTCTTCATCGATCGTCCCATCGTCGCGATCGTCATCGCGGTCCTCACGGTCCTCCTCGGTCTGGTGGCGCTGGTGGGGCTGCCGATCGCCCAGTATCCGGACATCATCCCGCCGCTGATCCAGATCCAGGGGAGCTTCCCGGGCGCCGACGCGGTCACCGTCGAGCAGTCGGTGGCGACGCCCCTCGAGCAGCAGATGAACGGCGTCGAGGACGAGCTCTACATGCAGTCGGTGAACGCCAACGACGGCACGGTCAACCTGCGGGTCACCTTCGACGTCGGCACCGACCGCAACGCCGACCAGGTCAACGCCCAGAACCGGGTCTCGCAGGCGGTGCCGAGCCTGCCGGCGGACGTCAACGCGATCGGCCTCACCTACAGGAAGACCCAGGGCACGCCCCTGATGCTGATCTCGCTCTTCTCGCCGAAGGGGACCTACAAGGGGCTGTTCCTCGGCAACTACGCGCTGATCAACGTCAACGACGCCATCTACCGGGTGCCCGGGGTCGGCCAGGTGAACAACTTCGGCGCCTCGGAGTACGCGATGCGGGTCTGGGTCAAGCCGGACCAGCTCGCGAGCCTCAGCCTGACCGTCGCGGACCTCCTGAAGGCGCGTCCAGCAGCAGAACACGGTGAACCCCTCGGGGCAGATCGGCGCCGAGCCGGCGCCGCCGGGGCAGGAGTTCACCTATGCCGTGCGCGCCCAGGGGCGGCTCGCCGACCCGGAGCAGTTCGGCAACATCGTCGTGCGCCTGAACCCGGACGGCTCGGCGGTGCGCTTGAAGGACGTCGCCCGCATCGAGCTGGGCGCCCTGAGCTACAAGCAGATCGGGCGCTTCAACGGCCAGCCGTCGAGCATCATCGGCATCTACCAGGCCCCCGGCTCGAACGCCCTCGCGGTGGCCGAGGGGGTGAAGAAGACGATGGCCGAGCTGAAGTCCCGGTTCCCCCAGGACCTCGACTACGCGATCTCGGTGGACACCACCCGGCCGGTGACCGAGGGGATCAACGAGATCCTGAAGACGCTCGCCGAGGCGATGGTGCTGGTGATCCTGGTCGTCTTCCTCTTCCTGCAGAACTGGCGGGCGACGCTGATCCCGCTGATCGCGGTGCCGGTGTCGCTGATCGGCACCTTCGCGCTCTTCCCGCTGCTCGGCTTCTCGATCAACGCGCTGTCGCTGTTCGGCCTGGTGCTGGCGATCGGCCTGGTGGTCGACGACGCGATCGTGGTCGTCGAGGCGGTCGAGCACCACATCGAGGAGGGGATGGCGCCGCGCGCCGCCACGCTCCAGGCGATGAAGGAGGTCTCGGGGCCGGTGGTCGCGATCGCCCTGATCCTCTCCTCGGTCTTCCTGCCGGTCGCCTTCCTGGGCGGCATCCAGGGGCGGCTCAACCGGCAGTTCGCGCTCACCATCGCCATCTCGGTGCTGATCTCGGCGTTCAACGCCCTCTCGCTGTCGCCGGCGCTCTCGGCGCTGCTGCTGCGCCCCCGCAAGGCGTCCAGGGGGTTGCTCGCCCGCTTCTTCGGCGGCTTCAACCGGGGCTTCGACAAGGCGCGGAACGGCTACCTGAGGGCCTCCGGCTTCCTGGTCCGCAAGGCGGTGCTCGCGGTGGTGATCCTGGTCGGCTTCACCCTGCTGGCGGGGGGGCTCGGCAAGGCGGTCCCCACCAGCTTCCTCCCCGACGAGGACTCCGGGTTCTTCTTCCTCAACGTGCAGCTCCCCGACGCCTCGTCGCTCCAGCGGACGGACGCCGTCTGCCGCAAGGTCGAGGCGATCCTGGCGAAGACCAAGGGGGTGAAGTACTACAACACGGTGGGGGGCTTCAGCCTGCTCTCCTACGTGTCGTCCTCTTACAACGCCTTCTTCTTCGTCTCGCTCGCGCCGTGGGACGAGCGGGAGGGCCCCGGGCTGTCGGCCAAGGAGCTCTCGACCGCGCTCAACGGCGCGTTCCGCGCCCAGATCCCGGAGGCGACGGTGTTCGCCTTCCTGCCGCCCGCCATCCCCGGCCTCGGCACGTCGGGCGGCTTCTCGCTCTGGGTGCAGGACCGCAGCGGCGGCTCGGTCGACTTCCTCAACCAGAACCTCCAGACCTTCCTCGAGGCGGCGCGCAAGCGGCCCGAGCTGGCAGAACGTCAACAGCACCTTCCGCGCCGCGGTGCCGCAGGTGTTCGTCGACGTCGACCGCGACAAGGCGCTGAAGCAGGGGGTGCCGATCAACGAGGTCTACCAGACGCTGCAGGCGTTCCTCGGCGGCTCCTTCGTCAACCAGTTCAACCGCTTCGGCCGGCAGTGGCGCGTCTACCTCCAGGGGGAGGGGACGGAGCGCACGCGCCCCGAGGACATCGGCCAGTTCTACGTCCGCAACAACGACGGCAACATGGTCCCGCTCTCGGCGATCACCACGATCCGGACCACCACGGGCCCGGAGTACACGCAGCGCTTCAACCTGTTCCGCGCCGCCCAGGTCACCGGCGCCGCGGCGCCCGGCTACAGCTCGGGGCAGGCGCTGGACGCCCTGGAGGAGGTGGCGGCGCAGACCCTGCCGCGCGAGATGGGCTACGACTGGTCCGACCTCTCCTACCAGGAGAAGAAGGCGGCGGGCACCGCGGGACGGGTCTTCGCGCTCTCGATCCTCTTCGTCTTCCTGATCCTGGCCGCCCTCTACGAGAGCTGGTCGCTCCCCTTCAGCGTCCTGCTCTCGGTGCCGGTGGCGATCTTCGGCGCCTTCCTGGGGCTGCTGCTCCGGAAGTTCAACTTCGACGTCTTCGGCCAGATCGGGATCGTGGTGCTGATCGGCCTCGCGGCCAAGAACGCGATCCTGATCGTCGAGTTCGCCAAGGCGGAGTCGGAGAAGGGGCGCAATCTCGCCGACGCCGCGCTGGAGGGGGCGAGGCTGCGCCTGCGGCCGATCCTGATGACCTCGTTCGCCTTCATCCTCGGCTGCGTGCCGCTCTGGATCGCCCACGGCGCGGGCGCCACCTCGCGGCAGATCCTGGGGACCGTGGTGGTGGCCGGGATGCTCGCCGCCACCTGCCTCGCCGTGTTCCTGATCCCGGCGCTCTACGTCCTGGTGGAGAGGATCGGGGGGGCGGAGCGGCGGCATGCGCGGCGCGCGGAACGCGAGGCCGCCGCCCTGCCGGTCGCCGAGGAGACGCACTCCATGAGGCGCCTCATGGTTCTTTTCGCGGCGGCCGCGCTGGCCGGCTGCACCGTCGGCCCGAACTACCAGCGGCCGCCGTTGAATCCTCCCGAGACGCATCGCGGGCAGGCCGGTCCATCGGAGGCCGCCTCGCTCGCCGATCAGGCCTGGTGGGAGGTCTTCCAGGACGATGCCCTGAGGGGGCTCATCCGCGAGGCGCTCGCCAACGGCTACGACGTCCGGCTCGCGGCCTGGCGGATCGAGGAGGCGCGGGCCAACGCCGGGATCGCCCGCTCGGCGGTCTTCCCGGCGTTCCAGGGGCAGGTGCAGGCGGGGCACGGCCGGCAGTCGGGAGTCGAGGGGACCCTGCTGCAGTTCAACGTCAACGCCTCCTGGGAATTCGACCTCTGGGGGCGCATCCGGCGCTCCAACGAGGCGGCGCTGGCGCAGTTCCTGGCCTCGGAGGAGGCGCGGCGCGGGGTCTTCCTCTCGCTCGCTTCCGAGGTCGCCACGCGCTACTTCCTGCTCCGCGAGCTCGATCTCCAGCTCGCGATCGCCCGCCGGACGTCGGGCGCGTTCCAGGAGACCTACGACCTGTTCGACAAGCGGCTCCAGGGGGGCGCCGCCTCGGCCCTGGAGACCACCAGCGCCGAGGCGCTGCTCGCCTCGACCGCCGCCAACATCCCGGACCTCGAGCGGCAGATCGTGGAGCAGGAGAACGAGCTGGCGTTCCTGCTCGGCCGCAATCCGGGGCCGATCCCGCGCGGCGCGGCGCTCAACGACCAGTTCCTGCCTCCGGCGGTGCCGCCCGGGCTCCCTTCCGACCTGCTCCGGCGGCGCCCCGATCTGCGCGAGGCCGAGCAGAACCTGATCGCGGCCAATGCCGGGGTCGGCATCGCCAACGCCGATTTCTTCCCCCGGATCAGCCTGACCGGCGCCTTCGGCGGCGTCGCCCCGCAGATCTCGCAGCTCTTTCCGGCGGGGCGGACCTGGACGATCGGCGGCGGGCTCCTGACGCCGGTCTTCCAGGGGCGGCGCCTGCGCGAGCAGTACCGGGCGGCGGTGGCCCGCTGGGAGCAGGCGCGGGTGCTCTACGAGCAGAGCGTGGCCAACGCCTTCGGCGAGGTCTCGACCGCCCTGGTGGCCTATCAGAAGTACGCCGAGGTCGAGCGGGAGCGGACGCGGGAGGTGAACGCCTACCGGGAGGCGTTCCGGCTGTCGAACCTGCGCTACGTGGCCGGCCTCTCGGACTACCTGGAGGTGCTGCAGACCCAGCAGCAGCTCTTCCCCGCCGAGATCCTGCTCGCCCAGGCGCGCTACAACCGCCTGGCCACCCTCGTCCAGCTCTACCGCACCCTGGGCGGCGGCTGGCAGCTCGCCGATCCGCAATGGACGGGGGCGCAGGGGGCGCAGCCATGAAGGAGGATCCGGTCATCCGGTTGTTCCTGCAGACCGCGCAGGCGATCGAGGAGCGCCTGGAGACGGCCCTGGAGGGGGTGGAGCTCTCGGTGGCGAAGTACAGCGCCCTCAAGCAGCTCGCGCTGGCGGACGAGCCGCTCTCCTTCAGCGAGCTGGCGGCGCGGCTGGTCTGCGTGCGCTCGAACGTCTCGCAGCTCGTCGACCGGCTGGAGGCGGACGGCCTCGTCCGCCGGGTGGAGGACCCGAAGGATCGCCGCTGCATGCGGGCCGATCTCACCGGCCTCGGCCGGGAGCGCCAGGCCGCCGGCGCCGAGCGGATGGAAACGGTCCGCGGCGGGATCGTGGAGATCCTCTCCGAGGTCGACCGCGGAGTGCTGGAGCGGGCGCTGGAGAAGCTGCGGGGCTCCGGCTCTCCGGGGGGTGACCCGCGATCCGCAAAAGGCTAAACTTAGCCCAAGCTCAGCCACTGACTGGCCGTTCCCATTCCCGATGTCGCGGAGGCTCAGAAGGGGTCTATGGAGAAATACCACATCTACCCATGGGAGGTGATCCTCTTCATCGCCCTCGTGGCGTTCGTCATCTACTACCGCAAGAAGCAGGGCGGGCAGGCGTCGGCGGCCGTCGCCCAGAGGGCGAAGGAAACCCCCGCGGAGACCTTCATGAGGCTCCGCCAGGAGTCGATCGAGACCCCCGCCGCGAGCCTCGGCCTGGCCGGCGAGCTCAAGCCCAACGAGCCCTACGGCATCCTGATGGAGATGGGGATCCCGAACTCGGTGGTGACGCTGGCCTGCTTCGCCAACGGCGACGCCCGCCTCTACTACAAGACGGGCGGCGGGATGGTCGGCGGGATCAGCCACGAGAAGGTGCGCAAGGCCGCCCAGGAGTTCTCCGCCCTGGCCCGCAAGGCCCTGCCGCGGATGAGCCGGGTCACCAGCTACCCCGTGCCCCGGGAGGACCGGGTCCGCTTCTACGTGCTGACCCCGCGCGGGGTCTTCACCACCGAGACCGACCGCGAGGCCCTGGGCGAGCCCGGCAACGAGCTCGCGCCCCTGTTCTACAGCGGCCAGGAGGTCGTCACCCAGATGCGGCAGGTGCAGGAGCAGAGGGACATGAGGTCGCGCCCGACGATGCCCAGCGACCGCCCGGGCGCCGCGCCGGCCCCGGCCCCGGCGCCGCGCCGGCCGTGCCGCCGGCCCTCGACGATTCGACGGAAGCCTGAAGGTCCTGTAGGATCGGGATCTCCTGATCTGATGAATGCGGCATCTGCCGAAAGGAGGCACATTGGCCAAGCCGAACTACCAGCACGAGAGACGTCAGAAGGATCTGGCGAAGAAGAAAAAGGCGGAAGAGAAGCGACTGCGCAAGGCGGAGAAGAAGAACTCCCCCGGCGAGGAAGAGAATCTCCAGCCGCTCGATGGACCCCTGCCCCAGGAAGAGGGCGAGATCGGCGAGACCCCCTCGTAGGGTGGTGCCTCGGGAGGCTCTCAGGGCTCCGCCGCGTCCAGCGCCCGCAACCGCTCCGGCAAAGCCGCCAGGAACGGCCCAAGGTCGTCCGTGTCCGGCAGGGTGATCTCGATCCTGCCGTTCCTGGTCCGTCCGACCTTTCCTTCCCCCGTCATGACGAGTGGTACCTGGATCGCCTCGCGATCGAGGGGGATCTCGTCCGTGACCTCGAAGAGAAGGTTCATGATGGTCTGGTCGATCACGCGCATCTCACTCCCTCCTCCTGTCGACGCGGAACGGCCCGTCGCCGGTCTCTGACGACCGGCGACGGGCCTGGATCAGCGATTACCTAGACTCCATTGTACGGCACGCAACCGGTGGCGCACGCCGCGTTGGCGAAGCACTGGTTGGAGTAGACCTGGCCGTTGCTGCAGATCACCGGGCTGTAGATGAAGGGGCAGATCGCGTTGGGGTCCGGCTTGCACTTGGGAGCGGCGAAGGAAACGGAGCCCGCGCCGATCGCGCCGGTGAGAGCGATGGCGAAGGCGATCTTCGGAATGAAACTGGCTCGGGTCATGGGTACTCCTTCTCAGCGTTGACCCGCCACCGCGGCGGGCCGAGCGAAAGCCACTGTAGCGGCCGAGCCGGGTCAAATCAACTTGATTTCCATATCCCAATAAGGTAATGGGCAGGGATCTCCATGGGCCCTGGGCGAGCCGGGCGAGTGTCCCTATTGAGCGGCTCCCGGCACTAACAGAGTTAGTACCAGCCGCAGAGTCGGGCGGTGTCCGTTCGTCCCGCTGCAGCTCCCCCCAAACAAAGGAGAGGACATGTTGAGAAGCACTGTCAGGGCCGCTATCGGCCTCCTCGTCGCCACCCTGGCCGTCCCAGCGCTCTGGGCGACCACGGCGGTAGAGCGCACGGAGAATGAAATGGTCCAGGAAGCCGCGATCATCGTCACCGGGCACTGTACGCACCTGCAGAGCCAGTGGGTCGGCAAGACCCTGGTGACGCTCGCCACCATTCAGGTCTCCGAGGTGCTCAAGGGCGACGCGGGGTCGCAGGTGACGGTGGTCCTGCCGGGCGGCGTCGATTCGAATCGCCGCATCCCCATCGCGATGAGCTACCCCGCGGCACCGGAGATCTTCCAGCAGGAGAACGTGCTGCTCTTCCTCACTCCCGAGGACCTGGTGGCCGGCGGCTACTCGATCGTCGGCTTCTCCCAGGGCAAGTTCTCGCTGGCCGTGGCCGACGGGAAGAAAGTGGCCACGCAGGACCTGAGCGGCCTGAACCTGCAGGGGCATAACGGCTCGCTCCGCCGCGGCCAGGGCAAGGCGATCCAGCTCGACGAGCTGCGCGCGCGGATCCGGCAGGCCCCGGCCGCCGGGAGGGAGCGGTGATGTCCAACGGTTCGCGAATGTGGAGAAGAGACGCCATGAGAGGAAAATTCTTTAATTACTCCCTGGCCGCCCTGCTCGCGGCCGCCCTGGGCTCCGCCCCGGCCCTGGCCGGCGGCTTCCTCGAGAGCCTCGACATCACCGGTAATGTCCCCTCGCCGGTGCCGGGCCACATCAACGCCCGGCTCGTCCGGATCTTCCATGATCCCCGGTGCATCCCGGTCCAGTGGCGGGTCAACGACACCCAGAACCCGATCCCCAACCCGCTCGGCGCGCCGGTCCTGTCGCTGGCGGCCGCCACGACCGCCTTCCAAAAGTCTTTCGACTCCTGGAACCAGATCCCGACCTCCTACATCAACGAGAAGATCGTCGGCACGGTCGCCAATCCCGGCCTGCGGGGCTTCGACATGGTCAATGAGCTGACCTTCCGCACCGCGGCCAGCTTCGGGGCGATCGCCTCCGCCCCCTCGGTCACCCTGATCTCCGACTCACAGCTCAACCCTGGGGATGACATCGACGGCGACGGCGATTCCGACGTGTCGAGCGCGATCACCACCTGCAAGGACGCGGACAACGACGGCGATATCGATTTTCCCGCCGGGCTTCTACAAGGCCGGCACGATCCTCGACGTCGACGTCCAGTTCAACGTCAAGGCCAGCAACGGCTTCCGCTTCACGGTGGCGGACGCCGACCTCGACACCGTGACCCGGTCGGTGGACCTCCAGGCGACCGCGACCCACGAGTTCGGCCACACCCTCGGCCTGTCGCACGTGCTCAACAATCAGAAGAGCCCGACCGACGGCACCGCGACGACGATGTTCCCGTTCATCGACACCGGCGACCCGGCCTCCGAGCTCGCGCAGCGCTCGCTCGACAGCGACGACATCGCCTTCGCCTCGTACTACTACCCCGAGGGGACGGCCGCGACCGGCCCGGCGGCGATCCAGCCGGGGGACTTCCCCTTCGGCCTCGTCTACGGCCTGATCAAGGGATCGGCGACCCACGGCGTGCTCGGCCAGCCGATCGCGGGGGCCAGCCTCTCGGCCACCAACGTGCTGAACGGCGAGCTGTTCGCCACCGCGTTCAGCGGCACGAGCTCAGCTCTCCTATGACCCGGCGACCGGCAGCATCTTCCTGCTCAGCCCGTCGTACAACATCCTCAACGGCGACTACACGCTGCCGGTCAAGCTCGGCCTCTACTCGATCGGCATCGAGCCGGTCGACGGCACGCCGGTCCCCGCCAGCTCGGTGAGCCTCAATGCGCTGATCGGCGCTGCCTTCGGCCAGCAGAGCTTCAACGAGGAGCTCTGGAGCGCCGGCGACTCGGCGATCGAGGTCCAGCCCGGCTTCGCGCTGCCGGTGGCCGGGGTCCCCAGGCTGACCAGTGAGCCACATCGACTTCACCACCAACGATCAGATCAACATCGGCAACTTCGGCTCGCGCGACTTCGTCGGCTTCACCGGCCAGGCGGCGGGGAGCTACTACGCCGTCCGCGTCCCGGCGAGCCAGATCTCCGCGATCAATCCCGGCGGCGACATCTACATCCAGGAGGCGCTCTACGACACCTTCCACTTCGACGCGTCGGTGCCGGTGGTCTTCGCCGAGGCGTCTCTCGTCACCGGCACGGTCAGCGGCGGCACGGCCACCCTCGACCTCGCCCATCCGCTGGCGAAGGTGACCCGCTTCGTCGGCCAGGACAACGACTTCGCGCCGTTCTACTTCCCCCTCCCCGAGGTGCTGGGGCGAGCAGGTGCGGCGGGGGATCGAGCGCGGCAAAATCCAGAACCTCTTCATCGTCCTGCGGCTGCCGACGACCACGCCGTTCCCGGGCGTCTCGGGGCTGCCGCCGGTGATCGGGCTCGACGGCGGCAACGCCACCAACGACGTGCCGATCAACGGCTTCTCCTACCTCTCCACCGACGGGACGACGTGGACCCAGGTCACCAACTTCAACTTCCGCTTCGCGCTGGTGGTCACCAGGCCGTAGGCTGGGCGAAAGGGCGCTTCAAGGGGGCGGGGACTAAGTCCTCGCCCCTTTTTTGTTACATTGGCCCCATGCAGGACCAAGGCGACCCCGGAAACGACCTCTTCCTCTCTCTGACCCCCGAGAAGGTGCTCGCCGCCGTCGAGGCGGGCGGTCTCGAGTGCAACCCCGTCTGCTACCCCCTCAACTCGTTCGAGAACCGGGTCTACGAGGTGGAGCTGGCGGACCGCTCCCGCGTGGTGGCCAAGTTCTACCGCCCGGGGCGCTGGAGCGAGGAGCAGATCCTCGAAGAGCACCTGTTCCTCGAAGGATCTCGCCTGGCAGGAGATCCCGGTCTGCACCATGCGGCCGTTCCCGGACGGCGGCACGCTGCGGCGGGTCGACAACATCTTCTACTGCCTCTCCGACCGGCGGGGGGGGCGCGCGCCCGACGAGCTCGACGAGGCCGGCGCCCGGCGGCTCGGCATGCTGGTGGGGCGGATGCACAACGTCGGTGCCCGGCGGGAGTCCGAGCACCGGCTGCCGCTCAACGCCGACACCTACATCCGCCAGAACATCGACTGGCTGGAGGCGCACGAGGTGGTGCCGCAGCACCTGCGGGAGCGGTACTTCGACACCGCGCTCTCGATCGCGGCGATCGCCGACCGCCGGCTGGCCGGGGTGCCCGTCCATCGCATCCACGGCGACCTCCACCTGGGGAACATCCTCTTCCGCGACGGCCTGCTGAACGTCCTGGACTTCGACGACATGGTGGTGGGGCCGGCCGTGCAGGACCTCTGGCTCGCCCTGCCCGGCCGCGACAGCTACACCCAGACCCTGCGCGAGCGCTTCCTCGAAGGGTATCTCCAGTTCCGCGACTTCGACCGCTCGACCCTGCCGCTGATCGAGACCCTGCGGGCGATGCGGATCATCCACTACGCGGCCTGGCTCGCCCGCCGCTGGCACGATCCGGCCTTCCCGGCCGCCTGGCCGCAGTTCGGCACCCCCGAGTACTGGGAGCGCGAGACCCAGGATCTCGAGGAGCAGCTCGCGGTGATCCGCGGCGAGGCCACCCCCGAGGAGGTGGCGGCGCGTCCCGACGAGGAGACCGTCCGCGAGGAGGAGGAGGCCCTCACCAACAAGGACTTCTTCTGGGACTGGGAAGGGGAATAGCCGGTCCGGGCATGCTAGCTTCTTAGGGGGAGGGAGACGTGATGAGCTCGAGGCGACTGCGGAGATCCAGCTACCCGCGCCGGCGGCGTCCGAGAGGGTTCCTCTGGACCCTCCTCAGCCTGCTCACGCTGGGCGCGCTGGCCACGATCCTCGCCAGCCGGCGGCCGGTGTTCCCGGAGGACGCGGAGCCCGAGCCGGCGCGCGGAGGCGGCCCCGATCCCGAGCCTCCCGAGCCGGTCCCGGGCGAATCGCTCTGGATCGCCGGCCCCGCCGGCAACCTGTACGTCCGGGACGGCGGCGAGGGCGCGGACGCCCTGCCCGTCCTCTTCCTCCACAGCCTCGCGGGCAACGGCGGCCAGTGGTCGCTGCAGCTCGACCACCTGCGCCGGCACCGCCGGGCGGTGGCCCTCGACTTCCGCGGCCACGGCGAGTCCGACCCGGCCGAGGACGGCGACTACTCGGTCCCCGGCCTCGCCGCCGACGTGGCCGCGGCGGCCGACCAGCTCGGCCTGCGCCGCTTCCTCCTCGCCGGCCACAGCCTGGGCGCCGCGGCGGCCATCGAGTACGCCAGCCGCCACCCCGAGCGGGTCGCCGGCCTCCTGCTGGTCGATCCCGGCGGCGATCAGAGCCGCGTCCCGGCCCGGGAGGTGGAGCAGTACTCTGGAGTCCCTGCGCTCCGACCCGCTGGCCGAGCTCGAGTCCTACTTCCGCCAGATGGTGATCGGAGGGGACCCCGACGCCTCCCGCTGGGTGCTCGAGGACCTCCACGTCACCCATGAGGACGCCGTCCTCGGCGCGCTCGCCGACGCGGCCCGGTACGAGCCCCTGCCGGCGCTGGAGCGCTACCCGGGGCCGCGGCTGTCGATCATCAGCGACATGAACCGCCTCCCCTACAGCCTCCACAACCTCCTCCCGGACCTCCCTGTCCGCCTGATGACCGGCACCGGCCACTGGCTGATGATGGACCGGCCGGAGGTCTTCAACCACCTGCTGGACGAGTTCGTGAGCCAGGTCGAGGCGGCCGGCGGGCCCTACAGCCGCTCCGCCCCATAGACGCTTCGCGAGAAGCGGAACGCATGTTGCAATTGCATTCTGGGCGGGGATCTGAGAGATCCCGGGAGAGGAGCGAACGATGAAAGCACTGCGAGCCCTGGGCAGCGGCTTCGCCGGAGCGAGCGCCCTGACCCTCGTCCATCAGGCCGCCCGCCAGATCACCGACAAAGCGCCGCGGGCGGACATCCTCGGCATGCGCGCCCTGGCGAAGATCATCCGCAAGGTGGACACCCAGTCCCCGCCGGACGACCAGCTCTACCCGATGGCCCTGGTAGGCGACCTGCTGAGCAACTCCCTGTATTACAGCCTCGTAGGCGCGGCGGGAGGACTCAGTGCGCTGGCCCGCGGCACCGCCCTCGGCCTGGGCGCCGGATTGGGCGCCCTGGCCCTGCCGGGTCCCATGGGACTGGGAAGCCGGCCCACGAACCGTACCGTGCCGACCCAGGTGATGACGGTGGCCTGGTATCTGGTGGGCGGACTGGTGGCGGCGGGGGCCTCGGCGCTGCTGGCGCGCGGCGAGGACGGCTAGGGATACCGCCGGGCAGTGCGACATGCGGCTTTGCACGAGTTACATAGGCCTTTGTGGGATTTCACTCGACAGAGCGACCGGAATTCCGCCTTGTGAGGGCTGAATCCGTGCCTCTGGAGCCCATCGGAAAGCCGGGCACCGATACTGCATAAAAATCGGACGTATGGCGGAGGCACCGGAACTCCAAAGCAACCCCAACCTCGGTATCCCGTTCCTCAGCGAGGGTGGTAAGATCGGGTAAGGGGCCTTGAGGCTCACACGTTCGGAAAGCCCAGGCGTGAAGACTCCGGTACCAGATCCAGATTCGTTCGTAGTACCGCGATCTCGGATAGCCCCGCAGGCTACGTAGAAGAAGAAGTCAGGCATTCACAGGGTCGTCACGACCGAATCGGACGACGGTTAAGAGGAGTCACGCAATGGGTAGAAAGCTATACGTAGGCAACCTGGCCTACAGCGTCAGGGACAGCGACCTGGAAGACCTGTTCGCGGCCCATGGCACCGTGGACTCCGCCCAGGTGATCATGGATCGGGACACCGGGCGCTCCAAGGGGTTTGGGTTCGTTGAGATGAGCAGTGACCAGGAGGCGCAGGCCGCCATTTCCGCGCTCAACGGCAAGGAACTGGATGGCCGGAACCTGACGGTCAACGAGGCTCGTCCCAAGGAAGAGGGCGGTCGTGGTGGCGGTGGCGGCCGGGGCGGCGGCGGTGGTTACGGCGGCGGTGGCGGTGGCCGGGGTGGTGGTGGCGGCGGTGGTGGCGGCTGCGGCGGCGGCGGCGGTCGCGGCGGCTACTAGACCTCCCTCACACGGACCAACTTGGAAGGGCGCCCAGCGGGCGCCCTTTACTTATTTCCCTGTCGTTCCCCCTACCGTACCCCCAGCAACTCCACCTCGAAGATCAGCGTCGCGTTCGGTGGGATCACCCCGCCGGCGCCGCGGGCGCCATAGCCGAGGTCGGCGGGAATGGTGAGGCGGCGCTTGCCGCCGACCTTCATGCCGGCCACCCCCTCGTCCCAGCCGCGGATCACCTGGCCGGCGCCGAGAGCGAAGCTGAAGGGGCTCTTGCGGTCGAGGCTGGAGTCGAACTTGGTGCCGTTCTCGAGCCAGCCGGTGTAGTGCACGTTCACGGTCTGGCCGGCCTTGGCCTCCTGGCCTTCGCCGGTCTGGAGATCGGTGTACTTGAGGCCGGAAGCGGTCGTGATGGTGTTTTCCTGGTCAGCCTGGTCTGCCATGGGCTCCTCCGAATCCTACCTGGGACCGGGGCCATCCCCGTCCAGACCGGCGAGCTTACCGCACTCCCAGCAGTTCGAACTCGTAGTAGAGGACCGCGTTCGGCGGCACGACGTTGCCGACCCCCTGCTTGCCGAACCCGAGATCGGGCGGGATGGTCAGCTTGCGCTTCCCCCCCACCTTCATGCCGACCAGCCCCTCGTCCCACCCCTTGATGGCATCGCCGGCGCCGAGACGGAAGGTGAAGGGGCGGTCGTCGCTGCGGCTGGAGTCGAACCTGGTGCCGTCGTCCAGCCATCCGACGTAATGGACCTCGACGATCTTGCCGAGCTGGGCCTCATCCCCCTGGCCCGGCCGCAGGTCCAGGTAGCGCAGGCCCGAGGGGTTGACGACCTCCCGGCCGGCGGAGGCGGCGTCGGAATGGCCCTTCTCCTGCTCGGCGAAGGCAGGCAGGAGCAGCGGCCCCAGGGTGGCCAGCAGGGTCGCGAAAACGGCGCGGTGAAGGGTCTTCGGGTGCATGGGGTCGATCTCCTTCTGGAATCGACGTTTTCGATCTGGAGATGCCGATTGTACGTCAACCCGCCCGCCGGACCACCTTCCCGTCCTTGACCACGGCGGCGACCGGATTGATCCCGTAGTGATAGACGAGGTGGAGCAGGTTGGGGGCGTCGAGCAGCACGAGGTCGGCCCGCTTGCCGGCCTCGATCGAGCCGATCTCGCGCCCGAGGCCGAGGCAGCAGGCGGAGTTCAGGGTGGCCGCGGTGAGGCTCTCCTCGATGGTGAGGCCGAGCTGGAAGACGGCGAGCAGCACCACCATGGGCATCGATTCGGTGTAGGACGAGCCGGGATTGCAGTCCGTCGCGAGCGCCACCGGCACGCCGGCCTGGACGAGCTGCCGGGCGGGGGCGTAGTGCTGCTTCTTCAGGAAGAAGCTGGTGCCGGGGAGGAGCACGGCGGTCACGCCCGAGCCGGCGAGGGCCTCGACCCCGGCCGGCGAGACGGCCATCAGGTGGTCCGCCGAGAGCGCGCCCAGGTCGGCGGCGAGGGCGGCGCCCCCCGAGTCGACGAACTCGTCGGCGTGCAGGCGGGGAGCGAGGCCGTGGCGGACGCCGGCCTCGAGCACCCGGCGCGACTCCTCGGCGGAGAACACCCCCTCCTCGCAGAAGACGTCGCAGAAGCGGGCGAGCCCGGCCTCGGCCGTGGCCGGCACGATCTCGTCGCAGATCTGGTCGACCCAGCGCCGCCGGCCCTGCCCGTCGCCGCCTCGATACTCGGGTGGCACCTCGTGGGCGGCGAGCAGGGTCGGCACCAGGTCCACCGGATGCCGGCCGGAGGCCTGGCGGATGGCGCGGAGCTGCTTGAGCTCGTCCTCCTTGTTGAGGCCGTAGCCGCTCTTCGCCTCGGCGGTGGTGGTGCCCCAGGCGAGCATCTGGTCCATCCGCCGGAGGACGTTGGCGACCAGCTCCTCCTCGCTCGCCCGGCGGGTGGCGGCCACGGACGAGAGGATGCCGCCGCCGGCCGCCGCGATCTCCTGGTAGGTCTTGCCCGCCAGCCGCGCCGCGAACTCCTCCTCGCGGCTGCCGGCCCAGGGGAGATGGGTGTGGGGATCGACGAACCCCGGGATCAGCGTGCCCCCGCGGCCGTCGAGCCGCTCGGCGTCCGCAAGCTCGCCGAGCTGGCGCCGCCGCTCCTCGGGAGCGCCCACGAAGACGATCCTGCCGTCGCGGCAGACCACCTCCGCGCCGGCCGTCCGGCGCACCCGCCGCTGCCCGGCCCCGCGCAGCGGCTCCGAGCCTTCCGGCGTAGCGACCTCGGCGAGGTTGTGGATCAGGAGATCGGTCACGGCTGGGGATTGTGACGCCGTTCCCCTCCAAAATCAAAAATCGAAAGTCCCCAATAAGCTAAAGCCCCACCCGCGCCCGCCCCATCTCCCGCACCTCGCCGCGCAGCCAAGCCTCCACCTCGCTCCAGTCGAGCGGCATCGCCAGGCGGGGCATGGGCTCGCCTTCGATCTCGGAGAGATCGGCGAGCCCCTTCAGCGCCTGGAGGGGGAAGTCGCGGACGTGGCCGAACTTGTCCTCCGCGAGGTCGAGGAGGGTGGCGAGCGGGAGCCGGCGGCAGAGGAGGTAGAGGTCCACGAAGTCGCGGCGGCTGCCGCGGCTGATGATGGCGCCGAGCTTCATCAGCCCGAGATCGGCCGCGGAGGCGACCGCCAGCCCCGAGATCTCCTCGAACGGCTGCACCAGGGGGTAGGGGTAGTAGAAGAGCCGCAGCCCCACGGCGCCGCCGGCGAGGCGGACGGAGAGGTAGCCGTCGCGGGCGGTCTCGACCGCCGTCGACGGATCGGCCGCCAGCAGCTCGGCGAGCAGGTCGCGCCGGTCCGCGCTGGCGAGCCGGTTGGCGTTGCTCATCAGGTCGAGGTCGGTCACCGGGCGGTGGCCGGTGTAGAGGGCGAGGGCGGCCGAGCCCGCGAGGTAGAACTCCTCGCTCCAGGGGCGGGCGGCGAGGCGGGGGATCAGCTCCTGCGCCCGGGGGGAGAGGGACTCGGGGTGCGCGAGGGTCAGAGCGGCCACAGCGCCTCGGCCTCCGGGCGGGCCGGAACGGCCTCGACTCCCAGCACGACCTGCCAGAAGGCGCGGCTGCGGCGCGAGAGTTGCCGGCCGCCGTGGCGGGCGAGCCAGGCGGCGATCTCCGGCTCCGGGAACGTCGCCGTCAGCCAGGCGAGATCGGCGGCGTCGCCGTCCTCCAGCAGGCGGGCGAGCAGCAGGGAGGCGGCGCGCTCCGGAGCGAGATCCTCTTCGTCCTAGTGCGGCGAAGAGGCGGCGCGCTCCGGCCGGCAGGCTCACGCCCCGGCGGCTTCCCGCCGCTTGCGCGGCAGGGTGGTGACGGTGGCGGTGTTGCGCTCGTCCTCCATCTCGGCTTCCAGGATGCGCTCGAAGAGGTCGAGGGTGTTCTTGAACTTGAGCTGCAGCTCGCGGCGGGCGGTGCGCAGATCGGTGATCTTGGCCTCGAAGCGGGTCGACTGCTCGATCGCCTGCTGCACGATCTTGTCGGCCGCCATCTCGGCCTCCCGGACCATCAGCTCCGCCTCGCGGCGGGCGTTGACCGTGATGTCGTCCGCCACCTTCTGCGCCCGCAGCAGCGTCTGCTGGAGCTGGTGCTCGCGGTGCTCGGTCTCCTCCAGGCGCTGCCGGTAGTAGCGGTTCTCGCGCTCCAGCTTGTCGGCCTGGGCGATGCGGCCGGCCAGCTCCTCGGCGAGCAGCGCGAGGAACCCCTCGACCTCGGTCGGGTCATACCCCCGCATCTTCTGCGAGAAGCGCATCTTCTGGATCTCGAGCGGAGTGATGGCCATTCCTGGTACCTCCTTACAACCCGGTTCGCCGGAATCCTGCAAACAACCTCGGAAATGAATAGCCATCCTAGCATGAATAAAGAGAATCGCCGTCCCGCAAGCGTTTACCGGTCCGGGACCCAGCCTGTCCGCGGCCCGAACAGCGCCGTGCCCACCCGCACGTGGGTGGCCCCCTCCTCGATCGCCACCTCGAAATCGTCGCTCATCCCCATCGAGAGCCAGCCGGGGAAGCCGGCCCACTCGGGGCGGGCGGCGAGGTCGTCGCGCAGCTCGCGGAGGCGGCGGAACCAGGGGCGGGATGCCTCGGCGACATCCCCCAGGGGAGGGATCGCCATCAGGCCGACGATCCGCAGGTGCTGAAGGCGGCTCAGCGGCAGGATCGCCTCGGCGAGCCCCGCCAGCGGGAAGCCGTGCTTGCTCTCCTCGCCGCCGAGGTTCACCTCGAGGAAGCCGGCGACGGCGAGCCCGCGCGCGCCCGCCTCGCGGTCGATCGCCGCGGCGATCCGGGAGCGGTCGACGGAGTGGATGGTGCGGAAGAGCTCGAGCGCGGAGCGGACCTTGTTGGACTGCAGGGGACCGATCAGATGCCAGTCGATCTGTCCGGCGATCTCGGGCGGCAGCTCGCGGCTCTTGGCGAGCCCCTCCTGGACCCGGTTCTCGCCGAAGACCCGAAGACCGGCCTGGAACGCCTCGGCGAGCACGGGAGCCGGCTGGGTCTTGCTGGCGCCCAGCAGGGTCACGCCGCCGGCCGGGCGGCCGGCACGGCCGCAGGCGTCCTCGATGCGGCCGCGAATCCGGGCCAGTCGCTCCGCCAGCCCTCTCCGCGGCGGCAACTCGCCGCTCAGGCCTGCTCCTCCTCGGGGAAAAAGAGGATGCGCTTGCAGGAATCGCACTGGACCAGGGTGTCGCCGTTGCGGATCTCGACCACCACCTGCGGCCGCACGCGGTAGTTGCAGGCCGAGCAGTGCCACTCGCGCTGCTTCTGGCCGGGCCGCTCGATCGGCCGCACCGGCGCCGTCGCGCCGCCGGGGTAGCGGTCGAGGATGCGCTCGAACTGCGCGACCAGGCCGCGCGGCAGGCCCTTCTTGAGATCGGCGACCCTCCCCTTGAGCGCCTCCACCTGGCGCGCCACCCCGGGCTTCTCCCCCTCCCAGCGGGCCATCTCCTCGGCGTAGCGCTCCTCGGTGGCGCGGAAGCTCTCGCGCAGGGCGGCGAGCTCCTTGTCGGCTTTCTCGTGCTGATCGAGGGCCGAGAAGGCGGCCTCCTCGCTGGTCGTGATCTGCCCCTTGACGGTGTCGATCTCCTGGAGGATCGCGCCGTACTCGCGCTGCGTGCTGACTTTGTTGATCTGCTGCTGGTACTTCTTGAGCTTTTCCTGCGCGTCCTGGACCGCTGCTTCCGCCGCTCGCCGCTGCCGGGCAGCCTCGGCCGCCGTTTCCTCGAGGCGCTCGATCTCTTTCCTCTGCACCGTGTGCTCCTCGTGGAGCTCACGCATCCAATCGGGAATTCCGTGCAGTCTCTGATCGGCCTCGTGGAGTTGGGTGAGGGCTGTCTGCAGCTCCAGGATGTTCTGGAGGTTCTGATTCATGGGAAAACGTCCGCTCCTCTCCGAAGAAATACCATCGCACCTCCCCTCCCAGCGACCGCTGATTCCATCTGTTCATGGGTGCGAGCGCTGCAAAGTGGGTCCACCTGGATTTGAACCAGGGACCAACCGGTTATGAGCCGGATGCTCTAACCGCTGAGCTATGGACCCGGGGAAACCGCCCTTTTCAGGGCGACTCGGCAGTATACCATTCACGAGCTTCCTCCCCCGGCGTCCGCTGGGCCGGGACGAACGAGTTCCAGGTCCGCGCCAGCCGGCGGGCCAGCTCGGCCGCGCGCCGCGGGTCGGCCAGCGGCTGGCTCCCCCCTCGGCGTCCCAGCGCTCGAGGGTCAGCCGGGGCGCGCCGTCGCCGCTGAGCGGCGGGGCGGCGGCGAATGCCGCGCGCAGCCGGCCCAGGATCTCTTCCGGCGGCACCGGCAGCTCGGCGCGGGCGATCCGCGCGTTGCCCCGGTTCATCATCGCCAGGCGCGCCAGGTAGTACTCCGGCTGCGGCGGCGCGAAGCGCGATTCCCAGAGGAGCTGATCGTCGCCGTCGACGAGCGAGAACTGGTTGGTGCCGTTGGCCAGGTAGAGCTCGGAGAGCACGCCCCCCGGGGCGCGCCGGAACAGGCTGGGCGCCACCGCTGGCGGCACCTCGCCGCCGGCGGCCTCCACCAGGGTGGCCCAGAGACGCGCCGAGGCGATCCGCCGCTTCTTTCGGCTCCGCGATCTTGCGGCGGAAGCCGAGGGGGAGCTTGATGGCGAACGGCACCTCCAGGAGCTGCCGCCCGAGGTTGCCGCCGTTCAGGATCTGCCCCTTCTCGCCGAACTCCTCGCCGTGCGTGGAGGTCACCACCAGGAGCGTGCGGTCCCACTCCCCGCTCGACCGCAACGCCTGGATCAGCCGGCCCAGCCGGTCGTCGGCCCAGGCGACGTTGAAGCGGTACATCGCCCAGAACAGGCGCCGCCTGGCCGGCGGCAGGGGGTTGGCGGGGTCGAAGTAGAGCGCGAGCTGGTTCGGCAGCACCCGTTCGGGGAGCTCGAGCCGCCCGGTGTCGATCCGGTCGTCGAACCGCGGGCGGTGGAAGTAGGGCGCCTGCGGCTCGGGGATGTGGATCCAGACGAACCGCCGGCGGCCGCCGATCCGCTCCAGCCGCTTGGCGGCCGCGGCGCCCTTGGCGAGCTCCTCGAGCCGGTCGAACCCCTGGTCGTACCCCCCCTCTTTCGAGTAGGCGGCCTCGCCGGTGAAGCCGCTGGTCTCGTACCCCAGAGCCTGGAGGGCCTCCGGCAGGGTGAAGAGCGCGGGGGCAAGGCGGCTCTCCTCCTGGAGCACCTGATGCTGCCAGGGACGCAGCCCGGTGAACAGCGAGGCCATCGCGGGCGAGCCCCAGCTCGACGGCGCGATCGCCCGGCCCGCCCAACTGGCCTGGCGCATCAGGGCGTCGAGGTTCGGCGTCAGCCCGCGCTCGCCGCCGAGCCCGCCGACCACGTCGGCGCGCAGGGAATCGAAGGTGATGAGGATGATCGGGCCCTCCTGCGGCGGCGCGGAGCCGCGGCAGGAGGCCAGGCAGGACATCAGAAGACTGAGGCCGAGGATTCTGCGCAGGGCTTGTCTCACCCGGCCGTGGGATAGAGCTGGCGGTAGCTGTCGGAGAGGACCAGGATCCGCTTGACGTAGGTCTTGGACTCCTCGAGGCCCAGGTTCTCGAGGAAGCGGTCGATCTCGGCGTTGCCCGACTCCTGCCAGAGCCGCTTGATGCGATAGGGGCCGCCGTTGTAACCGGCGAGCGAGAGCTCGAGATTCTCGTTGAACATGCTGAACACCTGCCGGAAGTAGGTGGTCCCCAGCCGCACGTTGACGGCGGGATCGGCGAGCATGTTCTGCGTCCAGGGGAGGCCGTTCTTCGCCGCCAGCTCGCGCGCGGTGGCGGGCATGAGCTGCATCAGGCCGCGGGCCCCCGCCCAGCTCTGGGCGTTGGCGTCGAAGGCGCTCTCCTGGCGGATGATCCCGAACACCAGGTAGGTCGGCAGCCGGTTGGTCACCGCCCAGGTGCGGATCGTGTCCTGGTACTCCAGCG
This sequence comes from uncultured Acidobacteriota bacterium, assembly GCA_963761645.1. Classification (GTDB taxonomy): domain Bacteria; phylum Acidobacteriota; class Thermoanaerobaculia; order Multivoradales; family UBA5704; genus DATARR01. The sequence goes on from CAVXIG010000042.1 coordinate 27,933, forward strand.
GGTAGTAGAGCCGGCGGGCCTCGTCCGGCAGGGTGGCCTGGAAGGGTCCGCCCAGGGCCGGGAAGGCGTCGCGGATCACCTGCGTGCTCTTGCGGTGGTTCCCCTGGTGGGCGAGGATCACCGCCTCCAGGGCGCGCAGCGACCGCGGCTGCGCCTTGTCGCGCACCAGCTCGGCCTCGGAGAGCGCGAGGTCGTCGAGCCCGAGATCGGTGAGCAGCCGCGCGCGGTCGAGCGCCGGGTCGACCGGCCAGGGCTCCCGGGTCTGCGCCGCGGTGGCCAGCGCGGCCGCCGGCCTGCCGCGCAGCCGGGCCTGGGCGTTGCGGCGGTAGAAGTCGGCGGTGTCGGCCTGGGCGATCTCGTTGTAGATCTGCTGCGCCCGCTCCCCTTCGCCCAGGAGGTCGAAGGCCCGTCCCGTCCAGTAGCGGCCGCGGCGGGCGCTCGAATCCTCGGGATAGAGCGAGTAGAGCTCGGTCCAGGTGCCGATCGCGCCGGTGTAGTTCCCCTTGCCGTACTCCTGCCACCCCACCTGCCAGAGATTGGTCGCCCCGGAGGTGTCCTTGGGATCGAAGCGGCGCAGGCGGCGCAGGGTCTCGACGGCGCGGTCGAACAGCCCGTCGGTCTGATAGTCGGCGTAGAGCGACTTCAGGGCCTTGGCGGCCAGCTCGCGGTCGGTGCCGATCTGGGCCACCTTCTCCAGATACTGCTGCGAGAGCAGGCGGAGTTGCTGGCGTTCGGCCGAGCCGAGGTTCGCCCGGCCGCGCTGAGCGGTGGCGGCGTCGTCGGCCGCCTGGGCGCGGGCCCAGGCGAGAGCGGCGGCCTGGCCGGGCTCGGCGGCCCCGCGGCCGGCGAGCAGATCGAGGGCGTCGCTGCCACGGTGGAGGCGGGTCAGGGTCTCGGCTTCCAGGAGCTGCCAATCGAAGCCGCGGTCGGCGAGCGCGACGGAATCGAGCGTCGCAAGGGCGTTGCTCTCGAGCTTCAGGTCGAGCAGGGCCTGCGCCCGCCGCTTGAGCTGGTCGCCAGTCAGCACCCGCGACCAGGAGAGAACGCCGTCCGGGCCGCGGAAGAGATCGATCACCTTGAGCTCGGCGGCCTTGAGAGGGAAGTTGACGAGCAGGCGGCGGGCGGCCTCGGCCTGCGCCTCGCGGTCGCCGGTCTGGACGCCGATCTGCCAGGCGAGAGCCTCGAGCTGCGACGCTTCGTCGCCGCGCAGCTCCTCGCTGCGCGAGGCTCCGACCAGGTCCAGGGCCCGCTGCCGGTCGCCGCGCTGCCAGGCGATCGCCGCCGCCTTCAGCAGGGCGCGCGGGCGCAGCGCCGAGCCAGGGTAGTCGCCGAGGAGCTTGGCGAGCGAGGTCTGGGCGAGCAGGACGTGCCCGCGCGCCGCGGCGGTGTCGCTCAGCAGGTAGAGGCGCCAGTCCTCCAGCGGGCCCTTGGGGTTCCTCGCCGCGAACAGCCGCTCCTCGGCATAGGCCACCTGCTCGCAGGAGTGGGCGTAGAAGCCGAGGAGGAGCTGGCTGAAGGCGGCCTCGGAATCCCGGCCCGCGAGGATCGGCGACAGCGCCTTGTAGGCGGCGGCGCAGTCGTTCCGGCGCACCGCCGCCGCCGCCTCGGAGTAGGCGAGGGCGGCGCGGTCGGAGTGCCCCGGGAGCGGGCCGGCGGCGCCGGAGCGAGGAGGCGAGGTGGTGGCGGAACCCAGCAGGAGAGGGAATAGCAGGACGAGCGCGGCGCGATGCCGAATCGGCTTTTTACTTCTCACGGTACTCCAAACTTCTCACGGCACTCCGAGCAACGGCCGGACAACGGGTCCGGACCGCTCCGGAGTCCACAGGGGTCAGATGCCCAGTGCCTTCGAATCCCCGGCGGCCAGGATGCGCACCAGCTCCTGGTAGAAGTAGTCGGTCGAGCGCAGGATCTGCGGGTCGACCCGCTCGTCGTACATCTGGCGCGAGCGGTCGATGTCCTCCCGCAGGCGCTCGTAGACGTCGCGGTTGCGCCGCCCTTCCTCGACCTGCTCCTCATTGTAGAGCTTGATCTCGCTCACGAGCAGCCGGGCCAGGCGCCGGGCCTCCTCGTGCAGGGCCTGGTTGTCGGGATTCACCGGCACGCGGGTGGTCGCGAACGCCCAGCCCGGGCCGTCGACGCCGCTCGGCGGGCGCACCTCGGGCGTGCCCGCGGCACGTTCGAACGGCGCCGCGGGCTCCTCGGGCGCCGGCACCGGCCGCAGCGGGGCGGCGGCCGCTGGCGTGGGAGAACGGCGGACTCACCCGGTAAGGCTGGAGCGCTGGAGCAGCACGGTCGCGTCCGGGCTCGGATCCGGGGTCCGCGCCGGCGCGGGGGGCTCCTCCACGGACCGCGGGTAGCGGGGGACCTCCTCTTCCATGGCGTCGGCGCGGGCGGCTGGCGGACTGCACGGGGAAGCCGGGGAGCGGCATCGCCTCGGTGACGCTGGGAATCGACGACCGGCCCCAATCCCCGGCGACGGAGGTCTCCTGCTCGCGGCGCCTCCGGCAGATCGGCCGCTGAAATGGGCCGGCAGGGCGGCGGTCTGCGCGGTCTCGACCGTCTCCTCTTCCTGAGCGGGAGGGGCGGTCCAGGCGGCCGGCTCCGGCTCTTCGTACCCCGGCTCCGCGGCCTGAGCCTCGGGCTCGGGGGCCTCGGCGGGAGCCTCCTCGACGGCGGCGGCCGGCGCGGGCTCGACCCCTACTCCGTTCGCGCCCCCTTCGAGGGCCAGCGTGGGGGTGGAGGAGCGCTCGCGGAAGGGGAGCGTCTCGATCGCCTGCGCCGCGGCGTGGGCGAGGATCTGGAGCGCCTCGACCCCGAGCTCGCGGTCGTCGAGACGGTCGGCGTAGAGGCCGGCGGCGACGCGGTCGCGCAGCACGATCGGCACCAGGACGCCGTCGTGCGGCAGCGGGCTGTCGACACGGCTGACCAGGACGGCGCAGTCGTCGGCGCTGAGCCGCTCGGCGCCCTGCGACTGGGCCAGGCGCCCCCAGGCGCCACCCTCGCCGTCGAGGACGACACCGCGGAGCGCCGCCTCGGCATCGCCGAACCCTTCGCTCCCCCAACCCCGCAGCTCGCCGCCGCGGACCAGCAGCACCGCCGTCCGCGACGCGTAGCGCGCCGACTCGCGCAGCAGCGCCGAGAGGATCTCGGCCTGCGAGCGGGCGCGGTCGATGCCGGCGAGGGCGTCGCGCAGATCGCGATGGGCGCTCTGCCGGGCGTTGGTGCCCAGCGCGCGCTCGTGGGGCGCGAAGTCGTCGTGGTTGAGATAGGAGGGCGGCAGCGACGGGGTGATCTCGTCCAGCCGCCGCTGGATCTCTTCGTTGCTGGCGCGCAGGCGCTGGGAGATCTCCTGACGCAGCTCGGCGAGGGCGCGCTCCACGGAGGCGCCGATCTCGCTGTTCAACTGGTGAATTCTTTCCGAAAGGGACATCCGTTGCTCTCCGCGGCCGTCCTCTGAACGTCAACCGAACTAAGGGAGCTTGATTATTCTGGACCCGCCGCGTGGTGTCAAGGAAAAACCCCTCTGGGAACAAGGGCTTAGGGCGCCGGGGCCCGGCGCCTTGTCCGCTCCCGGAGCCTGTGGTACGGTCGATTCGGGCAAGTCATAGGAGAGTTTCGATGCATCGCCGCAGGCCCCGCGGAGCTTATCAGCCCCGCATATTGACCCTCTGTGCCACCCTGCTGCTGGCCGCCGGAGCCCCGGGCTGCGGTCCGCGCGGCGAGGAAGCGGCGGCGGCGCGGCCGGGAACCGCTTCTCGACGCCGAGTGGCACTGGCTGCAGCGGACCGAGCGCCAGCTCGGCGAGCGGCGGACGCGCCTCGCCGGCACCCCCGATCCACGGCTCCAGAAGGAGACGGAAGGCCTCGCCGACGAGTTCAACCGCCGGCTGGTCGAGTTCCTCAACGCCGATCCGCCGGTCCAGGGGGAGCCGCTCAAGCCGAGCCAGAAGGCCGCCCTGCGCATGAAGAGCGAGGAGGAGATCCATCTCGCCCGCACCTACATCGAGCGGGGGGGTGACTATCAGCGCGCGATCGACATCTACAAGGAAGCGATGCTGGTGGACCCCGACAATCCGCGCCTCAAGGAGGAGCTCGCCCACGCCGAGGCGCGGCGCTACATGACGCTCGAGGTCTTCTCCCAGGCGCGGAAGGGGATGGACCAGGACGAGGTGCGCCGCCTGCTCGGCCAGCCCAACCTCAACAACGTACGGGCCTACCCGGACCGCGACGTGGTCGGCTGGTTCTACCCCCGCGACACCGGCGGCACCGCCGCGGCCGTCTGGTTCCACAAAGAGGACGGCAGGCTCGTCGTCTACCTCACCGATTTCGAGGCCCTGAACCCGCAATCCCCGCCGCAGCCGGTGGCGCCGCCGCCCGCGGAAACGCGCCGCAGCGCGGCTTGAAGCTTGACTTTTCGCCGGATTTGAGCGAAATTTCCTCCTCCGCGCCCCCCGAAGCACGGGGGGCGCTTCTATCCGTAAACGAAAAGAGGTGAGTGTCGATGCCCGTTGTGCATGTGCGCGAGGAGGAGAGCTTTGAGAACGCCTTGCGCCGTTTCAAGCGCAAAGTCGAGAAATCTGGAATCTTGACCGAGTTGCGGAAGCGGCAGCACTTCGAGAAGCCCTCGGTGAAGCGCAAGCGCAAGGCCGTGCAGGCCCGCAAGAAGATCATGCGGAAGCTGCTGGAAGAGCGTCGTCAAGGCCTGGCTTAAGCCCCAGTCCGCGCACCACCCGAACGGGAGGAGCCTGAGAAGGCCTCCTCCCGTTTTGCTTTTTGGGGATTATCGGGCGTCAGTCGTTCTCGGCGGTCCCCAGCGGGGTGAAGGTGAACGGCAGGAAGGCCGGCAGGGCGGTGGCGCGATGGCCATCCTGCTTCTCCCACTCGTCCTTGGTCTTGGCCTTGATCGGCTCGAGCTTGCGCTTCTCGAGCTCCCGGTTCACCGCGGCCACCTCGCCGCTCTGCACCGCGGCCAGCCGGGCCTCGGCCAGGCTGAGCTGGTCGCCCAGCACCTTCACCTGGTCGACCTGCGCCGCGCTCGGCCGGCCGTCGTAGCCGTTGACGCCGCCGTAGACCTTGGTCATCTTCTCCCGCAGTTGCTCCTCGCCGGAGAGCCAGCCGCCCGGGCCGGTGGCGACGAGCGTGGCGCGGAAACCCTCCAGCGAGGTCGCCAGCGCTTCGAGCTGACGCCGCAGGCGGTCGCCCGCGGCGAGCTTCCCGGCCCGTGCTTGAGCCCCGTCCTCGAGCGACTTCACCGTGTCGGCCACGTAGGTGAGCCGGCCGAGCATACCGTAGAGAGCCATCGCCGTATCGCGCTGCGCCGCCCGGTCCGCGTCCGAATGCCTGGAGCGGGGGTCCGCGACGAGTTGCACCTCGCTGGTGTAGGTCTTGTCGCCGTCGATCAGCTTCACCGTGTAGGTGCCGAGGGGGACCCGCGGCCCGAGCAGGCCGTACTGCGAGCCCAGCACCAGCGAGTTGGCGGGCGGCAGCTTCGGCGGCGGCAGGCGCATCGGCCAGCTCACGCGGTTGATCCCCCGCCGCTTGCCCGCGGGCAGCGTCGAGACGAGCTGCCCCTTGGGCGTCGTAGACCTCGACCTTGATGTCGCCGAAGAGGTGGCGCTTCTTCAGATAGTAGGTGATGGTGGCCGAGTCGTCCGGGTTGAACGCGACGTACTCGTCATCGCCCGGGAAGTCCTGGACGCTGGCGGGGATCGCCACCGGGGTCGGCCGCGACGGCAGCATCGTCACGTCGGACTCGAGCGTCTGGCGGGTCAGCTTGCGCAGCGGCGTGAGGTCGTCCACCACGTAGACGCCCCGCCCGTGGGTGGCGAGCAGCAGGTCGCCGTCGCGGGAGTGGATGGCGATGTCGCGCACCGCCACCTTCGGGAGCCTGCCGGTGAACCGGGCCCAGCGCCCGCCGCCGTCCACCGAGACGAAGAGGCCGTATTCGGTGCCGAGGAAGAGGAGGTCCGGGTTCACCAGGTCCTGCCGCACCACGTGGGCGTAGCCCGAGAGGGCGTCGCGTCGCCAGCGGCTTCCAGGTCTTGCCGAAGTCCGCCGTCCGGTAGACGTAGGTCTTCATGTCGCCGGTCGCGTGGCCGTCGAAGGTGGCGAAGGCGGTCCCCTCTTCGAAGCGGCCGGCCTCGACGGTCGAGACCCAGGTCCCCTTCGGCAGGCCGGCGACGTTCGGCGCCACGTTCGTCCAGGTCTTGCCGCCGTCGCGGGTCACCTGCAGGTTGCCGTCGTCGGTGCCCACCCAGATCACCTGGGCGTTCTTCGGCGACTCGGCGATCGTGTAGATCGTGGTGTGGTTCTCGGCGCTCGAGTTGTCGACCGAGAGGCCGCCCGACTGCTGCTGCTTCTGCTTCTTCGGATCGTTGGTCGTCAGGTCGGGGGAGATGCGCTCCCAGGAGTCGCCGCGGTCGCGCGAGCGGAAGAGGAACTGCGCGCCGATGTACATCGTCTTCGGATCGTTCGGGCTCAGATGGATCGGCGTGTTCCAGTTGAACCGGTACGGCGGATCGCCCGCCCCCGGCAGCGGCTTGATCGACTTCTCCTCGCCGGTCGACACCTGCCGGCGCGTCGCCTCGCCCCCCTGGGACTCGGAGTAGACCACGTCGGGATCGGTCGGATCGGCGAATGCCCAGAAGCCGTCGCCGCCGCCGACGTTGACCCAGTCCTTGTTCTGGACGCCGCCGCCGAGACCCACCGAGGGGCCGGACCAGGAGCCGTTGTCCTGCAACCCGCCATAGACCCGGTAGGGCCGGCCCATGTCGTAGCTGACATGGTAGAACTGCGACACCGGCAGCGTTCCCATGTGGTGCCATCCGCGCCCCTGGCTGTAGGACATGTAGACGCCGCCGTCGGTGCCGAGCAGGAGCTCGTTCGGGTTCTTCGGGTTGATCCACAGCGCGTGGTGGTCGCTGTGCGGTCCGGCGCCGAAGCTGTTGAGGCTGATCGCGGCGTTGAACGACTTGCCGCCGTCCGTGCTCATCGCCAGCGACAGGCCCGGCTTGTAGATCGTGTTGAAGTCGGTGGGATCGACGACGATGCGGGCGAAGTAGAAGGGCCGCACCTGCAGGTTGAAGGCGTTGTTGACCTGCCGCCAGTTCTCCCCCGTGTCGTCCGAGCGGAAGAGGGCGGTGTCCGTGGACTCCACCAGGGCGTAGACCACGTTCGCCCGCGACGGCGCGACCGCCACCGCGATGCGCCCCTTCTCCCCGGTGGGCAGCCCTACCTTGAGCGGCTTCCAGGTCTCGCCGCCGTCGCTCGACTTGTAGAGGCCGCTCCCCTTGCCGCCGGACGAGAAGGAGTACGGCGTGCGGCGGAACTGCCACATGCCGGCGTAGAGGATCGACGGGTCCTGGGGATCGACCGCCAGATCGGAGCAGCCGGTATCGGCGTCGACGTAGAGCACCTTCTTCCAGGTCTTGCCGCCGTCCGCCGTCTTGTAGACGCCGCGGTCCGGGTGGCTGTCCCAGAGATGGCCGGTGGCGCAGGCCCAGACCGTGTTGCCGTCGGCCGGGCTCACCTGGACGCGGGCGATGCGCTCGGTGTTCTCGAGGCCGACCCGCTGCCAGGAGTCGCCGCCGTCGGTGGTCTTGTAGAGGCCGTCGCCGACCGAGGTGCTGTTGCGGGTCCACGACTCGCCGGTGCCCACCCAGACCTTCTTCGGGTCCTTGGGATCGATGGTGATGGCGCCGATCGACTGGGTGTGCTCGTCGAAGACGGGCTTGAAGACGAGGCCGCCGTCGGTCGACTTCCAGACGCCGCCGCCGGCCGCTCCGACATAGATGGTGAGCGGATCCTGGCCCACCGCGTCGATCGCCGCGATGCGGCCGCTCATGTTGGCCGGCCCGAGAGAGCGGGCCTCGATGCCGCCGAAGGTATTGGAATCGATCTCGACGTCCGCCGCCCGCGCCACGGCGGCGCCGGCCAGCAGGCCGCAGGCCGCCAGACAGAGGATCGAATGGAATGTGCGTCGCATACAGGTCTCCCTGGAAATTGTTCAACGGGAAATTGGAAGGGTCTCGCGGAGGGGGCGCCACGGGAGCGCCCCCTCGGTACGCATTCTTGCCAGAGGACTACCGCTACGACTGCGGGGGCTTGGAGGGAGCGGGCTCCTTCTTCTCCATCGGCTTTTCCATCGCCGGCTTCGCGGCGGCGGCCGGCATGGCGAAGCGGGAGGCGTCGAGGGTCGGATTGACCTCGATCTTGGAGATCGTGATCACCGTCCCCGCGGGCGCGCCCTTGGGCTTCTGCTCCATCGAGAAGGGGTAGATCACCCCTTCGACCGGCTTGAAGTCGCCGAAGGTGACCTCGTTCTCGATCTCCTGGCCGCGGATGTTGATCTTGCCGGACTCCTTGATGTCCATGTACGACTCGGCGTCGATGTAGACGTTGACGACGTCGCCGTTCTTCTTGGTCACCTTCAGCTTGTGAGCCGGCGTGCCCTCGACGTCCTCCTTGCCGGCGTACTCGATCTGGTGCCCCTTCTCCTTGTAGTCGACCAGCACGCCGTCCAGGTCCGCCTGGTCCTCGGTCTGCTTGATCTCGTCGGCCGACATCGTCTCCGGATCCGTCTTGCCCATGAAGGGCATCACCGACCAGCCGGTCTTGCCGTCGTAGGCCTGGACGCCGGTCATCCCCTGCATGGTGAACTCCATGCGCAGCTTGTTCGGCCGCGCCACCTCCATGGAGATCGGGGCTTCCATCCCCTGGCCCATGGCGATCTTGCCGGTCATGCGGATGGACTGGACCGCCTTGATCTTGTCCTTGCCGCCCCGGGCCTCGATGTTCTTGGCGATGATCTCGTCGGCGGTCTGGGCCTGCACCGCGGCGCCCGCCAGGCCGGCGACGAGCAGCCACGCGAAAGTCTTGCGAATCATGAATCCTCCTCAGGTTCGAGTCGAAATCGTCAGTGTTAGATAGAACCAGATCAGGATAGCCGAGTCGCGGGCGAACGTCACGCTCCGCCCCCACCGCTGATACGTGCAGAGGGACGAAATGTTACGGTCAATCCACCCGCAGCACGGCCAGGAACGCTTCCTGGGGGATGTCGACCCGGCCCACCCGCTTCATCCGCTTCTTGCCTTCCTTCTGCTTCTCGATCAGCTTGCGCTTGCGGGAGATGTCGCCGCCGTAGCACTTGGCGATGACGTTCTTGCTGATCGGCCGCACCGACTCGCGGGCGATGATCCGCGAGCCGATCGCCGCCTGCAGCACCACCTCGAAGAGCTGGCGCGGGATCAGCTCCTTCATCTTCTCGACCAGCAGCTTGCCGCGCGCGTACGCCTTGTCGCGGTGGACGATCAGCGACAGCGCGTCCACCGGCTCGCCGTTGACCAGGATGTCGAGCTTGACCAGCTCGCTGCGCCGGTAGCCGCCGAGCTGGTAGTCGAACGAGGCGTACCCCCGCGAGATCGACTTCAGGCGGTCGTAGAAGTCGTGGATCACCTCGGCCAGCGGGAAGTCGTACTCGATCAGCACGCGGTCGGTGGTCAGGTACTGCAGCCCGCGCTGCACCCCCCGGCGCTCCTCGGCGAGCTGCAGCAGGCCCCCCACGTACTCCGAGCGGGTGACCAGGGTCGCCGAGATGTACGGCTCCTCCAGGAACGCCAGCCGGCCGGGGTCGGGGAGCTTCGACGGGCTCTCGATCTCCTGCGACTTGCCGTCGGAGGTGTGGGCGATGTAGCGCACCCCGGGGGCGGTGGTGATCAGCTCGAGGTCGAACTCGCGCTCCAGCCGCGCCTGGATGATCTCCATGTGGAGCAGCCCGAGGAAGCCGCAGCGGAAGCCGAAGCCGAGCGCGCCCGAGCTCTCCGGCTCGAAGGAGAAGGAGGCGTCGTTCGAGCCGCAGCTTCTCGACCGCGTCGCGCAGGCCCTCGTAGTCGTCGGCGGTCACCGGGTAGAGGCCGGCGAAGACCACCGGCTTGACCTCCTTGAACCCCGGGTAGGCCGCGGCCGTGGGGCGGGAGGCGTGGGTGATGGTGTCGCCGATCTGCGCCTGGATCAGGTCCTTGATGCCGGCGTAGAAGAAGCCGGCCTCGCCGACCGAGAGCTCCTCGACCGGGGTCGGCTTCGGCGAGAAGACCCCCAGCTCGTCGATCTCGTAGGCCCGCCCGGAGGCCATGAAGAGGATCTTGTCCCCCTTGCGCAGGGTTCCGTCCACCACCCGCACCATGCAGGCGACGCCGCGGTAGGGGTCGTACCAGGAGTCGAAGAGCAGCGCCTTGAGCGGCGCCGCGGGGTCCCCCTGCGGCGCCGGGATGTCGCGGATGATCCGCTCCAGCACGTCCTCGATGCCGATCCCCGACTTGGCCGAGGTCAGCACGGCGTCGTGGGCGTCGATGCCGACGACGCTCTCGATCTGCTCCTTGACGCGGTCGGGATCGGCGGCGGGGAGGTCGATCTTGTTGATCACCGGCACCAGATGGAGGTTGCCGTTGACCGCCAGGTAGGCGTTGGCGAGCGTCTGCGCCTCCACCCCCTGCGCGGCGTCGACCACCAGCAGCGCCCCCTCGCAGGCGGCGAGGCTGCGCGACACCTCGTAGGCGAAGTCGACGTGCCCGGGGGTGTCGATCAGGTTGAACTGGTAGGTGCCGCCGCCGTCCTTCGCTTCATAGAAGAGGCGCACGGCGCGCGCCTTGATGGTGATCCCCCGCTCCCGCTCGAGATCCATGTCGTCGAGGAGCTGGTCCTTCATCTCCCGCTCCGAGACGGCGTGCGTCATCTGGAGGATGCGGTCGGCCAGGGTCGATTTCCCGTGGTCGATGTGGGCGATGATGGAAAAATTGCGGATGCGGTCGGGCGGAGTCATGGCACAGGGATAACCATCGGGAGTCAAGGGAAAATCCGGGTGGAGCGGGGAGGGTACTGGAAACGGCGGGTGGAGGGAAGGGGCGGCCCCACGGGGCCGCCCTACGGACCGTGCCTACGACTCGTCGTAGCTGATCTCCATCCGCCGGATCTTCCAGGCCGACACGCCGACCAGCACCACGGCCAGCGCGAGAATCCCGATCACCGAGACCCAGGGCGCCGGGGCGTCGGACATGGTGGCGAGCGGCCCCTCGGAGACCGGCACCGGGCAGAGCGACTGCAGATAGTGGACGACGCTCACCTGCTTGAGCAGCGGCGGCAGCAGGAAGTGGATCCCCTCCCAGCCGAACACCACCAGCGCCGGCAGCGCCGGGCTCTTGAAGAAGAACCCGAAGAAGAGGAAGACCGCGCCGTACCCCACGCAGGCGAGGAAGGTGGTCAGCAGGTAGGCTCCGAGATGCCCCAGCCCCGGCCCGTGAAAGAGGAAGTGCGACACCGCCGTCGAATCGTGCGGCAGGTAGGTCAGCCCGAAGGAGAGGACCGTCGTCAGGCCGAAGAGGACGAGGGAGACGATCAGCGCGGTCACGTACTTGGCGACCACCAGCAGCTCCCGCCGGATCGGCGACAGGAAGTAGTAATGGAGGCTGCGGTCGAGCGTCTCGCGGCGGATCAGGTTGCCGAAGATCGCGATGCAGCCGAGGAAGATCACGATCCGCAGGATGAACGCCTGGTAGAGCCCGGCGAAGAACTGGGTCGCGCCGGCATGTCGGACGGGTCCTGGACGGCGTGCGGGAGCACGGCCCGCAGCGCCAGGATGAAGAGCGGCGCGAGCGCCAGCAGGAGCAGGCCGTAAGGGCGCCGGAACCCCTTGCGGAGCTCGAGCCGGACGATCGCCCGGAGCTGGGTCCACCACCGCCCCCAGGGGAGGCCGGCGCGGGTGGCGGCGGGGGCCGCCGAGGTGATGAGTTCGCTCACGACTTGTCTCCATTCGCGCCGATCAGGTACTGATAGACCGCGTTGACGTCGGAGTCGGCCGGCGCCACCGCTTCGATCGCGAAGCCGTTGGCGAGCACGATCTCGTTGAGGGCCAGGTGGAACCTGTCGGCGTCGCGGGTGCGGACGAGCAGGCTGCGGCCGTCCTCCAGCAGGCGGGCCTCGACCACGTGGTCCGCCTCGAAGACCCGCGAGGCGAGCAGCGACGGCCGGTCGCAGCGCACCAGCACCTGCACCGGGTGGTCCTCCTCCATCTCGTCGCGCACGTCGCTGATCTCCCCCTCGGCCACGATATAGCCGCCGTTGATCAGCACCACCTGGTCCGAGATCAGATCCACCTCGTGCAGGATGTGGCTGGAGACGATCACGTGCAGGCCGCCGTCGGCCAGCTCGCGGAAGAGGTCGATCACCTCCGCGCGGGCCATCGGGTCGAGGCCGTTGAGCGGCTCGTCGAGCACCATCACCGACGGCTCGTGGGCGAGCGCCTGGGCGAGCCGCACCCGCTGGCGCATCCCCTTGCTGTAGCCCGCCACCTTGCGCTTCGCGGCCTCGACCAGCCCCACCCGCTCGATCGCCTTCCAGGCCATCGCCTCGGCCTGCTTGGGCCGGGATAGCCGTGCACCCGCAGGTAGGACTCGACGAACTGGTAGCCGGTCAGGCCCGGCGGGAAGGAGTCGTACTGCGCGGCGTAGCCGACGTGGCGGAACAGCTCCTCGGGGTTCTCCGGCGTCAGCCCGAGCACCGAGACCCGCCCGCGCGACGGCCGGATCAGCCCGACCATCATGTTCATCAGGGTCGTCTTGCCGGAGCCGTTCGGCCCCACCAGGCCGGTGATCCCCGGCGGGATCGACAGGTTGACCCGGTTGACCCCCAGCACGTCGCCGTAGAACTTGGAGACGTTCTCGAACACCACCCGGCGGTCGGAGGTCGCCTTCTTCTGCTGCGGCTCGGGCGTCATCGGACCACCTCATAGGCGCGGACGCGCCGGGAGAGCAGCCAGAGCGCCAGCGCGCAGCCGGCGATGATCGTCAACCAGGCGGCCCAGACCGGCTGCGCCAGGCGCTCGGTCGGCCTCCTGGCCGAACAGGGAGAACCAGAGCTTGTACATCGCGTTCGACAGCGACAGCAGGTGCCCCCACCAGGTGTCGAGCGCCACGTTGAGCGCCTGCGCGAAGCCGGCGAGCACGAAGAAGACGATCAGCAGCGACACCCGCGCCACCGGCTTCCACTTCACCCACGCCGAGATGGCGAGCGCGACCAGCGAGACCACCAGGATCCAGGCCCAGCTCCCGGCGAAGATCGCGGCGCCGATCCGCAGGTTGTTCCCCAGCCAGCCGCGCCCCCTCCAGGTACCCCTGGAAGAGGAAGAGCAGCAGGCCCGGGATCCAGGTGACGAGCGACATCAGCACCACCAGCACCGCCATCTTGCCGAGCACGTACTCGGTGCGCGAGAACGGCCGCGAGAGGTAGAGCGGCAGCCCGTTGTTGCGCAGGTCGGGCGCCACCAGGGCGGGCCCCACGAAGAGCGCCATCAGGAAGCAGAGCCAGCTCTGGAACTCGATCCCCTTGCGGAAGAAGGTGGCGTTGATCGGCAGCGCCTCCTTCAACTGGTCGAGCGGCAGCTCGATGAACTTCAGCGCCGCCAGGTTGTGATGCAGGTAGATCATCAGCAGCCCGGCGAACGGCAGCAGGAAGCAGAGGGCATAGAAGGCCACGAACAGCCGGCTGTCGAAGACGTCCTTCGCGGCGTAGCGCGGCAGGATCAGGAAGCGCGACCAGGGAGGGGTCAGTGGCCCCTGGTACCGCCCGTAGTTGCGCTCATACACGGCCATGGTCGGCGACCTCCGTCTCCATCGCCTTGAGGAAGATGTCCTGCAAGGAGTCCTTCTTGTAGTCGAGGTGGCGGATCTGCACCTGGCGCTCGGCCGCCAGCCGGTAGAGGTCGCGCACCTCGACCCCCTCCGGCAGCACCAGCTTGATCTTGGTCTTGCCCGCCGTCGCCATCTCGACCCCGAGGGCCTCGACGGCGGCGGTGAACGACGCGCTCGTCGCCGCCGCGGGTCTCGAGCTCGAGGAACCGCCGGTTGCCCCGGCGCTCCTCCTCGAGGTTGCAGTAGGTGGCGATGGTGCCGCCTTTCAGGACCAGCACCTCGTCGCAGCACTCCTCGACGTCGCGCAGGAGGTGCGAGGAGAGGATGATGTTGACCTCGCCGGTGTCGCGGATGTCGTGGATCAGCCGCAGCATCCGCTCGCGGGCGTCGGGATCGAGGCCGTTGGTCGGCTCGTCGAGGAAGATCAGCCGCGGCCCGTGGACCAGCGCCTGGGCCAGCTTGGCGAGCTGCTTCATGCCCAGCGAGTAGGTCTCGACCTTGCGGTAGCGGGCCTCGCCGAGGCCGACGTAGAAGAGCGCCTCGTGGGCGCGCTCCAGCGACCGCTCCGACGGCAGCCCCGAGATCTCCCCCATCAGCCGGATGAACCGCACCGCGGTCATGCCGGAGATGAAGGCGTCGTTCTCCGGCATGTAGCCCATCTGGCCGCGGATCTCCCGCGCGTGAGTCTGGATGTCCTTGCCGAAGATGCGGGCCGTCCCCGCCGAGGGGGGGTGGAACCCGAGAAGCGTGTGCAGGAGCGTGGTCTTGCCCGCTCCGTTCGGCCCGAGAAGGCCGATGCACCGGCCGGAGAGGGAGGCGTTCAACCCCTTGAGGATCGGACGCCCCCCGAACCGGACCTCCAGGCCCTGGAGCTCGATGACAGTTGGATTCGACATGTTCGTTCTCCAGGGCCCTGAGGTTTGCCCTTACCGGGCGGCTTAGTGGACGGCGTCCTCTTCCCCGTGCATCCCGCCGAGCATGCCGCCGAAGCTGGCCAGCGTGCCGAGGTTCAGACCCAGGGGGTTCTGATTGCTGCCGGCGAAGACGATGCGATCCGGCTCCGCGTAGGCGTAGTAGAGCGTCGGTCCCTGCCCGGCGAGCATCTTGGCGATCTGCCCCGGGCCGCCCTTGCCGTGCCCGTTGGCCGCACCGTTCGGCAGCACCGCGGAGGCCGACTTCGCGATCGGCGCGATGTTGGTGTAGACCAGGGCCGAGACGTTCACCTGGCCGTCCGGACCGAGCAGGTCGCGGAACTTGGCCGTGGTGGCGATCGTCACCCCGGAATCCCGGAGCTGGATGGCCTGCTCGAGCAGCGCCCGGCTGGGGCCGGCGATCATGTAGCCGTCCTCATACAGGTAGCTGATCGAGAGCTTGCCGTCGGCCGAGCCGATCGCGTAGTAGGTGCGGCCGCCGGCCTGCTGGCTGGTGAGCTTCACCCCCGGCTTGCCGTGGGCCCGCAGCTCGGCGTCGAGCTGCGTCACCGCCTTCTGGAAGGTCTGCTGGAGGCGCGCGGTGTCATACACCTCGGCCACCATCTTCCAGGAGGGCGTCGGCAGCAGCGGACCGTCCACCCCCATCGCGATCTCGCCGCCGAGCGGCGCGACGAGGTCGTTGCGGAGGTCGAAGCCGTGCTTGGCCTGGGCGTCCGCCAGCTCCTGGGCGAGCTCGGGCTTGATCGACAGCATTTCGTCCAGGATGCTCACCGGACTCTTTACGACGAAAGCCGACACGAAGTTTGCGTCCGGGCGAGAAGAAGCTCAGGGAGCCCATCGGCGCCGGAGCCGCCAGCCAGCCGGCCAGCCCGCGCCGCGTCTGGTCGAAGGTGAGGGCGGCGCGGGTCTCGGCCCGGCCGTCGATCTCCCGGCGGTCGATGATGAACTGGTCGAGGTCGAGCACGCCCAGCTTCTCGGCCGTCTGCTGCTCCTCCGGGGTCTTCCCGGCCTGCCCCTTGGCCACCAGCGAGTGGAGGTCGGCCGCGAACAGCCAGCCGGCGCCGTCCTGGTAGTCCTGGGCGATCCGGCCGTAGAAGGGGGTCGCCTTGAACGGATTGGCACCCCCCGCGATCAGGGCGGCCACCTTGCGCAGCTCGGCGCCGTTCGGCGAGGCCACCAGCAGGCCGTCGTGGATCCAGAGCAGCATCGCGTCCCCCTCGGGGGCGGTCGCCGGATCGTCGACGATCAGGATCGACTTCTTGCCGTGGGTGAGCGCGGCGATCTCCTGGGCCACCGTGGCCCGGAAGGACGCCTCGTTGGTCACCTCGGCGAGCAGCACCGGCGAGCACTTGTCGTCGTCGTCGCTCGCCGCCGGCGTTCATCGCCACCGCCACCTCGTCGCCCAGGTTCTGGCCCAGGGCGCCGAGCTTCTCGATCATCTCGTGGAACTTCCGCTCGTTGCCGGTCGACCGCAGCGTCTCGGTCCACCACTGGGCGAGCGACGGGCTCTCGCTGATCCGCTCGTCGAGGATCTGCTGCGTCTGCGCCAGGCTCTTCGAGAGGTTCGGCAGCGCGATCCAGACCGTCGTCCCCGCCGGGGCGAGGTCGAGCAGGCGGGTCGAGTAGCGCAGGCCGGGACGCTCGACGCGGGCGTCGATGTCACGCCCCAGGGCGGTCAGCTCGGCGAGGAGCTGGTCATACTGCTTGGCGTTGCGGCTCCAGGCGACCTCGTTCTTGACCGGCACCCGCTCGACGCTGGCGTGGGTCGTCATCTGGTCGCCGGGGTGGAGGACGGAGTCCTTCTTCCCCTGCTGCACGTGGACCTCCCCCTCGACCACCGACACGCGCGAGCCCTTGGTGCCGCTGTTGACGGCGAAGATCGTGCCGACCACCGAGACCTCGGCGTCGCGGGTGGCGACGTAGAGGTGGCGGTTGCGCTGCTTGGCGGCCTTGACGATGATCCGGCCGCGCTCGAGCTGGATGGTGTTCCCCTTGCGGCTGGCGTCGAGCGAGAAACCGGCCCGCTCGCTCATCTCGATCAGCGAGCCGTCGGCCATCCGCACCATGGCGGTCGAGCCCTTGGCGGTGCGGACCTCTTCCCCTTCGTCGATCGTCTCGCCGGCGCCGATCGCCCGGCTGGAATCGCCGGCCACGCGGTAGAGGGTGCCCTCGACCGATTCGATGCGGGCCATCCTGGCGCCGCCGGCCAGCATCTCCTGGACCATCGTCACCAGGCCGAAGCCGATGGCGATCGCCAGCACCGCGGCGAGGCTCATCCAGACCATCCGGCTCCGCGGACTGGGCGGGCCGTGCTTGACCGCGTGGCGCTCGCGCCTTTCCTTCGCGGGCCTCGCGGAGCGCCCGGCGGCAGGGGACGCAGCTGCGGGTATGGTCCTCGACGAGCAGGGCGCGCGCCGTGGACAGCTCACCCCGCACATAGGCGGGGATCAGGGACTGGAAATCCTCGCAGCCATGGAGGCTGCCGGTCACCGGAGCGGCGGCGGCCTGAGCGGTGGCGGCCGGAGCGGCCGCCTGCAGTGGAGGCGCTCTCCTGCGACAGCCGGGCCCAGACGCGGGCGGCGGCCTCTTCGACCTGCCGCGGATCGATCGGATCGTCGGCCACCTGGTGGACCGCCTCGTCCAGGCGGTCGGAGTTGTTCTTGAACAGGCTCATGACATTTCTCCTTCAAGCGACCCGAGCTCTTTCTGAAGCCGGTGCCGCGCGCGGTGCAGTAAGACGGCGATGGAGGTCTGGGAGGCGCCGAGCATCCTGGCGATCTCCAGGTTGCCCAACCCTTCGAGATAGCGGAGCGAGAAAATTTCGGCCTGGCGGGGGGAGAGGCGGGACATCGCCTCCCGCAGCCGGACTTTCAGCTCCCGGCTCCCCTGCGTGCGTTCCGGCCCCGGATCGCTGGTGTCCACCAGATCCTCGCCGACCTCGTCGAGGTCGACCCTCCGGGACCGCTTGCGGCGCCGCATCAGGTCGAGCGCGGCGTTGACGGCCGCGCGATGTAGATAGCTCCCCGCGCTCTCCGAAAGGTCCGGCTGCTCCTCTCGCCGCAGTAGACGGGTGAAAACGGTCTGCAAAACATCCTCCGCGTCCATGGCATTGCCGGTGATCCGGTACGCCGCGCGGTAGACCGCCCCATGGTGTTCCCGGAACAGTGCTTCCAGGGCGCCCGGGGGGCTCGTCAGCGGTGGTCGTTGGTCATAAGCTGCGGCTTGCACGCCTCCTGCCCTCCTTTCTCCTTCGTCCATGGAACGCACCTCCTGGGTATTTGTTACAGGGTATCTCTAGTGCCGGCAAGAGGGATCGCCATGATTTCACGCCGAGTCGGCTAATCTCTCTCCATGGACCCTCTCCGCCGCCGGCGGCTCAAGATCGGGGTTGTCGCGCTCGCCCTCCCGCTCCTTCTGGGGCTCGACTTCGCGCGCGCTCCCCGCAACCAGCTCTCGGCCCGCTTCCTGCTCGGCGCCATCCACCTCTACCAGGCGACGCTCTCGCCGCGGATGGGCGCCCTCGGGGTCCGCTGCCGGTTCAAGCCCACGTGCAGCCACTACGGCGAGGGGGCGATCCGCAAGTACGGCGCCTGGACGGGGAGCTGGAAGACTCTCTGGCGGATCGCCCGTTGCGGCCCGTGGACGCCGGCCGGCACGGTCGATCCGCCTTGAGGCGAGGCGTCGTTTGACGTACTCTCCGGCGGGGGAGATGCCATGGACCCGGACAAGATCGACTACTCAGCCATTCTCCAGGATGCCCTGCGCGACGCGGTGCGCCGGGTGATCGAGCAGGTGGCCGAGCACGGGATGCCCGGAGAGCATCATTTCTACATTGGGTTCCGCACCGACTTTCCCGGCGTCGAGGCCCCCCGCTTCCTGCGCGAGCAATATCCCGAGGAAGTGACGATCATCCTCCAGCACCAGTTCTGGGGGCTGGAGGTCACCCCCGAGGAGTTCTCGGTCCTGCTCAGCTTCGGCGGCGCGCGCCAGCGGGTGACCGTCCCCTTCGCCGCCCTCACCGCTTTCGCCGACCCTTCGGCCGATTTCGGCCTCCGCTTCGACGCCGCGGATCCCGCCAACGAATCCGCCCCGGAGACCCCCGGCGAGTCCGAGGCGGTCAAGCCCGCGGCGGAACCGCGGCAGCCGGGCGAGGTGATCCGCTTCGACCCCTCCCGGCGGCGCTGAGCCGGTCCGGCCGTCCTGCCAGGGCGGCGCGGCGTCCTCTCCGGGGAGCGGCACGCCCACCGCGCGTCCTGCCGGCAAAGCAAGCTGAATCAGCCGTTTGCGTGGGTTCTGGAAGGGTGGCATCCCGCTTGCTGTTTCCATGCTTGGGAGACTTGAAAGCGAGGATTCACCATGAGACATAAAAAGACACATCCCATTCTGCCGGCGCTCCTCTGTGGCGCCGCGCTGTTCACCTTCGCCTGCAGCCGTGCCGAGGTTGCCGACCCGGCGCAGGCTCCGTCGCCGCCGATCGCCGAAGGGACCCAGGCCAACGAGTTGCAGCCGGCGCCGCAGTCGGTGCGGGTGGAGGAGCAGGTTCCGCCTTCGGCCGGTGGACAGCGCGAGTCCGGACCTGAGTGCCCGGGAGCGTGAGCTGGCGGACCGCGAGGCCGAGCTCGACGCCCGCGAGCGCCGGCTCCGGCAGACCCAGACCCAGGCCCTGATCCAGCCCCGTCCGGCGCCGTCCCGCCCCGCGGCGGAGGAGGCGCGCCCCGAGCCGCCGCGGGCCGTCACGCCCGAGCTCGCGCCGGCGGACCCCGCTCCGAGCCGGAGCCGGAGCCTGTGCGGGAGGAGCCGCGGACAGCGTCCGTCACCGTTCCGGCGGGCACGCAGATCGACGTCGAGTTCACCCGCCGGCTGGCGAGCAACACCAGCTCTCCCGGCGACAGCTTCCGCGCCCGGGTCAACCATGACCTGATCCAGGACGGCGTCGTCGCCATCCCCGCCGGCTCGGAGATCCTGGGCGAGGTGACCGACGCGCTGCCGCTGAAGAGGGTGGGCGGCCAGGCGCGGCTGGCGCTCAAGTTCACCGACCTGGTGCTCCCCTCGGGCAAGACCGTGCCGATCGACGCCTCCTTCGTCCAGCAGGGCCGCAACGAGACCCGCAAGGACGCCGCCACGATCGGCGGCGCGGCGGCGGGCGGCGCGGTCCTGGGCCGCATCCTCAACAAGGGGAACCGCTCCCGGGGCAGTGTCCTCGGCGCCATCATCGGCGCCGCGGCCGGCACCGCCATCGCCTCGAAGACCCCCGGCGAGGAGGTCATCATCCCGGAGGGCTCGGTGGTCAGCCTGCGGCTGGACGACTCGGTGCGGGTGCAGGCGGCGGCGTCGCGGTAGGGAAGGGGGCGGGGGGGCGGCGCGTCAATTCCCCTTGGGAATCTCCGCCCGCCTTCCGCCCGTTCTCTCCCTTATGACCACAGATAGCGTTCCCTCGTCCCGCCGGCCGGCTCGCCAGGGGCTGTTCGGCGGGCCGGTCTCGTCGAAGCGTCCGAAGGCGGTCCCGACGCCGTCCGAAGCCAACAAGAAGACCCCGCTGAAGCCGCGCGTCGTGTTCGCGGACGCTCTGGAGCTGGTGAAGGCCCGCAAGGGCCGGCTGGCGCTGGGGCTCGGGCTGATGGCGATCAACCGCCTTTGCGGGCTGGTCCTCCCCTACACCACCAAGTACCTGCTCGACGACGTGATCGGCAAGGGGCACCGGGAGCTCCTGATGAAGCTCGTGCTGGTGGCAGGCGCGGCGACCCTGATCCAGGCCGTCACCTCCTTCTCGCTGTCGCAGGTGCTCGGCAAGGCCGCCCAGCGCTCCATCACCGAGATGCGCCGGCATGTCCAGCGGCACGTCGCCCGCCTGTCGGTGGGCTACTTCGAGCAGACCAAGGCGGGCTCCCTCCTTTCCCGCGTCATGAACGACGCCGAGGGGATCCGCAACCTGGTGGGCTCCGGCCTGGTCGAAGTGGTGGGCGGCATGATCACCGCCGTCTTCGCGCTCGGCTTCCTGTTTCACTTCAACTCCAAGCTCACCCTGATCGCCCTCGGCGTGCTGTCGCTCTTCGCCTTCGTCATGCAGTACGCCTTCAGGACTCTGCGGCCGCTCTTCCGCGAGCGCTCGAAGATCAACGCCGAGATCTCGGGCCGGCTCACCGAGTCGTTTTCCGGGGTGCGGGTGGTCAAGGCCTATCAGGCGGAACGGCGGGAGGCCCTGGTCTTCACCAAGGGCGCCCACCGGCTCTTCCGCAACGTGGCCCAGACGATGACCAGCTTCTCGGCGATCGGCGCCGCCTCGACGCTGCTGCTCGGGGTGATCAGCGTCACCATCATGGGGATCGGAGCGCAGGACGTCCTCGCCGGGCGGATGACGGTGGGCGATTTCTTCGCCTTCACCATCTACCTGGGCATGCTGGTCGGCCCGGTGATGCAGATCGTCAACATCGGCAGCCAGATCACCGAGGCGTTCGCCGGGCTGGAGCGCATCCGCGAGATCCGCAACGAGGTCACCGAGGATACCGGGGAGTCCGACCGCCAGCCGATGCGGCGGGTCGAGGGGCGGATCGAGTTCCGCGACGTCTGGTTCGAGTACAACCCCGAGGTGCCGGTGCTCAAGGGGGTCTCCTTCACTGCCGAGCCCGGCACCTCGACGGCGCTGGTGGGCCCCTCCGGCTCCGGGAAGAGCACGTTGATCGGTCTGGTCGCCGCCTTCCACCGCCCGACCGCGGGGCAGATCCTGGTCGACGGCCAGAACCTCGCGGACCTGCGGCTCGGCGACTACCGCTCGCATCTCGGCGTGGTCTTCCAGGACAACTTCCTGTTCGACGGCACGGTGCTCGAGAACATCGCCTACGCCAAGCCGCACGCCGCGGACGAGGAGGTGATCCGCGCGGCGCAGATCGCCCGCTGCGACGACTTCGTCACCCGCCTCGCCGACGGGTACGGCACGATCGTCGGCGAGCGCGGCGTCAAGCTCTCGGGCGGCGAGCGCCAGCGGGTGGCGATCGCGCGGGCGATCCTGGCCGATCCCCGCATCCTGATCCTCGACGAGGCGACCTCCTCGCTCGACAGCGAGAGCGAGGCGGCGATCCAGGAGGGCCTGGTGGAGTTGATGAAGGGGCGGACGACGTTCGTGATCGCCCACCGCCTGTCGACCATCCGCAGGCGGACACGATCCTGGTGCTCGAGGGGGGGAAGATCATCAGCGCGGCCGGCACAAGGAGCTGCTCGCCCTGGGCGGCCGCTACCATGCCCTCTACACCCGGCAGTACAACCTCGAGTCCAACCTGTT
>CAVXIG010000043.1:0-47280 GCA_963761645.1 uncultured Acidobacteriota bacterium
CACCAGGGGAGCGTCCCAGTGGCGGCGCGGCCCAGCCAGAGGGCGAGGAGGACGGCGGCGTGGGCGAGGGTCAGGGTGTCGACCCCGGCCGGCAGGCGGAAGGGGCGCCGGGCCGCGAGCGCCGCCCCCCAGGCGAGCCAGCCGAGGAGCGCTTCCAGGGCGAGGACCGGCGCCAGGGGGTGCAGGCGCAAGGCGGCGGCCCACTCCCCCTTGGCGAGGGCGGCGAAGGCGCGGGTGAGGCCGCAACCGGGGCAGGGGAGATGGAGCAGGCGGCGGCTCAGGCAGAGAGCCGCCGCGGGATCGCCGGAAGGGAACCAGACGTGGAGGACGGCGAACCCGGCCGCCCCCGCGAGACCCGCGAGCAGCCAGATCCGGGCGTCCCCCCGTACCTCCACGGCGTTCCTACCGGTTGAACATCGCCGACAGGATCGCCATGCCGCCCAGGAAGAAGATCCAGAGCAGGGCCCCCGCCAGGTAGATCGAGCCGAGGATGCCGAGGATGAGCCCGGTCTTGGCGATCCCCTCCCCCGCGGCGGGCGACCGCCCCTGGGCGATCGCCGCGGATTCCTGCTTGCCCAGATACCAGGCGATCGGCCCCATCAGCGGGCAACAGATGAGGCTCAGGATCCCCAGGACGAACGCGGTGACCGCCTGGCTGCTGGCCGACTGCCGGGGCTGAGCGCTGGGTATCGTCATCGGCGCGCCCTAGAACTGGTCGGCGTACTGGCTGATCCCCGGGATCAACACGCGCTGGCCGTTGGTGGCCTTGATGATCAGGAAGATGCGGAAGATCAGGGTCAGCGGCCAGAGCATCCACAGGACGCAGCCGGCGAACGGGATGACGTGGGTCACGATGCCGACCACGACCCAGAGCAGGAACTCCGCGACCGTCAACACCAGCCCGTGCTTGGCGTGCCACTGCACTTCCGGGTCGTTCTTCTCGACGACGAACGGAATCAGGGCCAGCAGCCAGAGGTACGAGAGGACGAGCATGATCCCGCGGTTCGGGCTCGCCGTTCCAGTCGGGGGCGCGCCGATCGGCGGCGGCGGCGGAGTATAAGAGGGGGGCGGCGGAACGTTGGTCGGTTCACTCATCGCGGACCTCTCCTTTCAAAGGAAGATCATTGGGGCTCGTAGAGGTCAGTCTATACAACCCCGGGTTCGGGGACAAGAACGAGCCCGTGCCGGGGATCCCCCTCAAAGAGGCTTTCATTTCATCAGCTTAGAGGATTCACTCCCGGGCTGATCCCGAGTTGGGCCAGCGCCTCCCGCAAGGCGCCTTCCCGCTCCTCGTGGACGGCGAGCACCAGCCGCGCCGCCGCGCCGTATTCCTCGCCCTCCAGCTCGATCTCGGGCGGGCGAAGCAGGCGCTTCACCGCCCCCACCTTCTCGTAGGGGACCTCGACGGCCACCCGCACGGTCGGCACCCGCAGGGCGACCGGCAGCCCCTGGAGCGCCTCGCGGGCGGCCCCGGCATAGGCGCGGGCGAGCCCCCCCTTGCCGAGTCTGGTGCCGCCGAACCAGCGCACGACGACCGCCATCACGTCCGCCAGGCCGGCGCCGCGGAGCACCTGGAGGATCGGCACCCCGGCGGTGCCGGCGGGCTCCCCGGCGTCCGCCGAGCGCTCGCGCGCCGAGATCCCGAGCCGCCAGGCCCAGCAGTGATGGGTGGCGTCCGGGAACTCCTTCTCCAGGCGGGCCAGGACGGCCTTCGCCGCCCCCTCGTCCGCCGCCGGTCCGATCACCGCCAGGAAGACCGAGCCCTTCTCGCGGATCTCGGCGCGGGACTCGGCGAGCGGAGCGCGGTAGGAGGACATCCGGGGCCTCCGGTCAGGGAAGCCCGGTCAGCCGCTCATAGATCGAACGGTAGCGCTGCACGACGACCCCCTGGCTGAACTCCTCGACGGCCCGCCGGCGGGACGCCACGGCGAAGCGGCGGTGGAGGTCGGGGTCGGTGAGCAGCTTCACCGCCGCCGCCGCCATGCCGTCCACGTCCCCCACCGGGCAGAGGTAGCCGGTCTCGCCGTCGATCACCACCTCGGGCAGGCCGCCGGCGTCGCTCGCCACCACCGGCACCTCGCAGGCCATGGCCTCCAGCGCCGAGAGGCCGAACGACTCGCTCTCGGAAGGGAGCAGGAAGAGGTCGGCCCCCACCAGCACCTCCTCGACCAGCGGGAAGCTGCCGATGAAGCTGATCGAGCCGCAGATGTGATGCTCGCGGCAGTACTGCTCGACCTTGCCGCGCTCCGGGCCGTCCCCGACCAGGATCAGCCGGCTGGGCACCGTCTGCTGCACGCGCTGGAAGGTGCCGATGACGTCGAGCACCCGCTTGACCGGGCGGAAGTTCGAGATGTGGACCAGCAGCTTCTCCCCTGGCTTCGCCCAGCGGCGCGCCCCGGGGCCGCTGCGGGCCGCGTCGTAGCGGGCGGGATCGATGAAGTTGGGGACCACCTCGATCTCGTTGTGGATGCCGAGCTGCTCGACGGTGGTGCGGCGCAGCGATTCGGAGACCGCCGTCACCGCGTCGCTCTGCAGGATCCCCCAGCGGGTGGTCGCCAGGTAGTTGGGGTCGTTCCCCACCAGGGTGACGTCGGTGCCGTGCAGCGTGGTCACCACCGGCAGCGGCTGCGGCTCGACGATCTGGCGGGCGAGCACGGCCGAGACGGCGTTGGGGATGGCATAGTGGACGTGCAGCACGTCGAGCGGCGCGTGGCGGGCCACCTCGACCATCTTGGTCGACAGCGCCAGCGAGTAGGGGGGGTAGTTGTCGAACAGCGGATAGGTGGGGGTCACCACCTCGTGGAAGAAGATCCGCGGATTGATGAACGACAGGCGCGAGGGGAGGGCGTAGCTGATGACGTGGACCTCGTCCCCGCGCTCGGCGAGCGCCATCGCGAGCTCGGTGGCGACGATCCCCGAGCCGCCGTAGGTCGGGTAGCAACTGATGCCGATCCTCATCGCACTCCTCCCGGCAGGATCGCCATCGGGTCCGCGACCGCCAGCGGCAGGCGGCTCCAGAACGGCTCCCCCAGCGGCGCGCCGATCAGCTCCCCGAAGTGGCGCGCCCGCCCTTCGATGGCGAGCCAGAACTCCGGCGTCGACACCTTGGTGACCGGTCCGCCCTGATCTCCATCGACATGGAGCTGGCTGCGGTGGGCGCGCATCGATGCGAGCTTGGCCTCCCAGCCGGCGGTGACGTCGACGATGAAGCTCGGCGTGAAGACGTCGTGCTGCATGTAGGAGAAGACGGCGGCCGGCCGGTGCGCCGGCCCGGCCTCCGGGGCGCGGTTCTTGAGCCCGGCGTAGAAGCAGGCCGCCTCGACGAGCTGGTGGGCCCGCCCGTGGTCCGGATGGCGGTCGTGCGGCGTCGGCCCCAGCACGAGCTCCGGCCGCCACTGCCGGAGCTTCGCGATCAGCGCGTCCTCCTCGGCCAGCCCGAAGCGCAGGCCGCCGTCGCCGCAGTCGAGGAAGTCGAGCTCCACGGCGCCCAGGGCGCGGGCGGCCGCCTCGGCCTCCGGCTTGCGCTCCTCGGCGGTCCCGCGGGTCCCCATCTCGCCCCGCGTCAGGTGCAGGATGCCCACCTTCCGCCCCTGGCCGGCCAGCACGGCGAGCGTGCCGCCGCAGCCCAGCTCGACGTCGTCCGGATGGGCGCCGATCGCCAGCACGTCGAGCTTCATGGCTTCCCCTCGGGAGTGATCACTTGTAAATGCGAGGCGTCGAGCTTCATCTGCCGCCAGTAGCTCTCGATCAGCTCCGGGCCGTACTTGCCCGGGTAGTGCGCCGTGGAGACGATGCGCTCCTGGAGCTTGCCCAGCGGGGACGCAGGCGTCGCGGAGCTGCTGGATCCGGCGGTTCACCACCTCGTTCTTGCGCGCCGCGGCGCCGACCGCCTTCTCGCCGAAGAGGTCGAGGGCGCGCAGGATCTGCTCGCGCGTCTTCTCGAACGGCCGCTCGAGCCCCGGGTCGGCGGCCAGGGCCGGCCCCCGCAGCTCGGCGAGCGCCTCCTCCAGCCGCTGCCGCACCGGGCCGATCAGGTCGCCCCCCTCGCGCTCGGCGAGCCAGCGGTCGAGCGCGCCGCGGTCCCCGAGCAGGGTGGCGAGGGGGAGGCCGAGCTCCTCCAGCCGCTCGATCTGCTTGGTCTCCAGCAGCAGCGTCTGCGGCCGCAGGGCCACGAACGTCGGCTCGACCTCCAGCACCGCGTGGGTGACCCGCCGCCTGCGCCATGTAGGAGAGCTCGCCCGGGCCCACCACCTGGATCGCGGTGCCGAGCACGGCGTCCTGCATCGCCGGCCGGGCGAGCACGCCGGGGGAGACGACGCCGGGGTTCTCCTCGATGATCTCGAGCAGCTCCGCCACCGTGCCCCCTTCATCTTCCCGGCCGCGCAGGGCGAAGCGGTCCTCGCCGCGCCACTCGATCCGCCGCCGCTCGCCGTGGCGGAGGAGGAAGAGGGGGCTCGCCCCGCGTTGCGGGCTCACCTGCAAGGGGTAGCCGCGCGCCTCGATCGCCGCGTCCCGCTTTGCCAGCTCGCTCTCCAGCGTGGCGCGGCGCTCGACCAGCCGGCGCAGCCAGGGGCGCTCCGCCGTCTTGAGGGCCGGCAGCATGGCGTCGAGCAGCAGGGGACATCGGGGGCCGAGCAGGTGCGCCATCAGCCGGCAGAAGGCCTCGCCGAAGCGGGCGTCCGGCCGGTACCAGCTGGCAAGCGTCCGCAGCCACTCGGCGTAACGCTCGCCGGGGACGGCCTCGCCGATGCCGCGCAGCACGCTTTCGACCCCGGGTCCCAGGGTGCGCATGCCGACCGGCACCAGGGGCTCGGGGTCCGGGCCGAGGTCGAAGGTCCGCGGCCCGTCGGACCCGAGCACCACGGTCGAGGAGATCTCGGCCCAGTCGTGGTCCTCGGTCGCCACCCAGAAGACGGCGACCGCCGGCTGCCCCGCCGCTTCCAGCGCCGCGGCCCAGCGCGAGACGGCCACCATCTTGGCCAGGGAGTAGAGGGGGCCGCCGAGGAGCCCCGGCTGCTGGCCGGAGACGACCACGCGCACGGCCGGGTCCGCCAGGCGGGCGGCGAGCCGGTCGGCCTCCGGGTTGCCGTAGGCGCGGTTGGCCACCGCGAGCGCCTCGGCCAGCTCGCGCCGGCTCCCCGTGGACACCGCGGGCGGCAGGGCGGGCGGCGTGCCCGAGCCCAGGAAGCGCAGCGGCTCCAGCAGGTCGAGGTCGCGGCCGGCGAGCCAGGCGGTGGCGAGCGGCGGCAGCAGCCGGGCCGCTGCGAGGTCGACCTCCAGCAGGTTGGCCGGCGGAGGAACTCAGGCCGGCTTGTGACCGATGAGGATGAGGCGTTCGCTATCACGCTCGTAAGGATCTCCGTGGAAATTGCCGAAGAGGGAGTCGACCTCCAGGCCCGCCCAGCGCAGGCCGATGGTCACCTCCTCCGGCTGATAGAGCCGCACGCTCTCGACGAACGTGCGGGGGGGCTCGTCCGGCCCCGCGCACCGTGATGCGCTTCTGGATCCGCTGGCTCGCGGCGTCGTACCAGCGCTCGATCTCGGCCTCGCGGCCGTCGAGCGCCTCGACGTCCCGCGGCTTCAGGTTCCCGATCGTCGGCTCCGGGTTCATCAGGTCGATCAGGAACCGGCCGCCGGGGGTGAGGATGCGCACGATCTCCTCCAGCACCCGGAAGTTCTCCCGCTCCCCCTCGAAGTAGCCGAACGAGGTGAAGAAGTTGAGCACCCAGTCGAAGCTCTCGTCCATGAACGGCAGGCGGCGCATGTCCCCCGCCACCCGCGGCAGGCCCCGGGCCCGCATGCGGGCGAGCAGGGTCAGGGAAAGGTCGACGCCCAGCGTCCGGTACCCGCGGCGGCGCAGCGCCGCCGTGTGCCGCCCGGCGCCGCAGGCGAGATCCAGCACCGCCCGCGGCTTCGCCCCGCCGGTCCCGAGGTGGCGCTGGACGAAATCGGCGTCCTCCTCGGCCTCGGAATCGTCCCGGCGGGAGTAGAGCTCCAGGTACTCCTCGCCGAACCAGTCCTTGTACCAGGGCATGGAGGCGATCATATCCCTTGAACCCTCACCCAGGGTCAGGCGGGACCGCCGGCTCAACGATCCCGCCGCGGCCCTGAATCCGCCCCCCCGGTCACCGGCCCTCTTGCCGTGCCGCCGCGGGAAGGCGGAGGCTCAAGGTCATGGCGCGGCTCGACGGATCGGCCGCGGCGGCGAGCCTTTCGGGGCCGATCCGCCAGCGGGCGGCGAGGTACTCGCGGACGGCTTGCGCGCGATTT
Source organism: uncultured Acidobacteriota bacterium (assembly GCA_963761645.1). Classification (GTDB taxonomy): domain Bacteria; phylum Acidobacteriota; class Thermoanaerobaculia; order Multivoradales; family UBA5704; genus DATARR01. Next base: position 6,271 of record CAVXIG010000043.1, read on the forward strand.
TCGGCCGCGGCCGGCGGCCTGGAGACTGAAGCAGGCAGGGAGATCTCGGCGCGGAGCTCCGGCCAGCGCTCCAGCCGGACGCCGGCGGCGTCCAGGGCGCTCCGGGCCTCGCGGGTCAGGACGGCGCCGCGGCGCTCGAACGTGAATGGGCCGAAGGAGCGCGGACACCATTCGAGGGCCACCTTCACCGCCGGCCCGCCCGCCAGGCGCTCGCGCACCGAGCCCGCGATCAGCGCCGCCGCTTCCGGCCCGATCTCGTGGCCGGCCAGGTAGCCGAGGGTCAGCGCCAGGGGCTCCCCGGGACGGACGGCCGCCTCGAAGCCCAGAGCCTGCGCCCCGGGCGGCAGTTGCAGACCGCGCAGGCCGGTGGAGAGGAGCTGCTCCAGGTCGCCGGCAAGCTTCGCGACGCCAGGCCGGGGAGGTGGCGGAGGCAGCGGCTCATCCCGCTGTCTGGCCTTCAGGGCCGCTTTGGCCGTGGGGATCTCGACGAGCTGGAGCGACAGGCTTCCCGGGGGCCGGTGCAGCCGCGCCGTCACGAGAGCGGTGTAACGGGCTTTCTCGGCTTCCGTGCAAGGCTCGCTGGTGAAGACGCGGAGGCAGAGCTCCGGCCCGCCGCCGGCCTCCTGGACCGTCATGTGCTCGATGAACGACCGCGGCTCGCCGTCCGGCTGGCGGACGAACATCTCCCGCCACACCGACTTGCCGGTCTCGAGGATCCGGTTCTCTTCGCGGTGCTGCTCGATCTCCTGCTTGAGCAGACCGAAGGACTTGCTCAACGGCACCAGGAGCAGGGCGACGCTGACCACGATCGTCGCCACCCGCACCGGCAGGCTGCCGATCACCGCCATCCGTTCCAGCGCCGGAACACGGGCGAGCAGCCGCCGCGGCAAGGCGCTCCTGCCATCCCGCCGGCGCCAGTCCCGCACGCTCGCCAGCGCTCTCCCGGTATCGAGCCGCACCGCGAGGAAGACGATCATGGCGGTGAAGGTGATGGCGATGAGATTGGTGAGGAAGAGCAGCCCTCCCCCCCGCGCCACGCGGAGCCCCTGGGCGGCGTCCAGGCTGAGGGCGTACCCGAGGCCGTAGCCGGCGACACAGAGCGGCGGCATCAGGGCCACGGCGATCGCCACGCCGGGAATCGAGGTCGCCACCCCCTCTCCCCCCTTGCAGATGGCGACGGAGCCGACCAGCCCGGAGAGCAGGGCGACGACGAAGTCCAGGGTGGTGGGCTGGGTCCGGGCGGCGATCTCCGCGGTCATCTCCTTGAAGGGGAGCACCGCCACCAGGAGGACCGCGAAACCGACGGCCACGGCGCAGCTCGCCAGCAGCTTCAGGCCGGTCTGCAGGCCCAGGAGCAGATCCCCCGCCGCGAGGGCCAGGCCGGCCGCCAGGATGGGTCCCATGAGAGGCGAGATCAGCATGGCGCCGATGATCACGGCCGGACTGTTGAGCACCAGGCCGAGCGTGGCGATCCCGGCGGCGAACAGGATCAGCAGCCAGTGATGGGCGTCGCGCAGGGTGGCGGCCCGGGCCAGTTGGAGATAGATCTCCTCCTTGCGCTCCGGGGCGATGCCCAGGAGCCCCGCCGCGCCGCCGTGCCAGCGCGGCGGCGGCGTTCCTTCTCCAGTCGATGGCGATAGAGTCTCCACTCGCCAGGATTCTGGCACATCCCGGACCCCGGGGCGCGGCGGGCCCCCGGAGCCGTGGGGTAGACTGCGCGGCCGGGAAGACTCAGTGGAGGAGGGGCGATGTTCGACGTTGCGGTCTGGTGCCTCGTGGTCACCGCCATCCTGGCCTATATAAATCACCGGTATCTCGGGCTGCCGACGAAAATCGGCGTCATGAGCATCGCGCTCCTCCTGTCCCTGGTCCTGGTCGGGCTCAACGAGGTGGGGATCAGCCTGCTGCACGACTACGAGGTGTCGCTGCTGTCGTCCATCGACTTCTCGAACCTCCTGATGCAGGGGATGCTCTCCATCCTGCTGTTCGCGGGGGCTCTGCACATCGACCTCAGCGAGCTCGGCAGGCACAAATGGCCGGTCAGCTTCCTGGCGGTCGCGGGCACGGTGGTCTCGACGCTGCTCGTCAGCCTGGGCCTGTGGGCCGTTCTGCCGCTCACCGGCACGGCGCTCCCACTCTCCTACTGCCTGATCTTCGGCGCCCTCATCTCTCCCACCGACCCGATCGCCGTCATGGGCATCCTGAAATCGGCGGGAGCGCCGAAGAACCTCGAGATCGTGATCGCCGGGGAATCCCTGTTCAACGACGGCATCGGCGTCGTCCTGTTCTCGCTCCTCCTCGCCCTGGTGACGCAAGGGCGGTCGCCCACGGCGGCGCACGCGGCCCGCCTGCTCCTCCAGGAAGCCGGCGGCGGGATCGCGTTCGGGCTGGCGCTCGGCTACGTGACCTACCGCATGCTCAAGAGCATCGACAACTACCAGGTGGAGGTGCTGATCACGCTTGCCGCGGTCCTGGGGGGATACGCGCTCGCGGACCGGATCCACGTTTCCGGACCGTTCGCGATGGTGGTGGCGGGGCTGCTCATCGGCAATCACGGCCGGGCGCTGGCGATGTCGGACACCACCCGCGCGCATCTCGACATGTTCTGGGAGCTGCTCGACGACATCCTGAACTCGGTGCTGTTCGTGCTGATCGGACTGGAGGTCATCCTGATCTCTTTCTCCTGGAGCGTCCTCCTGGCCATGGCGGCCGTCCTGGTCATCACCCTGACGGCCCGGCTGGTCTCCGTCGGCGGACCCATGATCCTGTTCCACCGGGTGTTCGGGCTGCCGCGGGGTTCCTGGAAGGTGCTCACCTGGGGCGGGCTGCGGGGCGGCATCTCCGTGGCGCTGGCCCTCTCCCTTCCCGTCGGCGCCGGCCGGGAGACCGTCCTGGCGCTGACCTACGCCGTGGTCGTCTTCTCGATCCTGGTGCAAGGGCTCAGCATCCGGGCCGTGGTCGAGCGGGCGATCCCGGGCGCTCCGGTCCCGCGCTAGAGGGACCGCGCGCGAGCGGTCCGGAGCCGGGGCCTACTCGGCCTGGATGGCTCCGCGGTAGTCCGCTCCGCTCCGAAGGGCCTCGATTCCGTGGATCGCCAAGGGGGCCACGACGGCGGTGAGGCGGTCGCCCGCGCGCAGGATGGTGTCCCGGGACGGCACCTCGTCGCGGTCTTCGCGCTGGATGGTGATCAGCAGGCAGCCCGGGGGGAGCCCCAGGTCGGCCACGCGCCGGCCGTCGAACGGCGCCCCTTCCTCCACCAGGACCTCCACGATCGTTGCCCGCCCTCCCTCGGCCGCGGGAGGCTGGCCGCGCAGCAGGTCGCGCTCCAGCAGGGCCTCGTAGATCGGCCGGTCGTGGAGCAGGTCGGCCAGGGCATAGGCGGTGAAGCAGGCCGCCAGCAGCGGCAGCATCAGGGGATAACTCGACGTCATCTCCAGGATCAGCACGATGCCGGTGAGCGGCGCCCGGACGATCGAGGTGAACAGCGCCGCCATGCCGACCACGGCGAAGGAGGTCTCGAACCCCGAGGCGGAGGGGAAGAGCGGCCGGCCCAGCAGGCCCACCAGCAGACCGGCCTGGGCTCCGAGAACCAGCAGGGGGGCGAAGATGCCGCCCGCCGTGCCGGTTCCATAGCTCGCCATGGTCATGATGAAGCGCAGCAGCAGGAACGCCGAAAGGACCTGAAGTCCGATCCGGCCGTTCAGGGTGTCCTGCACCATGGGGCCGCCGCCGCCCAGCGTCGCCGGCGCGAACCATCCGATCAGAGCCACCACGACTCCGACGAGAGCGGCGGGGAGGCCGAGCGGCCAGCGCGACGTGCGCTCGAACAGGCGCAGTGTGCCGAGCAGCGCACGATTGAAGACGACGCCGAGCAGGCCGGCCACCACCCCCAGGATCAGGAACAGGGGGAGGCAGGAGAGTGGCGGCACGGGCGGGCTGGCCACGTGGAAGACGGGCGCCTGGCTGATCATCAGCCGCACCACGATGTCGGCGGTCACCGAGGCCACGAAAGCTCCCGTCAGAGCCCCGGGCGCGAAGTCGCGACGGAGCTCTTCGAGGACGAAGATGACACCGGCGAGAGGCGCGTTGAAGGCGGCGGCAAGGCCGGCCCCGGCTCCGGCGGCGATCAGGATGTGGCGCTCGCGGGCGCTGCTGTGCAGCCACCGGCTCACCATCTGGCCGACGGCGCCGCCCATCTGCACGGTGGGCCCCTCGCGGCCCAGCGCCAGGCCAGCCCCGATCCCCAGGGTGCCGCTGGCGAATTTGACCGCCAGGACGCGCCGCCACTTCATGCCCCGCAGCCGGTGGAGCACCGCCTTGAGGTGAGGGATGCCGCTGCCCGAGGTCTCGGGAGCGAATCGGCGGACCAACCAGAGCGCGGCTCCCGCGGCGACGCCGCAGACCGTGAGAACGAGCAGCAGTCCCCAGGGCTGGGGCATCCGGTGGGCGGCCGCGAACAGGGCGTCCCGTGCCCGGTCCAGGGCCTCGAGGAGGAGGCGGAAAACCGAGGCGAGGAGTCCGGCGAGCAGCCCGACCAGCGCCGCCCGGGGCACGACCCGCCGCCGCCGTTCCTGGCGGCGGTCGAATTCCCGGATTTCGCGGCTGATATCGGTGGAGGTGATCGCGGCGTCCATGACGAGGGGGAAGACTACATCATGGGAGCCGGGCTGCCTCGCCGGGAGAAGAGGCCCGGGGGTGAGGAGGGCCCGGCAGCGCTATGCTACGCCCATGGACCCCGACTGGATCGATCTCCCGGGGGGGCGCTTCTGGATGGGAGGCGGACCCCGCGACAACGAGAACCCGCGGCACGAGGTGCGGGTCTCCGCGTTCCGGCTGGCGCGGACGCCGGTGACCCGCGAGGAGTACCAGGCCTTCCTCGACGCCACCGCGCACCGGCGCCGCCGTTCTGGGAGGAGCCGGCCTTCTCCCACCCGCGCATGCCGGCGGTGGGCCCCTCGTGGGAGGACGCCGCCGCCTTCTGCGCCTGGGCAGGCGCGCGCCTCCCCACCGAGGCCGAATGGGAGCACGCGGCGCGGGCCGGCCGCGACGTCCTCTATCCCTATGGGGACGAGCCCCCCGAGTCGCTCCCCGACTACGATCGGCGCTGGCTCGGCGGTCCGGAGCCGGTGGACGCCTACCCCTCGCTCCATCCGCTCGGCTTCCTGGGCCTCGGGGAGAACGTCCACGAGTGGTGCGCGGACTGGTACGACCCCCGGCTACTACGAGAGCCTCGCCGGTGGACGACCCGCGCGGGCCGGCGAGCGGCATCCGGCGCGCCTCCCGCGGCGGCTCCTGGCGCCACCAGATCAAGGTCAGCCGGTGCGCGGCCCGCTCGGCCATCCCGCCGGGGATGCGCTACAGCGACTACGGCTTCCGCCTCGCCGCGGACGGAGGGCGGCCATGACCCGAGTCCGTGCCCCGCCAGGACTCCGCGCCCGGTGCGCCACGCCGTGCGCACCGCCCTGATCTTCGGCGTCCTGCTCCACACCGCCACCGCCCTCGGGGTCTGGGCGACCTGGGGGGAGTTCGGCCGCGGCAACGTCCTCGCCTGGATCGACTTCCCCGTCTCGCTCGCCTTCCTGCACCTGGACGGCACGCCCATGCTCCTCTGGAGCCTGGTCGCCGGCGGCCTGCAGTGGGCGATCATCGCGGCGCTGCTGGCCTTCTCCCTCGGCTGGGCGGCGCGGGCGCGGCAGCGCTGAACCAGAGCTGGATTTTCTATACCCTGAGGGCACAAGGGACAGCAGGGACGACAGGGACACCAGCAACCTGGTTCTCTTTTTCCCTGGAGTCCCTGGTGTCCCTGAGGTCCCTCAGGTCCCTTTTGCTTTGGCCGGGAGGCTCACCATGCGCAGATCCGTTCTCATTCTCCTGATCCTCGGACTCTTCCTGGCGCTCGGGCGGCGGCCAGGCGGCCGAGGCGCCGGACGGCGCCGGGCATGGCGGTCCGGTGGTGCCGGTGCTGCTCGGGCTGGTGGTGATCCTCGCCGCCGCCAAGGTGGGGGGGAGATCTTCGAGCGGGTGGGGCAGCCGGCCGTGCTCGGCGAGCTGCTGTTCGGCATGCTGCTCGGCAACCTGGCGCTGTTCGGGTTCGGCGGCCTGGAGTTCCTGCGGACGTCGCCGGGGATCGAGATCCTCGCCCAGCTCGGCGTGATCCTGCTGCTGTTCCAGGTGGGGCTCGAATCGAACGTCGCCGAGATGCTCTCGGTGGGGTGGTCGAGCCTGCTGGTCGCCGTGCTCGGGGTGATCGCGCCGTTCTTCCTCGGCTGGGGGGTCTCGGCCTGGCTGCTGCCGGGGGAGGAGACGCTGGCGCACGTCTTCATCGGCGCCACCCTGGCGGCCACCAGCGTCGGCATCACGGCCCGCGTGCTGGCCGACCTCGGCAAGCTCTCGGCCCGCGAGTCGAAGATCATCCTCGGCGCCGCGGTGATCGACGACGTGCTCGGCCTGGTGATCCTCTCGGTGATCTCCGGCATCATCGGCGCGGCGAACACCGGCGGCACCCTCGACGCCATGGACGCCTTCGCCATCATCGCCAAGGCGATCGCCTTCCTGGTCGGGGCGATCCTGATCGGCGGCTGGCTCTCCCGCCGGGTCTTCCGGCTGGCGGGGGTCCTGAAGGTGCAGGGGATGCTGCTGGCGCTCGCGCTCGCCATCTGCTTCCTGCTCGCCTACCTCGCCGACCGCATCGGCCTCGCCACCATCGTGGGCGCCTTCGCCGCCGGGCTGATCCTCGACGGCGTCAACTACCGCGACCTCGGCGAGCGGACGAAGCACACGATCGAGGAGCTGATCCACCCGATCGCCGGCTTCCTGGTGCCGGTCTTCTTCGTGCTGATGGGGGTGCGGGTCGACCTCTCGACCTTCACCCGGACGGGCGTGCTGGGCTTCGCGGCGCTGCTCACGCTCGCCGCCATCGTCGGGCAAGATGATCTGCGCCGCCGGCGTCGTGGAGCGCGGGCTCGACCGGGTGTCGGTCGCGGTCGGCATGGTGCCGCGGGGGGAGGTGGGGCTGATCTTCGCCGGGATCGGGGCTCAGCTCCAGTTGCACGGCCGGCCGGTGATCGTGCCCGCGGTCTTCGCGGCGGTGGTGGTGATGGTGATCGTCACCACCCTGGTCACCCCGCCGGCGCTCAAGATCACTCTCGCCCGGGGGGACCGCTGGAAGGCGAAGAGGAAGACACCGGCACCGCCGCCGGAGGCGCCGATGGAGGGGCCAAAGACACGGCTGGGGTAGGTTTCGGCGCGCTCGGGGGGACGACCGGCGCCGGCGGGAGCGGCGCCGCGGGAGCCGCCGCCGCGGCCTCGGGAAGCTCGATGATCACGTCCCCCGGCCGCGCCATCCCCAGATCCTCGCGGGCCAGCTTCTCGAGCATGCCGGGGTCGTGGCGCAGGCGGTCGATGCGCACGCGCAGCCGCTCGCTCTCGGCGAGAGTGGCGGCGATCTTCCCCGTCAGCAGCCGCTCGCGGGAGCGCGCGGCCTGCAGGTCGCGGTTGCTCTTCAGGGCGGCGATCGCCAGCAGCGCGAGGACGAGAACGACGGTCGCGCCCAGCACGGGGCGGAAGGAGTCGCTCCGGACGGGCGCTTCGGGTGGGATCACGGTTTCCAACGTGGGAAGGCCCTGGCTCCGGGATAGGTGGCCACGCCCTCCAGCTCCTCTTCGATGCGCAGCAGGCGGTTGTACTTGGCGACGCGGTCGCTGCGGCAGGGGGCGCCGGTCTTGATCTGCCCCGCCCTCGTCGCGACCGCCAGGTCGGCGATGGTGGTGTCCTCGGTCTCCCCCGAGCGATGGCTGAGCACGTTCGAGTAGGCGTGGGTCTTCGCCATCTCGACCGCCTCCAGCGTCTCGGTCAGCGTGCCGATCTGGTTGACCTTGACGAGGAGCGCGTTGGCCAGCCCCTCGGCGATCCCGCGGCCGAGGATCTCCGGATTGGTGACGAACAGGTCGTCCCCGACGATCTGCACCCGGCCGCCCAGCTCGGCGGTCATCTGCTTCCAGCCGTCCCAGTCGTTCTCGGCCAGGCCGTCCTCGATCGAGACCAGCGGATAGGCGTCGAGCCACTCGCGATAGAGGGCGATCAGGTCGGAGCTGGCGAGGCCGGCGCGCCCCTCGCCCGCCAGGGCGTAGCGCACCGCACCCTTCCCTTTGTTCTTGTCTGCCGTCTTCTTCTCGGCCTTCTCCACCAGCTCGCTGGCGGCGACGTCGAGCGCCAGGCCGATCTGCGTGCCCGGCTTGTAGCCGGCCTTCTCGATCGCCTGCATCAGCAGGTCGAGCGCCTCGCGGTTGCTCTTGAGGTTGGGGGCGAAGCCCCCCTCGTCGCCGACCGCGGTGACCATGCCGGCCTTCTTCAGCACCCCTTTCAGGGTGTGGTAGATCTCGACGCCGGCCCGCAGCGCCTCGGCGAAGCGGTCGAAGCCGATCGGCACCAGCATGAACTCCTGGATGTCGATCGAATTGTCGGCATGGGCGCCGCCGTTGAGCACGTTGAGCAGCGGCACCGGCAGCACGGTGGCGGCGGGGCCGCCGACGTAGGCGTAGAGCGGCAGCCCGCTCGCCTCGGCCGCGGCGCGGGCGACCGCCAGCGAGACGCCGAGCATCGCGTTGGCGCCCAGCCGGCTCTTGCCCGGCGTGCCGTCGAGGTCGATCAGCGTGCGGTCGATGCGCGCCTGGTCGCGGGCGTCCATGCCGCGCAGCCGGGGAGCGATCTCGTCCTGTACGTTGGCGACGGCCTTCAGCACGCCCTTGCCCTGATACCGCTTGCCGCCGTCGCGGAGCTCCAGCGCCTCGCGGCTGCCGGTCGAGGCCCCGGACGGCACCGCCGCCCGGCCCCCGACGCCGCCGTCGAGAACGCAATCGACCTCCAGGGTCGGATTGCCGCGCGAGTCGAGGATCTCGCGGGCAACGATCTCTTCAATACAGAACATCCCACTCCTCCCGAAGCAGACTTTTCGCTAGACTCCGGCGGAAAGGTTATCGTCAAAACCCCCATCGGCTCAAGCATTTTCAATGGAACGCATCCGCGCGAGCGATTTGAAAGCAAAGCCGATGCCCAAAACAGCGGTCGCGCGGAGCCCGTGCCGCGATGCCGCGATCGCCGCCGCGCTGCTCCTGCTCTCCTGCCACCGGGAGGTGCCGCGCCCGCGCAACGTCATCTTCATCCTGGTGGACACGCTGCGGGCCGACCGCCTGAGCGCCTACGGCTACGCCCGGCCGACCAGCCCCAATCTCGACGCCTTCGCCCGCGAATCGGTGAAGTTCGACGCCAACCGCAGCCAGGCGTCGTGCACCTTTCCGTCGGCCAACTCGATCCTCACCTCGCGCTGGCCGTCGGCCTTCCTCGGCCAGCCGGACCAGCGGCTGGGCATCCCGGAGGGGATTCCGTCGATCGCCGAAATCCTCCACACCCAGGGCTACCGCACGGTCGCCGTCTCCGCGAGCGCCGTGGTGCGCAACAACCCGAGCCGGTTCAACCCGACCGGCGGATTCGGCCGCGGCTTCGACGTCTTCGAGGAAGAGTGCGTCTGGAAGTCCGCCGCCTGCGTCAACCGCGTCGTGGCGCCCCACCTCCACCAGGGGGAGAAGCCGCTCTTCCTCTACATTCATTACCTCGACCCGCACGGGCCCTACCGGCCGCCCAAGACCTGGCCCCGCAAGTTCGCCACCGGCCGGCCGGAGAAGGAGTGGGTGCGCGCCGGCGATCCCAACCCGATCGGCGACTGGCTCTACAAGGGGAAGCCGAAACCCGGGTTCACCCCGGCCGACCTGCAACATCTGAAGGACCTCTACGACGACGAAGTCGCCTTTTTCGACGCGCGGTTCGCCGAGCTGCTGCGGTCGATCCGCGGCGCCGGCCTGATGGACGACTCGATCCTCGTCTTCGTCTCCGACCATGGCGAGGAGTTCCTCGAGCACGGCGACATCAAGCACTGCCGGACCCTCTTCGACAGCTCGGTCCACGTCCCGCTGCTGCTGAGGATCCCGGGCGTCGATCCGACAGACCGTCACCCGCCCGGTCCAGAGCCTCGATCTCGTGCCCACGCTGATCGACTACCTGGGGGTCAGCACGGGCGGCGCCCGGTTCGAGGGGCGGAGCCTGCGGCCGGAGATCGAGGGGAAGACGAAAGGGGAGCTCCAGTTCGGCCTGCAGGGGACGCTGCGCAGCGCTTCTGACGGCCGCTTCAAGCTGATCGAGGATCTGGCGGGGGGCACCCCGAAGCTCTTCGACCTGCAGGCGGATCCCGGCGAGACGAAGGATGTCCTGGCCGGCCAGCGCCGGGCCTACTTCACCCTGCGCGACGCCCTCGCCGGCTGGCTCGCCCGCAACGAGGGGAAGGGGGCGGTGGACGCCAGCCGGGCGGCGCAGGAGAAGCTGCGGTCGCTCGGCTACATCGAGTGAGCCTCCGGGAATGCCGGTTGACAGTCTCCTGTTGTCATGAGAGTATCGCTCTCCCGCTTCCGAAAGGGGGCGCGGCGAATCACTGACGCGGGGTGGAGCAGTCTGGTAGCTCGTTGGGCTCATAACCCAAAGGTCACAGGTTCAAATCCTGTCCCCGCAACCAATTCGACCTATCCGCCGCAAGGCGTTCCAAGGCAGGGCACAGCGAAAGCGGCCCTGCCTTTTTCCTTTCTCACCTTCCACTACGGCTTTTCTGAACGCTCCAAGGACGTTTCGCTAGCAGCAGACCCAGCCCCCACCGGACGCGCAGCAGGCTTCTCCGGGGCATTGCTCCCGGCACTGATTACTGAATGACGCCGGCGGCTGGGCCAAGCTGCAGATGGCGAGCAGGACGAGGGCGGTAGCGAGTCTCTTCATTTTAGTCTCCTTGTCTCCGGCCGGAAAGCCGGCCGGCTTCAACCTAAAGGGTGCTCCACAGCCCACAGCGTGAGCCCCCGATCGCCGGCCTTCCACGCGCCGGAACGAAAATGTAAAACCTCGGCTCCTTGTGTAAAAGGGTGTTGCGGTGACATCGCGCACGATTTACTATAGATCCACGTCGCAGTTCGTGTCGGGTTTGTGCAGTAAATCGTCAAGAGAGGTGCACTGATGAAGAAGGGGTTCGTCTACGGAGCGCTCTGCGCGCTCACCCTGGCCGCTCCGGCCACCGCCGAGAAATTCTATGTCCCGGTCCTCGGAACGACCGGCGCGGACGGCAGCGTCCTCGCCACCAAGGTCTGGGTCGCCGACGCCGACGGCGCGGAACGACAGGTCGCGACCTCCGCCGAGCGCGCGGGCCTGGTCGCGGTCGAAGCCGACTCGTTCGAGAGTGTCAGAGCCTTGATGACGGGCCGCGGGGGGGACGCCGAGGCGCCGGTCTTCACCGCCGAGGAGCTCTACCAGGCGGGCACCGACGTACCGCTGGCCGACCTGCCGAAGCCGCGGGCGATGAGGTCGCTGCTGGTCGGCGCGGCCAACCTGTCGGACAAGACCGCCTCCTGCCTGGCCACCCTCCTCTCGCGCGACGGCAGCCGCCTCGGCGAGGCCGCGTTCGACGTCGAGCCGATGTCGCTGGCGCGCCGGGACGGCCTGACCGCCGGCCGCGGCCGTGTCGCCGAGGTCCACGTCACCTGCGACCAGAACTTCTATCCGTTCGCCGTCGCGGCGGATGCGAGCGGCAAGCCCCCGATCGTCGCCAAGGGCATCGGCCCCAACGGTCCCTGCAACCTCACCCTGGCGATGGTCAAGCGGCCCGACGGCAACTACACGACGGTGGCCCCTCCGGGCGTCTTCCACGATGCGACCAAGGCGAACCCCAAGGGGATCATCTGCATCCTCGTGCCGGAGACGTTGAAGATCGGCAAGGCCACGTTCCAGTGGGACACCACCGCCGGGCCCTGGGCCACGCGGGACCGCTCGGGCCTGCACAACCTGGCCTACTTCTTCCTCGACCGCTACCGCAGCGGCGTGATCGGCAACATCAACCAGGCCGGTCCCAACAAGAACTTCCTCAAGTTCATGCAGAACATCAACATGGCCCCCGGCACGAACACCAACAACAAGGTCAGCTACACGATGCAGACCGGCGCGACCTACCACCAGGTCTACACCTACGACGCGGCCAACAAGATGGCCACGATGGAGCTGTTCCTCAACGGCGCGGAGGTGGCGAAGGTCAGCAAGGAGACCAGGCCGGGCAACGACCAGACGCTCATCGTCAAGCCGTTCGGCAGCGGTACGCTCCTGGGCCTCGGGATGGTCGCCGAGTTCGGCAACTACTTCGGCCAGCACCCGCCGGAGGAGGCGAGCGCGGGCTGGAAGTTCGCCAACTTCCAGGTGCTCATGATCCCGAAGAAGAAGTAGGCTACGACCAGCTCTGAGACCGTTCGAGGGCCGCGGCCACCCGCCGCGGCCCTTTTCTATTTCGAACTGAAAGCTCTACGCCCGGTCGGTCGCCGGCGCCTCGACGGCCGCCACCAGCTTCTCCGGCTCCGCCCCGGTCAGCCGCGAGGTGAGGAAGCTGGTGGCGAGCATCACCGCCGCCGCGGCCCAGAACGGGTAGCCGGATGTTGATCTCGTAGAGCCAGCCGGCGCAGATCGGGCCCACCACCCGGGCCGTGGAGCCGAAGGCCTGCTGGACGCCCATGGTCTGCCCCATCTCCGACCGGGTGGCGCGGCGGGAGACCAGGGCGGTGGTGGCCGGGAAGAGCAGCGCCGTCCCCACCGGCACGAAGAGGACGATCAGGGCCAGGGCGGCGAAGCGCTCCGGCCGGGTGAGGTCGAACATGGCGGGAACGGGGATCAGGGCGAGCCCCAGGACCAGCGACAGCGAGCCCATCCGCGTCACTCCCACCTCGCCGAAGCGCCGGACCGTCGGCCCGAGCAGCAGGGCCCGCATGACGATCCCGATCGCGCCGATGTAGCTGTAGAAGTAGCCGATCGTCTCCTTGGTCACGCCGTAGGCCTTGCCGAGGTAGAGCGCGAGGACGCCGTTCATCCCCATGAAGGCCAGCATGCCGACGGCGTAGATCCAGATCAGCAGGCTGACCGGCGAGCCCGGATCGCTCAGCACCTTGAAGACCGAGCGCAGGAGCGGCTGGCGCGGCAGCGGCTGCGGCCGTCGGCGCTCGTGGAGCGTCCTCCCGCTTCGACTCCGGCAGCCATCTCCAGGCGGCAAGGGCGTTCAGCGTGCAGAAAACGGCGGCGACGAAGCCCGGGCCCGAGCGCGCCGAGATGCTTGGCGGCGAGCGAGCCCAGGGCGCGGACCGATCATCACGCCCGCGTTGGTGGCGGCGCTGATCCAGCCGAGAGCCTCGGCCCGTTTCTCCGGCGGCACGGAATCGCTGACGTAGGCCTGCACGACCCCGGTGGTGCCACCTCCGGCCCCCTGGATCAGCCGGAAGACGAAGAGCAGGAGGATCGAGTTGGCGAGCCCGAAGAGGGCGAAGGCCACGGCCGAGGAGGCCAGCCCCACCAGCAGCGCCGGCCGCCGGCCGTAGCGGTCGGAGAAGCGCCCCCAGAACGGCGCCGACACGAGCTGGGCGAGGGAGAACGCCGAGAGGATCATGGTGACCACGATCGGCCGCGCTCCCAGGTTGGTGGCGTAGAACGGCAGCAGCGGCGTCACGAGGAGGAATCCGATCATGTCCACGAAGACGATGGCCATGAGGACCCAGAGCTGCTTGAGCGAGCTGGACTGCATGAGTTTTTCCGGCGGGCCTATCTGGCTTCCCCCTGCCCCCAGAGCAGGAACGCCGCGGCGCTCGCGGCCATCAGGAGGACGCCGTAAGCCGCCGCCATCCCGAGGTCCTGGAGGCGCAGGCTGCGAGAGGATCTCGATCGAGATGGGGCGGGTGTCGAAAGTGTAGAGGACGATGGAGACGATGAAGTCGCCGAGCGCGGTGATGAAGGCGAGTCCGGCGCCGGCGGCGAGGGCCGGCCGCAGCAGCGGCAGCGTCACCCGGCGCGAGCCGGCGCCAGCGCCCGGCCCCCAGCGAGGCCGCCGCCTCCTCGAGCGCGGGGTCGAGCTGGCGCAGCCCCGCGAGCGCCGCCCGGCCGGTCAGCGGCAGGTTGCGCACCAGGTAGGCGAGCGGCAGGAGCCACGGGGTGCCGATCAGCACGAAGCGGCCGATCCAGGGCTGATGGGCGCTGAAGGTGGTGGCGAGAGCGATGGCGAAGACGGTGCCCGGCACCGCCCAGGGGATGGCGATCATCCCTTCGAGCGCTCCCCCCAGCCGGTCGCGGCGGATGGACGCCAGCCGGGCCGCGGCGAACCCGAGCGCCAGGGCGAGGACGGTGGCGGCGGTGGCCATCCAGAGCGAGTTGACGACCGGCCGCAGGTGCTCAGGCGTGGTGAACAGCGACGCCCAGTTGCCGAAGTTGAGCACCGGCGGGAAGGGCTCGGCCGTCCAGGTGAAGGCCGGCACCAGGGAGACCAGCAGGAGCACGGCGTGAGGCAGCAGCAGGAGGATGGCGAGCAGCCAGCCGAAGAGGCCGGCGGCGCCGCGGGCCAGCGGGCTCCTCAGGGTCCGGCGGGCCGGAGCGATCCCCCGCACGCCGGTGCCCACGGCGACCGCCCGGTCGGCGCGCCGCATCGCCCGCAAGCCCGAGCAGGGCCAGCAGGGCGAGCATCACCGTCTCCACCTGGGCGAGGGCGAGCTCGCCGTTGAGCTTGGAGGCGACGATCTGGGTGGTCATCACCCGGAAGCCGCCGCCGAAGAGGTAGGGGGCGGAGAACGAGGCGAGCGCCGTCATGAAGGTGAGCAGCGCCGCCCCGGCGAGCGCCGGCCGCAGCAGCGGCAGGGTTACCCGGAAGAGGGTCCGCCGGCGGCTGGCGCCCAGCGAGGCCGCGGCCTCGAGCAGGGCCGCGTCGAGCCGGGCGAGGCCGGCGCGGGTGAAGAGATAGAAGTAGACGTACATCGAGTAGGCGTGCACCAGCAGGATCGCCCCCGGGCCCACCAGCCGCCAGGGGGGCTCGTTCAGCCGCAGCAGCGCCTGCACCGCCCGCGAGGCGAAGCCGCTCTCGCCATAGAGGAAGAGGAAGGCGATCACCCCCACCAGCGGCGGCAGGGCGACCGGCAGGGCCACGATCGCCCCCAGGATCCGCCGGCCGGGGAAGTCGGTGCGCTCGAAGAGGAAGGCGAGCGGCACTCCCACCAGCGCCGCGAGCGCCACCGAGGCGGTCGAGATCCACAGGCTGCGCCAGAGCGCCAGCCAC
Organism: uncultured Acidobacteriota bacterium; assembly: GCA_963761645.1. Classification (GTDB taxonomy): domain Bacteria; phylum Acidobacteriota; class Thermoanaerobaculia; order Multivoradales; family UBA5704; genus DATARR01. The sequence goes on from CAVXIG010000043.1 coordinate 21,425, forward strand.
TCGTCGCGGCGGCTGAAGAACTCGGCGAAGTAGCCGAGGGTCCACGCTTTCGGCCCGCCGAGCGACTCGATCAGCGTGATCAGCAGCGGATAGCCCACCAGCCAGGCGAGCAGGGCCACGACGGCGAGGGCTGGGAGGCGGGGAACTCGTTTCACTGCGTCCCCTTCTACGCCGCCGGGGGGGGCAAGGTTCTGCGGAAAACCCTTGGCGCCGGTCCCGCTCCCGGGGAGCTCGGGGCCACCCGCACCGCGTCCCCCACCGCCGCCGCTCCCGTCGGCGCGAGCACCTCCAGCTCTCCACCCGCCGCGAGAGCCACCTGGTAATAGGTCACCGGGCCGGCATAGCGCCGCTCCGATGACCCGGCCTGAGAGCGCCCGCGGATCGATGCCGGCCACGAACGCCAGCGACTCGGGGCGGACGACGAGGTCCACCTCCTCGCCGGGGCCCAGATCCTCCGCCTCGGGGGAACGGTCCGCGGACCAGCGCACCGGACCGGCCGAACCGCCGCCTAGCGCGGGGTGGGGCACCCAGACGGCGCCGTCCCCCTCGAGCACGCCGGGGAGCACGCCCGCCCGGCCCACGAAGGTGGCGACGAAGCGGGTGGCCGGCCGCTCGTAGAGGTCCTCCGGGCTCCCCACCTGGTGGAGCACGCCGCCGTGGAGCACCGCCACCCGGTCGCCCAGATGGAAGGCCTCCTCCTGCTCGTGGGTGACCAGCACGGTGGTGATGCCGACCCGCCGGATCGCCGCCCGCAGCTCGCGGCGGGTGCGTTCGCGCAGGGTGGGATCGAGGTTCGAGAGCGGCTCGTCGAGCAGCAGCACCCGCGGCTCGGGCGCCAGGGCGCGGGCGAGCGCCACCCGCTGCTGCTGGCCGCCCGAGATCTCCCCCACCCGCCGGTTCTCGAAGCCGGGGAGGTCGACCAGGGCGAGCGCCTCGGCGATCCGGCGGGTCCGGCCGGCGGCGTCTTCTTTTTTGCCGGCGAGTCCGAAGGCGACGTTCTCGCCGACGGTGAGATGGGGGAAGAGAGCGTAGTGCTGGAAGACCATGCCGAAGTGGCGGCGTTCGGGAGGCAGGGCGGTGACGTCGCTCCCCTCGACCAGGATGCGCCCGCGGTCCGGAGTCTCGAACCCGGCGATCAGCCGCAGGGCGGTGGTCTTGCCGCTGCCCGAGGGGCCGAGCAGGGCGACGATCTCCCCCTTCTCGACGGCGAGCGAGAGCTCGCGGAGGACGGATTGGGCGCCGAAGCTCTTGTCGAGCCGGTCGAGGACGAGGAAGGGCATGGCCTCGACCTTCTACGGGGAGGGCGCCGCGCCGCCATGGCTGCGCACGGTGCGGTCCCAGGCGGTCATCCACGGCTGGCCGTTCTTGGCGATCATCTCCCAGTCGACGTCGGCCGGAACGAGATCCCGCAGCACCTCCCGCGCCCATTGCGGCAGGCGCTCGGCGGGGATGTCGGTGCGCGCCGGCAGGCGGAAGGCATCGCGGGCCGCGAGCTCCTGCGCCTCGACGCTCCCCACGTACTCGATGAACGCCTTCGCCTCGGCCGGGTGCTTCGCCCCCTTGACCAGGCCGACCGAGTCGTCGATCACCGGCGTGCCGCTGGTCGCGAAGCGGTAGCCGAGCGGGGCGCCGCGCTTGGCCTGCCAGAGCATGTCGGTGAGCTCCCAGACGGTGATCAGCCCCTCCTTGCGGTTGAGCTTCTCCATCAGCAGCGCGGGGTTCTGCACGTACTCCTTGGTCTGGGCGTCGAAGCGGCGGAGCCACTGCCAGCCGCGGTCGGGGCTGCCGGTCTCCTTCACCGAGCGGGACAGGATCATGCCGAAGAGCGTGCGCATGGTGCCGCTCGCCAGCGGATCGCGGATCAGGATCTTCCCCTTCCAGCGCGGATCGAGCAGGTCGTCCCAATCGGCCGGAGCCTCCTCGCGCTTCACCGCCTGCGAGTTGTAGACCAGCACCGGCGCCGTCCGGTAGGAGCCGAAGTAGAGGTCGCCGGCGGCGCGGCTGGTGGCCGGCACGGCGTCGGCCCAGCCCGGACGGAAGGGGGCGAGGAGCCCCTCGGAGGCGCCGCGGGCGAAGATCGTCTGCGGCCCGCCGAACCAGATGTCGGCCTGCGGGTTGGCGGCCTCGGAACGGACCCGGTCGTAGACCTCCTGCGAGCCCATGTCGAGCCAGCGGACGTCGACGTCCGGGTGCTTCGCCTCGAAGCTCTTCTCCATCAGCGTCAGCAGGTCGCGCCCATGGGGCGAGTAGACGACCAGCGGCTTGCGGCCGTCGCCGCAGCTCGCGGCGAGGAGGGCGAGGGCGAGCAGGCAGATCTTTTTCATGGTTTTCAGCGATCTTACCTCAGCGGCTCCCCTCGAGCCCGAGCAGGTTGGCGAACAGCCGGTAGGCTCCCGGCACCCCGGCCGGGAGCTGGCGGAAGATGGCGAGTCCGGTGTAGACGTAGACCCCCTTGCCGTACCGGGCCACCAGCAGGCTGCCCTGGAGGTCCGGGGTGTCGGGGTCCTTCATCGAGAGCAGCGGCTTGAAGGCCGGGTCCCAGGTATGGGCGAAGTAGAGCCCCCTCTCCTGGATCCAACCCTCCCAGTCCGCGGCGCCGATCTTGTTGGGGGTATTGAAGACCGGGCTCGCCGGATCGAGGAGGGCCACCGGGGCCGTCTCGTCGGTCACCCGGTCGGCCTGCCGGGCCAGCTCGAGCGGGTACGGGGCGTACTTTCCCTCGAAGTACGCGGCCTGCTGGTACTGGACGATCACCAGGCCGCCGTCGTGGGCGTAGCCGAGCAGCCGGCGGTTGGCGCGCAGGAGGGCCGGAGTGGTCTCGTAGGCGCGGCTGCCGATCACGATCGCGTCGTAGCGCCCGAGATCCGCCGACTGCAGTTGCTCGGAGCCCAGCATCTCGATCGGCACCCCGACCTGGCGCAGGAATTCAGGGACGCGGTCCGAAGCGCCGCGCACGTAGCCCACCCGCTTCAGCGCGGGCAGGCGGAGGTCGGCGGTCCGTACCGCCACCTCGGCGGCCACCGGCCGCGGGGTCGGGCGGATGTGGGGGTAGTCGACCACCGGCACGGCGAGGTCGAACCGGCGGCCGTCCTCCAGCACCGCCGCGAGCTTCAGGACGGCGCGGCCGGGTTTGAGCTCCTTCGGCGGCTGGAGGGTGAGCTCGAGGTCGAGCGGCTCGTTCGCCGCTTCGAGGGTGAACGGCTGGGGCGCGACGGTGAACCCCGTTCCCTCCGCGCTGGCTTCGAGCCGGCCGCGCAGCAGTGATTTGCCGTGGGAGGTGAGCGTCACCTTGAGCCGCCGGGGCTCGCGGCTCTGGACCGGCCAGACCTCGAGGCTCTCGGCCGCCGCCACCTCGATCTCGGGCACCACGCGCAGCGGCCGGCGCACCTCGCCCAGCGCCTGGTCCCGGTGCAGATGGACCACCTCGCGCTCCAGGGTGACCGGCACGCCGTCCAGGGTGAAACCGATCTGGGCGTTGAGCGGCGGCGGCCCGAACGGCTCCCCGCGCTCCGACGGCAGGGCCGCGGACCAGTCGTAGATCGCCCCCATGAGCGGCTTGCGCAGGAAGTAGGGGATCGTCGGCGGCGCCCCGGCCGGCACGGCGGGCTTGAGCTCCCAGGTGCCGAGCGCGCCCGCCGCCAGGTCCTTGCTCTCGCCATGGAGCACCTCGCCGCCTTCCGGCAGCAGCGAGACCGCCGCCCCGGAGACCGCGTGCGCGCCGCCGTTCCAGAGCGAGACCGTGACGGTGAAGGTGCTCCCCGCCGTCAGCTCCTCCTCGCCGGTGGTGGCGTCGAGCGCGAGGCCGGCCGCGGCGGCGAGGCCGGCGGCGGCGACGTCGATCTTCTCGTCGAGCAGATCGCGGACCGGGCGGTCCTCCGCCGCGAGCGCCGCCCGCGCCGCCTGGAGATCCTTCAGGATGTCGAGGAAGGCCGGCACCGCCGCGTCGAGGTGCGCCGGGTTGAGGGCGCTCCGCGTCTTCTCGGCCGTCGCCTGCACCGCGTCGAGCCGCTCCTGGACGCGCTTCCGGCGGCCGGCGTCGGCGACCGTCGCCGCCAGCGAGGAGAGGCGGGTGTCGATGCCGTCGAAGAGGCTCTTCGCCTCCTTGCCCTTGCCCCCCTGCACCCAGGCCACCCGGGTCTGCTGGGGACCGAGGCGCTGGATCTGCCCCATGTCCTGCGAGCGGTGCATGCTGCGGCTCGCCATCGCGAGCTGGAAGATCGACTTGCCCGCCAGCGGGTCGATGCCGCCGGTCGGCAGGGTCATCGTGCTGGCGTTGGGGTCGAAGTAGGTCGAGCGGTAGAGCGCCTGCGGGGTCCACGGCGGGAGCCCCTCGGTGGTGAGCTGGGGCAGGGCGTTGGGATCCCCCGCCAGGGGGAAGGCGGCGTAGGCGGTCACCCCGGCGGCCTGATGCTGGCCGTGGTTGGGGTGGGGGACGCCGGGGAAGACCGAGACCACCACCTGCGGCTTGAAGCGGCGGATCACCCGCACGGCGTCCTCCACCAGCACGTCCTTCGGCCAGAGACGGAGGGTCTCGTCGAGCGAGCGGGTGTAACCGAAGTCGTAGGCGCGGGTGAAGAACTGCCGGCCGCCGTCGACCGCGCGGGCCGCCAGCAGCTCGCGGGTGCGCAGCAGCCCGAGCGCGACCCCGAGCTCCGAACCGATGACGTTCTGCCCCCCCTCGCCGCGGCTCAGCGACAGGTAGGCGGCCTCGCCGCCGAGGCCGCGCGAGACGAAGCCGATCAGCGACGTGTCCTCGTCGTCCGGATGGGCGCCGATCACCAGCAGCCGCTGGTTCGCCGACAGCTTGGCGAGCGCGCGGTCGACCGCCGGCAGCCCCCCCGCGGCGGCCGGCTCCAGCGGGTTCGGCACCGGCGCGACCTGCGCCGCGGCGGGCAGCAGCAAGAGAAGGAACAGGAGGAAGATGGGGAACGGCTTCGCGAATCGTCGCGTCATCGGTTCGGGGCTCCAGGAAGTGCGCCGGCCGGCGGGCCGGACCGCCCGGCAGTCTAGCACCGGCGCCTGCTCGGGCCTGAAACCGGCAGAAGCCCCAGGCTCCGCTCATCGATCGCCCGATCCCATGCCGGGCCGGGACAACCCCGAAGACGTCAAGATGGTGGTGACCTTCCTGCGCCTGCTCCGGGGCTGGACTCAGGCGGAGCTGGCAAATCTGCTCTGGGAAGCCGGAGCGCCCGGCGACCCGGGGCTGCTGGAGGAAGCCCGGATGCTCGACCTGGAGGCCGCTCTGAACACTGCGATCTCGTGAAGGAGATCGGCGATTCCCGCACTTCCTCGCTCACCATCGCCCCATGGACGGTTGCGCCGGCCCTCGGGATCGCGCTCTCCGCCCTCTGCTTCTCGCCTGGGCCCACAGGTTCCGCGGAGGAGCCCCACCCGATCTCCGCATCCGCCCTCCGGATCTCCAGAGGCGCCCTTCGGCTCTCTCCTTGTGCCCTCTGATCCCGCGGCTGCGCCCTCGCGAGAGATGTCGCGGCGCCAGAGATGGCAAGCACGGGGGAACAGAGGGCGGACACCGCCTCCTGCTGGCATCGAGCGCGGAAAGAAAGGGCGCGGACGGAAAACCATTGGGCGAAGCCGCGGAAGCAAAAGGAAGTGACGGGGACCGGACAGGCCCACCCGCGGCAGCATTGGGCGCAGACGGCGAGCGCGAAGGCTCAGACCGCGATCCCATGGGCTCATGCGCGAAGCCAGTCCCCGGGAGCCCGGGAGGTTGTCCGCTTCTAGACATTCCTCACCGATCGTGCGTACTACTTGTTGGAACACGCACAGACGGCTTCGAAGCCCAACACGCGCGGCAGCCCGGGATTCCGCGCAGACTGAATCGATGAAGTTCTCGAAGGAGCAACCATCATGATTTCTTCTGTCAAACGTCTGTATCCAGCGCTGCTGCTCGCGCTGGCCTTGCCCGCCGCGGTCCAGGCGGCGGTCTACACCCCCACCAAGGGGACCGACACCAACGACGGCGCCTGCGACGCCGACTGCTCGCTGCGCGAGGCGATCGTGGCGGCGAACCAGCACCCCGGCGAGGACGCCGTCCTGCTGCACGCGGGGATCTACACCCTCTCCGCCCCCGGCCCCGCCACCGGCAACCTCGAGATCCAGGGCAACCTCGTCCTGATCGGCGACGGCGCCGAGCGCACCGTCATCGACGGCGGCGCCGTCGACGGGATCTTCTATGTCCCGGGCGGCGTGACGGTCCAGATCCAGGACGTCACGCTGCGCAACGGCCGGTCGCCCGGAGCGGGCGGCGCGATCCGCAACAGCGGCGATCTCACCCTCCTGCGCACGATCCTCACCGGCAACGCCAGCGTCGCGGGAGCCGCCGGCGCCGGCCTCGGCGGCGCCATCGTCACCGACGGCCACGACGCCTCCCTCACCATCCGCGACAGCTCGATCGTGAACAACACCGCCCAGAGCGCCGGCGGCGGCATCGCCGCCGGGGGTGACCTGACCCTCGCCAACGTCACGATCTCCGGCAACCGCTCCACGGCCGACTTCGGCGGCGGCCTCTACCTGTTCTCCGACATCCGCGCGACGGCGAACAACATCTCCGTCGTCGGCAATACCGCGGCGCTGAAGGGGGGCGGCCTCTTCGTCGAGAACTCGGCCTTCATCGGAATCTCGCCGAGGATCACCAACTCCCTCTTCTTCAACCCCGGCGGCTCCGATCCGGACTGCTCCGGCGCCATCGACTCCGCCTACAACCTGATCAGCAACAACATGGGGTGCTTCGGCCCCTCGGCGGCCAATCACGACAAGGTGGGCACGCCGGCCTCGCCGCTCCTCGCGAGGACCGGCGCGCTCGCCAACTACGGCGGCCCGACGCCGACGATCCCAGCTCCTCCCCGGCAGCCCCGCGATCGACGCCGGCAACCCCGCCGCGCCCGGCTCGGGCAACGGCGCCTGCGAGGCGACCGATCAGCGGGGGGTCAGGCGGCCCGGCGGCGCCACCTGCGACATCGGAGCCTTCGAGGTGACGGCCGCATGCGTCGCGGGGGGCAACACCCTCTGCCTCGGCGGCGGCCGTTTCCGGGTGACCGCCACCTGGCAGACGTCGACCGCCAGCGGCAACGGCACCGCGGTGACCCTGACGCCGGACAGCGGCTACTTCTGGTTCTTCGATCCGGGCAACGTGGAGGTGGTCGTCAAGGTCCTGAACGGCTGCGGCGTCAACAGCCGCTACTGGCTCTTCGCGGCCGGCCTGACCAACGTCCGCGTCGACTCTGACGGTGACCGACACCCGGACGGGCCAGACCAAGACCTACAACAACCCGCTGGGCCGGACGTTCGTCAGCATCCTCGACACGAACGCCTTCAACACCTGCTCCGCCAACTAGGAGCCCGGCGCGGTCCGGAGAGCCCGGGCCGCGCCGTTTCTCCTCCCCCTCTTCGCGCCCGCCCCCCTTGCCAGTTGCGGTATCCTGACTGTGTTATGGAGACCATAGCCACCACCCCGACCCTTGCGTCCGAGCGCCCCGCCGCGCTGGACGAGAAGACTTTGGACGCCTACCGCCGGCTGGGCTACCTGCTGGCGGATCTGGATCCCATGAACCGCATCGAGCCCGAGGCGCAGCCCGGCCTCGAGAACACCGACCCCGCGACCGCCGAGTACTGCCGGCGGCACTACTGCGGCACGATCGGCGTCGAGTTCATGCACATCTCCGATCCCGAGCGCCGGCGCTGGATCGAGGAGCGCATGGAGGCCGAGGCCCCGCGGTTCGACCGCGAGCGCATCCTCGACCTGCTCACCCGGGCCGAGACCTTCGAGCAGTTCCTGCAGTCCCGCTATCTCGGCACCAAGCGCTTCTCGGTCGAGGGGGTCGAGGCGCTGCTCCCCTGCCTCGACCAGATGCTCCAGGGCGCCGCCGAGCGCCGCGCCCAGCAGGTGGTCATCGCGATGAGCCACCGCGGCCGGCTGAACGTGATGGTGCACACCGTCGGCCGCACCCCCGCCGAGATCCTCGCCGGCTTCGAGGACGTCGATCCGCGCAGCACCTTCGGCGGCGGCGACGTCAAGTACCACATGGGCGCGACCGGCGACTTCACCGGCCGCGACGGCCACAAGGTCAACATCCATCTGGTCTCGAACCCGAGCCACCTGGAGGCGGTCGATCCCGTGGCGCTCGGCCGCGTGCGGGCCAAGCAGGTGCGGCTCGGCGACGAGCGGAGCCACGACCGGGTGTTCCCGATCGTCCTCCACGGCGACGCCGCCTTCGCCGGCCAGGGGGTGCTCGCCGAGACGCTGAACATGGCCGAGCTCCCCGGCTACGGGGTGGGCGGCACGGTGCACGTCATCGTCAACAACATGATCGGCTTCACCACCGAGCCCAAGGCCCTCCACTCCTCCCGCTTCGCCTCGGACGTGGCGCGCCGGCTGCCGGTGCCGATCTTCCACGTCAACGGCGAGGACCCGGACGCCGTGGCGCGGGTGGCGCAGCTCGCGGTCGACTACCGCTTCGCCTTCAAGAGCGACGTGGTGGTGGACCTGATCGGCTTCCGCCGGCACGGCCACAGCGAGGTGGACGACCCGACGATCACCCAGCCGCTGCTCTACAAGAAGATCCAGGCCCACCCGCCGCTCTGGAAGCTGTACGCCCGCGCCATCGGCGTCGCCGAGGGGGAGGCGCAGCGCCGGGAGGAGGCCGATCCGCGCCGAGCTGGACGCCGCCCACAAGGCGGCCTCGGCGCTCGACAAGAAGCCGACGATGCGCACCCTGCCGGCCTACTGGGACCGCTACCAGGGGGGCTGGTGGAAGCCCGAGTACGAGGTGCGGACGGGGCTCGCGGCCGGCGAGATCGCCGAGCTGACGGCGCCGCTCACCACCGCGCCCGAGGGGTTCCACGTCCACAAGAAGATCCAGGCCCTGCTCGCCCAGCGGGCCGAGATGGGGACCGGCAAGCGCCCCGTCGACTACGGCATGGCCGAGGCGCTCGCCTTCGGCTCGCTGGCCAAGGGGGGCACGTTCGTCCGCCTCTCCGGGCAGGACAGCCGGCGCGGCACCTTCAACCAGCGCCACTCGGTGCTGATCGACGTCGAGGACGCCTCCGAGTACATGCCGCTGCAGCACGTCGCTCCCGGCCAGGCGCGCGTCGAGGTCTACGACTCGATGCTCTCCGAGGTCGCCGTGCTCGGCTTCGAGTACGGCATCAGCCGCGACTTCCCCGAGGCGCTGGTCTGCTGGGAGGCGCAGTTCGGCGACTTCGCCAACGGCGCCCAGATCATCATCGACCAGTTCATCTCCGCCGGCGAGGACAAGTGGCACCTGCTCTCCGGCGTCGTCATGCTGCTGCCGCACGGCTACGAGGGGCAGGGGCCGGAGCATTCGAGCGCGCGCATCGAGCGCTACCTCCAGCTCTGCGCCGAGGACAACATGCAGGTCTGCCAGCCCTCGACGGCGGCCCAGTACTTCCACCTGCTGCGCCGGCAGGCCCTGGTCCCCTGGCGCAAGCCGCTGGTCGTCTTCACCCCCAAGAGCATGCTGCGCCACAAGGACTCCGCCTCGACGCTCGAGGACTTCGCGCGCGACCATTTCCTGCGGGTGATCGACGACGGGCAGGTCCAGGACGCCCAGCGGGTCCTCCTCTGCTCCGGCAAGATCGCCCACGAGCTGCGGCGGGAGCGGGAGAAGCGGCAGGACTCCTCGACGGCGATCCTCGTCCTCGACCAGCTCTACCCCTTCCCGCAGGAGGAGCTGGCCGCGGCGCTGGCGAAGCATCCGAACGCCCGCAACGTCCTCTGGGTGCAGGAGGAGCCGGCCAACATGGGCGCCCTCTTCTTCGTCCAGCCCCGCATCGAGCGCCTGACCGGCAAGCCGATCCGCTCGGTGAAGCGCTCGGCGAGCGGCAGCCCGGCCACCGGCTCGGCCAAGGCCCACGGCATCGAGCAGCAGACGCTGCTGACGCTGGCGTTCACGGTCTAGTGGGACTGCCCCCAGCCACGCCACCAGCGTCTGCCGGTACCGCTCGCGCTCGGGGCCGGAGCGGGCGGGCTCGCCGGGGGCGCGGCCGGCGGCGAGGCGGGCCTTCAGCTTCGCGGCCATGCGCTCCTGCTCGGGGGTGAGCACGGCGGGCTTCGGGCCGCCGAAGTGGCTCCAGGTGTTGAGCGCGATCGCCTGCGCCTCGGTGAGGTCGAGGTAGTAGAGCTCGGGGTGGGCGACGCGCAGCGAGTGCTTGGGCTCGATGAAGTCCGGCTGGCCGGAGCGGACCTTGACGTCGGAGGCCGGCAGTCCGGTCCTTCGCCGCGGCGGCGCGGTCCGGCGCGATCAGGGCATAGAACGACCCCTGCCGCTTGAGCGCCTGGGCGAGCCGGCTCGACGTCCGTGCGCGCCGGATCGTAGGTGACCTCCACGACCTCGTTGCCGCCGAAATCGCCGATGCGGGTGCGGACCACACCCGGCACCTTGCCGACCGTCGCCTCGCCGGTCCAGTAGCAGTACATGGAGAAGACGGCCTTCTCGGTGGAGGCCGGGGCCGCCGGAGCCGGCGCCGACGCGGCGGCGAGGATCCAGGCATGACCTCCGCAGAGGACGGCGGCGAACCAGAACGCTTTGCTTCGAATCATCTCTTTCCTCCCGGGGTCGGGCAAAGGCCCCCATGAGAAGCTTACGAGAGAGCGCCCGGCCTCCGGATTCCCGCGCGGTGGTGCCGTTCTTGCTTGACCCCGGCTCAGAATCCCGGTCCGGGCGGCGGCGGTGTGGTAGGGTACGGACCCAAACTTTTTTGCCAGAAAGGTCATCCCGCATGGCAATTCACGAAGTTCCACCGCAAGAGTACCCCGACATCGTCGGGTCCGTCCCGGAGGAGCCCCAGGCCGCCGCGTTCCGGCCGTTCATCCCGGCCTCGGTGCAACTGCCGGAGCTCACGTTCCTGCCGCTCATCGTCGGCACGATCCTCGGCATCATCTTCGGCGCCTCGTCGCTCTACCTGGTGCTCAAGGTCGGCCTGACGGTGAGCGCCTCGATCCCGGTGGCGGTCCTCTCGATCGCCATCTTCCGCGGGCTCCGCGCGGTCGGGCTCCGGGGGGCGACGATCCTCGAGAACAACATCGTGCAGACGGCCGGATCGGCCGGCGAGTCGATCGCCTTCGGCGTCGGCGTCACCATGCCGGCGATCATGATCCTCGGCTTCGACCTCGAGATCACGCGGGTGATGCTGGTGGCGGTGCTCGGCGGCCTGCTGGGGATCCTGATGATGATCCCGCTGCGCCGGGCCCTCATCGTCCAGCAGCACGGCGTTCTCAAGTACCCCGAAGGGACCGCCTGCGCGGAGGTGCTGAAGGCCGGCGCCACGGACGAGGAGCGGGCGATCGCCGCCCGCGGCGCCGCCGATGGCCGGGGATGCCCCCGCCGCCGAGGAGGCGACCGCCTCCGGCGCCAAGGCCATCTTCACCGGCTTCGGGATCGGCCTCGCCTACCAGACGATGATGAAGGTCTTCTACCTGTGGAAGGAGACCCCCGAGAAGGTCTTCCGGCAAGCCCTTCGAGGCCGGCTCGATCTCCGCCGAGATCAACCCCACGCTGCTCGGCGTCGGCTACATCATCGGCCCCCGCATCGCCTCGATCATGTGCGCCGGCGGCGTGCTCGCCTACCTGGTGCTGATCCCGGCGATCAAGTACTTCGGCGGCGTCGCGACCGGGGTGATCGCGCCCGGCACCATGCCGATCTCGGAGATGGGTCCCAACGACATCCGCGGCGCCTACGTGCTCTACATCGGCGCCGGCGCCGTGGCCGCGGGCGGCATCATCAGCCTGTTCCGCTCGCTGCCCACGATCTGGCACGGCCTCCAGGGGGGCCTCGCCGACTTCCGCGGCCGCAAGGGAGCGGCCCAGGGCGGCCCGGCGACCCTGCGCACCGACCAGGACATGTCGCTCAAGTTCGTGGTCGGCGGCATCATCGCGCTGATCGCCGTCATCATGCTGGTGCCCCAGCTCCACCTGCAGTGGAACCTGCTGGGCGCGCTCCTGATCATCATCTTCGGCTTCCTGTTCGTCACCGTCTCCTCGCGGCTGACCGGCGAGATCGGCTCGTCGTCGAACCCGATCTCGGGGATGACGGTGGCGACCCTGCTGCTCACCTGCCTGGTCTTCCTGCTCATCGGCTGGACCGGGCCGAGCTACTACGTGACCGCGCTGTCGATCGGCGCCATCGTCTGCATCGCGGCCTCCAACGGCGGCACCACCTCGCAGGACCTGAAGACCGGCTTCCTGGTCGGCGCCACGCCGCGCAACCAGCAGGTCGCCATCCTCTTCGGCGCCCTCGCCTCGGCCCTGGTGCTCGGGCCCATCCTGCTCAAGCTGAACGACTCGGCCACCGTCTACGTGCCGCTCGCCAACCCGGCGGGCCAGATCGTCGCCGAGGGGTACTCGCCGGACCTGCGGGTCGATCCGGGGACGCTCTCGACGCTGCGGCCCGAGTCTCTCCAGGGACCCCAGGCGGCCGCCGACCACCAGGCCTACCACTCCTGGCAGAAGACCGACGACGTGGGCGGCCCGGCCGGCCGGTACCTGGTCAACGACGCCGGCGTGCCGGTCTATCTGGTCGATCCCGGGATCAACGGCACCCACAAGGAGCGCCCGGGCCTGAACGGCACGATCCAGACGGTCAACAAGTTCGACGCTCCGAAGGCGACCCTGATGTCCTACATCATCAAGGGCATCCTCAACCGGCAGCTCCCCTGGGGGCTGGTCCTGCTGGGGGTGATGATCGCCATCGTCCTCGAGATGTCCGGCATCCCCTCGCTGGCCTTCGCCGTCGGCGTCTACCTGCCGCTCTCCTCGTCCAGCCCGATCTTCATCGGCGGCATGGTGCGCTGGATGGTGGACCGCCACCTCAAGAAGAAGCTCGCGCACCGCAACCTGACCGAGGAGGAGCTGACCGCCGAAGGGGACAAGAGCCCGGGCGTCCTCATGGCGTCGGGCTACATCGCCGGCGGCGCCATCGCCGGCATCGCGATCGCCTTCAGCCAGGGGCTGCTGACCGAGTTCGACAGCGGCATGATCGCGAGGATGAAGTCCAACCCCTTCTTCGAGGGGGGCTCCGCCGATCTCCTGGCGCTGATCCCCTTCGCGCTCATCACCGTGCTGCTCTACATGGCGGGACGGGAGATGATCCTGGGCAGCGGACAGAAGACCCGGCGCTGATCCGTACAAGGCGACGGCAGGGTGGGCAAGGGGCGCGGGAGACCGCGCCCCTTCGCCGTTCCGGGGCTGCGTTCACCCCACCTGGCGATACCGGATCACACGGGGGAGCGAGCCCATCGAGCCCTTGATCCGGGCGCGCAGACCCTTGAGGTGCTCCGACTGGCCGTGCGCGTCCAGCGCCTCCTCCGAGGCCCACTCCTCGACGAAGACGAACTCGACGTAGTGCTCCCCCTTGAGCGAGCGCAGCAGGTCGTAGCGGATGCACCCGGTCTCGCGGCGGGTGGGCTCGATCAGCTCCCGGAGCGCGCTCTCCATCTCGTCTTCCTTGCCCATCTCGGCGTAGAAGATCGCGATCACGTGAACGGTGTCCTGCGGCATGAAATCCCCTCCCCGGTACGGATGAGTCCGGCGCGGGAGTATATAGCGTCAGCCCGCGGGCACCAGCCGCAGCGTATGCATGGCCGGCCCCGGCAGGAAAGGAGTCGGCTTCCCCTCCTCCCAGGCCTCGTGCCCCTTCCGGTAGTACGGCGAGAGCGGATGCCCGCTCTGGCCCACCGGCATCTCGAAAAGGCCGGCGTCCTCGTGGCCCGGGGAGACCACCAGCCGCTCCGAGGCGCCGAAGGTCGGGCCCTGCACGCGCGGCATGTTCTCGTCCCCCGGGAGCTGGCGCGGCGGCACGTCGAGCCAGCGGCCCAGGAAGGGTAGCGCGAAGCTCAGGGGGTGCTGGATGCGCGTCGTGTTGCGCTCCCCCCAGGTGCGGTCCGCCAGCTTGACCCCCTGGCGCTCGCCGCTCTCCAGCAGGCCGTCCACGGCGGCGAGGATCTCCTGGTCCCAGCTCTTGTACTTCGGGTCCAGCAGGTGGGCCGGCCGCTCGGTGACGATCTTCCAGAGCGGGCCCTCGAACTGCGCGGTCGGCCGGACGCGGTCCTCCTCCGGCAGGTTCTCCTGGCCGGTCAGGGATACGAAGACCGCGTCCTCCAGATGGAGACGGAAGCCCCGCACCGCGCGGTAGGCGGCCGAGTCGACGGCGGCGCGGCCGGTCCAGCGGGTCTCCACCAGCCGGCGCAGCTCGCCGCGCCCGGGGTGCCCCTGGACCGCCTCCGGGCTCAAGGTCCGCAGCAGCAGGTCGCGCCAGCGCTCCAGGAACAGGGCGCGGTCGTCGAGCTGGATCGCCAGCAGGTCGCGCGGCGTCGCGCGCTCCAGCTTCATCAGGGCGTCGCGGATCTGCCGCGCCCGCGCCCCGAGGTCGTAGCCGCCGTTGCCGATCGCCCGCAGGCTCTCGCCGTCCATCACCCGGGCGTTGGCCGTCCAGATCCGCCCCGACGCGGGATTGATCACGCGCGGGTACTCCTGGGGAGAGAGCCAGCCGTCCCAGCGGCGAGAGCCGTCGGCCCAGGAGGTCGGAGTCCTGCCGTCGAAGCCGACGCGGCGGGGGATCCTGCCGATGATCGTCCAGCCCACCCGCCCCGTCTCGTCCGCCACCGTGAAGTTCTGCGGCGGGATGCCCGAGCGGTTGGCGATCGCCATCGCCTCCTCCAGGGTGCGCGCCGTCTGGAGCTGGTCGAGCTCGAGATTGACCGCTTCCGGATGGTGGGCGGTCCAGGCGAGCGCGCGCGGGCGGCCGATGCGGTCCTCGTCGATCACCGGCCCCCAGATCGTCTCCCGGACCTCCAGGACGTCGTCGGCTCCCCCCTTGACCCGGATGCGCTCCCGCGCCGTCGCGAAGCGCCGCCAGCCGTCCGGCGCGCGATAGCGGCTCGAATCCCTGGGATCGATCATCAGCTCGACGAGATCGGTCCAGTCGCCGTAGCTGTTGGTGAACCCCCAGGCGACGTGGCCGTTGCTCCCCACCGAGAGCGAAGGCGTCCCCGGCAGCGTCACGCCGGTGACGCGCAGGGAACCCCCGGCGGGGTCCGGCCGCACCATGGACGCGCGGTACCAGGTGTTCGGCACCCGGATTCCCAGGTGCATGTCGTTGGCGAGCAGGGCGTGGCCGTCCGCCGTGTGCGCGCCCGCCACCGCCCAGTTGTTGCTGCCGGCCGCCGCGGCCGGCAAACTCCTCATCCCCGTCGAGCTCCCGCGAATCCAGGAAGGCCGCCTTCGGCAGCGCCGGCCGGTCGATCTGGCGCTTGCGCAGGTCGAAGACCTCCGGCCCGGGGATCGGCGGCGTCGCGTAGGCGGGCCCCACCAGCGGGGCGTCCCACTCCGTGCCGGGCGAGGCGAGGAGCTCGAACATCGGACCCGGGAGCGTGTCGCGGAGCACGCCCAGGGCGGATTCCCGCTCCCCGGTGTCGTGCAGCTCGAAAAACATCGCGTAGAGCGCCAGGATCGAGTCCTCCGGCCGCCACGGCGCGGGATCGACGCGCAGGGCGAGGTACTCGAACGGGACCTCGCCGAGAGAGGAGAGCCCGGCGTTCACCCCGTCGGCGTACGCCGCGAGGAGGGCCTGCTCGCGCAACGGGGACGCCGCGAGGATCTGCCGCGCCCGCTCGCGGAAGCGATGGACCCGGTGCCGGCGGTCCACCCTCACCACCGCCGGGCCGATGATCTCCGCCAGCTCGCCCGCCGCCTGCCGCCGCAGCAGGTCCATCTGGAAGAAGCGGTCCTGGGCATGGAGGAAGCCGAGCGCCCGCGCCATGTCCAGCCGGTTCGCCGCCCGGATCGTCGGCACCCCGAGAGCGTCCCGCTCGATCTCGACCGGCGCCGAGAGCCCGGCGATCCGCCGCTCGCCGTCGAGCCGCGGCAGGCTCGCCGTCAGCCGGTCGTTGAGCCAGACCCCGCCGGCGACGGCCAGCAGGCCGATCAGCACCACGAGCGCCAGCAGGACGCGGAGCAGGGGGCGCCGCCGCCAGCGTGGGCGCGGACCAGGGCGGGGGGTATAGGCGGGGGCGGGCATGGGTTCGGACACGGGAGTCTCCTCTTGCCGGAGCTACGGGCTCAAGGCTGCAAGTCTCCTCGACCACCCCTGCTCCCCGCAAGCGGCAGGAACGGCATGGGGTGGAGGACCATCCAGGATTCTGGTTGACAATCCGTAATTGGCTGCCTAGAATCCCCGCCGTTCCGAGAAGAATAAAAGCCAGTTTTTAATATTTACCGTTTTGCATGCGCCGGTAGGCCGGCGCGCTCCCCGTCCAACGCTGTGTGTAGTCGCTATATCCCCTGACCTCCGCAAACCCACACACCCTGTGTAGGAGAAGTTTCATGAAGAAGTTGTTTCTCGCCACCCTCATGCTGTGTCTCTCGATTCTGGGTACCACGCACCTGAGCCTCGCTCAGGACACCAAGGCGCGGTCCAACGACCCGATCGCCCAGATGCTGGGGCAGGGGTGGAAGATCGTCCAGGATGGCGTCCTGCAGCGCGACCGCGGGGCCCATCAGGTCGAGACCTTCGTATTCGGCTCGCCGGGCTTCGCCTGGAAGCTCCAGGACCTCCAGAATCAGCTCCGCACCCTGCGCCTCGCCTATCTGGCGACTCCGACGCCAGAGCTGCGCAAGACCATCCTCAGCCACCGTCAGGAGATCGCCAGCACCCAGAGGATGATCACGCTCGCCCAGGCCGCCGAGGCGAAAAGCGAGCCTCTGACGGAAAAGGTCTCCTGCAGCATCAACTTCGGCTATAGCGCGAGCGCCTCCGCCCTGACCTCCTCGCAGGGCGTCACGGGAACCGCGAGCGCGAACTTCAGCTCCAACTGCGCTTTCTACGGCGAGGTCTACGCCTACTCCTACTCCACGGCGACCGTCAACGGCGCCTCCACGACCCAGACGCTGACGGACGGCCCCCGGAGCGGCGCGAGCGTCACCGCGAGCGCTTTCACCAGCCAGACCGGCGTGCCGAGCTGCCAGTCCTACGCCTACGCCAGCATGACCAGCAGCAATCTGAGCCCCTCCTCTTACTCGATCTCGGCGACGAACAACAATTGCCCGGTGACGACAACGCCTACTCCCGTGGCGACGATCAACGGGACCAACTATGTTTATGCGTCCGGTGGACTGCGTGCACGACCTACACCTGGACCTCTTCCGTCAGCGGTCGCCCCGTCGCCGTATCACCTACCAGTGGACCTGGAACGGCGCCGCCGTCGGCACGGGGAGCAGCTACTCCCGGTCGATCTGTCCCGGCAGCTCAACTATAACAACACCATCAATACCCTGGGATTGACGGTCACCGCCAGCGCCAGCCACACGGGCAGCACCTCGAAGTCGGTCGACGTCGAGAAGGACCCGGTCGGCAGCGGCTGCTTCGTGGTCGCCAGTCCGGACGGCTCGAAGGCCGTCCAGTGCCCGTGATCCCGTAACCGCTCTTCCGTCCTGAGCGCGGGGCCGCTCCGGTGGCCCCGCCTTTTCTTTTCTGAAAGAGCTTTCGGTTCTGTGACCTGGCCATGAAGGTCCGGTATGTCTCACCTTGTGCAGGAGAAGTTTCATGAAGAAGTTGTTTCTCGCCACCCTCATGCTGTGTCTCTCGATTCTGGGTACCACGCACCTGAGCCTCGCTCAGGACACCAAGGCGAGGTCCAACGACCCGATCGCCCAGATGCTGCGGCAGGGGTGGAAGATCGTCCAGGATGGCGTCTTGCAGCGCGACCGCGGGGCTCACCAGGTCGAAACCTTCGTATTCGGCTCGCCGGGCTTCGCCTGGAAGCTCCAGGACCTCCAGAACCAGCTCCGCAACCTGCGCCTCGCCTATCAGGCGACTCCGACGCCAGAGCTGCGCAAGACCATCCTCAGCCACCGTCAGGAGATCGCCAGCACCCAGAGGATGATCACGCTCGCCCAGGCCGCCGAGGCGAAAAGCGAGCCTCTGACGGAAAAGGTCTCCTGCAGCATCAACTTCGGCTATAGCGCGAGCGCCTCCGCCCTGACCTCCTCGCAGGGCGTCACGGGAACCGCGAGCGCGAACTTCAGCTCCAACTGCGCTTTCTACGGCGAGGTCTACGCCTACTCCTACTCCACGGCGACCGTCAACGGCGCCTCCACGACCCAGACGCTGACGGACGGCCCCCGGAGCGGCGCGAGCGTCACCGCGAGCGCTTTCACCAGCCAGGCCGGCGTGCCGAGCTGCCAGTCCTACGCCTACGCCAGCATGACCAGCAGCAACCTGAGCCCCTCCTCCTACTCGATCTCGGCGACGAACAACAACTGCCCGGTGACGGCGACGCCGCTCAACCTCGCGTTCGCGGTGAATCCGGCGTCGAGCTCAACGGCCCCGCTATGCCATCTCTATGGACTCCGACTGCGTGACAGTACACCAGGACCGCGACTACCTTACCGGTGGCAGCACGCCGCTACACCACGAAGATTTTCGTAAATGGCGCCGTCCGTGGGCAACGGTCTCCACCTACTCGCAGACCGGTACTGCAACACGGCGTACGAACCTGCTCCAGACGATACCGGCATTACGCTGACCGTGACGGATAGCGACCGCGCCAATCCAGAACCTCGGGCAACGGTGAAGTACCTATATCCAGAAGCCGACAAGGTGTTGGCACGCCGTGCTCCACCTGGCATGCGAGCACTTAACCGGGCCAGTGATACTCTTAATCGTCAGGGACGCCTGACCCCCAGGCGATCTCGCTTTCTTTGTTGCTCTGCTGGGGAGAGCTCTCCGGGACGGATACACTCTCCCCGCCATGGCCGATTCGACCTACCCCGATCTCCGCGCCTTTCTCGATCAGCTCCGCCGCGACGGCGACCTCGTCACCATCGAGGCGCCGGTGGACGCTCATCTGGAGGCGTCGGAGATCCACCGGCGGGTGATCGCGGCCGGCGGGCCGGCCCTGCTGTTCACCAACGTCCGGGACCGCGACTTCCCGCTCGTCACCAATCTCTTCGGCACCGCGCGCCGGGCCGAGATGGCCTTCGGCACCCGCCCCCTGCGGCTGATCAAGCGGCTCGTCCATCTCGCCGAGACGCTTCTGCCGCCCACCCCGGCCAAGCTCTGGGGCGCCCGCGACATCGGCCGCGAGGCGCTGCGGATCGGCTCCAACCGGCGCGGCTCGGGCCCGGTCGCCGACGTCGTCACCTCGGACGTCCGGCTCGACCGCCTGCCCGTGCTCACCACCTGGCCGGAGGACGGCGGTCCCTTCGTCACCCTGCCGCTGGTCTACACCGAGCATCCGGACGGCAAGGGGCACAACCTCGGCATGTACCGCCTCCACGTCCACGACGCGCGGACGACCGGCATGCACTGGCAGATCGGCAAGGGGGGCGGCTATCACTACGCGGTCGCCGAGTCGCGGGGCCAGGCCCTGCCGGTGACGGTCTTCCTCGGCGGCCCGCCGGCGCTGATCCTCGCCGCCATCGCGCCGCTGCCGGAGAACGTCCCCGAGCTGATGCTCGCCTCGCTGATCGCCGGCGAGCGGCTGAAGCTGGTCTCGCCCGGTCCGGGACCGTACCCGCTCGTCGCCTCGGCCGAGTTCGCTCTGATCGGCAAGGTGGCGCCGCGCGTCCGCCGGCCGGAGGGCCCGTTCGGGGATCACTACGGCTACTACTCGCTCCAGCACGACTACCCGGTCTTCGAGGTCGAGACGATCGCCCGCCGCAAGGACGCGATCTACCCCGCGACCGTGGTCGGCAAGCCGCGGCAGGAGGACTTCTTCATCGGCGACCTCCTCCAGGAGCTGCTCTCGCCGCTCTTCCCGCTGGTCATGCCGGCCGTCGAGCAGCTCTGGTCCTACGGCGAGACGGGCTACCACTCGCTGGCCGCCGCCGTGGTCAAGCAGCGCTACAAGCGGGAGGCGATGGCCTCGGCCTTCCGCATCCTGGGCGAGGGGCAGCTCTCGCTCACCAAGTTCCTGCTGGTGACCGACCGCGCCGTCGACCTCAAGGATTTCCGCGCGACGCTCACCCACATCCTCGAGCGCACCCATCCCGAGACCGACCTCTACGTCTTCTCGAACCTCTCGATGGACACGCTCGACTACACCGGCCCGGTGGTCAACGAGGGCTCGAAGGGGGTCTGGCTCGGCCTCGGCGATCCGGTCCGCGAGCTCCCGCGCGCCTTCACCGCTCCCGAGATCCCGCAGGGGACGACGGACGTCCAGGTCTTCTCCCCCGGCTGCCTGGTGGTCGGCGGCCCCGCCTACGCGGACGATCCCGGCGCCGCGGCCCGCTTCGCCGCCCACCCGGCCTTCGCCGGCTGGCCGCTCGTCGTCCTCACCGACGAGCCCCGCCGCGCCGCCGCCAGCCCGATCAACTTCCTCTGGACCACCTTCACCCGTTTCGAGCCGGCGGCGGACATCCACGCCGCGGCCACCGGGCTGGTCCGCCACCACGTCTCCTACACGCCGCCGATCCTGATCGACGCCCGCATGAAGCCCTGGTACCCCAAGGAGCTGTTCGCGGACGAGGAGACCGCGGCCACCGTGACGCGGCGCTGGAAGGAGTATTTCCCCGGCGGCAAGGTGGAGATGGGGGATTCGGGGACGGGGCACCTCACTCCCCCATGAACCCCCACCTCCTCATTACCCTGATCATCGCCGGCGCGGCCATCGCGCTCCTGCTCACCGAGCGGCTGCGCGCCGACCTGGTGGCGCTTTTGGTGGTGGTCGCTCTCGGCACGACGGGGGTGCTGACGTCGCAGGAGACGTTCTCCGGATTCAGCCGCTCGGCGGTGATCACGCTGCTGGCGATCTTCATCCTCGCCGCGGGGCTGGAGCGGGCGGGCGTCACTCACAGCGTCGGCGATCTCCTGGTGCGCGTCGCGGGCAGGAGCGAGCAGCGGCTGGTCGTGGTGGTGATGCTCTCCGCCGCCCTGCTCTCCCTGTTCATGAACAACATCGCCGCCGCCGCCGTGCTGCTGCCCGCCGTCTCGGGAGCGGCGAAGCGCTCGGGCGTGAACCCCTCCCGGCTGCTGATGCCGCTCGCCTTCGGCACCATCCTCGGCGGCATGGCGACCCTCCTGACCACCACCAACATCGTGGTCAGCAGCCTGCTGCAGGATCGCCGGATGGCCGGCTTCGGCCTCCTCGACTTCGCGCCGCTCGGCCTGCCGATCATCGCGGTCGGGGTCGCCTACATGGCGCTCTGGGGGCGGCGCCAGCTCCCCGCGCGCTCGCCCGTCCAGCTCTATGAGGATCTGCAGCGCCAGGAGGCCAATCTCGCCGAGGTCTACCACCTGGGCGAGACCCTCTCCCGCGCCGGCGTGCCCGCGGGATCGCCGCTGGTCGGCCAGACCCTGGCCGGCAGCCGCCTGCGCGAGACCTACGGCGTCAACGTGCTCGCCATCGAGCGCGAGAGCCAGATCGTCCGCGCCCCCTCCCCCGACCAGGAGCTCCAGGCCGAGGACGTCCTCATTCTCGCCGGCGAGCCGGAGGGCCCGGGGTTCGCGGCGTTCCTCGATCCTCTGCCGCCGCGCCACTGGCGCGACCGCGACCTCGAATCCCGCTCCGTGGTGCTGGTGGAGGCCGTCCTCTCCCCGCGCTCGGACCTCATCGGCCGCACCCTGCGCGAGACCCGCTTCCGCGACCGCTACGGCATGGCGGTGCTGGCGATCTGGCGCGCCGGCCGCTCGCTCCGCACGGGGCTCACCGACCTCCCTCTCCAGCTCGGCGACGGGCTCCTGCTCCAGGGGGAGCGCGGCCGGCTGCCGGTCCTGCGCGCCGAGTCCGACCTCATCGTCCTCGACCGCGGGATCGACGAGCCGCCGCCGTCGCGCCGCCGCAGCCGGCTGGCGCTGACGATCATGATCGTCACCCTCGCGCTCGCCGCCAGCAACCGCTTCGGCGTCGGCGAGATCATGCTCGGGGGCGCGCTGGTGATGATCCTCACCCGCGTGCTCTCGATGGACGACGCCTATCAGGCCGTCGAGTGGCGGAGCGTCTTCCTGGTCGCCGGCATGCTGCCGCTGGGGACCGCGATGATCAAGACGGGAGCCGCCGATCTGATCACCCACGGGCTGCTCGCCGTGCTGGGGGGCGCGGGTCCGCTGGCGATCCTCGCCGGGCTCGTCGCCCTCGCCATCCTGCTCACCCAGGCGATGAACGGCGCGGCGGTCGCGGCCATCGTGGCCCCGATCGCCATCCAGACCGCGCAGAGGATCGGCGCCGACCCGCACGCCTTCGCGATGGGCGTCGCGCTCGCCACCTCCGTGGCGTTTCTCACGCCGCTCGGCAGCCCGGTCAACGTCCTGGTGATGGGCCCCGGCGGCTACACCTTCCGCGACTATTTCCGCGCCGGCCTGCCGCTCACCGTGCTGCTCTTCGCGTTGATCGTGGGGCTGCTGCCGCTGATCTGGCCACTCGCGCCGGGCTAAAGAACACGGACTCCAGGGACGAACACGGACAAACAGCCTCGGCTTGGCGTCCTTGTTCGTCCTTTACGTCCATGTTCGTCCGTGTTTTTTCTGTAGCTCCCCCTCTCGCCGCGCGGCGCCGGAAAGCCCGCGCCGTCTTCCGGTTGACGTTCACGGCGATCTCGGGATTGAGCCGGGTGAGCCACCAGAGCAGCCTGGCGTAGAACGGAAAAACGATCATCGCCCGGTTGCGCTCGACGCCGCGCAGGATCTTCCGAACCGCGACGTCGACGTCCACGAACTTGAAGGGGATCAGCGAGAGGAGGCTCTCCTGATTCGTATCGGCGTAGGCGCCGTTCTCGAAGATGGCGGGTCTGGATGTACGCCGGCAGACGGCGCTCACCTTGACGCCGAGATCCGACCCCTCCGCCCGCAAGGTGAGCGAGAGCCCCACGACGCCGAACTTGCTCGTCGCGTAGGGGGAGCCCAGGGCCATGCCGCCAATCCCGGCCAGGGAAGAGATGTTGACGATGTGCCCCCAGCCCTGCCGGACCATCCGGGCAAGGCCGCCATCCGTGCTGTGGATCACCCCCCAAAGATCCACGTCCATCACCGGCGAGATCTTGAGAGGGATCTTCTGGGCCTCTCCCGCGGCGGCGAGCCCGGCGTTGTTGAACAGGTAGTCGAGGCGCCCATGAGCGGCGATCGTCTCGTTGAGGAGCCGCTCGAAAGCCGCCGCGTCCCGCACGTCGAGCGCCGCGCCGGAAGCCCGCCCGCCGGCGGCCGTGATCCCCGCCGCCACGGCGCGGGGCGCCTCCTCCTGAACGTCCGTCACCACCACGACCGCGCCGCGCCGTCCGAGCTCGTCGCACAGCCCGCGGCCGATGCCGGAGGCTCCCCCGGTCACCACCACCACGGCGTTCTGAACGGGATCGCCGCCATCGCCAGTTCTCCCTTTGGAAGACGAAGCAGAGCACCCGCGGGAATGGGACTCCGCCGAGTTGTGTCAGGATAGCCCCGCGCGGTGGAAGGAGGTGTTGAATGCCTGAAGGACCGCTCTCCCCCGAAATCCTGCGGAAGATCGACGCCTGGTGGCGTGCGGCGAACTATCTCTCCGTGGGGCAGATCTATCTCTACAAGAACCCGCTGCTCAAGAAGCCCCTGACGATCGAGCACATCAAGCCCCGGCTGCTCGGCCACTGGGGGACCACCCCCGGCCTCAACTTCCTCTGGGTCCACCTGAACCGGATCATCCGGCAGCGCGACCTCAACATGATCTACATCACCGGCCCCGGCCACGGCGGCCCGGGGATGGTGGCCAACGCCTATCTCGAAGGGACCTACAGCGAGATCTACCCCGACGTCTCCCTGGACGAGAACGGGATGCGCCGCCTGTTCAAGCAGTTCTCCTTCCCCGGCGGCATCCCGAGCCACGCGGCGCCCGAGACGCCGGGCTCGATCCACGAGGGGGGCGAGCTCGGCTATGCCCTCTCCCACGCCTACGGCGCGGTGTTCGACAACCCGGACCTGATCGTCGCCTGCGTGATCGGCGACGGCGAGGCCGAGACCGGCCCGCTCGCCACGAGCTGGCACTCGAACAAGTTCCTCAACCCGGTCCACGACGGCGCCGTGCTCCCCATCCTCCACCTCAACGGCTACAAGATCGCCGGCCCCACCGTGCTCGCCCGCATCCCTCACGAGGAGCTGGACAGCCTGATGCGGGGTTACGGCCACAAGCCCTACTACGTCGAAGGGGACGACCCCGAGACCATGCACGAGCGCATGGCGGCGGTGATGGACGAGGTGTTCGACGAGATCCGGCGCATCCAGTCCGACGCGCGGACGAACGGCTTCAAGGAGCGCCCGCTGCTGGCCGATGATCGTGCTGCGCTCGCCGAAGGGGTGGACCGGCCCCAAGGTGGTGGACGGCAAGCCGGTCGAGGGGACCTGGCGCGCCCACCAGGTGCCGATGGCCGAGATGGCCGAGAACCCCGGGCACGTCAAGATGCTCGAGGAGTGGATGCGCGGCTACCGCCCGGACGAGCTGTTCGACGACGAACGGCCGGCTCCGCCCGGAGATCGCCGAGCTGGCGCCCGAGGGGGACCGGCGGATGAGCGCCAACCCCCACACCAACGGCGGCGTGGTGCTGCGCGACCTGCGGATGCCCGATTTCCGCGACTACGCCGTGGAGGTCTCCGTCCCCGGCGCCACCCTCGGCGAGGCCACCCGCGTGCAGGGCAAGTTCCTGCGCGACGTGCTGAGGCTCAACGCCGAGTCGCGCAACTTCCGCATCTTCAGCCCGGACGAGACCGCCTCGAACCGCTGGAACGACGTCTTCGAGGTCACCGACCGCGAGTCGATCGGCCGAGATCCTCCCCACCGACGAGCACGTCGCGCCCGACGGCCGGGTGATGGAGGTGCTCTCGCGAGCACCAGTGCCAGGGGTGGCTCGAAGGCTACCTGCTGACCGGCCGGCACGGCTTCTTCTCCTGCTACGAGGCGTTCATCCACATCGTCGACTCGATGTTCAACCAGCACGCCAAGTGGCTGAAGACGATCCGCGAGATCCCCTGGCGGCGGCCGATCGCCTCGCTCAACTACCTGCTGACCTCCCACGTCTGGCGGCAGGACCACAACGGCTTCAGCCACCAGGACCCGGGGTTCATCGATCACGTCGTGAACAAGAAGGCCGAGGTCGTGCGCGTCTACCTGCCGCCGGACGCCAACTGCCTGCTCTCGGTGACCGACCACTGCCTGCGCAGCCGGAACTACGTCAACGTCATCGTCGGCGGCAAGCAGCCGGCGCCGCAGTGGCTGGACATGGACGCGGCGGTCAAGCACTGCACGGCCGGCATCGGCATCTGGGAGTGGGCGAGCAACGACCAGGGGGGCGAGCCGGACGTGGTGATGGCCTGCTGCCGGCGACGTGCCGACGCTGGAGACGCTGGCGGCGGTGGACCTGCTGCGGCGCGAGCTGCCGGACCTGAAGGTCCGCGTGGTCAACGTCGTCGACCTGATGAAGCTGCAGCCGCCCGAGCGAGCACCCGCACGGGCTGCCGGACGAGGACTTCGACGTCCTGTTCACCAAGGACAAGCCGATCATCTTCGCCTTCCACGGCTACCCGTGGCTGATCCACCGCCTGACCTACCGGCGCACGAACCACGAGAACCTGCACGTCCGCGGCTACAAGGAGGAGGGCACGACCACGACGCCGTTCGACATGGTGGTGCTGAACGACCTCGACCGCTTCCACCTCGTGGGCGACGTGATCGACCGCGTCCCCAGGCTCGGCGCCCGCGCCGCCTACGTCAAGCAGGCGATGCGCGACAAGCTGATCGAGCACAAGGAGTACATCCGCAAGCACGGCGACGACATGCCCGAGATCCGCGACTGGACCTGGCAGGCGGGCGGCGCCCGTCTCGAGGGGGCAAGGAGACCAGCAACGACGCGGATGCGAAGCGGGTGGAG
>CAVXIG010000044.1:0-27497 GCA_963761645.1 uncultured Acidobacteriota bacterium
TCCGCCGCCGCCGGCTCAAGATCGCGATCGTCGCGCTGGCTCTCCTGCTCCTCCTGGGGCTCGACCTCGCGCGCGCTCCCCGCAAGCAGCTCTCGGCTCGCTTCCTGCTCGGCGGCATCCACCTTTACCAGGCGACGCTCTCGCCGCGGATGGGAGTCCTCGGGGTTCACTGCCGGTTCAAGCCCACGTGCAGCCACTACGGCGAGGGGGCGATCCGCAAGTACGGCGCCTGGACGGGGAGTTGGAAGACCCTCTGGCGAATCGCCCGCTGCGGCCCGTGGACGCCGGCCGGCACGGTCGATCCGCCTTGAGGCGAGGCGTCGTTTGACGTACTCTCCGGCGGGGGAGATGCCATGGACCCGGACAAGATCGACTACTCAGCCATTCTCCAGGACGCCCTGCGCGACGCGGTGCGCCGGGTGATCGAGCAGGTGGCCGAGCACGGGATGCCCGGAGAGCATCATTTCTACATCGGGTTCCGCACCGACTTTCCCGGCGTCGAGGCCCCCCGCTTCCTGCGCGAGCAATACCCTGAGGAAGTGACGATCATCCTCCAGCACCAGTTCTGGGGGCTGGAGGTCACCCCCGAGGAGTTCTCGGTCCTGCTCAGCTTCGGCGGCGCGCGCCAGCGGGTGACCGTCCCCTTCGCCGCCCTCACCGCCTTCGCCGACCCTTCGGCCGACTTCGGCCTCCGCTTCGACGCCGCGGATCCCGCCAACGAATCCACCCCGGAGGCCCCTGCCGGCGAGCCCGAGGCGGACAAGCCCGCGGCGGAGCCGCGGCAACCGGGCGACGTGATCCGCTTCGACCCCTCCCGGCGGCGCTGAGCCGGTCCGGCCGTCCTGCCAGGGCGGCGCGGCGTCCTCTCCGGGGAGCGGCGGGCCACCGCGCGTCCTGCCGATAAAACAAGCTGAATCAGCCGTTTGCGCGGGTTCAGGAAGAGTGGCATCCCGCTTGCTGTCTCTATCCCTGGAGACTGAAAGCGAGGATCCACCATGAGACATACCAGAACCCATTCCATCCTGCCGGCGCTCCTCTGTGGCGCCGCGCTGTTCACCTTCGCCTGCAGCCGTGCCGAGGTTGCCGACCCGGCGCAGGCTCCGGCGCCGCCGGTCGCCGAAGCGCCCCAGGCCAACGAGTTGCAGCCGGCGCCGCAGTCGGTGCGGGTGGAGGAGCAGGCTTCGCCTTCGCCGGTGGACAGCGAGAGTCCGGACCTGAGTGCCCGGGAGCGTGAGCTGGCGGACCGCGAGGCCGAGCTCGACGCCCGCGAGCGCCGGCTCCGCCAGACCCAGACCCAGGCTCTGATCCAGCCCCGTCCGGCGCCGTCCCGCCCCGCGGCGGAGGAGGCGCGCCCCGAGCCGCCGCGGGCCGTCACGCCCGAGCCCGCGCCGGCGGCCCCCGCTCTCGAGCCGGAGCCGGAGCCTGTGCGGGAGGAGCCGCGGACGGCGTCGGTCACCGTCCCGGCGGGCACGCAGGTCGACGTCGAGTTCACCCGTCGGCTGGCGAGCAACACCAGCTCTCCTGGCGACAGCTTCCGCGCCCGGGTCAACCATGACCTGGTCCAGGACGGCGTCGTCGCCATCCCGGCCGGCTCGGAGATCCTGGGCGAAGTGACCGACGCGCTGCCGCTGAAGAGGGTGGGCGGCCAGGCGCGGCTGGCGCTCAAGTTCACCGACCTGGTGCTCCCCTCGGGCAAGACCGTGCCGATCGACGCCTCCTTCGTCCAGGAGGGTCGCAACGAGACCCGCAAGGACGCCGTCACGATCGGTGGCGCGGCGGCGGGCGGCGCGGTCTTGGGCCGCATTCTCAACAAGGGGAACCGCTCGCGCGGCAGTGTCCTCGGCGCCATTATCGGCGCCGCGGCCGGCACCGCCATCGCCTCGAAGACCCCCGGTGAGGAGGTCATCATCCCCGAGGGCTCGGTGGTCAGCCTGCGGCTGGACGATTCGGTGCGGGTGCAGGCGGCGGTGCCGCGGTAGAGAAGGGGGCGGGCGACCCTGGGTGGTCTTCCTTGGATAATTCCCGCCGGGGAATCTCCGCCCGCCTTCAGCCCGTTCTCTCCCTCATGACCACAGATAGCGTTCCCTCGTCCCGCCGGCCGGCTCGCCAGGGGCTGTTCGGCGGGCCGGTCTCGTCGAAGCAGCCGCGGGCGGTCACGCCGCCGTCCGAAGCCAATAACAAGAAGACCCCGCTGAAGCCGCGCGTCGTGTTGGCGGACGCTCTGGAGCTGGTGAAGGCCCGCAAGGGCCGGCTGGCCCTGGGGCTCGGGCTGATGGCGATCAGCCGCCTCTGCGGGCTGGTCCTCCCCTACACCACCAAGTACCTGCTCGACGATGTGATCGGCAAGGGGCACCGGGAGCTCCTGATGAAGCTCGTGCTGGTGGCGGGCGCGGCGACTCTGATCCAGGCCATCACCTCCTTCGCCCTGTCGCAGGTGCTCGGCAAGGCCGCCCAGCGCTCCATCACCGAGATGCGCCGCCAGGTCCAGCGGCACGTCGCCCGCCTGTCGGTGGGCTACTTCGAGCAGACCAAGGCGGGCTCCCTCCTCTCCCGCGTCATGAACGACGCCGAGGGGATCCGCAACCTGGTGGGCTCCGGCCTGGTCGAGGTGGTGGGCGGCCTGATCACCGCCGTCTTCGCTCTCGGCTTCCTGTTTCATTTCAACACCAAGCTCACCCTGATCGCTCTCAGCGTGCTGTCGCTCTTCGTCTTCGTCATGCAGTACGCCTTCAGGACCCTGCGGCCGCTCTTCCGCGAGCGCTCGAAGATCAACGCCGAGATCTCGGGCCGGCTCACCGAGTCGTTCTCCGGGGTGCGGGTGGTCAAGGCCTACCAGGCGGAGCGGCGGGAGGCCCTGGTCTTCACCAAGGGCGCCCACCGGCTCTTCCGCAACGTCGCCCAGACATTGACCAGCTTCTCGGCGATCGGCGCCGCCTCGACGCTGCTGCTCGGGGTGATCAGCGTCACCATCATGGGAGTCGGAGCGCAGGACGTCCTCGACAAGCAGATGACGGTGGGCGACTTCTTCGCCTTCACCATCTATCTGGGCATGCTGGTCGGTCCGATGATGCAGATCGTCAACATCGGCAGCCAGATCACCGAGGCGTTCGCCGGGCTGGAGCGCATCCGCGAGATCCGCAACGAGGTCACCGAGGACACCGGGGAGGCCGACCGCCTGCCGATACGGCGGGTCGAGGGGCGGATCGAGTTCCGCGACGTCTGGTTCGAGTACAACCCCGACGTGCCGGTGCTCAAGGGGGTCTCCTTCACCGCCGAGCCCGGCACCTCGACGGCGCTGGTGGGCCCCTCCGGCTCCGGGAAGAGCACGCTGATCGGTCTGGTCGCCGCCTTCCACCGCCCGACCACGGGGCAGATCCTGGTCGACGGCCAGAATCTCGCGGACCTGCGTCTCGGCGACTACCGCTCGCATCTCGGCGTGGTCTTCCAGGACAACTTCCTGTTCGACGGCACGGTGCTCGAGAACATCGCCTACGCCAACCCGCACGCCTCCGACGAGGAGGTGATCCGCGCGGCGAAGATCGCCCGTTGCGACGACTTCGTCACCCGCCTCGCCGAGGGGTACGGCACGATCGTCGGCGAGCGCGGCGTCAAGCTCTCGGGCGGCGAGCGCCAGCGGGTGGCGATCGCGCGGGCGATCCTGGCCGATCCCCGCATCCTGATCCTCGACGAGGCGACCTCCTCGCTCGACAGCGAGAGCGAGGCGGCGATCCAGGAAGGCCTGGTCGAGCTGATGAAGGGGCGGACGACGTTCGTGATCGCCCAC
Organism: uncultured Acidobacteriota bacterium; assembly: GCA_963761645.1. Lineage (GTDB taxonomy): Bacteria > Acidobacteriota > Thermoanaerobaculia > Multivoradales > UBA5704 > DATARR01. The sequence continues at coordinate 3,785 of CAVXIG010000044.1, forward strand.
CGCCTGTCGACCATCCGCAAGGCGGACACGATCCTGGTGCTCGAAGGGGGGCAGATCATCGAGCGCGGCCGGCACGAGGAGCTGCTCGCGCTGGGCGGCCGCTACCACGCCCTCTACACGCGCCAGTACAACCTCGAGTCCAACCTGTTCCGCAATCCCGGCGAGGCGGTTACGGAGGAAGACGAGGAGAAGAAGACGCCGGCGGGCACCGCCGACGCGGCCGTGGGGGCGGGGCGGATGCCCTTGCTACCGGTGCAGTGATGCCGGTGTAGGGACCATCCGCCTCACTGCACGATCCGCTGGAAACCCTGCTGGCGCTTGAGCTGCATCGGCTGGCCGGGGTTGCCGAGAGCGGTTTCGTGGCCGGAGAGGTCGGTCGCCACGACGTAGAAGTCCACCGTTCCATTCTGGTGGAAGCTCACCGGGATCTCCACCGTGTAGTAGCCGGTGCGGGTCTTCTCCAGCGGCATCTCGTGGTACTTCCCCCCCTCGGGGCGGGCCATCAGCTTGACGTCCCGGATCTCGTAGTCGTCGCTGGCCCGGAAGCTGAGGTTCGCCACCGTGCCGCGGGCGTAGTCGAGCATGAAGCCGTCGCGCAGCACGAGCTTCGGCGCCTCCTTGTCGAGCCGGAGGAGGAGGTCCTCGAGGCGGGCGCGGGCCTCCTGGAACCGGGCGGCCAGGTGCGGCGTGGGGGTGACTCCGGCCATCATCTGCAGGCCGTCCCACGGCTTCTTGTGGCGCTCGATGTTGGGCAGCGCGCCGAGGATCCGCTCCTGCAGCGCCTCGTCCTGCTCGTACTTCTGGTACAGGGCGAGCCGCTCCCGCAGGCCGGGGCGCTCGAACCAGGTGCGCTGGACCGGCTCCATCCGCGCCAGCGCCTCGGCGTACTTGCCGTCGCGGAGCAGCTTCTCGGCCTCGGCCTCGATCGCCGCCGCGGCCTTGCCGCGCAGGTCGTCCGGATCGCTCGCCTTGGGGATCAGGGCGGCCAGGGCGGCGAAGCGCTCCAGCGTCTGGACCGGGTTGCCCTGCGCCGCAGCGGCCCGCACCTGGGCGTAGGCGGCGACCGCGCCGCGCGCCCGGTCGAAGTCCGCGCGGACCGCGGGAGCGAGCCCGGCCTCCTGCCCGGCCCCGGCCTCGACGGCGGTCTCGAGGGATTCCAGATCCCCCGACTTCAAGCCGCTCGCGAGGTCGGCGGGCAGCCGCTCGAAGGCCGCGAGCGCCAGGTTCTCCTGGATCGCGCTCAGCTCCCGGCACCCCGCCGGCGCGAGCAGCCCCTGCTCCCCCCAGGGGATCGACCGCAGAGCCCGGCGGGCCTTGAGGTCCTCCCCCTGGGCGAGATAGAGCTTCGCCTCCTCCAGGCGGGCGGTCGGCGGCTGGGTGGGGGGCTGCCGCAATGGCGGCCCGGACGGCACCGTGGTCACCACGGTCTGCTCCTTGTGCGGCCGCAGGAACCAGACCCCGGCCGCCAGGCCGAGCACCACCACGCCGGCGATCGCCGCCAGCACCGCCGGCTTGCGCAATATTCCGCGCAACGCGGAAGCGGGAGCCGCCGGCGCTTCGCCGGCCGCCGGAGCGGTGGGCTCCTTGCCTTCTTGAGGAAGGGCACCACCTTGGCGCCTCTCTGCGGCTGCGCGGGCGGCCCCACCGGGCGTGGGGGTGGCGCCGGCACGGAGAGCAGGGCGTTCAGGAGCTCGTCGTCGACCGACGAGAGGACGTCCCCCTGCTCTTCCGGGGGATCCCCCGGGGAGGCGAGCGGATCGGGCTCCGTGAACCGGGGCGCCGCCGCCGTGGCCGCCGCTCCCGGCTGAGCCGCCGTCGAAGGGTTCCAGGCGTCGGGGATCGTTATCTCCGGGAACGGCACCTGAACGGCGGCCGGGAACGGCACCTCAGCGGCGCCGGCGGCGGTGCTCAGGAGCGGCGGCGGCTCGGCGGCGCTGGGCGCCTGCGGTATGGCCACGGGCCGCGGGGCCGCCACGGCCACGACAGCGGGAGCCCCGATGGCCAGCCGCAGGGCCTCGCGCAGCTCGCGGATCGACGGGCGCTCCTCGGGACGCTGCCGCAGCGCCCGTTCGAGCCCCTGCCGCAGGGCCTCGTCGTTCTCCAGGTCGAAGCTCACCGAGAGCGGCAACTGGACGACCGGAGAGTCGCCGAAGCCGATCGTCGCCCCCAGGGCGTGGCAGGTGGTGACGGCGAGCGAGTAGAGATCGGCGCGGCTGTCCGCGGTGACCGCTCCGGCCGCCACTTCGGGGGCCTGGAAGCGGGCGTTCTCGCCAGGGCCGCCGCGGCGGCCTCGGCGCCCTGGGGACGGAAGACGGCGGTGCCGAGCCCCAGGAGCTTCACCTCCTCGCCCGCGGGGGTCTCGACGACGAGCAGGTTGTCGGGCGAGACGTTGAGGTGGGCGATCCCCTGGGCGGCCAGGGCTTCGAGGCCGTCGAGCGCCTGGGCGATCCGCTCCAGGGACTGGGCCGGCGGGGAGCCGGCGATGGTGTCCAGCCCCCTGCCTTCCAGCAATTCCATCACCAGGAAGGCGCTGCCGTCCGTGGTGAAGCCGGAGTCGAGCACCGCCGGCAGGCTGGGGTGCCCCGCCATCGCGGCCAGGGTCGCTCCCAGCTTTGCGAACTCCGGCGCCCCGGCGACGAGCCGCGGCGGCGAGGTCACCGTGATCAGCTTGACGGCGACCGTCCGCCCCGACTTGGAGTCGGCGGCCCGCAGCACGGTCCCGAAGCGGGTCGACTTCAGAATCTTTTCGAGTTGATAGCGATCTGTGAGCTCACGGAACTGCATCGCCTCGATCCCTCCCCGGACCGGCGCCAAGCGCAACCCTGGTTCTCCATTCGTTTCCGACTGGGCTATTATAGATGGTCCTCAATGAAAAGCGACTTGGAACCATGCACTACCGATCAAGAGCCATCGTCCTCCCGCTCCTTTTGACTTTCCTCGCGGTGGCGCGCGCCGCCGTGGCGGACCCCGCCTCCTCGTTCGGGGTCAACATCCACGCTCCCCAGGGAGCCGAGCTCGCGGCCGAGCTCGACCGCGTCCAGGCCGCCGGCCTCGGCTGGGTGCGGATCGACTTCATCTGGGCCGCGGCCGAGCCCCGGAAGGGCGCTTACAACTGGCGGGGCTACGACGCCCTCGTCGCCGCCGCCCGCGCCCGCGGGCTGGAGGTGTTCGCGACCGTCGCCTACACCCCGGCCTGGGCCACCGACGGGCCCGAGCTCACCGGCGTGCCGCGCAACCCGGACGACTGGCGGCGGTTCTGCTTCCGGGCGGCCAAGCGCTACCGCGGCAAGATCCGCTACTGGGGGCTGTGGAACGAGCCCAACCTGAAGCAGTTCTGGGCGGGGAGCCGCGACCAGTACATCGACGTCATCCTCAAGACCGGCGCCGATGCCCTCCGTTCCGGCAACCCGGCGGCGCAGGTGGGCGGCCCCGAGCTCGCGCACCTGGTGTCGGGGGACGCCGACTGGTACGACTGGCTGCGCGAGTCCCTCCTCGAGGCGGGCGGCAAGCTCGACTTCATCACCCACCATATCTACGACAACGACGGCAACCGCGACGTCACCTCGAAGCTCGAGGCGAGCACCACCTTCGGCAGCCGCCCCTCGCTCTGGCAGTACGTGAACCCCTCGGTGCGGGAAGTCCTGAAGAGCACCGGCTGGGCGAACAAGCCGGTCTGGCTGACCGAGACCGGCTGGGAGTCGGCCCGCGTCAGCGACCAGCGGCAGGCGGACTACTACGCCGGCCTCCTCGGCGACTGGTTCACCGGCCGGCCCGGGCGGGACTGGATCTCCAAGGTCTTCTTCTACGAGCTCAAGGACGGCCCGGACGGCAGCTACTCCTGGGGAATCCTGCGGGCGGACGGCTCGCCGAAGCCGGCGTATAGCGCGTATCGGCAGTTCATCGCCGGGCACTGAGCCGCCCCCATCCGATTTTCCCTCCACTTGTGATACCTTCCGCCGGATCTTCCCGGCCGGTCGGAAGTGGCGGCCCCGTGTATCTCGGAGCCGTAGCGGACCCGCAGGGGAGCCCGGAGGGACCCTAAACCCCGTCAGCGCGACATTCTTTCGGCCGGGCCACCGCCGGGCGGAGGGCTCCCGGCTCGCGCTGTGAATTTATGCAGGCTTTGCCAAGGATTCTGGAGGAACATATGTCCAAACTCGAACCCCTCGCCCGGATGGGCCGGTCCCTGCGGCGGCTGCCCCTGTTCGGGGTGATGGCGGCGCTGTTCGCCATCCTGACCGCCACGCCCGCCTCGGCAAGCGAGGCCGACCTGTTGCTCCCCGATCTCGCGAGCCGGTCGTTCTTCGGCATCAACGGACACAACCTGCTCCTCGGCGGGCTCGTCGTCTGCGTGCTCGGCATGGTCTTCGGGTTGATCATGTACACGCAGCTCAAGAACATGCCCGTCCACCGCTCGATGCGCGAGATCTCCGAGCTGATCTTCGAGACCTGCAAGACCTATCTCACCACGCAGGGCAAGTTCATTCTGCTGCTCGAGCTCTTCATCGGCATCGTGATCTTCATCTACTTCTACACGCTGCGCGGCTTCGACCTGGCCAAGGTGCTGACCATCCTCGCCTTCAGCCTGATCGGCATCGCCGGCAGCTACGGCGTCGCCTGGTTCGGCATCCGGGTCAACACCTTCGCCAACTCGCGCTCGGCCTTCGCCAGCCTCCGGGGCAAGCCGTTCCCGACCTACGCCATCCCGCTCAAGGCCGGCATCTCGATCGGCATGCTGCTGATCAGCGTCGAGCTGGTGCTGATGCTCTGCATCCTGCTCTTCGTCCCCAGCGACTACGCCGGCCCCTGCTTCATCGGCTTCGCCATCGGCGAGTCGCTGGGCGCGGCGGCCCTGCGCATCGCCGGCGGCATCTTCACCAAGATCGCCGACATCGGCTCCGACCTGATGAAGATCGTCTTCAACATCAAGGAGGACGACGTCCGCAACCCCGGCGTGATCGCCGACTGCGTGGGCGACAACGCCGGCGACTCGGTCGGCCCCACGGCGGACGGCTTCGAGACCTACGGCGTCACCGGCGTCGCGCTGATCACCTTCATCCTGCTGGCGGTACACCAGCCCGGACGGTGCAGGTCGACCTGCTGGTCTGGATCTTCGTCATGCGCATCATGATGATCATCACCAGCGGCGTCTCCTACCTGATCAACGAGACGATCGCCAAGGGGTCGCTACGGCAATTCCGACACCATGAACTTCGAGGCGCCGCTGACCTCGCTGGTCTGGCTGACCTCGGTCCTGTCGGTCGTCGTCACCTATGTCGTCTCGTACCTGATGATCCCCAACCTCAACGGCAATCCCTCCCTGTGGTGGAAGCTGTCGACGATCATCTCCTGCGGCACCCTGGCCGGCGCGCTGATCCCCGAGCTCGTCAAGGTCTTCACCTCGACGGAGTCGTCCCACGTCAAGGAGGTGGTGACCGCCTCCCGCGAGGGCGGCGCCTCGCTCAACATCCTCGCCGGCCTGATCGCCGGCAACTTCAGCGCCTACTGGCTGGGGTTGACGATCGTCGCCCTGATGAGCGCGGGCTACGGCGTCAGCACGACGCTCGGCGGGACGGATCTCATGATCGCCCCCGCCGTGTTCGCCTTCGGTCTGGTGGCCTTCGGCTTCCTCGGCATGGGACCGGTGACCATCGCCGTCGACTCCTACGGCCCGGTGACGGACAACGCCCAGTCGGTGTTCGAGCTGTCGACCATCGAAACCCTGCCCGGAATCGGCGCCGAGATCCAGAAGGACTTCGGCTTCACGCCGGACTTCGACCGCGCCAAGCACCACCTCGAGGCCAACGACGGCGCCGGCAATACCTTCAAGGCGACCGCCAAGCCGGTGCTCATCGGCACCGCGGTGGTCGGCGCGACGACGCTGATCTTCTCGATCATCGTCGTGCTCACCAACAAGCTGACCACGGACGTGGACAAGCTCTCTCTGCTCCACCCGCCGTTCCTGCTCGGGCTGATCACCGGCGGCGCCATCATCTACTGGTTCAGCGGCGCCTCCTGCCAGGCGGTGTCGACGGGCTCCTACCGCGCCGTCGAGTTCATCAAGAAGAACATCCGGCTCGACCTGGGCTCCCAGAAGGCGTCGATCGAAGACTCGAAGAAGGTGGTGGAGATCTGCACCACCTACGCCCAGAAGGGGATGTTCAACATCTTCCTGACGGTGTTCTTCAGCACCCTGGCCTTCGCCTGCCTGGAGCCGTTCTTCTTCATCGGCTACCTGATCTCGATCGCCATCTTCGGACTCTACCAGGCCATCTTCATGGCGAACGCCGGCGGCGCCTGGGATAACGCCAAGAAGATCGTCGAGGTCGAGCTGCACGAGAAGGGCACGCCGCTCCACGCCGCCACGGTCGTGGGCGATACGGTGGGCGATCCGTTCAAGGACACCTCCTCGGTGGCCATGAACCCGATCATCAAGTTCACCACCCTCTTCGGCCTGCTGGCCGTGGAGCTGGCGGTCGGCATGCAGCCGACGCTACGGGTGAGCCTCGCCGCCCTCTTCTTCGTGATCTCGGCCGTCTTCGTCTGGCGCTCGTTCTACGGCATGCGGATCCCGGTCGAGGCGACGAGCCACACGTCGGCCAAGCAGGCCGTCCGCCCCTGATCCCCAGGCGGATCGACTGATCGACTGGCAAAGGGCGCTGCCTCCGGGCGGCGCCCCTTTCCTTTTGCGCTCAACTCTCCGCGGGCAGTCCCACCAGCTCCATCAACTTGAGCGCGTTGACCGTCGTCGCCACCCCCGGCCTCATCACGTAATCGAAGGTCATCGGCGGGTCCCCTCCGGGATGAATCGTCTCCCGGAAGTGGACGGGGACGCAGACGGTCTTCAGCTCCTCGACCTCGGCGAGCTGGAGGTCATGGGTCGAGACCACGCCGATCGCTCCCCGCCGCAGCAGGTGGAGCACCACCCGCCGCACCGCCACCTGCCGCTCGAAGCTGTTGGTCCCCCGCAGCACCTCGTCGAGGAGATAGAGCAGGACCCGCCCCTCGCCATGAGCGCGGTCCGCCGCCGCGACCACCTTCTGGATGCGCTGGAGCTCCGCCATGAAGAAGGAGACCCCGTCCGCCAGCGAGTCCTCGACCAGGATGCTGGTCGCCAGGGTCACCGGCGGCATGCGGAGCGCGGCGGCGGCGACCGGCCCCCCCGCCTGGGCGAGCACCGCGTTGACCCCAATCGAACGCAGCAGCGTGCTCTTGCCCGACATGTTGGAGCCCGTCACCAGCAGGAAGGTGCCCGCGGGACCCACCTCGACGTCGTTCGACACCCGCTGGCCGTCCGCGATCAGGGGGTGTCCGAGCCTCTCGGCGGCGAAGCTGCCGGCCGCGCGGTCCACCACCGGGAAGCACCACTCCGGCTGCTCGAACTTGAGGCTCGCCAGGGCGGCGAGGGCCTCGAAGCAGCCGAGCGCCGCGAGCCATCCGCGCGCCTGGGCGCCGGCGTCCCGCTGCCACTTCTCCAGCAGGAGCAGGGCGTGGAAGTCCCAGAGGAAGATCGCCGCGAGCGGCAGATGGAGATAGGAGGAGTGGCGCACGTCCGAGAGGTCGAGCCGGTAGTCGAGGAGGGACATCCAGGCGTGCGCGGGGCGATCCTGATGGGTGAGCGCCCCCGCGATCCGGCGCAACTCGCCGCTCGTGCCGGGGTGCTCCGCGATCGTCTCCAGGGCCTCGGCGTAGAGCTGGAAGTCCTTCTCGTGCGCCCCGATCCGGTCGAAGGTGCCGTGCGTCCTCTCCCTGAGCTGATAACTGAGCGCGATGTTGAGCGTCGCCAGGAGGAGAAAGACGCCGGCCGGCAAGGGAGTCAAGGCCGCCGCGAGGCCGGCGGCGGGGGTCAGGACTGTGAGAATCCGGGTCAGCCAGATCATCCCCGGCCGCCGTAGCAGCCATGGCCCCCCCTCGGCCCAGCGCAGGAAGGGCTCGATGTCCGGCTCCTGCTTGTCCATGGGCCGGGCGCGAACCTCGAGCTGCTGGCGCAGGTCGATCTCGGGAGCCAGCTCCGCGACCGCCTCCTGCCGCCGGACGATCTCCTCAGGGTTCGCGGGGTGGAGCAGCCAGTCCACGAGGGCAGTCTTGCCGGGCGGGGTGTGGACCGTGCCGAGCAACTGGGCCACCGAGGCGCGGCCGAAGAGGTTAACGTCGCGCGCGATCGGCCGTTCCGTGTCGTCCGGCTCTGGAAGGGAAGGGAGAGGCAGGCGCGTCCAGTCGCGGGCGATCCGCAGCAGCCCCTCCTCGTTGATCGCCCGCAGCTCCCCCTCCCGCCGCTGCCGCTGAATGACCCGGTCATGGTAGGGGAGGACCCAGAAGAAGGCGACCAGCCAGAACCCGGCGCCGGCCCACCATCCCCATCCCGGGTCGCCCCGCTGCACCAGGATCACCGCGAGGCAGACGACGAAAGCCAGGAAGAGGGCGCCGCGGAGGAGCGAGAACCGGGAAGAGATCCCGGCGAGGCGGGTCTCCTCGGCTGCGAAGGTGTCGCGGCGTTGGGTGTAGAGGGTGGCTGGGGCTTCAGAGGAGGGCGGCATCCGGCAACAATATCTTCGATTCGGCCATGTATCATGGGAAGGCAACGGAGGTATACGTATGGCAACCTTGAAAGTCGAGGACTTCCCCGATTCCCTCTACGAGAGGCTTCAGAAGCAGGCTCGGCAGAGTAACCGCTCGCTGTCACAAGAAGTGATTCACATCCTGGACGAGGCTCTGGGGCCGGAAAAGACTCTGTCTATCATGGGCTTACAGGGTCTGGGGAAGGAGCTCTGGGAAGGGATCGACGCGGCAGAGTACATCCGTGAAGAGCGTAATTCCTGGGAAGATGTATCCGTTTCTCTCGTCCCTTCACCTAGCCGGAAGCCCGATCCGGCCTAAGCGGCTTACAGAACCTTCAAGAAATCGTCGAGAGTCACACCCGCTTGCTTGAGGACTCCACGGAGAGTCCCTAACGCCAGCTCTCGGTGAACAGGCACGGAACAGCCGACGGCACCCGACTCTGTCTCTTTCCTCAGTACAACATGGCTTCCCCGCTGGCGGGCGACTCGGAAGCCCAGGCGGCCTAACGCCCGAACGACATCTTCTCCAGAGACGCTAGGCGGCCGTACCAACGGCGACCTCGAACGTCGTCAGGAGAGACCGTTCACCTTCGGGAAGGGGAAACTCCTCCAGGAAAAGCTCCGTAGCCTCCTTCAGGTTGGCGACCGCCTCGTCCAGGGAAGACCCTTGGCTGACCGTGCCGACCTCAGGGCATTCGGCCACGTAGAGATCGCTCTCCCGGTGAAGAATTGCGGTGAATGTCCTCTGACTCATGATCTAGGCCTCTCTTCCAAGATAACAGGCGCCTGAACCTGTCTACTCTACTGTAACGCTCTTCGCCAGATTCCGCGGCTGGTCCACATCCGCCCCGCGCCGGACGCCGATGAAGTAGGCGAGGAGCTGCAGCGGCACCACGTTGACGATCGGCTGCAGGAGTGGCGAGACGGTGGGGACCTCGATCACCTCGTCGGCGACGCCTCCGAGCTCTTCGGGGTCGCGGTCGGTGACGGCGATCACGATGCCATCGCGGGCCTTGACCTCCTGCATGTTGCTCTTGGTCTTCTCGGAGAGCTGGTCTCCCGTGGCGATCGCCACCACCGGCAGGTTCTGGTCGATCAGCGCGATCGGTCCGTGCTTCATCTCGCCGGCGGGGTACCCCTCGGCGTGGATGTAGGAGATCTCCTTCAGCTTCAAAGCCCCCTCGAGCGCGATCGGGTAGTTGATCCCCCGGCCCAGGTAGAGGAAGTTCTGCGCTTTGGTGTACTTGCGGGCCAGCTCGTCCATGTGCGCCTCCTGCGCGCGGATCACCTCGTCGACCGCCTGCGGCAGGCGGGTCAGATCGTCGAGATAGTGCCGCTCGAGCTTCCCCTGCTTGCACTGCCGCAGGTAGAGGGCGAGCAGGTAGAGGGCCACCAGTTGGGTGGTGAACGCCTTGGTCGAGGCGACGCCGATCTCCGGGCCGGCGTGGGTGTAGATCACCCCCTCGCTGATGCGGGTCGCCTGGCTCCCCACCACGTTGCAGACCGAGAACAGGCGCGCGCCCCGCTCGTGGGCCGCCTCCATGGCCGAGAGGGTGTCCGCCGTCTCGCCCGACTGGGAGATGCCGACGGCGAGCACGCGGTCGGAGACGATCGGATCGCGGTAGCGGTACTCGGAGCCGTAGTCGACCTCGACCGGCACGCGCGCGATATTCTCGATCATGAACTTGCCGACCAGCGCCGAATGCCAGGAGGTGCCGCAGGCCAGCAGGTGGAGGCGCTCGATGCGCTCGACCTCCTCCCGGGTGATCTTGACGGTGTCGAGGATGACCTCGGCCCGCTCGAAGTCCACGCGCCCGGCGAAGGTCTCCTGCACGACCTGCGGCTGCTCGTGGATCTCCTTGAGCATGAAGTGCTTGTAGCCCCCCTTCTCGGCCTGGATCGGATCCCAGTTGAGGTGCTGCACGGGGCGCTCGACGGGCTTGCCCGCGCGGTCCTGGATCTCGACCCCGGCGGGGGTCATGCGGCCGATGTCGCCGTTCTCGAGGAAGATCACGTCCTTGGTGTAGGCGAGCAGAGCCGCCGGATCGGAGGCGAGGAACTGCTCCCCTTCGGCGAGGCCGATGACCAGCGGCGGCCCCTGGCGGGCGGCCACGATCTCCTGCCCATCGGTCTCGACGCTCACCACGGCGAAGGCGTACATCCCCTCCAGCTCGCTGACGGCCCGCGCCACCGCGGCCCTCAGGTCGCCGCCGTCGAGATAGGAGGAGATGAGGTTCGCCACCACCTCGGTGTCGGTGTCCGAGGTGAAGGTCCACCCCTCGGCGATCAGCCGCTTCTTGAGCGGCAGGAAGTTCTCGATGATGCCGTTATGGATCAGCGCCAGCCGGCGGCGCGAGTCGACCATCGGATGGGCGTTGCGCTCGCTCGGCGGCCCATGGGTGGCCCAGCGGGTGTGGCCGAGGCCGTAGCGCCCGGTCAGCGGCTGCTTCTCGAGCTTCTCCTTCAGGCGGTCGAGCTTGCCCTCGGCTTTGACGGTCTGGAACTCGCCGTCGCGCACCGCCACGACGCCGGCCGAATCGTACCCCCGGTACTCCAGACGGCGCAGGCCGTCCATCAGCAGAGGCACGACTTCACGCTGTCCAACGTATCCGACGATTCCGCACATAATGGCTACTCGTTCCCTTTCTTGTCGTTCCGCTGTCGCCGGAGACCGCCGGCCCACCCTTCCAGATTCTTCTGCCGCACCCGTCCGACCGCCAGCGCCCCGTCCGGGACGTTCTTGGTGATGATCGATCCGGCCGCCGTCGAGGCGCCCGCGCCGACTTTTACGGGCGCCACCAGCATGGTGTCGCTGCCGATGAAGGCGCCGGCGCCGATCTCGGTCGGGCTCTTGCGCACCCCATCGTAGTTGCAGGTGACGACGCCGGCCCCGATGTTGGCCTTCTCGCCCACGGTGGTATCGCCCACATAGGCGAGATGGTTCGCCTTGGCGCCCTCGCCCAGCACCGAGTTCTTCACCTCGACGAAGTTGCCCACCCGGGCTCCTTTACGCAAGCGTGATGCCGGCCGCAGCCGGGCGAAGGGGCCCACCCGGCACCCTTCCCCCACCTCGGCGTTCTCCAGAACGCTGTAGGGCTCGATGGTTGTTCCATCGGCGATCGTGGTGTCGCGCAGCCACGCTCCCTGGTGGATCACGCAGTCGCGGCCGATCGAGGTGTTTCCCAGCAGGGCGACCCCGGGGTGGATCACCGTGTCCTCGCCGATCCGCACTCCGGGCTCGATGGATGTCCGCTCGGGCTCCAGGATGGTCACCCCGGCCTTCATCAGCGCTACCTGGTGACGGCCGATCAGCAGGCGGTGGACCTGGGCGAGCTCGGTGCGGTCGTTGACCCCCAGCGCTTCGTCCAGGTCGGGAAGGGTGACCAGGCGCACGGCGCGGCCATCCCGTCCTGCGTGGGTGACGGCGTCGGTCAGGTAGAACTCCCCCTGGGCGTTGTTGGTAGTCAGGTTCCGCAGGTACTCGAAGATCTCCGGGGCGGGGAGGGCGTAGATCCCGGCGTTGATCAGCCGGACGGCCCGCTGATCCGGAGTCGCGTCCTTGAACTCGACGATCCTCCGGAAGGCGCCGTCTTCCACGATCACGCGGCCGAGCGAGCCCGGATCGGGGAGCTCGGCGACCGCCAGGGCGCCCCACCCGTCCTCGGCGGCCGTGGCGAGCCGGTCGAGCGTCGCGGGCCGGACCAGCGGCACGTCGCCGGAGAGCACGAGGATGGTGGCCTCCCCCGGAATCCCGGCCTCGGCCTGGGCAAGGGCGTGGCCGGTGCCTCGCTGCTCGGCCTGGAGCACCCAGCCGAGATCTTCTCCCTGGATCTCCTCGCGCACCCGTTCGGCGCCGTGGCCGACGACGACCAGGATGCGTTCGCAGCCGGCGGCGCGCGCGGCATCCACCGCCCACTGGAGGAGCGGGCGGCCGGCGGCCCGGTGGAGCACCTTGGGCAGGGAGGATTTCATGCGCGTCCCCTTGCCGGCGGCGAGGATCACGGCGACGCGGGGGCGGGGGTTGGGCATGGATTGATTCTCCTCCGATTGTAGGGGCGGCCCTATGTGGCCGCCCTGCAACGGTACGGTTGGGAACAGGGCGGCCACATAGGGCCGCCCCTACAGAGACGCCTGCTCCGTCCGCCCCTCGGTCAACCCCAACACCGCCGCCGCCAGCTTCTCGGAATCGTGCCGGATCAGGTCGCCGTCCGCCGCCAGCAGGTCGGCTTCGTGGACCTCGACGCCCACCGCCTCCAGGGCGGCACAGTCGACCGCCACCGGCTCCGAGTAGGTCCCGGCGTAGTGGGAGATCAGCGCCGCCGGGATCTCGGTCGAGTTGACCAGCACCGCGTCGATGATTCCGTCGCCGGCGTGCCGCACCAGGGCGTTCAGGTGGTCGATCCCCATCATGCGGTCCGTCTCGCCCGGCTGGGTCATCAGGTTGAGCAGCAGCACCACCCGCGCCTTGGACCTGGCGAGCGCCTGGCGGATGCCGGGGATCAGCAGGTTGGGGAGGATCGAGGTGTAGAGCGAGCCGGGGCCGAGCAGGATCAGGTCCGCCTGCTCCAGCGCCGCCACCGCCTGCGGGAACGCCGGGGGAGCGCCGGGGTCGAGCTCGACCGCCGTCAGCTCCTCGCCCGAGAGCCCCACCTCCGACTCCCCCTCGTAGATCTTCCCCGAGGCGCCGCGCGCGCGCAGCCGCACGTCGGTCAGCGTCGCCGGAAAGATCTTGCCGCGGACCGACAGGATCGACTCGGCGGTGAGGATCGCCTGGTGGAAATCGCCCGTGATGCCGGTGAGCGCGGTCAGGAACAGGTTGCCGAAGGAGTGTCCGAGCAGCCCGCCGCCATTCGGGAAGCGGTACTGGAAGAGACGGGTCAGCAGGTCCTCGTCGTCGGCGAGGGCGGCGATGCAGTTGCGGATGTCGCCCGGCGGCAGGACGCCGAACTCGCGGCGCAGCCGGCCGGAGGAGCCGCCGTCGTCGGTGACGGTGACCACTCCGGTGAGCTGGCGCAGCCGCGCGGTCCCGGCGTAATGCTTGAGGCCACGCAGGAGGGCGGACAGGCCGGTGCCGCCGCCGATCGCCACCAGGGCCCTGTCCGGCGCGGCCGCCGGCTCAGGAGAGGCCGAAGAGGGGGCGGAGGTCGCGATTTTTGCGGAGCTCGGCGAAGTCGGGGTCGTGGAAGGCATGGATGCGATTCTTGGGGTTCAGCTCGACCGCCCGGGCAAGCGCCTGCGCCGCGTCGTCCCACCGGCTCTCGACCGCGTGAATGGAGGCCGCCAGATAGGCGAAGCGCTCGTCCTTCTGGTCCTGCCCGCCTTTGCGGCTGATCTCCAGGGCCTCCGCGAGGTTACCCCGGTTCTTCTCGTAGACCGCCTGGAGATAAGGGTCCGGCTCCTCGGCGGCGGCACCCTTGGCGCCGGCCGGCTTCGCCGACCCTTGAGCCCGCTGCCGGCTGACGGTCAGGAACTGCCGGGCGCGGTCCTTCACCTCGGGCTGGTCGCTCTGCTCGACCGCCCGCTCGAAGTGCTCCACCGCCTTCTTCCAGTCCTGCCCTTGCAGGGCGGCGAGCCCCTGGCTCAGGGCCTCGAGGGAGGGATCGGCTCCTCCCACGGTCTTCCTGGGCGCGGCGTCGCGGCGGGGGCGGCGGGTGCGTCGACTTTCGGTTCGGTCTTCGACGGCGTCTTGGGCTTGACGGCCTTGGCCATGGCTCCCTTTCGCTAGCGTTTCTTCAACTCGATCAGGATCTGCTTCGCGACCGACTTCAGGGTGTCGAAGACGCCGACTCCCGTCGTCGCCACCGCTTCGAAGGTGGGCTCGCGCTTGTAGTTGAGCGTGCGATACATCTCGTCCACCGGCGCCACACTCGGCAGGTCCCGCTTGTTGAATTGCAGGGCATAGGGGACCGTCGCCAGATCGAACCCGTGCTCCTTGAGGTTCTGCTCCAGGTTGCGGATCGACTCGATGTTGGCCTCCATCCGCGCCTCCTGGCTGTCGGCGACGAAGATGACGCCGTCGACCCCCTTGAGGATCAGCTTGCGGCTGGCGTCGTAGAACACCTGGCCGGGGACGGTATAGAGATGGAACCGGGTGGTGAAGCCGCGGATGCTGCCGAGGTCGAGCGGCAGGAAATCGAAGAAGAGCGTGCGGTCGGCCTCGGTGGCCAGGGAGATCATCTTGCCCTTCGATTCGGGGGCGGTCTTGTTGTAGATGTACTGCAGATTGGTCGTCTTTCCACACAGGCCGGGGCCGTAGTAGACGATCTTGCAGTTGATCTCTTTGCTGGCGTAGTTGATGAAAGTCATCGTCGTCGGTGCCTTTGCGTGATCGGGGCGCTCCGCCGGGCTCGCCTGAAGCCGCGCTCCAGGTGCCGAGCCGCCGCCGGCCGGCTCCGCCCTCCGCGGCTATTCGCCGAAGAGCGCGTCGATGTCGTCGTCGGTGATCTCCGAAAAGGGGCTCGCGTGGGCCGGTCCCTGCGCGCCTTTTTCACCCTTCTGCAGCATCACTTCGAAGATCTTCTCGAGATCCACGCTCGCCCGCTTGACCCGCAGGCGCACGAGACCGAGAGAGGAACGGTCGTCGAAGATGACCACCAGGATGGCGCGCTTGGCGACGATGGAGATGTGGATGTGGTCCTGCTGCCCCTCATGGAACAGAACAGAGAACTCCCGCTCCCCGATCAGCTTCGCCAGACCGTCCGTGGCGGCCACGTTGCCGGCCGTCAGCGAAGCCAGCGAGGTGGTGTCGAACTGTTCGACCTCCCCCGCCGAGGCGATCTGCTGGCCGTTCTTGTCGATGAGGAAGACAGCCTTGGCGTTGGCCTCCTGGCGCAGACGGCGCAGGGCCTCCTCAAGGTGCTTGAACTCCTCCTCGTAGAGCACGAAGTCTGCGCACATTAGCTAACCTTTCCGGACGGGGCGAAGATACAACATCGCGGGGCTGGCCGTCAAAGCTCTGATTTCACGTCAGTTGTCTCAGGTGGATACGGCTGTCAATGGAACAGCCGCCACCCCTGGAGGATGTCGGTCTCGGCGAGGACCAGCTCCGAGCCCGCGATCTGGTGATGGACCGGGATGGGCGTGCACCCCTCCCCCCCGGAATTGATCTCGAGGAGGCGGAAGGCCTTGTCGCACTTGTTGCAGACCATCCACTCCCCGTCGTGCCGGAAGCCGCGCTTGAACTTGGCGCACTGCTCGTTGGCGTCGAAGGCGACCTGCACCGGGCCCGCCTTGTCGCGGCCGACGAAGAACCGCACCTCCTGGTTCCCGGAATTCAGGAACTGGAAGAACCGGACCTCCTGCGGCTTCAGATCCGCCACGTCGATCCGCACCTGACCCTCGCGGCCAGGCGCCACCCGCTGGAACCCCTGCGAGTTGAGCCGCCCCTCGAGGGCCACCTCGGCCCCCCAGAGCACCCCCAGGGACAGCAGGACGATCAGCACACCATGAACCGGTTTGAAACGACGCATCGTGCGGCTATTGTGGCCCAACCCCCCCGGGACGGCAAGTGCGGGGGGGATGGCGGATCTCCTCGGAACGAAAAAGGGCGGGGACAACTCCCCGCCCTCGGCTCGACCGGACCCTGAGC
This sequence comes from uncultured Acidobacteriota bacterium, assembly GCA_963761645.1. Taxonomy (GTDB): domain Bacteria; phylum Acidobacteriota; class Thermoanaerobaculia; order Multivoradales; family UBA5704; genus DATARR01. The sequence continues at coordinate 19,931 of CAVXIG010000044.1, forward strand.
GGGGCCGGCTACACGGCGTTGCAGCCGCCGCGGTCGTCCAGGACCTCCCAGCAGAAGTCGCAGCCGTCCAGGCAGCAGCCCAGGCTGCCGTTGCAGACGCAGGTCGAGCAGTTGCAGGCGCCCGAGCAGCTATCCGCGGCCTTGCCAAAGGGGGAAGGGACGGAGTGATTGAACTGCTTCATGGAGTTCCACGTTCCGACCGGGCCCTCCCGCTTGAGGACGACGCGGTGCGGCGCCTTCACTCCCGGGTTCCCCTTCGGATCTTCCCGGTCTCCGGCGAACGCGGCGGCTACGAACACGACAGTGCACAGGACGGCCACGAACAGAACCTGGAACATCTTCCGGCTGTACATGAAAAACCCTCCTTTTGGGAAAGAACCTGCAACTGCGAATTGTAAGCATCTTGCAAGGCTTTGCAAGAGGGTCCTGCGGGGCGATGCGGGGCGGTCCCGACGATGGACCGCCCAGGAAGGCGTGAGCCCTAGAACAGCGTGTAGATGAACGGCGCCGTGGCCTGGCTGGTGACGACCAGCAGGATCACCAGCCCCAGGATGAGCACCAGGGGGACGATCCAGTAGACCTTGTTCTGCCGGGCGAACTGGACGATCTCGCCCATGAAGGAGCCGAAGTAGCGGACTTTACGCATGGTTTTTCTACCTTAACTTTAGTCTAACTGGAATTCCTGCCGCCAGTCCCCCTTCTCCTCGATCTCAGGCTGCGCTTTCTTGTCGAGGAGGAAGGGACCGAGCACCAGGTAGTCCATCTCCGTGCGCATGAAGCACCGGTAGGCGTCTTCCGGCGTGCAGACGATCGGCTCGCCGCGCACGTTGAAGCTGGTGTTGACGATCACCCCGTAGCCGGTGAGCTTCTCGAACTCCTGGATGATCGCGTGGTAGCGCGGGCTCTCCTCGCCGACCGTCTGGATGCGCGCCGAGTAGTCGACGTGGGTGATCGCGGGGACGTCCGAGCGCGGCCGGTTCACCCACTCGGTCAGCGGCAGGTCGCGCTCGTCCCCCCGCTTCGGAACGCGCCGGCTCTCGACCACGTCGGCCACCAGCAGCATGTAGGGGCTCGGCCGGTCGAGGTCGAAGTAGTCCGACACCCGCTCCTCCAGCACGCTCGGCGCGAACGGCCGGAAGCTCTCCCGGTACTTGATCTTCAGGTTCATCACCGACTGCATCTTGGGGCTGCGCGCGTCGCCGATGATCGAGCGGCCGCCGAGCGCCCGCGGCCCGAACTCCATCCGCCCCTGGCAGAGGCCGATGACGTTCTCTCCCGCGATCACCTCGGCGATCCGCCGCGCCCAGTCGGCGTCGGAGAGCTCCTCGTACGGGATAGCCGTGGAAGTCGAGGAACTCCCGGGTCTGCTCGCGCGTGAACTCGGGGCCGAGCAGCGAGCCGCGCATGGCGTCCCGCGGCTTGCCGGCGGCCGAGAGCGAGACCGTCCGCGGCTTGTCCATCGCGTTGTGCCAGACCGCCAGCGGAGCGCCGAGGGCGCCGCCGGCGTCCCCCGCCGCGGGCTGGATCCAGAGGTCGTCGAAGATCCCCGCGCGCAGCAGCACGCCGTTGGCCACGCAGTTGAGCGCCACGCCGCCGGCCATGCAGAGGTTGCGCTTGCCGGTGATCTCGCGGGCGTGGCGGGCGAGCTTGAGGACGATCTCCTCGGTCACGTCCTGGATCGACTTCGCGAGGTCCATCTCGCGCTGGGTGATCGGCGACTCCGGCGGCCGCGCCGGGCCGCCGAACAGCGCCGCGAACTTGCCGTTGGTCATCTCCAGGCCGTCGAGATAGCCGAAGTAGTCCATGTTCATGCGGAAGGAGCCGTCCTCGCGGACGTCGATCAGCTCCCGCTTGATGATGTCCGCGTATTTCCCCTCGCCGTAGGGGGCGAGCCCCATCAGCTTGTACTCGCCCGAGTTCACCCGGAAGCCGGTGAAGTAGGTGAAGGCCGAGTAGAGCAGGCCGAGCGAGTGGGGGAAGGTCATCTCGCGGATCAGCCGCAGGCGGTTCCCCTCGCCGACGCCGATCGTGGTGGTGGCCCATTCGCCGACGCCGTCGAGCGTCAGCACCGCCGCCTCCTCGAAGGGGGAAGGGTAGAAGGCCGACGCCGCGTGCGACTCGTGGTGCTCGGTGAAGAAGATCTCCTTCGCCTCGCCGACGCCGCACAGCTCCAGGGCCTCCTGGATCTGCGGCGGGATCCAGAGCTTCTCGCGCAGCCAGACCGGCAGCGCCATCACCGCCGAGCGCAGCCCCTTGGGGGCCGTCGCGAGATAGGTCTCGAGGATGCGGTGGAACTTGAGCAGCGGCTTGTCGTAGAACACGACGCCGTCGAGCTCCCCCGGGCGGACGCCCCCCTCGGCGAGGCAGTAGCGCACCGCGTTGGTGGGGAACCCCTCGTCGTGCTTCTTGCGGGTGAAGCGCTCCTCCTGGGCCGCGGCCACGATGCGACCCTCGTCCACCAGGCAGGCGGCCGAGTCGTGGTAGTAGCAACTGATGCCGAGGAGCTTCATCAGAACTGCTTGCGGTAGGACTCGGGAGTCCGCGCGCGCTCGCGCTCCTCGGTCGAGATCCAGTAGGTGGGCAGGCGGCGGTCGGCGTCGCGATGGTTGCCGCGAGTGATGCCGAGCTTGCCGCGCGCCCGCAGGAACAGGCCGGCCGGCAGGAAGACGAGATAGAAGAGCAGGGGCATCAGCAGCCAGGTGAAGGCGGCGCCCACGAAGTAGGCGAAGCGGTCGAGAACCCGGGTCAGACCTTTATAGAGGCCGAGCGGTGAGGCCAGGGCGATCAGGGCGATCAGGATGGCGATCGCGGCGATCACCTCCGCCGCCAGCGGCCGGTGGAGGACGAAGTAGAACAGCGCCGCGACCGCGAGGCCGATGGCGCCGCCGATCATCCCCTTCCGGCGGTTGGCCGCCGCCTCGCGGGCGAGCGCCGCGGCGTCCACGTCGGCGCGGCCGCGCCAGTTCCAGGCGACGGCCGAGGCTTCAGCGCGGGGCTTCATGGTTGATTCCGACATTCCTACCTTGTCTCCGCCGGACTGGCGGGTTCCTCGAAGCAGCAGAGGATATTCCGGAGGTGGTGTGTCATGCAAGGACGAAGCCCGAAAGCGGGCCTGCCCGGCTCGCTCCTCCCGCTCGCGGGCACTAATCGAGTGTGGGGGCAACACAGCCCCCGAAAGGAGACCACCCATGAAGACCCTCCTCCGTACCTCCGGCGTAGTAGCTGTGCTCGCTTTTACAGTCCTCACGGCCGGGAGCGCGGCCCAGTACGCCGCCTGCCGGACCACCTGCGCCAACTTCACTGCCCACACGTTTACCGTGGTGACCACGCAGGCCACCGAATCGCAGTGCTGCAGCGGGACCTACAATCCCTGTCCCGCGGGATCCATAGCGCATTCCACCCCGATTGATGGTAATGGGAACCTGACGTATGCAGCTAAGCGATGGATGAGCGCGGGAAAGGGGGACGTATAGAATGACCCGGCCATGACTACGCCCCCCTTCCCCGAGCCCTCCCGCGCCCTCACCATCCCCGGTTTCACCCTCGGCCACGGCACGGACACCAAGAACCTGACCGGCCTCACCGTGATCCTCTGCCCCGAGGGGGCGCTGGCGGCGGCGGAGGTGCGGGGGTCGGCGACCGGCACCCGGCAGTTCGACTCCCTGGTCTCCGCCCTGCACGTGTCGAGCAAGGCCCACGCGGTGGTGCTCGCCGGCGGCAGCGGCTTCGGGCTCTCCTCCGCCGATCTGGTCGTCAAGTGGCTGGCCCGCCACGGCTACGGCTTCCAGACCGGAGTCGCCACGGTGCCGATCGTCCCCACCGCGATCCTCTTCGACCTCGCGTTCGGCAACCAGGTGTTCCCCGGTCCGGTGCTGGTCGACGAGGCGATCGTCGGGGCGGCTCAAGGCCCCGTCGGGATGGGGAGCGTCGGCGCGGGCACCGGCGCGACGGTGGGCAAGGCGAACGGCGGCCCGGTCAACGGCATGAAGGGGGGCTTCGGCTTCGCCAGCCTGACCGTGCCGGGGGGGGCCACCGTGGCCGCCGCCGTGGCCGTGAACGCCTTCGGCGACGTCCGCCGGCTCGACGGCACCCTCCTCGCCGGCTGCCGCACCGCCGCGGACTCCCACGAGCTCGCCGATGCCGAGCGCATCCTGGCCAACCTGCCGCCCGAGACGGTGGGACCCTGGGAAGGGAACACCACCCTGGCGGTGGTGATGACCGACGCCGCCCTCACCAAGGCCAACCTCCTCAAGGTCTGCAATATGGCCTTCGGCGGCTTCCACCGCGCCCTCGCCCCGGCCCTTTCCCTCTACGACGGCGACCTCGTCGTCGCCCTCTCGGCAGGGGAGCGCAAGGCCCACGTCAACCAGATCGGCGTGCTCGCCGAGCGCGCGGTGGCCGAGGCGATCCTCGCCGGCGTGGCGGCGGCGGATGGGTTCGGGATTTTGCCGGCGGTGCGGGACCTGGCGTGTTTCCACGTGAAACGTCGGGTGAGGGGCTAGAGAAGCTTTCTGAATTCCTCCTCGGTCAGTCCCGCGTCCCGTACGATACCGCCAAGGGTAAACGCGTTGATCGGATCGTGACGAGGAAGCGTGAGAATCCGGATTCCGTCCGTCATCACGATGTGTTTGCTTTGACGGACGACGCGGAACCCGGCCTTCTCCAAGGCACGCACCGCCTTCAGGTGGGGTATGCCTGGGATTTTCCCCACCGGCTACACCGCCACTTCCACCTCGCGGACTTCGGCGCCCCGAACCAGCTCGATGGCGACGACCAAGTACTCGCGGATAGCGTCCTCGATATTCAGGAGAGCTTCCCTTTCGGTCTCTCCCTGGGACCAGCATCCAGGCAGCCCGGGGACCGAGACGCTGAAGCCTTCTTCGGACGAGTACAGCGCGACTTTGAATTTCATCGATTCACCTCGCTCGGATATAGTGCTCCGCCCCCCTACCGCCGCCGCCCCTGATCCCGGTAACCGCCCCGCCCCCGGTCCTGCGGCGGCCGGCGGTCCCGCCCGCGCTCGTGGGGGCCGGCACCTTCCGTGGTCGCCACCCGGATCTCCACCGGCCGGCCGCGGATGGTGGCGCGGGCCATCCTCTGGAGCACCTGGTCGCGGAACTGCGAGGGGAGCTCGACGAAGGTGAAGTCGTCGTAGATGTCGATCGAGCCGATCGCCTTGCCGGGGACCCCCGCCTCGTTGGCGATCGCCCCCACGATGTCCCCCGGCCGCACGCCGGCGCGGCTGCCGGCGTCGATGAACAGCCGCACCATGCCCTCCTCGGTGCGGGCGATCCGTTCCGGCGCGGGCTCCACCTCGACCTCCAGCGGCTTGTCGCCGCGGGCGAGACGGGCGGCGGCGGCGGCGATCTCGGCGAGATCGAGCCCCTCCTCGACCAGCTCCTCGACCAGCGAGAGATAGAGGTCGAGATCCCCCTCCTCCACCGTGCTCCGGATGTTGTCCTTGAACAGGGCGACCCGGCGCGCCGCGACGTCGGCCTGGGTGGGCATCTTCATCGGCGTGATGCGCTGGCCGGTGTAGCGCTCGATCTCCGTCATCATCCGCCGCTCGCGGGGGGAGACGAAGAGCACGGCGACCCCGGAGCGTCCGGCCCGGCCGGTGCGGCCGATGCGGTGGACGTAGGCCTCGACGTCGTTGGGGATGTCGTAGTTGACGACGTGGCTGATCCGTTCGACGTCCAGGCCGCGGGCGGCGACGTCGGTGGCCACCACGATCTCCACCTGCCCCCCCTTCAGGCGGCGGATCACGGTCTCGCGCTGCGCCTGGTTCATGTCGCCGTGCATCGCCTCGGCGGCGTAGCCGCGCCCCTGGAGCCGCTCGGTGAGCTCGGCGGCGCCGTTCTTGGTGCGGGTGAAGATCAGCACCGCGTCTGTCTGCTCGGTCTCCAGGATGCGGGCGAGGGCGTCCAGCTTCTGCTGCGGCCCGACATGGAGATAGCGCTGCTCGATGGCGGGCACCGTCATCGTCTTGTGCTCGATCTCGATCCCCAGCGGGTTGCGCAGGTGGCGCTCGGCGATGCGCCGCACCTCGCGCGGCAGGGTGGCCGAGAAGAGGGCCGTCTGCCGCCCCTCCGGCGCCTGCGAGAGGATCCACTCGACGTCCTCGATGAAGCCCATGCGGAGCATCTCGTCCGCCTCGTCGAGCACCACGACGCGGACGGCGTCGAGGCGGAGCGAGCCCCGCCGCAGGTGGTCCATGATCCGGCCCGGCGTGCCGACGACCACGTGGACGCCGCGGTCCAGCCGCTTGAGCTGGAGCTGGATCGGCTGGCCGCCATAGACCGGCAGCACCCCGACGCGGCCGAGGTACTTGGAGTAGGTGTGGATCGCCTCCGCCACCTGGATCGCCAGCTCGCGGGTGGGAGCGAGCACCAGCGCCTGGACCTCGGGGACGGCGAGATCGATCTTCTCCAGGATCGGGATGGCGAACGCCGCCGTCTTGCCGGTGCCGGTCTGCGCCTGGCCGATCAGGTCGCGCCCGGCGAGCATCGGCGGGATCGTCTTCTCCTGGATCGGCGTCGGCGCCTCGTACCCGATCTCGGTGATCGCCCTCATGAGGGGCGCGGACAGCCCGAGGCTCTCGAAGGTCACCGTGTCCCTCTCTTCCTGCTCTTCTCGTCCTGCGTCTTCTGCCATGAATCCCTCCGGTTCAGAACTCTATCGTGTTTAGCGAAAAAACCGCCGGAGGGACCCGTCCCCGTATCCTGCCCGTGCTACCCTCGCGGCATGGCATGGATCATTGGAACGACCCTCGACGAACGGCACGTCAACTTGCAGGTGAGCCAGATCGCCGCCATCCTCGACCGGGTTCCGAAGCGGCCCCAGGAAGGTTGCGTGGTCATCCTGGCGGGCAGCGGCGAGTCCCTGGAGCTCAAGGAGAGCCCGGCGGAGCTGCTGCGGTCCGCGGAGAACGAGGAGCACCCGGAGAACACCTCCGCCCAGCCCGGCAACGTCTGGTGAGGTCCGGGGGCGACCCGCGGACCTCACTCTTCCCTGGGGAAATGATCTCCGGGACTGGTCTCTTCTCTGGGGGATCAACTCAGAGAGGGGGCCCGGAGCTGATCGGCCTTGAGCCGCCCCTCCGGGGTGAGGGTGACCGATTGAGGAATCTGCAGGCTGGGGCCGGTCCAGCTCACCAACCCCGCCCGCCGCAGATCGAAGATGTCGTCGGCGACGATCCGGCCGCCATCGCTCCGGCTCGCATTGGGCTGGCCCGAATCGTCGAGCCAGACTTCAATGTCGGTGCCGCGGAGGAGGGCCAGCAGGAGGTCGCCTTGTTCGCGTTCGTGAGCCATGCCGTCATTCTACCTCGGGGGAAGGGGTACACTGAGCCGGATGGATGAGCGCATGGGTTTCCCCGACTGGCTCCTGGCGCCGCTGCTGCGGCCCGGCGAGCGCCCCCCGGGCTCGCGCCGCGTGAGCCGGCGCTCGGCCCCCGGACAGCCCGCCCGGACTCCATCCCGCCGCTCCTTCGGCTTGCGGCCGGCCTTCTCCCCACCTGCCCCAAGACGGCCGCCCCGCCGCTCCTAGCCCTCGCTTTCAGGACGAG
>CAVXIG010000045.1:0-56113 GCA_963761645.1 uncultured Acidobacteriota bacterium
GGCGTCCATCTGCCGCTGGCCGGTGACGGCTTCCAGGGCGTCCGGCCAGGGGCGGCTGGCGCCCAGCTCCAGCATCTTGGCCAGGCGGGCTCCCGCCTCCTTGTTGCCGTAGATCGAGCAGCGGTGCAGCGGGCCGTTAAAGCCCGCCGCCTTGCAGAGCCCGCGATGGAACTGGAACTGCAGGATATCGGCCAGGAAGTAGCGCATGTACGGCGTGTTGGCCGGCACGTGGTACTTGGCGCCCGGATCGAAGTCGTCCTCGGTGCGGGCGACCGGCGGCCGGACGCCCTGGTACTTCTGCCGCAGATCCCACCACGCCTTGTTGTAGTCGGCGGGCGTGACCTCGCCCGAGAAGACCTTCCAGCGCCACTGGTCGATCAGCAGGCCGAAGGGGAGGAAGGCGACCTTCTCGAGCGCCTTCTTCATCAGCAGGCCGATGTCCTTCGACGCGTCCGGCACCTGGTCGATCAGTCCGACCTCCTTCAGGTACTCCGGCGTGATCGACAGCGCGATGGTATCCCCCATCGCCTCGTGGAAGCCGTCGTTGGCGCTGTCCTGGTACAGGAAGGGGAGATTGTTGTAGGCGCGCTGGTAGAAGTTGTGCCCCAGCTCGTGGTGGACGGTGCGGAAGTCCTCGTCGTTGATCTTGATGCAGATCTTGATCCGCAGATCGTCCTTGTTGTCGATATCCCAGGCGCTGGCGTGGCAGACCACGTCGCGGTCCTGCGGCTTCTTGAACAGCGAGCGCTCCCAGAAGGTCTGCGGGAGCGGCGCGAAGCCCAGGGAGACGAAGAACTTCTCGCCGTACTTGACCATCCCCACCTCGTCCACCTTCTTGGCCTGCAGCACCTTGGTCAAGTCGTAGCCGGGATCGGCGCTGGGGGGCGCGACCACGTCGTAGATCTGGTCCCACTCCTGCGCCCACATGTTCCCCAGCACGTGCGCCGGGATGGGCTGGCCGAGCGGCACGACGGCGTCGCCGTACTTCTGGTTGAGCCGGGCCCGCACGTAGCAGTGCAGAGAATCGTAGAGCGGCTTGAGCTGGCCCCAGAGCCGGTCGAGCTCGGGACCGAAGGCCTCCGGCGGCATGTCGTACTTGGCGCGCCAGAGGGCGCCGGTGTCCTTGTAGCCCAGCTCGCGGGCCCCCTCGTTGGCGATCTCGACCAGACGCGCGTAGTCGGCGCGCATCGGCGGCGAGATCTTGTGCCAGCCGATCCAGGTATCCAGCAGCTCCTTGGGGTCGCGGCTGTTGCGCATGATGTCCTCGACGTCCGGCAGGCTCTTGCACTCGCCACCACCCGGGGGGCAGTACTTGCCGGAGCCGTACTGGGCGCCGAGCGAGGCGGCGAGGCGCGACAGCTCGGCGTTCTTCTTCGGATCGGCGGGCGACGGCAGCACCAGGCCGCGCTTGAGCAGCTCCATCTGGCGGCGCAGGTCGGCGTCAAGCTGGACGTCGTCGAAACGGGTCGCCTGCTTGGCGAGCTCGACGGCCACCCCGGTGAGCACCTCGCCGCGCGCGGCGGCGAGGATCTGGGTGTCTTCGGTGATGAAGTTCTCCTGCACCCAGGCGGCCCGGCCGGCCTCGATCGAGAGGTCGAGCAGGCGCTTCGAGGCGTCGTCGAGGAACTTGCGGGCCTCCGCGGCGGTGGGTTTCGCGGCAGTGGATTTCGCGGCGGCTTTCTTCGGGGGAGCGGCGGTCACCGGACCGGCCGCGAGCGCCAGCAGAAGGCCGGCGCAGGCCAGGAATGCAATGGGTCGATTCTTCATAGATTTCTCCGCAAAAGAGTCATAGATCGCGCCGCGAGTATAGCGGACCGCTCCGCGGGGCGGCCCTACCGGGCGAGCGCAGTGGCGATCCGCGCCAGACCCTCGGTGAGGGTGGCGCGGGAGCAGGCGAAGGAGAGGCGGATGTGATCGTCGGCGCCGAAAGCGGTGCCGGGCACCACCGCCACAGCCGCCTCCTCGAGGAGGTATTCGGCCATCTCGACCGAGCTCGACCTCCCCGGGCGGAAGCAGGCGGAGACCTGGGGGAAGGCGTAGAAGGCGCCGTGCGGCGGGCGGCAGCGGAAGCCCGGGATGGCGTTGAGCCCGCCGGCGACGATCTCGCGCCGCGCCCGGTACTCGGCGATCATCAGCTCCACCTCGGGCTCGGCGTGGCGCAGCGCCGCGAGCGCCCCGACCATGGCGAACGAGGTGGCGTTCGAGGTTGCGTGGCTCTGGATGTTCTCGACCGCGCGCACGATCGGGGGCGGCCCCAGCAGGTAGCCGATCCGCCAGCCGGTCATCGCGTAGGTCTTGGAGAACGACCCCACCACGACCACGGTCTCGGGGAACTCGGCGGCGAGCGCGGCGGCGCTGGCGGGGGGCTCGTCGTAGACGAAGCGCTCGTAGGTCTCGTCCGAGATCACGATCAGGCCCCGCTCGGCCGCGAAGGCGACCACCTGCCGCAGGTCCGCCGTGCTGATGATGCCCCCCGTCGGGTTGCAGGGGGAGTTGAGTAGGATCGCCCGGGTGCGGCTGGTCACCGCCTCGAGGAGCGGGCCGGCGTGAATACGGAAGCCGTCCTCGACCGATGTGGGGACGGTGACCGGGCGCGCGCCGGCGAACAGGATCTGCTCCGGGAAGCTGACCCAGCAGGGGGAGGGGAGAACGACCTCGTCCCCAGCCTCGAACAGGGCCAGTGCCAGCTCGAAGAGCGCCGCCTTGCCGCCGACGGTGACTACCGAGTCGGCCGCCTTCCAGGGGGAGCCCCAACGGCCGCGGCAGGAGTCGGCGATCGCCGCCCGCAGGTCGGGCAGCCCGCTGCCCGGGGTATAACGGGTGAACCCGTCGGCGAGGGCCTGGCGCGCCGCCTCCACCGCCACTTTGGGCGAGGAGAAGTCGGGCTCGCCGGCCCCGAGGTCGATCACCTGCACGCCCTGCCCCTTGAGCTCCGCGCAGCGGCGGGTCACTCGCAGGGTGGCGGATTCGCCGATCGCGGCGGCGCGGGCTGAAAGTTTCACGGGGGCGGATCGTATCATCGCCACCCCGGGCATAGTACCGGGCATAAAAAGCGGCCGGCGTCTGTTCCCGCACACAGATCGAGATCGAGGTGGGGGGCCCATGAAGATACGGCGCGCCAGGATTCACTCCGTTGTACTGATCTGCTGTCTGCTGCTGGCTCCGCTGGCCCTCGCCAGACGGGCCGGGGCGCAGCTCCAGGCCCCGCGGAAGGCGACGTTCGTCCTCAACTCCGACCGCACCGCCTACGAGGCCGGCGCTCCCGCCCGCGTCGCCGCCCTGGTGACGATCGAGCACGGCTGGCACGTCAACAGCCACAAACCCAGCTTCGAATACCTGATCCCGACGGTCCTCGACCTCACGCTGCCCGCGGGCTGGCCGCAGGAGACGGTCAAGTATCCGGCGGCGAAGATGAAGACCTTCTCCTTCGAGCCCAAGCCGCTCGCCGTCTACGACGGCGACGTGGTGATGCTGGCCGCGGTCCAGGTGCCCAAGGGGGTGAAAAAGGGGACCTATCCCGTCAGTGCCTCCCTGCGCTACCAGGCTTGCAACGACACGCAGTGCCTGCCGCCGGTGACCGCCGAGGCGCGGATCGAGCTCACGGTCGGGCCGGGCGGCCAGCCGCGGCACGGCGAGCTCTTCGTCATGGGAAATGACGGCGGGGCGGCGGCGCCGCCCGAGGCGCCGCAGGCCGTGGAGAGCGCTCCGGCGAAGCCCACCGGCGGCTTCGGCGTCATGCTGCTGCTCGCCCTGCTCGGCGGGCTGATCCTCAACGCCATGCCCTGCGTGCTGCCGGTGCTGTCGCTCAAGGTCTTCGGCTTGGTGCGCAGCGCCGGGCACGGCCGGGCCGAGGTGGTGCGCGGGGCGCTCGCGACCTCGACGGGCATCCTCTCCTCGTTCCTGGCGCTGGCGCTGGTGGCGGTGGTGGCGCACCAGGCCGGCGCCGCGGTGGGCTGGGGGGTGCAGTTCCAGCACCCCGGCTTCGTCGCCTTCCTCGCCGTGGTGGTGGTGCTCTTCTGTCTGAACCTCTGGGGGCTGTTCGAGATCCCCCTGCCGCAGCGGCTGGCCCGGCTGGGCGGTATTGGCGTCGGTACTGGCGTCAATAACGGCGGGAACACCCCGCGCGAGGGGATCGCCGGCCACTTCTTCTCCGGCCTCTTCGCCACCCTGATGGCCACCCCCTGCTCGGCGCCCTTCCTCGGCACGGCGATCGGCTTCGCCCTCGCCCAGCCGGCGCCGGTGGTGTTCGCGATCTTCGCCGCCCTCGGCCTCGGCATGGCCCTCCCCTACTTGCTGATCGCCGCGGCGCCCGGCGTCGCCCGCCTCCTGCCGCGGCCGGGAGCCTGGATGGAGACGGTGCGCGGGGTGATGGGCTTCCTCCTGGCCGCCGCCGCGGTCTGGCTGTTCTACGTGCTCTCCTCGCAGGTGGCGCCGGAGCAGCTCGCGGCGATCCAGCTCGGACTGCTCGGGATCGCCCTCTTCACCTGGATCCAGCACCGGGTGGCGAACGGACGCGCGCTGCGCGGGATGGCGGGGGCGGGGGTAGTCGCCGCGATCGCGATCACGATGTTCGCCGCCACGGGCGCGACCGCCGCCCGCGGCGAGGCCCGGCAGGGGCTGACCGCTTCCCAGCCCGCCGGCCTGATCCCCTGGGTGCAGTTCGACCGCGCCCGGGCGGAATCGCTGGCCCGCGGCGGCCAGCTCGTCTTCGTGGACGTGACCGCCGACTGGTGCTTCACCTGCAAGGTCAACGAGCGGCTGGTGCTCGACACCCCCGAGGTCGCCAGGGCGTTCGAGGATCACAACGTGGTGCCGATGCGGGCGGACTGGACGAACAAGAACGACGAGATCGGCAAGTTCCTTGCCGCGCACGGCCGCTACGGCATCCCCTTCTATCTCCTCTACCGCCCGGGGCGCCCGCCGCACGTCTTCGGCGAGCTGCCGAGCAAGGGCGGGCTGGTCGCCACGGTCAGAGCCGCAGCCGGTTCGTGAGCCGTCCCGCTCTCCCGTCGTCGCCGTAGCTCACCGGCAGCGTCACCGTCATCACCGCGCCGCCGCCGGGACGGTTGGCCGCCGCCACCTCGCCGCCGTGCTGCTCGGCGATCCGCTGCACGATCGACAGCCCGAGGCCGGTGCCGCCGCGGCGGCGGGTGAAGAACGGCTCGAACAGGCGGTCCAGATCCTCGGCGCGGAAGCCCGGCCCCGAGTCCTCCACCACGAAGCGCACCACCCCCTCCCCCGCCGTCACCGCCCGGATCAGCACGCGCCCGCCGGCCGGCGAGTGCTGGATGGCGTTTTCGAGGAGATTCTGGAAGATCTGCACGACCCGCCCGCGGTCGGCCATCAGGCGCGGCAGGTCCGGCTCGGCCGCCTGGGCGACCTCGACGCCGGTCTGCTCGGCGAGCGGAGCGCAGGCGGCGACCGCCGCCGCGACCACCTCCCGCGGGCAGGCCTCGGCAAGGTCGAGGCGCGGCGGCTTGCCGTAGTCGAGGAGCTGGCGCATCAGCTCGTTGAGCCGCCCGACCCGCTCGCGCAGCACGTCGAGATAACGCCGGTACTCGGTCCGCCGCTTGAACTTCGATTCGAAAGCGTCGAGGGTCGCCGTGATGCCGAACAGGGGGTTGCGGACCTCGTGGGCGACGCCGGCGACCAGGGCTCCCATGGCCGACATCGTCTCGCTGCGCCGCAGCCGCTCCTGGAGGCGGACGGTGTCGCTGATGTCGAGGATCACGACCACCGCCCAGCGGTCGCGATCGGGGCCGACGACCGGGCTGATCGACACGTCCCAGTTGCGCCCATCGTCGCGGTGCGCCTGAGCGCTGGCCCGCTGATCGCTCTCCGCCACCTCGGCGAGCAGCGCGCGGACCGCCCGCCAGGGCTGGCCGTCGCCGAGCACCGCCAGCGGGTGGTGAATCGCCCCCTCGTAGGAGAGGCCGCCGAGCTCCCGCGCCGCCTCGTTCATGCGGATGATGCGGCCGTCCATCTCCAGCAACAGCAAAGGCGAAGCGATGGCGTCGAAGGTCAGCCGCCATTCGAGAGCCGAGCGGCTGATCAGCCGCTGCAGCTCCGCCTGGCGCTCCTGGCCGTCCATGACTTGGCTCAGCATGCGTTCTCGCTCAAAGGATGATCGGGTGTGCTCGCGTAGTATATCCCTCGGGAGAGGATGAATGCGGGACGAGGAAGAAGAGGACGGCGAGGACGAGAAGTATTTGGAAATCGAATCGGGAGCCGATCCCGTCGAGCTGCCGATCACCGACGTGCTCGACCTGCACAGCTTCCGGCCGGCGGAGGTGCCGGACGTCGTGCGGGAGTACCTCGAAGCGGCGTGGGAGAAGGGGCTCCGCGAGCTGCGCATCATCCACGGCAAGGGGATCGGGGTGCAGCGCCAGACCGTGCGCACGCTGCTCGCCCGCGACGAGCGGGTGGAGGCTTTCGGCGACGCGCCTCTCGAAGCCGGCGGCTGGGGCGCCACCTGGGTGAGGCTGCGCCCGGCGTAGGGACTGCCTGCCATGCGCATCTTCCATCGCCAAAGCCTGGCGCCGGGGGCGCCGGCGGCTGTCGACCGCCGCCGGCAACCGCGGGCGCGTCCAGTTCGTCTACAGCCGGCGCTACCAGGTCGAGCTCCCCGGGGTGGCCTACGACTTCCAGCGCGGCGAGCGCATCCTCACCTTCCTGGACGCGGCGGGGCTGCTCGACCGCGGCGACGTCCACGCCGCCGAGCCGATCCCCTTCCGCTACCTGCGCCGCGTCCACACCGACGACTACCTGACCGCCGTCACCCGGCCGGACGCCCTGCTGCGGATCGTCGGCCTGCAGCTCTCCGAGGAGCTCGCCGAGCGGGTGCTGGAAGCCCAGCGCACCATGGTCGGCGGCACCCTGGCGGCGGCCCGCCTCGCGGTCGCCTCCCGCGGCATCGCCGTCAGCCTGGGCGGCGGCATGCACCACGCCTTCGCGGACCGCGGGGAGCGCTTCTGCGTCTACAACGACGTCGCCACCGCCATCGCCGAGCTGCGCGCCCAAGGGACCGCCTCGCGGATCCTGGTGATCGACCTCGACGTCCACGACGGCGACGGCACGCGCTCGATCTTCGCCGCCGACCCCACGGTCCACACCTTCTCGATCCACAATCACACCTCGGCCGATGTCCAGGCGGATATCCAGGCGGCGGAGGCGACCGCGATCGAGCTGGGGTTCGGCGTCGGCGACGAGGCCTACCTGGAGGCCGTGCGCGCCAGCCTGCCGCCGGTGATCGAGCGGTTCGCGCCCGAGATCGTCTTCTACCTCGCCGGCAGCGATCCGGCGGCGGACGACCAGATCGGCGACTGGAAGATCACTCCCGAGGCGATGCTCGAGCGCGACCGCTTCGTCCTCTCCTCGGTCCGCGAGGGGGCGCGGAAGCTCCCGCTGATCGTCACGCTCGCCGGCGGGTACGGCCTCAACGCCTGGCGCTACAGCGCCCGCTTCCTCTCGACGCTGCTCAACCGCGGCCGGGCGGTCGAGCCGCCCAGCACCGAGGAGCTGCTGCTGGTCCGCTACCGCAGCCTCGCCCGCCAGCTCGAGGAGCACGAGCTCACCGGCGAGCCCGAGCGCGACGAGGACGACTGGGGGCTGTCGGCGGAGGATCTCGCGGGCGCGCTCGGCGGCCCCCGCCGGCCCCGGCGCCTGCTCGGCTTCTACTCGCGGCAGGGGCTGGAGATGACGCTCGAGCGGGCCGGCCTGCTCGAGCGGGCGAGAGACCTCGGCTTCGAGCGCCCGACCCTCGAGCTGGACCTCGACAACCCGGCGGGGGACACCGTCCGCCTCTACGGCGATCCCTCGCGGCGGGAGCTGCTGATCGAGACCCGGCTGCGCGTCGACCGCCGCGCCCTGCCCGGCGTCGCCCTGCTGCGCGTCGAGTGGCTCCTGCTCCAGAACCCGCGCGGGCATTTCACGCCTGAGCGCCCCCCGCTGCCGGGACAGAGCCACCCGGGGCTCGGGATGCTCCAGGACATCATCGCCCTCTTCATTCTCATCTGCGACCGCCTGCAGCTCGACGGAATCGTCTTCGTGCCGTCGCACTTCCACATCGCCGCCCACGGCCGGAAGACGACGCGCTTCCTGAGTCCGATCGACGAGGGGCTCTATCGCGCTCTCGAACAGGCGCTCCGGCCCCTCCCCTTCGCCGAGGCGGCCGCGGCGGTGGCCGCCGGACGGGTGGTCGACACCGCGACCGGCCAGCCCCTGGCCTGGCATCCCGCGCCCATGGTCTTCCCGGTCGGCGAGCGGCTGCGCGAGCAGGTCACCGGCGAGGAGTACGAGCGGCAGGCGGCCGAGGAGGCCGCGCGGCACGCCTTCGTGGTGCGCTGAGGCTCGGCGGCGGCCGGCGCGGATGCGCCGCCTCCGGCCGCTTCACAGATCCGGAGCCCGGTGAGGATCGCCTGCTCCGGCTCGCCGCGGTACTGCTCGACGAGGGCGAGACCGACGATCGACTCGGCCGCGCGGCGGGACTCGCCGGCCCACAGAAAGACGGAGACGGCGCGCCGGAACAGGCCCGCCGCCTCGTCGAGCCGCCGCTGGGCCCGCCACAGGCACGCCTTGTAGGCGTGAAACTGGGCCTGCTCCAGCAGATCCCCGGTCCCCCGGCCGAGATCGGCCTCCGCCTGGCGCAACGCCTGCTCCGCTCCCCGGAGGTCGGCGGCGAGCCCCGGGCGTTGCCGGCGATCATCCAGCACCGGCCCCGCGCGTCCGCGAGCACCTGCTCGCCATACCAGGAGGGGTCGAGCGACTCGACGAGCGCCAGCGCCAGCATCGCCAGCCGCTCCCCTTCCCGGGGATCGCCAGCGGAGCCCGGCAGCCGCGTTGGAGGAGCAGGCCGGAGAGGGGGAGATTGCGGAAGCGCTGGCTGTTGCGCACCAGCAGCTCCCGGCGCTCCGGCGGGTGGCGTAGCAGCTCCGGGAGCAGGGCCGGCGCCTCGTCGCGCTCCCGCGCCGCGGCCTGGATGCGCGGGAGGAACGCCGTCAGCACGCGGTCCACGGCGCGGCCGGCCGTCACTTCCGGGGGGCGCCAGAAGAGCAGCCCCCGCCTCCGCGGGAGTTTTTACAGCCAGCGTCTCCCGGCAGGAGGGACAGGCGCGGACATGGCGCAGGAGACGGCTCCGCGCCTCGGGAAGGAGCTCGAGCAGGCCGCTCAGGATTTCGGGCTTGGGGTGAGTTCTTGGCATCGGCGCAACTCTGTTCTTATTTTTTTTGCAGAAATAGCTCTCCTAATAAAAGAGTTGCCGCAAGAGGCTTCCAGGTGACAAAAAAGGCTCATGAATTTTCTGCACGGGTCGCGGGCCCCTGGTATGATCTTTCGGAGCCTCCTATGACCCGCCTATGAACCGATTCATCAGCCTCCCCCTCTGGCTGGCGATCCTGCTCTTCCTGCTCGCCGCCTGGGCGGCTCTCGATCGCCTGCTGGTCCCCGGCGTCCGCTGGTACCTGCGGCGGCGGGTCAACCGCGCCATCGACGAGCTGAACACCCGGCTGCGGCTGAAGATCCCCCCCTTCCACCGCACCCGGCGGCGGGTGCTGATCGACCGCCTGGTCTACGACCCGGCGGTGGTCGAGGCGGTCGACCTGCACGCCCGCGAGCAGGGGATTCCGCGCCGGGTCCTGGTGTCGCGGGTGGAGCGCTACGCCCGCGAGATCGTGCCGGCCTTCAACGCCTACTTCTACTTCCGGATCGGCTACTGGATCTCCAAGCGGGTGGCCCAGCTCCTCTACCGGGTGCGGCTCGGCTTCTCCGACGAGGCCGGCCTCGCCGCGCTGGCCCCCGGCTCGACCGTGGTCTTCCTGATGAACCACCGCAGCAACATGGACTACGTCCTGGTGGGCTACCTGGCCGCGGACCGCACCGCCCTCTCCTACGCCGTCGGCGAGTGGGCGCGGATCTGGCCGCTGCAGACCCTGATCCGCTCGACCGGGGCCTACTTCGTGCGGCGCAACTCCGGCGACCTCCTCTATCGCCGGGTCCTCGAGCGCTACATCGCCATGGCGACCGCGGCGGGAGTGCCCCAGGCCGTCTATCCGGAAGGGGGGCTCTCGCGCGACGGCCTCCTGCGCGCGCCGAAGCTCGGCATCCTCGACTACATGCTGCGCTCCTTCGATCCCCATCACGGCGAGCGCGACCTGGTGTTCATCCCGGTGGGGATCAACTACGACCGCGTGCTGGAGGACCGCACCCTCCTGCTCGGCCAGCAGCCCGGAGCGGCCACACCGGAGCCCCCTGTTCGCCTTCAGGACGGCCCTGCGCTTCGTCGGCCGCAACCTCGCCCTGATGCTGCGCAGCCGCTGGCACCGCTTCGGCTACGCCTGCGTGAACTTCGGCACCCCGATCTCGATGCGCCGCTACCTCGGCGAGCGCGGCCTGGATCTCCGCCATCTCTCGCGGGAGGAGCGCGCCACCCATCTGGCGCAGTCTGGGGGACGAGCTGATGGCGGCAATCGGCGGCGTGATCCCCGTCCTGCCGGTGCCGCTGGTGGCGGCCGTCCTGGTGCGCAGCGCCGGCGAGCCGCTCTCCGAGCTGGAGCTCAAGGCGCGGACGTTCCGGCTGATGACCGAGCTGGA
The DNA here is from genome assembly GCA_963761645.1 of uncultured Acidobacteriota bacterium. Taxonomy (GTDB): domain Bacteria; phylum Acidobacteriota; class Thermoanaerobaculia; order Multivoradales; family UBA5704; genus DATARR01. The sequence goes on from CAVXIG010000045.1 coordinate 10,588, forward strand.
GAGCGCCGGCGCCCACGTCTACATCCCCCGCCGCGACCAGGACTACGCCATCGTCGCCGGCCTGCGCATGCTCACCCTCCGCCATCTCGTCGAGGAGACGGACGGCCTGTACGTGGCGAAGGCCGGCGAGATGCCGCTGCTGCGCTACTACGCCGGCTCGATCTCCCACCTGCTCCCCGCGCCGGCCCCGGCTTAAACTCGGGGCGCCGCTTTTCGTATACGAGCCGACATGAAACGCCGCGCCGCAGGGACTCTCCAGCGCCTTCAGGGCTTCTTCAGCGATTACACCGCGGGATTGGAATCGCGCGACGTCAAGCGCCTGTTCGAGCGCGACGCGGCCCGGGCCTACGCCGTGCTCACCCGCGACCACAGCCAGGAGGCCGAGCCGGAGAAGGGCCTGCGGCGGTTCTTCTTCCGGGCGAAGCTCGCCTTCCTCGGCCTCTCCTACAAGCTCTCGCCGCCGCGGCGCATGCTGTTCGGCGTCTCGCTGGTGGCGTTCGTCCTCGGCCTGCTCAGCGACCCGCACACCCTCTACCGCTCGAAAGAGTTCAGGGTCGTCGTCCAGTTCTCCCCCTTCTGGTTCGCGGTCAGCGTCGGCTGCCTGGTCTTCCTCCTCGCCCTCGAGCTGGTGGACCGCGTCCGCGTGCGCGACGAGCTGGAGGTCGCCCGCGAGCTGCAGTCGGAGCTGCTGCCGCACGACCTGCCGGCCGTCCCCGGCTATCTCTTCGCCCACTCCTACCGCACCGCCAACGAGGTGGGAGGGGATTTCTACGACCTGATCGGGCTGCCCGACGGGCGTCTGGCGATGGTGGTGGCCGACGCCAGCGGCCACGGCATGGCCGCCGGGCTGGTGATGGCGATCGCCAACGCCACCCTGCGCACCGCCCTCGACCTCGACCCCAGTCCGGAGCCGGCGATGGCGATGCTCAACCGCACCCTCTGCCGCACCGGCACGACGCGCACCTTCATGAGCGCCTTCTACGGCCTGCTGACCCCGGAGACCGGCGAGATGGAGTTCGTCTGCGCCGGCCACCCCTACCCGCTGCTGCGGCGCGCCGGCGGCCAGACCGAGGAGCTCGGCAGCGGCGGCTATCCGCTCGGCCTGCGCGATCCCCTGCTGATGAGCCGCGGCACCGTGACGGTCGAGCCCGGCGACCAGCTCCTCCTCTACACCGACGGCCTGCCCGAGGCCCTCGACGCCCAGGGGAAGACGGCGTTCGGCTACGAGCGCATCCAGGCCGCCCTCCAGCTCGGCGGCTCGCCGCAGCAGGTGCACGACAACATCCTCCACAGCTTCGACACCCACGCCGGCGACGAGCCGCTGCGGGACGACCTGACGCTGCTGGTGATCGCGCGCGGGGGCTTCGCTCCCTCGACGGCGATCGCTGGCGATTGACCTCGGGATCGATCAGGCCGGCAGAATGTGCTGCCAGTTTGCAGAGCGACACGATCCGGCCCATGGTTTGAGCCTTTCGCACGTAGCGACCATCCGCGCTCATCGAGCGTCCCACCGTGCTCCAAAGCCACCGCGTGATAGAGCGTATCGAACAGGTGATGGTTCAGATCACGGGCGATCCGGCTGGCTCTCTTGGGCGTTGCTAAATCATCCGCTATAGGGAACTCCATCGCAGCCAGGAGGTCGAGCCCGGCATCGGCGCTTGCCGGGCGGTCAGCCGGGTCACGACTGCGGCCACTTCCGCCAGCCAGGCGGGGGCTGTCAAGCATTATCGAGAGTTCCCCGCCGCTGATCGCGGCCGAGCAACTGGCCAACGGCCTCTTCTGGTGTTTTCTTCGTCTCAGAGTCACGGAAGACAATCCCGGCTTCATCATCCACGCGGTGGCGTCGATCGGAGCGATCGTCATGGCCCTTCTGCCTTTGGTGCCCTCGCGATTTCGGGATCAGAGACCGCCGCTTCGCTGGCGCCGGAAATGGACAGCTCGCAATGGCGGCGGCGACGGTGGTCCTGCCGCATATCTTCTCTTCGCGGCCTTGTTCCATGAGGTTCCCCACGCCGTGTTCAAGGTTTTTACGTCTTCAAGCTCCTCCTGGAGGTCGGCGGCGCTCTGCCGCCGTTGCGGATCCCCGCCGAGGCTCCCGCCTGGGCCACCTGGATGGCGAGCAAAGGCGGCCGGGCGTGGATTTCGAGAAGGAGTGGCGGAAGGACTTGAAGAAGGAGCGAGCGGCAGATCCCGAGCAGGACGAGCTGGTGAGGCCGGGGCGGTCAGGATCCTCGCAGCTCGGTCGCGCCGCACTCTCTACGACGGTGGACTAGGCCGGCATACCGGAGAGCCGCTTCCGGAAGTGCTCCCGCCACCCTTCCGCCAGGGCCTCGACGCTCGCGGCCCGGCGCAGCAGGTCGGGATCGCTCTTCCCCTTGCGGTCGAGGTACAGGCGGATGACATCCACCACCGTCACGCCGCTCTCATCCTCATGGATGCGCTCCATGGCGTCGCCGGCGCCGATCTCCCCTTCCTCTACGATCGCGAAATAGATCCCCGGGCGCTCGCTGGCGAGGAAGCGCTCGACAATGTCGTCGCGGTCGAACCGGAGGGCCAGCTTGAAGCAGGGCATGCGCGGCTGGGTGACGACCAGCTCCGCCGTGCCGATCCGGAAGCGGTCGCCGACGTGGACCTGATCCTCCCACCACCCCTCGGTGGTGAGGTTCTCGCCGAAGGCGGCCCACGGCAGGGTCTCCAGCTCCAACTCGCGCCGCCAGTACGGATAGTGCTCCGAGGGGTAGGCGTAGACCGCCTTCTCCGGCCCGCCATGGACCGAGAGGTCGGCTTGGCCGTCGCCATCAAGGTTGTAGGGGCGCAGGCCCACCCGCCCCTCGATTGGCTCCTTGAAGATGCCGGTCATGATCCGCCGCCCCTTCCAGACCGCGGGCCGGGGGAGCCCGACGTTCAGCGAGATGATCTTCATGATCCTCGCCTTGTTTACAGGAAGACATCGTATCCTGCCCGGGATCGCCCTGTCCCGCATCCCGCGGCCGTTGATCACTCCAGATTCCCGAAAATCTCCGCGATTTCCCGTCAAACACTCCAAAAGCCCGTAACTCTTTGAAATTCCCCGTCAAACGTTCCGAAAACTCGTGGAACTTAGTTATTTCCCGAAAGTGACTGTCTTTTCTCGGGAAACTCTGAGATTTCCCGAAAATCATTGAAAAAACCCTCGGCGTAGGGATCTGGTTCCTCCCACCCCCTCCTGGCCTCTCCCGTTCGGGGAGGAAAACGGCTACACCTTGGCCCCTCGCGCCACCAGCAGCTCCACGATGGCGTCCTGCTTGCCGGCCTGCGCGTGGCGGATCAGCGGGATGCCGTGCGGCCCCTTGAGGTCGATCACCTTGGGATCGTCGGCCAGGAAGGCGCGGACGATCTCGATCTTTCCCGTCGTGGCGGCGCAGAAGACGTCCATGCGCGCGCCGCGGGAGAGGAGGAAGGCCGCGATCTCCCGGTTGCCCATGTGGGAGGCGCCGCCGAGGGCGGTCTCCCAGTCGCCGCCCCCCCAGTCCCAGGTGGCGTTGATCAGCGCCGGCTGCTGATCGAGCAGCTCGCGGGTGCGGTCGAGCTTGCCGTGGCCGGCGATGACGAACTCGCGGACGAGGTCCGGATCGAGACGGGGAGGGCGCTCGGGGACCGCCGGCTTTGCGGCCGGCGCACGGCTTCCTGGGCTCCGGCGATGGCGTTGGGGACGAGGGCTCCGGCGGTCATCAGCAGCCCCCCTTTGAGCAGGTCGCGGCGGGAAGAGGTCATGGTCTGTCTCCTTTCATCACCATAGTAGGTCCGAAAGCCCGGCCGCGCATCTGGCCGTCCGCCGCAACCCCCCGCCCCCCAATCTCGTACAGGTATACTCACAGGGGTCCCGATGGACCTTTGAAGCTCTCCGGGAGGGTCAGCCTTTGACGAAGGATCGCGCGACGGGCCGGGACATCGTGCTCGCCATCGGCGAGAACATGCGCCAGAGCCTCGAGCCGCTGGTGACGAAGACGATCGCCCCCAGCCTCTACCAGGTGTATCTCCACGCCGACGACTACGACCGTCTGCGCAGCCTCTTCGGCGAGCTCGAGGGGGAGGCCAAGGCGCTGCTCGACAACGAGCTGACGCGGCTCAACCGCGGCTCGGCGCCGGCGTTCCCCCGCATTCTGCGCAAGAAGAAGGACGAGCCGCCGGCCGCCCCGCAGTACGTCAGCGCCGAGGGGAAGTGGACGGTGCGCTTCCAGGAGGACCCGAACGGCACGCTCAGCCCCGGCGACGTCGAGGTGGTCTCGGAGTTCGCCCGCCCCCCCGAGGCGGCCTTCGGCGCCGGCACCAAGACCCACCGCATCTCCACCACCCGGCGGCTCGGCCAGATGACCACTCAACGGGAGGACCAGGCGGCGACGGCGAGGCGGGAGATGCCCTCGGGAACGGTGGCCACCGAGCCCTCCGGGCACGCCCGGATCGTCTACAAGGACGACCGCGGCACCCACACCTTCCTGGTGACCAAGGACGAGATCGTCATCGGCCGCCAGGCGCCGGACGTCTGGGCCGACCTGTCGATCGACACCTCGCTCGACGTCTCGCGCGAGCACGCCCGCCTCCAGCGCACGCGCCGAGGGGGTGTTCCGCATCAAGGACCTCTCGAAACTGGGCACCACGGTCAACGGCGTCCCCCTGCCGCGCAGCCTGGAGGCGGCGGACGGCGGGGTCAAGGACCTCGACCGCTGGGAGCCGCTGCCGGACAAGGCGCGAATCGGCCTCGCCGGCGTGATCTATCTCGACTTCGAGAGGCTCGCCGGCGCATGACGGTCCTCTACTTCGCGCGCCTGGCCTTCGTGCTGGTCCTGGTTCGTCCTCGCCGCCGCGCTGCTGGCGCTCGCCGCCCGGGAGAGGAAGTAGACCTTGGCCGCGGCGAGCCTGAAGCGCCCCCTGGCGGCGGCCGGCAGCGATCCCGGCCGCGAGCGGGAGAACAACGAGGACCGCGTCGTCTGCGATCCCGAGCGGGGGATCTACGCCGTGGTCGACGGCGTCGGCGGCGAGTCAGGGAGGCGAGATCGCGGCGCAGACGGCGATCGAGATCCTCCAGGCCCGCCTCTCCCGGCGGACGACCGACGCCTCCCGCCTGATCCGCGAGGCGATCGCCCTCGCCAACAAGCAGATCTACGACCAGGCGCAGGCCAATCCCGCCCTCGCCGGCATGGCGTGCGTCCTGACCGTCGCGGTGGTCGACGGCGACCAGGCCACGATCGGCCACGTCGGCGACAGCCGGCTCTATCTGCTGCGGCCCGGAGAGATCAAGAAGATCACCCGCGACCACTCCCCCGTCGGCTCCCGCGAGGACACGGGCGAGATCTCGGAGGCGGAGGCGATGAGCCATCCGCGCCGCAACGAGATCTTCCGCGACGTCGGCTCGGCGCCCCACGAGCCGGACGAGGAGGGGTTCATCGACATCACGCAGATCCGCTTCGAGCCGGACTCGGCCCTGCTGATCTGCAGCGACGGCCTCTCGGACCTGGTGACCTCGCAGGCGATCCTCTCCCTGGTCGAGAGCAACGCGGCGAATCCCAAGGCCGCCGTGCAGGCGCTGATCGACGCCGCCAACGAGGCCGGCGGGAAGGACAACGTCTCGGTGGTGCTGGTCGAGGGGGAGCGCTTCGCCGCCGCCGCCGCGTCCAGGAGCCGGAAGGAGCCGGGCTCGCAGCAAGCTCCCGGCCTGCCGGCACGGGAGTACGCGGCGCCGGGGTGGCCCGCCGCGGCGCCGGCTCCAGGCTGCTCGGCGTTTTCGCCAGCCGGCCGGCGTTCCTCTTCTATGGCGCGCTCCTCGGCGCGTTCGCCTTCGCCGCCTTCGGCCAGGGGCTGCTATCTGTTCGACCGCTGGCCAGCGCGCCGGCCCCCGCCAACGTGCTGCGGGTGGGCACCGGCGACGGCGGGACCGCCACGATCACGGAGGCCCTGGCGCAGGCCGGGCCGGGGCAGACGGTGGAGGTGGCGCCCGGCATCTACCGCGAGGCGCTCCAGCTCCGCTCCGGCGTCTCCCTGGTGAGCCGGGTCCCGCGCGGGGCGCTGATCCTGCCGCCGGCGGGGAGCGGCGTGCCGGCGGTCACCGCCCAGGGGGTCGAGGGGGCGCGCATCGCCGGCTTCCGGATCGCCGGGGACGCCCAGGCGCCGCTCCAGGTGGGGCTCCGCCTCGCCGATTCGGCCGTCGAGGTGGACGGCGTCGAGATCTCGGGCGCGCAGACGGCGGCGATCGACCTCGCCGGCGCCGACCGCTCCGAGATCCGCCACAGCTATCTCCATGACAACCCGGGCGGCGGCGTGCTGGTCGAGGCGAGCGCGGCGCCGCGGCTGCTCATCCAACCTGATCGCCGGCAACGGCCGGACGCCGGGCGCGCCCCCGCATCCCGGGGTCGAGGTGCGGGCGGGCGCGCAGGCGGAGCTGATCGAGAACCGCTTCGTGGGCAACGGCGGCGGCGGCGTGCTGCTGGCCTCCCCGGAGCGCGCCGAGGAGATCTTCGCCTGGAACTCCTTCCCGGGGATGAATCGCGCCGACGCCGTCCGCGCGCCGGCGCCGGTCCGGCCAGCTCCCCAGGGACCGGGGCGGTGATGCTGACCGTGCAGCAGGTGGGCCGCTTCGAGCTTCGCGACTTCCTCGGCCGCGGCGCGATCGGCGACGTCTATCTCGCCTGGGACCCGCAGGCTCAAGGGGAGGTGGCGCTCAAGGTGGTGCGCATCCACCGCGCCGACCCGGAGATGCTGCAGGCGGAGAAGAACGGCGTCGCGCTCCAGGAGCAGCTCTCGCGCGTGGCGCCGCAGGTGGCGGCGGTCTACGAGTGGGGGGAGGACGGCGGCTTCTTCTGGGTCGACATGGAGTACGTGGCCGGCGCCGACCTCTCGCAGCGGCTCGCCCGCGGCCCGCTCCCCGACGACAAGGCGGCCTCGATCGCCTGCCAGCTCTGCGACATGCTGGAGTCCTGCCACAACTTCTCGGCCGAGGTCGGCGGGCGCAAGGTCTACGGCATCGTCCACGGCGACATCAAGCCGGAGAACATCCGCCTCCAGGACGACGACCGCGTGCGGGTGCTCGACTTCGGCATCGCCAAGCACCTGTCGCAGACCCGCAAGTTCACCGTCAACCTGTTCGGCAGCCTCCCCTACACGCCGCCCGAGCGGCTCGACCGCGGCGGCGTCGACCGCCACTCGGACCTCTGGGCGGTCGGGGTCGTGCTCTACATGATGGTCGCCGGCTACTCGCCGTTCGACGGCGAGGACCCCGAGGCGGTCGAGGGGAAGATCCGCCGCGGCGAGCCCCCGGCGCCGCTGCCGGGCCACGTGCCGCCGGCCTTGAGCCGGATCATCAACCGCAGCCTGGAGTTCCAGGTCGCCCGCCGCTACCAGACGGCGGCCGAGATGAAGGCGGACCTCGAGGCCTGGATGGCCGGCGAGCCGCTTGCCCAGCGAGCGGCCCAGCGAGCAGCCCCGCCCGGCGTCGAAGTTGCCGGGGAGGACCTGAGCGCCACGCGCCGGACCACCCGCCCGCTCGACGATTCGGGCTCGTTCCGCAACTCGGAGACGCGGCGCACCGACGGCTGGGCCGGTCCCCGGGACGCGGCGCTGGACGCCACCCGGCGCACCGGCGAGCTGCCGGTCGCGGCTCCTCCACTGCCTCAGGCCGTGGCCGTGCCGGCGGAGCCGCCGCCCGCGCCGCCGCCGACGCGGCGCCGGCGCTTCGCGCTCCGCGGCGCCGGGCTCGCCTTCCTGCTGGTGGGCTCGCTGCTGCTCGCCTCGCAGGTCTGGGTGCGCAGCGAGGCGGCGGCGATGCAGCACGACCTCGCGACCCAGACCTCCCCCGACCTCGACGATCTCTGGGACCGCTACCGCAAGCTGGCGCCGTTCAGCATCCTCCCCGGCTCGGGGCTCCGCGACGTGCGCGAGGAGCTGCGGGCCGCCATGCTGAAATCGGCCGACCGCGTGCTCAACAGCTACCGCGGGGACGACCCGACCACCACCCAGAAGGGGTGGCAGAAGGCGCACGACCGCCTGCGGGCGGCGGTCGACCTCAACTACCGCGACCGCCCGACGCGGGCGAAGCTGGTCTACACGCAGGCGCACATCGACCGCATCGACGCCCAGGCGATGCGCGGGCGCGGCCAGAAGGACCCGGCGCGGCAGAAGCTCCGCGACGCCGTCGAGGAGTTCCAGGACGCGGCCAGGCTCGCCCCCGACTGGCCGGACCCCTACCTGGGTCTCGCGCGGGTCTACTCCTACGAGCAGCCCGACCTGAAGCAGCTCGAGGGGGCGCTGAACGAGCTCGAGAAGCGCAATTACCCCTGGGGCGCCGCGAGAAGGCGATGCTCGCCGACGGCTACCGCATGGCCGCCGAGCAGATCCTGGCGCAGGCGGCGGCGGCGAAGGAGACCGACCAGGAGCCGGAGCTGCTGGAGAAGGCCCGCGACACCTTCACCCAGGCGATCAGCCTCTACCGCGAGGCCGGCAACTACGCCGACGCCAAGGCCAACATGGCCGCCGCCGCGCAGGAGCTGCGCGGCATCCTCGGCCGGCTGGAAGAATTGGGAGTCTGGTGACCACATGGCCGTGACCCGCAGCACCGCCGCCGACCGCCGGCAGCGGGAGACCGAGACCGCTCCGCGCCGCCAGCCGGGCTTCTCCGTCCAGGGGCTCCCCGGCGACCCCGCCGCCAGCCCCCGCAACCGGAGGGCCTGCTCCTCGCCGCCGCCGCCGTCGCCGTCCTCCTCGGCCTGGCCCTCGCCTATCTGGCGATGGTCAAGCCGCTCGCAGGGGATACGGCCGAGATCGCCGCCGGGCGGATCGTCAACCTGAACGACCTCCGCGGCGCGGACCAGTTGCTCGGAGCGCTCGACGTCTTCCCCAGCTCGGCCGAGCGGTCGTACGCCGCGCAGGCGATCTGGAAGCGCGCCCACCAGGGGAGCCTGCCCAACGTCGGCGAGATCCAGCGCATCCGCATCCCCTCGGCCGAGATCGAGGGGGACCGGCGGCTCACCAGCCTGCGCGAGCGGCTGGAGGCACGGCGCCAGGCCGGAGTGCAGGGGGAGACCTCGATCTCCCTCCTCTCGCTCCAGCAGTTCCGCGCCCTCAAGCCCCATCTCGTGGTGCGCACGCCGGGGCAGTTCCGCTCCTCGTTCTGGCTCTGGACCGCCGTCTTCCTGCTCGCCTTCGCCGCCGTCCACGTCGTCTGGCGGCTGCGGCGGTTCGGGGGGACGAGCTGATCCTGCCGGCGCTGCTGCTGCTGACCGGCATCGGCCTCGCGATGATGCTCACCATCCGCGACCCGCTGCGCGACCTGCCGCTCTACCGCGGCTTCGCCGAGGGGGTGCTGTTCGGCGCCGCCCTGCTGCTCGGCGCCAGCCTGATCGACTACGAGCGCTCGCCGCTCAAGCGGATGAGCTTCGTCCCCCTGCTCGCGGCCTTCCTGCTCTCGGTGGTGCTGATCCTCTTCGGCAGCGGCCCGGGCGGCAGCGACGCCAAGGTGAACCTCTTCGGCTGGCAGCCGGTGGAGGCGATCAAGATCCTCGTCGTGCTCTTCCTGGCCGGCTACTTCTTCGACCGCTGGGAGTTCCTGCGCGAGATCGCCGAGACCCGCGCCGGCCTGCCGCGCCAGCTGCGGATCCCCAAGCTGGAGTACCTGCTGCCGCCGCTGCTCGCCATCGGCCTGGTGCTGGTCTTCTTCTTCCTGCAGCGGGACCTCGGGCCGGCGCTGATCCTCTCCTTCCTCTTCCTCACCCTCTACTGCGTCGCCCGCGGCAAGCCGTGGATGGCCCTGGTGGGGAGCGCCCTGCTGGTCGCCGCCTTCGCGGTGGCCTACAAGATCGGCTACCCCGCCACGGTGAGCGGCCGCCTGAACATGTGGCTGTCGCCGTGGGACAACTTCTTCCGCGGCGGCGACCACCTGGCGCAGGGGCTCTGGTCGCTGGCCGGCGGCGCGGTGACCGGCACCGGCCTGGGGCTGGGGCAGCCGCAGCGGGTGCCCGAGATCCACACCGACCTGGTGCTGGCGGCGGTCGGCGAGCAGCTCGGCTTCCTCGGCCTGCTGGCGGTGGTGGGCCTCTACGCGCTGCTGGTCTGGCGCGGCTACCGGGCGGCGTTCCGGGCCGGCGGCACCTACAGCTTCTTCCTCGCCCTCGGTCTGACAGTGCTGATCGCCATCCAGATCCTGCTGATCGCCGGCGGCGTCCTCGGCGTGCTGCCGCTCTCGGGCGTGGTCTCCCCTTTCCTCAGCTCCGGCCGCACGGCGATGCTCGCCAACTTCCTGATCCTGGGGGCGATCCTCGGCATCTCCGCCCGCACGTCCCAAGTGGACGGGGAGGAAGTACCGCCGCGGCGACCGCCACCCGCAGGTTCCAGGGCGCCGCCCGCTGGGCCGCCGTGGCGCTCGGCGTGGTGCTCGCCGCGATCGTCCTCAAGGCGGCGCAGGTGCAGGTCTTCCAGGCCGACCGCTTCCTCGCCCGCGGCGCGCTGACCCTGCAGGGGGACGGCTACCGGCGCTTCCAGTACAACCCGCGCCTGACCGACATCGCCCAGGGGATCCCGCGCGGCGACGTCGTCGACCGCAACGGCGTGCTGCTCGCCACCAGCGATCCGGCCCAGCTCGAGAAGAACCGCGCCGTGCTGGAGCGCCTGGGAGCCACCCTGCCGGCGGCGGATGAGCGGCCGCGGCGCGGGGCGCGCTACTACCCGTTCGGCGGCCGCACCTTCCACCTGCTGGGGGACCTCAACACGCGCACCAACTGGGCGGCGAAGAACACCTCCTACGCCGAGCGCGACTCCAGCGTCCTGCTCCAGGGGTACGACGACTTCGCCGGGGTGGCCGACGTGCCGCAGCCGGACGGCACCGTCACCCGCGAGCTGCAGCGCGACTACAGCGAGCTGATCCCCCTGCTGCGCCACCGCTGGCAGCCGGAGCACCCGGCCGTGAAGCGGATCCTCGACTCATCCGCGCACGCTGCGGATGACGATCGACGCGCGCCTGCAACTGCGGGCGGCCGACGTGCTGGCGAAGTACGCCAAGCAGGCCGGCTTCGGCGGCGCCGCCGTGGTGCTCGACCCGGCCAGCGGCGACCTCCTCGCCTCGGTGAGCTATCCGTGGCCCGAGCTCCCCGTCCAGGCCAATGGTGGAGACCGTGAAAGCCCGACCCTGATCGACCGCGCCCGCTACGGGATCTACCCGCCGGGCTCGACCTTCAAGATGGTCACCGCGATGGCGGCCCTGCGCAAGAATCCGCAGCTCGCGAGCGAGCCCTTCACCTGCAAGCTCCTCTCCGACGGGCGGGTGGGCAACACCATCCGCGGGTGGGGGCGGCCGGTCCGCGACGATCCCACGGACCGCGCGCCGCACGGCGCGGTCGACCTCGCGAAGGGGATCGTGGTCTCCTGCAACGCCTATTTCGCGCAGCTCGGCACCTACGCGGTGGGTCCGGAGGCGCTGCTGGAGACGGCCAAGGCTCTACGGCATCTCGGTGGCGAAGCCGAACACGCCGCAGCAGCTCAAGGACGCCCTGCCCCAGGCCGCCTACGGCCAGGGGCAGGTGGTGGCGACCCCCTTCCAGATGACGCGCGTGGCGGCGGCCGTCGCCGCCAACGGCGCCGCCCCCGAGGGGCGCTGGGTGACGGGCGAGGGGAACACCCGCCGCGGCGAGGCGGCGCGGGTGGTGGAGCCGGCGCTGGCGCAGTTCCTCGGCCGCGCCATGCGCCGCGTGGTGACCGAGGGGACCGCCGCCCGCTTCCTCGCCGGCGTCACCCCCGCCATCGCCGGCAAGACCGGCACCGCCGAGGTCAAGGACAAGGGGTCGCACTCCTGGTTCATCGGCTACGCTCCCTACCCGACGCAGGGGGGGCGGCAGATCGCCTTCGGCGTCATCGTCGAGCACGGCGGCTACGGCGGCCGGCTCGCCGCGCCGGCCGCGGGCGAGATCGTGCAGGCCGCCGCGCAGCTCGGCATTCTCAAGCAGCAACCCTGAGCAGAGAGACCACCATGAACGACATGATGGGAAAGATGCGCGACCTGTTGAAGCCCTGGATGAAGGGGACCTCGCCGCTGGAGATCCGCCGCGCCATCCTCGACGACGTCGAGAGCCGCGTCATCGCCGTCGGCGAGGGGAAGCGGATCTTCCCGAACAACCTGCTGCGGGTCCATCTCCTGGTCGCCGACGCGGAAGAGCGCGTCCGCTTCGAGGCCGTGGTCCGCGAGGGGTGGAACCTGAAGCGGGAGATCTCCGAGCGCCTGGCGGACCGCGGCTGCCCGCTGCCCGCCGGCTTCGACGTCGAGGTCGCCTTCGACGAGGAGGCCCACCCCCGCTTCGCCGATCGCCGCTTCTACGTCGAATACCTGAACCGGGAGGCCCCCGCCGCCGTGCCGGCCGGGGCACCCGGAGCGGCCGCCCCGGCCGGCGGACCTCCCGCCTCACGCCCCATCCTGGAGCTGACCGTGCTCAAGGGGACGGCGACGCAGCGGGTCTACGAGATCGAGGGCACCCGCGCCTTCCTCGGCCGGCTCGAGGAGGTCGTCGATCACGACGGCCGGGTCCGCCGCCGCAACGACGTCGCCTTTCTCGAGGTGGGGGAGATCAACTCCACCGTCTCGCGCGAGCACGCCCGCATCGCCTGGGACGCCGAGAGCGGCGGCTACTGGCTGCGCGCCGAGCAGAACGCCTCCGGCACCCGCATCTACCGCGGCGGCAGCACGATCGACGTCAGCTCCCACGACCGCCGGGGGGTCCGCCTCCAGCCGGGGGACGAGATCCTGCTCGGCCGGGCCGCCGTCAAGGTCGGAATGCGCGAAAAGTGAGCGAAAGAAAAAAGGTGAGAGAATAAAAAGGCGGCCCGCGGAGCTTTGGAGGGAGCGGATGAAGTGGAAGCTCCGCGGGCGCGTGTCTCGGTTGCAGGATGGAGGATAGGCGCCGGGGACAGGTAAAGGTCCTCAACGCGCCGTAAAACTTCGCAAACACCGTAACCAATCTGTAAACTAACGGAACCCCCGGCGGAACTGCTCTAGACTTTCCGCCGAGCATGAAACTCGCGGCTTTGGGCAAACGCAACACTTTATGGGTTGGATTCGTGGCGGTCCTGGTACCGCTGGCGGTCCTCCTCGCCTTCCAGTACCGCTGGCTGCGCGAGCTCGACTCCTTCTCCGAGCGGGCCCAGAAGGCCCAGGTCGAGAGCCTCCTCGAAGCGGTCTCCAAGAACGTCGAGTACTTCTACACCGACGCCGGCCAGGTGCTCGACCTGCAGCCGGCCATCTTCACCCAGAACCAGCTCGACCACGCGGCCTACCAGTTCAAGAAGAAGGGGGTGGTGGGGGTCAAGCGGCTGTTCGTGATGGACCTGCGCGACGGCGACGAGCCGCTCTACTTCTCCCCCAGCTGCGCGAGCTTCTATCAGCCGGACTCGACGCCCGAGGCGCGGGCGGTGGCGGTCGCCGTCGCTCCCTGGAAGGCGCTCTACCACAAGGACGGCATCCTCGAGCGCGTCCGGCTGTTCGTCGAGGAGAAGGACCCCCGGCTTCCGCATCCTCCTCTACCCGGTCACCGACGACTCCTCGCGGCTGGTCGGCCTCGCCGGCATGGTCCTCGACGAGGACTACTTCCGGCGGGTCGTGCTGCCGGGGGCCATCCGCGACGCGCTCTCCGACTTCGGCGACAGCGACCCGGACTACAAGCCGATCCTCTCCGTCCAGGACGGCCAGGGGCAGATCGTCTACGCCACCGCTCCGCTCGAGGGGCACCCCGCCTGGAACACCGAGGCCCGGCGGCCGTTCCGCTTCGTCTTCACCGACTGGAACGTCGAGCTCGCCACCCGGCACGCCACCGCCGCCGAGGTGGCGCGGCGGAACTTCCTGGTCAACATGGGCCTGTCGGCGGCGCTCGCCGCCGTCCTCCTCGGCGGCCTCATGCTCGCCCTGCGCATCGCGGCGCGCGAGATGAAGCTGTCGCAGATGAAGAACGAGTTCGTCTCCAACGTCTCCCACGAGCTGCGCACGCCGCTGGCCTCGATCCGCGTCTTCGGCGAGTTCCTCCGCCTCGGGCGCTTCGTCAGCACCGACAAGGCCCGCGAGTACGGCGACTACATCGAGACCGAGAGCCGCCGCCTGACCCAGCTGGTCGACAACATCCTCGATTTCGCCAGCATCGAGTCCGGCCGCAAGACCTACCGCTTCGAGCGCTGCGACGTCGCCGAGGTCGTCCGCGCCACCCTGAGGACCTTCGAGGTGCGGCTGCGGCAGGACGGCTTCGGCATCCGGATCGAGGGCGCCGGACACCCCGTTCCCGCCGGCGCGGATCGACCAGGGGGCGATCGTCCAGTCGCTCTCCAACCTGCTCGACAACGCGGTCAAGTACTCCCGGGAGGCGCGGGACATCGTCGTCACGCTCCACCGCGAGGAGGACTTCATCGTCATCTCCGTCCGCGACCAGGGGATCGGCATCCCGCGCAACGAGCAGCGCAAGATCTTCGACCGCTTCCACCGCGTGAGCACCGGCCTGGTGCACGACGTCAAGGGGAGCGGCCTGGGGCTCGCCATCGTCCAGCACATCGTCCGCGCCCATCACGGCAAGGTGACCGTCGAGAGCCGGCCGGGCGAGGGGAGCACCTTCTCCATCCACCTGCCCATAGAATCCCCGGCGACCGCCGAGGCGGCCGCGGCCAGCGCGGCGCCCGCCACGACCGCGAACGCCGGGGCGGCGAAACCTTCGGAGGCCTGACACCATGACGACGCGCGTCCTGATCGTCGAAGACGACGAAGCCATGTCGATCGCCCTGCGGGATGGCTTCCAGTACGAGGGGTACTCGGTGACCGTGGCCAAGGACGGCGAGTCCGGCCTGCAGCTCGCCACCGAGGAGTCCCCCGACCTCATCCTGCTCGACGTGATGCTGCCGAAGATGACCGGCCTCGACATCTGCAAGAACCTGCGCGGCGGCGGCAGCGCCGTGCCGATCATCATGCTGACCGCGCGCGGCCAGGAGATCGACAAGGTCCTCGGGCTGAAGCTCGGCGCCGACGACTACATCACCAAGCCGTTCGGCTTCATGGAGCTGCTCGCCCGCGCCGAGGCCGTGCTGCGCCGCTCCAACCCGGCCCCGGCGGCCCCGTCCGCCGTCGAGACCTACCGCTTCGGCGACGTCAGCGTCGACTTCCGGCGCCACGAGGCGCACAAGGCGGACCAGCCGGTCGACCTCTCCCCCCGCGAGTTCCAGCTCCTCGGCTTCTTCATCCAGCACCGCGGCGAGGTGATCACCCGCGAGAAGCTGCTCGACACCGTCTGGGACTACAACTCGATCCCCTTCACCCGCACCGTCGACATGCACATCGCCAAGCTGCGCAAGAAGATCGAGGACAACCCCTCCGATCCCCGGCACATCGTCACCGTCCACCGGCTGGGGTACAAGTTCACCGGCTGAACCGGCTCCTTTTCTTGCCTCTCCCTTCCGAAGCGCATACCTTAGCGTTATGGCGCAGCCCTGGGATAACGATCTCGAACGCGACGAGGAGTTCGCCCTCGAGGAGCGGCGCAAGCCCAAACGCCCGCGCAAGTGGAAGGTGCTGCTCCACAACGACGACTTCACCTCCATGGAGTTCGTCATCCACGTCCTGGTGACGCACTTCCACAAGCCGCCGGCCGAGGCGACCCAGATCATGCTCCAGGTGCACAGGAAGGGAGTCGGGCTCGCCGGTGTTTACTCCAGAGAGGTGGCCGAAACGAAGATCGCCGAGGTCACCGACGAGGCCCGGGCCGAGGGCATGCCGCTCAAGCTGACCGCCGAGCCCGCGGAAGAAGGAAGAGACGAAGACGAATGAAACTCTCCGACGATCTGCAGATCTCCCTCACCGTCGCCATCTCCGAGGCGGGACGGCTGGGGCATGAATACGCGGGGCTGGAGCACCTGCTCTACGCCCTGACCCTGGACGACGACACCGCCGAGGTGCTCAAGCACGCCGGCGCCGACATCAACCAGGTGCGCGAAACCCTCACCGAGTACCTCTCCGACGAGCTGGAGTCGGTCGACGGCGGCCGGCAGCCGCGCCTGACCCTCGGCGTCCAGCGCGTCCTCTCGATGGCCGCCGCGCGGGCGGACAGCTCCGGCAAGGACGAGATCGACGGCACCGACGTGCTGGTGGCGATGTTCGACGAGGCCGATTCCTACGCCATCCAGGTGCTGGAGAGCGAGGGGGTCACCCGGCTCGACGTCGTCAGCTTCATCGCCCACGGCGTCTCCCGCGATCCGCAGCCCCCCTACTTCAGCAGCGGCAGGACCTCGCGGGGGACCGGCCAGACCGCCGGCGAGGAGGACGACGAGGACGAGGAGACCGGCCGGCGCGGCGGCGCCCCGCAGAGCGATCCGCTCAAGGCGTTCGCCCAGGATCTCACCGAGCTCGCCCGCAACGGCGGGATCGATCCGCTGATCGGCCGCGACAAGGAGGTGCTGCGCACCCTCCACATCCTCCAGCGGCGGCGGAAGAACAACCCGATCTACGTCGGCGACCCCGGGGTCGGCAAGACCGCCCTGGTCGAGGGGCTGGCGCTGCGGATCGCCGGCGGCGACGTCCCCGAGGCGTTCCGCCAGACCAAGGTCTACCGGCTCGACATGGGCTCGCTGATCGCCGGCACCCGCTATCGCGGCGACTTCGAAAACCGGCTCAAGGCCGTGCTCGCGGCGCTCGCCGAGCAGGAGAGCCCGGTCCTGTTCATCGACGAGATCCACACCGTCGTCGGCGCCGGCAGCGCCGGCCGCGGCACCATGGACGCCTCCAACCTGCTCAAGCCCGCGCTCCAGGACGGCTCCCTGCGCTGCATCGGCGCCACCACCTGGGAGGAGTACCGCCAGACCTTCACCAGCGACCAGGCGCTCGCCCGCCGCTTCCAGAAGGTCGAGGTGACCGAGCCCTCGGCCGAGGAGACCACCCAGATCCTGCTCGGCCTCAAGGACCGCTACGAGAAGCACCACGGCGTCACCTACGCCCAGGACGCGATGGACAGC
This sequence comes from uncultured Acidobacteriota bacterium, assembly GCA_963761645.1. GTDB lineage: Bacteria > Acidobacteriota > Thermoanaerobaculia > Multivoradales > UBA5704 > DATARR01. The sequence continues at coordinate 27,574 of CAVXIG010000045.1, forward strand.
GCCGCCCTGCTCGCCGAGCGCTACCTGAAGGACCGCAAGCTGCCCGACAAGGCGATCGACCTGCTCGACGAGGCCGGCGCCGCCGTGGCTTTGCGCGTACCGGAGACAACACCGAGCCCAAGGTGGTCACCGAGGCGGACCTCGAGGAGGTGCTCGCCACCATGGCGCAGATCCCGCCGCGGCGGGTGAAGGGGAACGACAAGGAGCAGCTCCGCGTCCTGGAAGCCGACCTCAAGGCCCAGGTCTTCGGCCAGGACGAGGCGATCCAGCGGCTGGTCTCGGCGATCAAGGTCTCCCGCGCCGGCCTGCGCGACGCGCAGAAGCCGGTGGGCGCCTTCCTGCTGACCGGCCCCACCGGCGTCGGCAAGACCGAGGTCGCCAAGCGTCTCGCCGAGGTGATGGGGATCTCCTTCCTGCGCTTCGACATGAGCGAGTACATGGAGGCGCACACGGTCTCCCGGCTGGTCGGCGCCCCGCCCGGCTACGTCGGCTTCGACCGCGGCGGCCTGCTGACCGAGGCGGTGGCCAAGAACCCGCACGCCGTGCTGCTGCTGGACGAGATCGAGAAGGCGCATCCGGACATCTTCAACATCCTGCTCCAGGTGATGGACCACGGCACGCTGACCGACGCCAACGGCAAGCCGACCGACTTCCGTCACGTCATCCTGCTGATGACCTCCAACGTCGGCGCCCGCGAGCTGGCGGGTCGCACGCCCGGCTTCGTCGACCACGGCGATCACGGCGAGGGGCTGCCGACGCGCACCGCCAAGGACACCGACGCCGACAAGGCGGTCGAGCGCCTGTTCAGCCCCGAGTTCCGCAACCGCCTGGACGCCCGGCTGCGCTTCAACCCGCTCTCGCCGGTGGTGATGGAGCAGATCGTGGACAAGTTCATCCGCGAGCTCTCCACCCAGCTCGCCGAGAAGAGCGTCAAGGTGGAGATCACCGATCCCGCCCGCAAGCTCCTCGCCGAGAAGGGCTACGACCCCGCCTTCGGCGCCCGGCCGCTGGGCCGCGTCATCGAGGAGACGATCAAGCGCCCGCTGACGGACGAGCTGCTGTTCGGAGCTCTGGAGAACGGGGGCACGGCGACGGTGGACGCGGAGGGTGGGGAGATCGCGATGCGGTACGCGGGGGTGGAAGAGACCGCGCCGGCCGAGGCGGCCGCGGAAGCGGCGGCGTCGTAGGTTGGGGCGGTCTGCCCCGGCAGACCGCCCCCGCCGCCTCCGTCCTTGCTAAACTCACAGGTCGACTCGAAAGGAGCTGCCCGTGAGGAGATCCTTCGTCATCCTGCTCGCCCTTCTAACCCTCTTCGTGGCGCTGCCCGCCTCCGCCGCGACGGTCCGGGATCTTCGGGACACCTACTCCATCCCGCACATCTTCGGGTCCACCGACCGCGACGTCCTCTACGCCCTCGGGCGGGCCCATGCCCGCGACCGGTTCTTTCAGATGGACGTGCTGCGCCACACCTTCAGCGGCACTCTCGCCGAGATGGTGGGCACGGCGGGGCTGGCTTCGGATGTCCAGCTCCGCACCCTCGGGCTGCGCCGGGCCGCCGAGGCCTCGCTGCCGGCGATCTCCCGCGAGACCCGGGTCTGGCTGGACGCCTACGCCCGCGGCGTCAACAGCTACATCCTCGATCCGGCCAACCCGCTGCCGGTCGAGTACGCGCCCCTCGAGCTCACCCGGACCAGCATCCGCCCCTGGACCGCCCTCGACAGCCTGACGATCGGCAAGGGGCTCGCCTTCGGCCTCTCGTTCGACCTCGGCGACATCGATCTCACCACCGCCCTGACCGCCTTCCAGATCGCGGGCATGCCGGCGGCTTCGAAGGCGGCCTCCTGTTCTCGGACGTCTACCGCTTCGCGCCGTTCGATCCCACCCACTCGCTCCCCGCCAGCGGTCCCCTGCCGGGTCCCGGCGGCCCGGTGGAAGGGGACAAAGCGGTTGTTCTCCTCGCAGCCGGTCTCCCCGCGCACGGCGAGCCTCGCCGCCCGCTATCGCGAGAAGGCCGCGCGGGTCCCCCTGCTGCGCGACGCCCTGGAGCGGCGGCAGAGCGGGCGCGGCAGCAACTGGTGGGTGGCCGCCGGCAAGGTCACCGACTCCGGCCGGCCGATCCTCGCCAACGATCCCCATCTCTCGCTCGGCAATCCCGCCACTTTCTACGAGGCCCAATTACGGATCACCGGCGGCGGCCGGCCGGCGATGAACGCCTTCGGCGTCACGTTTCCGGGCATCCCCGCCATCGTGCTCGGCTGCAACCCCCGGATCTGCTGGGGCGCCACCACCAACCCGATGGACGTCACCGACGTCTATCAGGAGCGGCTGGTGCTCGATCCCGCCAGCGGCCTCCCCACCGCCACGGTGTTCGACGGCAAGCCCGAGCCGCTGGTCGCGATCCCCCAGACGTATCTCGTCAACCAGGTGGGGAACGGCACCGCCGACGACCTCGTGAACGGCGGGATCGGCCCGCTCGACGGCGGCGTCACCCTCGTGGTGCCCCGGCGCAACCGCGGCCCGATCGTGGCGGTCGACCTCTCCGATCCGGCGAATCCGATCGCCTTGAGCGTCCAGTACACCGGCTGGGGCGCCACCCGCGAGCTCGACGCCTTCCGCATCTGGAGCCGCGCCGCGAACCTCGACGAGTTCAGGCAGGGGCTCCAGTTCTTCGACTTCGGCTCGCAGAACTGGGCCTACGCCGACGTCGACGGCAACATCGCCTACTTCACCAGCGGCGAGCTCCCCCTGCGCGAGGACCTCCAGACCCTCGGCGCTCCCGACGGCGGCATCCCCCCGTTCCTGATCCGCGACGGCACCCACACGCTGCGGCACGAGTGGCTCCCCGCCGGGACGACCCGCGAGCCCGGGCAGGCGATCCCCTACCAGATCCTCCCGTTCGCGGAGATGCCCCAGACCGTCAACCCGATCCGGGGGTACATCGCCAACGCCAACAACGATCCGCTGGGGACGAGCAACGACAACGATCCGCTCGACCAGCGCCGGCACGACGGCGGCATCCTCTATCTCGGCGTCGGCTACGACCGCGGCTACCGGATCGGCCGCATCGAGCGGCTGCTCGAGGGGGAGCTGAAGCGGGACGGCAGCTTCTCGGTGCAGGATTTCGAGCGCCTCCAGGCCAACAACCAACTCCTGGACGCCGAGGTCCTCACCCCCTACCTCCTGGCCGCCTTCGACGACGCGCGGGCCGCGGGCGCGCCGGCGCCCCTGGCCGCCCTCGCCGCCGATCCCCGGATCGCTGAAGCGGTGGCCCGCCTGCGGGCCTGGGATTTCAGCACGCCGACCGGTATCCGGGAAGGCTGGGACCCCGGCGATCCCCCGGTGACGAATCCCGCCGCCCTCCCCGCCCCCTCGGCGCGGGAGATCGCGAACAGCGTGGCGGCCACGATCTACTCGGTCTGGCGCGGCCAGGCGGTGACCCGGATCATCGACGCCGCGCTCCAGGGGCTCGGCCTCGGCGACTTCGCGCCGCCGGGGGACGTGGCGCTCGCCGACCTGCGCCACCTGCTGGAGACCTTCCCCGCTACCCAGGGGCAGGGCGCCTCGGGGATCGACTTCTTCGCCGTCCCGGGGGCTCCGACGCCCGAGGCGGCCCGTGACCTCGCACTTCTCCAGAGCCTCCAGAGCGCGCTCGACCTGCTGGCCGGCGACCCCTTCGCCCCGGCCTTCAATCACTCGACGAACCAGGACGACTACCGGTGGGGGCGGCTCCACCGCGTCGTCTTCGATCACCCGCTGGGCGGCCCGTTCGACATTCCGCCCAGCGGCGGCTTCCCGGATCTCGCGCCCGGCCTCCCCGGTCTCGCCCGCGCCGGCGGTTTCGGTACGGTGGACGCCGCCGCGCACGACGTCCGGGCGGCGAGCGCCAACGCCTTCATGTTCGGCAGCGGTCCGGCCCGGCGCTTCGTGGGCACCCTCCAGCCCTCGGGACCCGTATGCGAGGAGGTGATCCCCGGCGGCGAGCGCGCAGGCGTGCCCGACCAGCTCCCGCTCTGGCTCACCAACCACTACCACCCCTGGCTCTACCGCCCCGCGGATGTGCTCCGGGGGACGGTAGCGGGGGAGGTGATTACTCCATGAGCGGGAGCACCCCGGTCACAGGCCGTCGAGATTGCCGAGCATCGGCACCGAGCCGGGATCTCCGAAGTCCAGGTGGAGATTGCCTTCCGCGCTGTCGCCGTCATGAGCGGTGTCGCAGGACAGGATCGCATGTACGTAGACGCAAGGGTCCGCGCGGCCGTCGCCGTCGAAATCTCCCAGCAGGGCAGGATCGCCCGCCTTGCCGAACGGGATATCGACATCGGTGATGCCGTCGTGGTTGGCGTCACAGAGAAAGTGGCCGGCGCGGACGGCGCAGGGGTCCGCCCGGCCGTCGCCGTCGATATCGCCGAGAAGGGGAACGTCGCCAGGAGAGCCGAAAGGGAGATCCATCTCCGGCGCTCCACCGTCGTGCGCGGCATCGCAGAGAAAGTGGCCTCCCCGGTAGACGCAAGGATCGGCCCGGCCGTCCCCGTCGACATCGGCCAGGAACGGCAGGTCCGCGGCCTGGCCAAAGCCGACCGTCACGCCTGTCGTGCCGGAATCGTGCTCCGTGTCGCAGAGGAATACACCGCTCCGGAACACACAGGGATCCGCGCGGCCGTCCCCATCGATGTCACCCAGCAAACCGAGGTCGCCGGCCTTGCCCCCGAAAGGGTGCCGGACTTCGGATCATCCCCCGTGCGTCCGGTAGTCGCATTCAAGCTCGGCGTCACGAACCGGAGTGGCTATTCCGGAATAAGCAGACCTCCTCGCCGGGTGAGGCCGAGAAACGGCGCACGTAGGCGGTCTCTGGGGAAAACTTCGTCCAGGCGACCGCGAAGGTGCCGTTCCAACCAAAGGCGACGGCTCCATACCCGCCACCCTTCGTCAACGCCACAGGCTTCCGTACTGGGGTGCCGTCGGCACGATAGAGCCGGGCCATCGTCGCCCCGGTCACTCCACTTTCCCAGGTCACCACGAGGTTGCCGTGAGGATCGGCAGCCACAGCGGGGAACTGCTGGGGGCCGGAAAGACCTTCGCTGATCCGGAATACGGGTCCCAGAGGCACACCGTCCGGGCCGAGCCTCTGGCCAAGGATCAGATAGGTGCCACCGTCGTTTGGATCGGGTTCCTGCCAGACCACCACGAACGAACCCTCGGGCGCCATGGCCACCACCGGATGCGAGCTCCAGGATCCGCCCACGACCGACCCGACTCTGAATTCGCCGCCTTTCCGAGTCCCGCCCGGAGCGAAGAGCTGGCCCGCTACCTGCGCATCGTTGTATGCAGGATGGGTTTCCCATACGGCGACGAACGCGCCGGTCTCCGCGGCCATCGATACCCGGGGGTAGCTCTGGTCTCCTTTCCGGACCGTGTTGATATGGATTTCAGGGCCCACCGGAATACCATGCGAATCGACGAGTCGGCCATACACTCCCTGGCCATAGTTCTCTCGATCTGCTGGCTCCTGCCGTCTGGCTTTGCCAAACGGCGACGAAATCACCTCGATCATCGAGCGCAAGGCCTGTCAAACCTGAGGCAAAAAACCCATTAGACGAATCCAACTTCAGACCTTGGGGTCCGTCGGCAAAGCCGTAACGAAGTACGTTGGGCCGCCAACTTGAAAAGCCGAGAACCAAATTGCCGGCAATGTTGCCGGCCACAGGTCCAGCAGAGCAACAGCCCGCATTGACCGGACGCTTGATGACGAAAGGATCAGACAGGGGCTCGTCCGCCACCGAAAAGCCTCGCAGAAACTGTCGGAAAGGAGTAGGCGCGACGTGCGGGAATTCAACCCATGAGACGGTCGCCCCACCATCGGGCCTGACCACGACTCCAAACGCATATTGAGGGCCAACGGGTTTATCCCAAGCTTGCACTGGAGGACCCGCCGGGCTCTGACACAGCCCCATCTCGCCGGTCGCCAGCCAGGCCGCGAGGAACATCAGCGCCGCCAGCTTGCGCCGGTTGGATCGGAGCGTCAGCGAACCATAAGACGGGAATTGCATTACGGCACCCTTTTCAGCCTGAGCAGCCTGGGCTGCATGTCGGATTCTCGAACGGTATCGCCATAGATCAGAACTCTCGTCCGGACCTTGCCGCGCGCGTAGATCAATCCCACGCTCGGTTTGTCCTTTCCGCCAGCTTTCCACTGCGCGCCATCCGGATCTCCGGGAATCGCCTGCAGGCCCCCTTCGGCAAGCTTGGCCGATGCCTGACTGGCGGCGTCCCAGGTCTGCCGGACCGAAAGGACCGTGTCGCTGCCTTTGACAGGGTACAGACACCCCACGTCTCTTCCGCCAGGAAAGGACATGTCCGCGGCCTGGCCGACTTCGACGCTCACTCCGAGCGCCGACTCGATCTCGGCCGGCGTGAACGGGCACGGCGAGAGAGATGCCGGTGTCAGGGGCCCTTGCGCCAGCGCCGGGGAGATTCCAAGCAGAGTCAGCGTAAGTAGGGCGAAGATCATTGTCAACCAGTGTCTCATCTCGTGACCTCCAATCGCTACGGCAGGATGTTGAGGGTGAAGGTCGACGTGACGGCACTGCCGTCGCTGACGGCATACGTCACCGTGTCCGTGCCGGTGACATTGGCGTTCGGCGTGTAGGTGCACCAGTAATTCGGCGTGCCGCAGCTCAGGGTCCCCTTGCGGGCCGTCGTCTCATAGACGGTCACGTTGAGGGGATCGTCGTCAGGATCATAGTCGTTCCGCAGCAGCTCGAAGACCGAGAACCGCAACGGTGTGTTCTTCGGCGTCGAGAGGTTGTCCGGCACCGCCACCGGCGGCTGGTTCGAGCCGCCGACACGAATACGCACGATCGCCGTGTCGGAGCTGCCGTGACCGTCGGTCGCGGTGTACTTGAACCTCGTGATCCCCTGGAAGGAGAAGGGAGGCTTGTACGTGCACCCGAACGTATCGCAGGTGAGTGTACCCAGCAGCCCGGTCTTGTCGATGCTGGAGATCGAGACGGGATCACGCTCGGGGTCGAAGTCGTTGCCGGTGAGGGCGCTGTTCGAGATGTACATCTGCTGGTTGAGCCCCGTGACCGCCACGTCCTCCCGCGCGTCGAAAGCAGGCGTCGGCGGCGGCAGCACGAGGACGTTGATCGCCGCGGTCGTCTGCGGGTTCATCACATCCGACGCCGTGTAGGAAAAACGCTCGGTCCCCACGAATCCGGCGTTCGGCGTGTAGATGCACCGGTACATCGGGGCCGAGCAGGTGAGCGAGCCATAGTCCCGGCTGCCGCTGATCAACCCGACGGTGAGAGTGTCCCCGTCGGAGTCACGATCGTTCTGCACCACATCCTGAATGGTAAACGTCCTCGGCGTGTCGCGCGGAGTGGTGAAGTAGTCGTCACTCGCGGTGGGAGGATTGCCGCGCATACCCACGTAGAGCCTCACCGTCGCGGTATCGCGGTGCCCCGCTGGATCGGAGGCCGTGTAGCGGAAAAGGGTGTATCCATAGGCGTTGGTCGGGGGCCTGTAGGTGCAGACCGCCGGATCGCTCGCGCAGTCGAGGGTCCCCATCAGGATCGAGGTGTCCATCGCGACGATCGACAAGGGATCCCCGTCCGAGTCGTAATCGTTGGACAGCAGATTCGACAGCGGAATGCGCAGAGAGCCGTTCTGGGCGCAGTAGAGCTGCTCTCCCAGCGCATCGGTGACGGACGTCCACTGGGTGACGTTCAGCGTGACCGTCGCGGTCGCCGTCGCGCCCCAGCGGTCGGCGGCCACGTACGTGAACGTCAAGGTGCCGACGAAGGTGTCGGGCGGCGTGATCCGGATCGCCCAACCGCTTCCGGTCTGCACGGCCTGATAGGAGGCGCCGGGATTCTGCAGCGTCACGGAGGCGAGAGTCAGAGCGTCGCCGTCCGCGTCCGAGTCGTTGCCGAGAATGCTGATGAGGACGGCGATGTCGCGCTCGGTCGTCGCGGAGTCGTTCGCAGCGACGGGTGGCGTGTTCGCCAGAGCGTCCAGCGCCAGGGAGCCCGTCTGGTCCGACGTGTCCACGACGGTGTGGGTGATCGTGTAGCGGCCGGATTGCGCATAGGTATGCATCTGATCAGCCCAGGGGTAAGGGGTCGTGGGCTCGGCGACGGCCGTGCCGTCGCCCCAGTTCCACAGGTACCGGATGACTCCGATGTCGTCCCGTGACGTGGTCCGCGCGGTGCATGTGCGGTTCACGCAGGACACCGTGAAGAGGGCTTGCGGGGGAGCGTCCGTAACTATGATCGTGACGGTTCCCTGGGCGTAGGGAAGATTGCCGTCGCGCGAGATCAGGTACTCGAAGCTCGCCGCCCCGGCGAAACCGGCGTCCGGGGTGAAACGGTAGACGGAACCGCCTGCCGTCGTCTCGACGAGATCGAGAGTGCCATTGACAGGGTTTTCCGCCCTCACGAACACGGCGCCGGGTGAATCGTTCTGGAGGAGCTGGCTGCTGGTCACCAGAATCGGCACGCCGACCGTCGTGGCGAGCTCGTCCGGATTCGCCACCAGAGGCACCGCCACGGTGATCGTGACGGTCGCGGTCCCGGAGTTGTTCGCCGCATCCTTCACCTTGTAGGTGAAGCTGTCCATACCGACGAAACCAGGACGTGGCGTATAGGTGCAGTTGCCGCCGTCCGGAGAGAGAACACACTTCGACGGGTCGGCATGGTCGAATCTCACCCCGGGGGCGTCGTTGCTCAGCATCTCCTGCGCGCCGATCGTGACCGGACTGTCACGGTCGGTCGAGAAGGCGTCGTTCGCGGCGAGAGGTATGGGCGGACACGAGCCGGGCACGGCCGCCACGTTTACGGTATCGCCGCCCACGACAGTGCCGTCGTCCGCGTACAGGCCGTAGCTGACCACGACACCGGAACCACTCTCATCGAGGCTCTCGAGAACGGGTGTCGCGCCTGATCCCTGCGCAAGGCGGGTCTGCGCTGGAACCGCCAGCGGCATCGACGTGCAGGACATAGATGCCGCTCTCCTCGCTCATCTCCCACGCGACCGCATAGCCCCCGGTGCCCCAGGGAATGACCTGCGGGAAGTCGCCCGCGACGAACTCGCAATGGCGACGATTCTGGGAGGCGCCAGCGGTGCTCCCCACCGGTCGAACGCCTGGGCGCGGATCCACGGTCCGTATCGGTTCGCATCGCTCCCGGCCCAGACGGCGAGGAAGTCGCCGTTCGCCAGGGCCGCCACCGACGGATGGCCGGGGGAAGCGCCTTCCCCGCTGGCGATCACGAATTCCGGCGTCAGCGGCTGGCCCTGGCTGTCCAGGACACGGCCGGAGATCGTCGTCGTCTCATCGTTGTCCGCCTGCCAGACCACCATGCTGTTCCCGGCCAGCTCGGTCGCGATCTGGGGAGGTCCAGGGTTGCTCGTCCCGTCGCCGCCGATCTCCGCTCTGGCTGATCACCGTTCCCGACGAGGAGCTCGAGGTCTCGGCGAGGACTCGCAGACTTGGCGATACAAGTCCGGGGCCGTTCATGACCTCAAGGGTGATTGCCGTGGATGATAGAGGCTGGAGCTTGCCCTTCTTTACGATTCTTCAACACCCAATCGTTCGCATCGCAGGGAGTGAGCTCGCAAGTAGGCTTTGTGAACTCGAAGACTCCCAAAACGCGGTGACCTGTCCCGTCGGTAACGGGGCTGGCCAAGGCGGCGCGCAGGACACGCTTCGAGGGCTCATCCAGACAGCAGTCCAAGCGTCATTGGGCCAACTGTCGGCGCCCGCCAGGTTCGGGAGGGGGCGGGGCTCTTTGAAATTGATCCGTATGGACGTGTTGTCCCTGGTCAGGTAAGCGAGAACCGCCGAGCTGCCATCGTACGCGAGTGCTATTTTCGTTTCGGGCAGGGTGGTCTGGTTCTGAATCCGCGAGGGCTCCGCTGTAAGGCGCTCCCAGGAGACGGACTGAAGGTTTGAACGCAGGATCTTCATCGTCCTGGCAGTGAATGCAGGATCGGCAAGGTCGTCATTCCAGACGAGCGCTCTGGAACAGCCGCCCAGGCCTCCCCCTTGGCCCCAATCGAGCACGCCGCAGGTTCCCATGGAGTATCCCATTGCGCCGGACAGCAGGCTCAGGTATGCGGTCTGTCTCGCTCGATAAGCAGTATGGTTGGCCGCGAATGTGGCTCCCGGCTGTTCCTGTCCCGGGTAGACGGCTTCGCCATTGATCACCGGCTTCGCGGGACTGAATTTCGACAGGGCGACCGCCATGCTCGCCGCGCGATCGGTGATATTACAGAGCTCGTTCGCCTGAGTATCAGGGAGCCGGCAGGCCGTAGTGAATTTGGTCGGTGTGCCGCTCTGGAACAGATCGAAATCGAGCCAGGGTTTCTTATGTACCTGCATATAGTCGGCGGGATCGGAGCCCCCCGCGGCGTGGTTCGTCACGAGATGCCGCGACGTCACTCCGGTAGCATTGTCACCGATGGCGCTTCCCACGAGGTCGATAATGCCTAAATTATCGCCGAGCTTGTGGTCAAAGCCCGGCGAGAAGATCACGAAATTCCCATAGAGCCGCGCCGCCACGCTCTCAGCGAAGATCACGGCTTCCGCGGGGCTTGTCGCCACCGGAGAGGTGCCCAGCAGGAGGCTCTTTTGCAAAGGCTCGATGAATCCGGCGAGCACCACGGCCATCCCGTGCTGATTGGCGAACTCGATCTTGTCGTCGACTCCCTTCCAGAACCGTGGATTCAGCCGATGGCACTTGGTGGGCGCATCCCCTGTACACGAGGAATCGACCGGGTCGAACGGCGGGTTGTGCCCGGCATCGGTGCTGCCGGCAGCCTTCGGGGCGGTGGCAAGTTGCACGACCGTGAATTGACTGCCGGCACCCTGGCTGGGTAACTCACGGTCCAGGATGTACGCCATCCAGTCGGGCTGGCTCATCAGGAGGTTGGCGTTCCAGGGGGCGTCTCCCAGCCAGAAAAACTTGGCTTTGCTGGCGAGCGCCAGGTAGGGGCTTTTGCTCGGAGCGTACAGAAAGCCTCCGGAGTACAGCAGGCCGCCACCGCTGGACTTCGTGACCTTGAAATGTCCCCTGGCGCTGAGACCGGTGTCCTGGCTGCAGTCCGGGGTGTCGGGGGTGGCGTTGTACCGCTTGCCGCAGGTGAGCTCCCACTGCCAGTGGCCCGGGGGGAAGGCTCCACGAATCCTGAAGGCGCGGCGATCGAGCGTTTCGCCATCTGCGGCCAGCCCGTACCAGAAGCCTCGGGCCTTGTACTGGGGGGGCTTCGCCACATCGCATTGGGTGAATGTCACCTTCAGCACGAGGTCCCGGCTCGGATTTCCCTTGCCATTCGTGCCGAAGTAGTCGACCTGACTGGTCAACGGCATTTCCCACCGCCGCCACTGCGAGACGCCAGGACCCAGGGGCAGATTTCTCGTTGCCGCACAACCGTCGGCCCGGGCGGCGCCGGTGAAACAGAGAACAGACAGCACGACCAGAGCGGCGAAACTCACTCGCGTTCTCATCCAATCCCTCAGATCTGGATCCTCGGCGGATCCCAATTTAAAACGGGTAGGCGGACTGTATCATCGGCAAGACGTGAGCCGGCAGGTCTGCTCTACAATCCTCCTCAGACCATCCCGTCCCGAGGAGGCCCCCGTGCCCACGCAAGCCCGCCGCGTCTTGCTGTTCGCCGTTCTCCTGATCTCCCTGGCCGCCGGCTCGTTCGCGGCGGAGTCCCCGGCCGATTCCCAGGGATGTGGACCTCCTGTGGAACGTCCGCATCCCCCTTCGCGACGGCGTCGAGCTGGCGGCCACGGTCTTCCGGCCCGCGGGCCAGAAGGAGCCTCTGCCGGTCATCTTCACCCTCACCCCCTATGTCGCGGACAGCTATGAGGACCGGGCGATCTACTTCGCCCGCCATGGCTATGTCTACGCGCTGGTCGACGTCCGCGGGCGGGGGAACTCGGGGGGCGTGTTCGATCCCTTCGCCCAGGAGGCGCGGGACGGCTATGACGTCGTCGAGTGGCTCGCCCGCCAGCCGTGGTCCAGCGGCAAGGTGGCGATGTGGGGGGGCTCCTATGCGGGCTACGACCAGTGGGCCACCGCCAAGGAGCGCCCGCCCCACCTCGCCACCATCGTCCCCGCCGCCTCGGCCCACCCCGGGATCGACTTCCCGCTCAGCCACAACATCTTCTACGCCTACGACATGCAGTGGCTGACCTACACCAGCGGCCGGGCCAAGAACACCCTCCTGTTCGGCGACGGCCGCTTCTGGAGCCAGAAGTTCCGCGAGCTCTACCTCTCCCATCGCCCCTTCCGCGAGCTCGACCGCATCGTGGGCAACCCGAGCCCCATCTTCCAGAAATGGCTCTCCCACCCCACCTACGACGACTACTGGAAGGCGATGAACCCCACGCCGGAGCAGTTCGCCCGGATCGACCTGCCCATCCTCACCATCACCGGCGACTACGACGCCGATCAGCTCGGCGCGCTCACCTACTACCGCGACCATCTGCGCCACGCCTCCCCGGCCGCCCGCGATCGCCACTACCTGATCGTCGGCCCCTGGGACCACCCCGGCACCCGCACCCCGAACGCCGAGGTGGGAGGCCTGACCTTCGGCGCGGCGAGCGTCCTCGACCTCAACGCCCTGCACAAGGAGTGGTACGACTGGACGATGAAGGGCGGCCCCCGCCCCGCCTTCCTCGAGAAGAAGGTGGCCTACTACGTGGTCGGCCCCGGGGCCGAGACGTGGAAGCGCGCCGACTCCCTGGAGGAGATCGGCGCCGAGCGGCGCACCCTCTATCTCAGCTCCGAGGGCCGGGCCGGGGACACCTTCCACTCCGGCCATCTCGCGACCGCGAAGCCCGCGGCGGCGGCCCCGCCCGACCGCTACGTCTACGATCCGCTCGACGTCCGCCCGGCCGAGGCCGCTCGAGCGGGAGACCCCGGGGAACCTCGTCGATCAGAGCGCGGCGCTCAACCTGCTCGGCAACGGCGCCGTCTATCACAGCGAGCCGTTCGCCGAGGCGACCGAGATCTCCGGGCAGGTGAAGCTCACCCTCTGGATCGCCCTCGACGTCCCCGACACCGACTTCCAGGCCGACCTCTACGAGATCCTGCCGCACGGCGGCAGCGTCCTGCTCACCTCGGACGGCCTGCGCGCCCGCTACCGCGGCTCGCTGGAGAAGGAGACGCTGGTGCCCCGGGGGGAGATCGCGCGCTACGACTTCACCGGCTTCTCCTGGTTCTCCCGCCGGATCGCCCAGGGGAGCCGGCTGCGCCTGGTGATCTCCTGCCCCAACGCGGTCGGCGGCCAGAAGAACTACAACTCGGGCGGCGTGGTGGCCGACGAGACGGCGAAGGACGCCCGCACGGCCCACGTCGCCATCTACCACGACGCGGAGCATCCGAGCGCGCTGGAGATTCCACTCGGCCGCTGAGACGCGCCGGCCCTGAATGGGATACCATCGCTTTAGCGATTCTGCACAATGACCCGCGCCGGCGGAGCAGGCTCTGTTCGCGGCCCGTCCGCCCGGTCCGGAAGGAGAGCGAGCATGGCTGGAAAATTCGAGCTGAAGAAGGCCAGCGACGGGCAGTACCGCTTCCAACTCAAGGCGAGCAACGGCCAGGTGATCCTGACGAGCGAGCTCTACACCGAGAAACGGGGCGCGCTCAGCGGCATCGAGTCGGTCCGCCGCAACGCTCCGATCGACGAGCGTTACGAGCGCAAGGAGAACAAGAAGGGCGAGCCCTACTTCGTCCTCAAGGCCTCCAACGGCCAGGTCGTCGGCCAGAGCGAGAGCTACTCCTCCGCCGCTGCCATGGAGGGCGGGATCGAGTCGGTGAAGAAGAACGGCCCCGACGGGACGACGGACGACCAGACAGCGGCGTAGGGGCTGTCCAGACGGTCGTTGCCGGTTGGAGCGATCTGCCCCTCCGAATCCTCACCCCCTGGCCCCCTCTCCACAAAGTGGAGAGGGGGAATACAACCCTCCGGCATACCCCTGCCGCCCCCACCCCGTGCTCGGCCACGAGTGACGCGCGCCGAGCCGGAAGCAGTGAGACCTTGCTATACTCTTCAAGGCTCTCTCAACCCTTCGAGCTGGAGGTTCGAACCATGCGCAAGCTGATGTTCCTGATGCTCCTGGTCCTGGGCGGCTTCGCGGCCGGTCTCTTCTCCCCGCCCCCAGCGGAAGCGGCTCCTCCGGGCGGCACCTGCGTCACCTATTGCTCTATTCCGGACGCGTGCGGCTACGTCTGCTGCTACCAGCAGTGCTGCGGCACGCTTTGCGTGGATCTCGACTGCGCCCCGCCGCCGCCCTGCGGCGACAACAGCTAAACGCCGCGTCACGGCAGACCTGAACCGTAGGGGCGGCTCCGCCCCACTACTGGGCCGCTCCGCCCCACTACTGGGCCTCTCGGCCCCTCTACTGGGCCGCGCCGCCCCCCGCGAACGCGCACCGCTTGCAGTCGATCGCCTGGGCGCTGCTCGCGCTGCAGCTTCTCAGCCTCGTCATCGGCGCGATCGCCAGGACCGTTTCGACACCGGCGCATCCGCTCCATCTGGATGCCGGCTTCTCGATCAACGGCTGGCTCACCGTGCTCCTCACGTTCCTGCTGGCCCGCGTCTTCGCGGAAGGCACGCTCATGCGCGAAGACCTCGCAGGGACCGTGTGACATGGCGATCGCCGTCAAGCTCGACGACCTGCTTCACGATCGGCGGATGACGCTGACCGATCTCGCGGAGCGGGTCGGAATGACGCTGGCCAACCTCTCGATCCTCAAGACCGGCAAGGCGCGCGCGATTCGCTTCTCGACGCTCGATGCGATCTGCGAGGCGCTCTCCTGCCAGCCTGGCGACCTTCTCCGGTTTGATCCGGGGCAAGAAGAACGCGAGCCACCGGCAGCGGTGAGCAAACCGAGCGCGAGCCGATGAACGCACCTTGGGAGAGGCCGGATCGCTTGCGAGTCATCTTGCGAGTCATAGAGCCGCTGACTTCTTCGAGGCACACTCCGCAAAGTGTTCCCCCTGTATCAGGGCCTCCCAATCGGCAACGATGACTCTCGAGCCGTCTCCAGAATGGCAGGTGAACGCCACCGCGGTCCGCTCGCCTCGCGTGGCGAGACGGGGATAGATCCCCTGCGGGACGAGCGTCTGTGGCTTCCCCCAAGTCCCCGCGAGCGTCACGGACGAGCGCCTGAAGCGATGATTCCTCCCCTCCGAGCGTCTCGTAGAGCACGGCGATCCGGCCATCGGCCAGGACGCCGATCTCCGGATGCCGGCCCAACTGTCCTGGAGCGGTCAGCAGGGTTCGGGGAGCGAAGTGAGCTCCGCCGTCCTGAGAAGAGGTGACGTAGATGCCAGGCTCCCCGCCGCCGGTAAACCAGGCCGCCCAGAGGGTGCCGTCCGGCGCCTCGGCGAGGCGGGCGCCAGTATCGGGACAACCGCGGAGATGCCAACCGTCCGCGGAGAGCTTCGCGCTGTCCCGGAACACCGGTGGATCGGAGGTGGTTCGTAGCACCTGGAAATCACGCAGGTCGTCCGCCTCCAGATCGCGGTAAGCCATCCAGAGCTGGCCATTCCGCCCGGCCGCCATCTCTGTCCCGCAGCACTGGCAGGTCCGCGCGTCGACGACGGCCGCCGGGGTAAACGTGCCGCCATCGCGCGTCGAAGCGACACTGACCCCCATCTGGCCATTCCCGTTCTCCAGCCAGGCGAACGCCACCGTGCCTGACGTCGAGGTCGCCGAAGAGAGCAGCGAGTGCGCTCCTTCTCCCGGCGTATTCAGGAGCCGGGGCTCGCCCCAGCTCTTGCCGCCGTCGGTCGAACGCTGCACCCGCAGCTCGGACTGCCACTTGCCAGGGAGCTTTACGGGATAGCCCGTCACCAGTGTGCCGTCCGGCAGCAGGTCGAGGGTCGGAGGCGTCTCCCGGGACGCGGCAACGGCCAGGGCGGGAGGCGAGACCCTCACGGGACCGGCCGGGTCCTTCCCCAGGCGGCGATAGAAGACCACCCGCTCATCCCCGTCCGCGCGACTCTCGACGTAGACGACGTGCAGCCGCCCCGCCGAGTCCCAAAGCAATCGCGGATCGCTGCCGGAGAACGACGCCGGGAGCATGCCCGGCGCCGCGGGCTGGTGGTCGCGAGCGCATCCAGCCAGCCCGAAGAGGACGAGAAGGATGAGAGCTGCCGGGTGTGACCGCATGAACGTTTCTCCTCTCAACGGTTCTCCCCTCAAAAGAACAGCCGCAGCCCGAGCTGGAACTGCCGCGGCTCGTTGACCGCCGTCGCCCGGCCGAAGGTCGGCGAGCCGAAGATGTTGTTCGGGACCTGGTAGTTCGCCCGGTTCAGCACGTTGAAGGCGTCGAGAATGGTCTCGATCGAGAGCCCGCCGCCGAGGGTGAACGTCCGGCTGAGGCGCAGGTCGAGCGACTTGTAATCGAAACCCTCGCCGGCATTGCGCCCGACGCCGGCTGGACGGTCGTTGAAGTTGGTGTCGCCGTTGCGGTCGTTCGGGAGCTGTATATTGAATGGCAGCCCCGACGTGTAGGTGTAGACGTAGCTGAACAGCCAGCCCTCGGCCAGGCGGCGAACCAGCGTGCCGTCGACGGACCGCGGTGCCCTGAGAGTGCCGCTGAGGGTCAGGCGGTGGCGCTGGTCGTTGTCGGAGCGCCCCCGCTCGGCGCCGACGTCGTTCGCGTTCTGCGGCTGGCTGAAGAAGAAGTTCCCCGAGGTATCCAAGCCCTTCGACAGAGTGTAGGCGAGCCGGAGGCTCCCCCAGGAAGCCGGCCGCTGGGTCAACGCGAGGGTCATGCCGTCGTACCAGGAGTCGCCGATCGACTGGTACTGGCTGTTGTTGGCGAACCTCGGATCGGGACGCCCGAGGTTGGGAACCGCGGGATTGGTGGTGGTCGGCACGTTGACGTTGCGCGACATGATGATATGGCGCCCGCGGAGAT
The DNA here is from genome assembly GCA_963761645.1 of uncultured Acidobacteriota bacterium. Classification (GTDB taxonomy): domain Bacteria; phylum Acidobacteriota; class Thermoanaerobaculia; order Multivoradales; family UBA5704; genus DATARR01. Next base: position 44,517 of record CAVXIG010000045.1, read on the forward strand.
GCTCATAACCGATCGACGCCGCCAGGACGGAGCCGAGCTGCCGCTCGTACTGCACGGCCGCCTGCTCGGTGGAGCTGCTCTCGATGTCGGGGTCGATGGTGGTGACGTTGGTCAGGATGCCCGCGGGGAACTGCGAGAAGACGTTGGGGAAGGTCGGCGCCCCCGGCGTGTTCGGGCCGACCTGCGCCACGCGGTAGCGGACGCCGTCGCGCTGCAGCGCGTTGGCGACGGCGCGCAGAGGGATCGGCGTGTAGTAGAGGCCGGCCGCGGCGCGCAGCACACTGTGCCCATCGCCGCGCACGTCCCACGCCAGGCCGAGCCGCGGCGAGACGTTGTTGCGGTCGGTATGGACGAGCGACGGCAGCTTCTGCAGGTCGTACCGCAGGCCCGCGTTCACCGTCAGGCGCTGCCCCGGGTGCCACTCGTCCTGCAGGAAGACGCCGAGGTTGTCGTTGGTCTGGCGGGTCTCCTCTTCCCCGAACGCCTGCTGGTAGCTCGAGTACGTCCCGGCCAGGAAGTTGGCGAGACTCGAGAAGCTGTAAGCGCCTTGCAGGGCACCGGGAAAACCGATCCGACCTCGGTCCCGCAGCAGGTTGACACCGGCCTTGAGCGAGTGGTCGCCGCGCAGCCAGGTGGCGGTCTGCACCAGCTCGGCGAGATCGATGTCGCGCGCGGTCGGCGAGCTGGTCGCCGTGCCGAAGCTGGCGATCCCGGAGATCGTCACCGCCGGTCCGGTCGAGTCGTTCGGCGCCGCCTCGAGGCGGCTGCGTGTCACCTGGGCGCGCGTCTCGCTGATCGCGTTCGCCGAGACGAGCCACAGGTTGTTCAGCGCCAGCGTCCGATCCTGGTTCTCGAGACCCGTTGCCCGGCTGACGGCGTTGAGCCCCCCCACCGAGCGCGAGTTGTCGCTGGTGACGTCGTAGGAGCTGAAGCGGACCGTCATCTGGTCCGCGGGAGTGATGGCATGGTCGGCGCGGACGAAGAAATTGGTGGTGTCGAGAGTCGTTCCGAACCCGCCGGTGGCGATGCTCTCCCCGCCGTAGCCCGCCTGGTTCAGCCGGTTGTTGATCGCCGCCACGTTCGCCGGCGTAATGGTGATGACGCCCTCGCCGCGCTGCCGCAGTTGCTCGGCATTGGCGAAAAAGAACGTCCGGTCCCTGACCAGGGGTCCTCCCAGCGAAGCGCCGTACTGCTGCTGGTCGAACGGCAGCTTGGTCCCCGACAGGGCGTTGGCGGAGTCGAGCCGCTGGTTGCGGAAGAAGCCGTACCCATCCCCCCGCAGGCTGTTGGTCCCGGAATGGGTGACGATGTTGATGATGCCCCGCCGAGCCACGGCCGAACTCCGCCACGCCGCCGGAACGGACGACGGAGAACTCGCGGATGACCTCCTGGCTGAAGAACGTCCCCGCCAGCTCCGCGGCATCGTCATTCGCGGAGAGGCCGTCGACGATGAAGGAGTTGGCGAGGTTCCGCTGGGAGGAGACGGAGATGCCGGTGCCCGGCACCGCGGAGGTCTCGGCGAAGCGCTGGTTGGCGCCGGTGTTCGTTCGCGATACGCCCGGCACCAGCAGGGCGAGGTCGAGAAAGTTCCGCCCGTTCAGCGGCAGGTCATGGACCTCCTCGGGCGAGACCGCCGAAGCGACTTGCGTGCGCACCGTCTCCACGACGAGCGCGTCGGCCATGACAGAGATCGCGTCCTCGAAGGCGGGGTTCAGGGCCACCGGCACCTCCAGCGCGGTGCCGACGGTCAGCCGGAGCCGCCGCTGCCACGGGGCAGAGCCGGCGGCGGCGACCTCCAGTTGGTAGTCGCCCACGGCGAGCACCGGGAAGCGGAACCGCCCCTCCCGATCGGTGACGGCGGTCTGCGTCTGATTCCGATCGAGGTTGGTGATCGTCGCCTTGACGCCGGCCGCCGGCGCGCCGCTCGCGTCGTGGACCGTCCCACTGACACTGGCGGAGCTCGGAGCCTGCTGGGCCGCGAGGGGCAGGGCGAAGAGACAACAGCACAGAGTTATCCAGAAATGGAACCGTTTTGCCGGCATGGCGGCATACTCCTCTCGTAAGCGCGAGCGGTCTAAAGGGAAGGTGCGCTTAGACGAGCTGTACGAGCCGGGCGAGCCGCGGAGGAGGAGCGTCGAGGTCTCGGATCGGCGCCGGGAGGTCGCCGGTATCCGGGAGCGGCGGAAAGCTGGAGAGGTCGGGCGCCAGGCTGGCGACGGCGGGAGGAAGAATCGCCTGGATCTCGCGGTGCGCGGTCGAAGGCAGATGCGGCCCTCCGCAATCGCAGCCCGCGCTGATGGAACAGTGATCGGCGCCCTGATTCCGCGCCGGGTGCGAACCGTGGCATGCCGGAGCTGCCGGGCTGGCCGGGCGCCGCGCCATCGGGCAGGAGCCGTGCCGGCAGTTGTGGCCGGAGCCCTTCGAGAGTCACCGAGAAGGAGACGAGATCCAGCGCCACGACCAATAGAAGCAGGATCGCGATTCCATTACGCCGGCCCCCACGGGCCTCTCTAAAAAAGCCAAACACAGTACCGCATACTACCGTGCCCCTCCCTCTTGAAGGAAGACGCCGGCACAGCGAATCCGTCTGGCAGCTCACTGTAGAGGCGCCCCGTGGGGCGTCTCCGAGGCGGAGATGACGATCCCAATTGCCACGGCGCGCCCGCGGGAGGCGTCTGGGGGAACACGGTCGCGGTCGCGGAGGACCGGATGACGGGCAGGGTCAGGTTCAGTTCCGACGGCTTCCTCGACGCCATGAAGTTCCCTCCCATATGTCGTGCTTCCACGATATAGAGTGTAAGCCAGGAATCCGCTGTGACACGCCAGGATCTTTGAGAGAGTATTTTATACCCCTGTACGGCACGGATCGCGGGCAGGTGAGTCTGCGGGGGAATTACCCCCCTGGCGCGCTTGCCTTCGAGAGCGGGGGTTCCGTTTCTGTATGGATGGCGGTCTACGATTCGTTACCGCCCTACTCTCCGGGAAGGAGAAAGAGATGAGGAAACGAAATGGCAGCGCTCGGCTTATCCGGAACCCGGAGATCAAGGCCCGGGGGAAACTTCTGGGTCCCGCGCTCCGGATGCTGAGGCAACGGAAACAGCGGACCCAGAGCGTGCTCTGCAAAGAGATCGACGTCACCAAGGGGATGCTGTCCGGCTACGAGACCGGGCGGCAGCTCCCCTCGCTGGAGTCGCTGCTGGCCGTGCTCGTCGGCCTGGAGTGCGACTTCAAGGATTTGCAGGCCGCGATGGACTACCTGTCGGGCAAGTCCCCGCGTCCGGCGCCGCTCGAAGAGGAGGCCGAGGTGGACGCTGAGCGGGCGGTGGGAGGCGCGGTCCTCACGCTCGTCAAGCATCTGGGGCTGAGCTTCCCGCTCGCTCATCGGGCGATCGAGCTTTCCCAGACCCGGACGGGGGGAAGGAAGCGCATGAGCTGACTCCGCCGGCTGACTACGCCGAGAATCACCCCGCGTACGCCCTGGCTTGTGAGCCCGGCGGCCTGAGCCCGCCGATGTCTTCCGGCTGAGACTGGACAAGACGCATCCGCAAGAGGATATGGCGCAGACACCCGCGAAATTATCGGCTGGAATTCGCCTCATGAGACGGGAGCTTCAAGACCAGTTCGCCATTCGCGGCAAGCGTCCCGCTGACGCAGCGATCGCGGGGGACGATTCCGAAATCGAGCCCGGGCCTCTCGGAGCGGAAAACGAGACAGGCTTGGTACGGACCAGGTTCGAGGCTTGGAATCGCGGTGCGCTCGGGATCGCCCGTAGATCCTCCTGCGGCAATGGCCCATCCTTCGAGTAAAGGAAGAGGCTCGAATGCGCCTCCATGGAGGAGGTAGACCGCTGGAGCCTTGGGGTCTGCCGGATCGAGATCTCCTCCTCCTTGAAGGACCACGGTCCCCCCGGTCTGATCCAGGTTCACACCGAAGGAATGATTCTCGGGGATCGAGACCCGCAGCATCCGGAATGCGAATCCGGGAGCACTCACGCTGACTAGAATTTCCTGAGTCTTTGGGGGCAACCGCAGGTCGAAGTGTCCTTGCGCATCCGAAGTGACCAGCGGGGCCATGATGAAAGGCCTGCCGGCGGGAACGGCTTTAATCTGCGCTCCCGCTACCGGACCAGCGGCCGACGCTACGGACCCGGAAATGCGGAGACGCTTGCGCGCCACGAGAATCCAGCTTTTCGAGTCCTCCTCACCTTGAACGTCTATCGAGACCGGATCGGCATGAAGGTCCTCGCCTGCGTCCGCTTCGGCCAGAGTAGGCCCGGGGAGGAGGCCCCGGATCTCGAAATGGCCCTCCTCGTCCGCAAAAACCTGAATGGGAGCCTCGCGGGCATTGCCATTCGTCTCGGCGCTGACAATCGCCTTGGGAAGTGGGTTATTCTCTTCGTCCACGACTCGCCCGCGCAGCACTGTGTTCGGCAAACTTAGCTCAATCTCTGCTACCTTCGTTCCCGGGTGCGGTTCGATCTTCAGGTTTCGGATCTCGCGTTCGATCGCCGGTTGTTCCGAGGTGATATAGACAGTCCAGTTTCCTGCCCTCGGCAGGACGGCCTCAAAGCTTCCTTTGGAATTGGACTGTGCCTCAATCCTGGTTGCGCCCCACTTGCCCCCGAATTGGAGTTTAGCTGGGAGAGGCTCTTTGCCATAATGGACCGTTCCCCTCACGGTCACCAGGTCCATCCGGATGTAGAGGGGAGCAGGGTTCTCGTCGACTTTCATCTCTCCGTCCCACCAGGTTTCTCCGCCTTGGCGTGAGACGCGGATGATGTAGTCCCCCGGGGCAACTCCCTGCTTCTTCCACGCACCATCGCCGCCAGCTCTCTCCTCGGCAATGGTATCAACGACGTGAGAGTCCTTGTCATGCTTTTGGAGTTTCACGGACCATGGTTGGCTCACCGGATCCAGCGGCGGATCAATAAAGATTTCAACCGACTTGGGAAAGTCGAGCATCACCGGAGGGTTGGCGAGGTCCGTAACCTCCCCGGGCAGAACTCGGACGGAGACGATTGCGGGAGCATACCTTTGATGATGTGCTTCGAGAAGATACGCCCCAGGCGGTACGCCCTCGATCTGGAAAAATCCCCGCGGATTCACCGAGCCCTCGAAATGCAGGCTCTCCAGTCGCTTCCTTTCGGCGGGATTGTAGACGGAACCGCTGATCCGTGGACGAAGGCTCACCTTTGCCTGATCACCCACGGGGTTCCCGTCCACGGTCACGATCCAACCTTGAACGGCGGAGCCCTGATGAAGGTCTAAGCGTCCGGGCCGAGCGGTACGCCCTTGCTCTACCCGGACTCCCCATAGATACCGGGGGACGAAGCCGGCCGCCTGAAACCGCAGGTCCAGGACACCCGCAGGAACCTTGCACCGCCACATCTCGCTTTCGACGGAACAAGCCGCCTTGGAGCTCGGCGGCGCCTGGGATTTATCAATTCCTGGAGCCGACCGGAAGAAGGCGGCCAGTTCCGTGGGTGACTTGAGCTTCTGGTCGGAAATGAAACCGCCTTCAATCGTTCCCGCGGGCCAAAGATCCAGCGTTATGGCGGCAGGTTTGTCGCCAAGCTCCAATTGATAAGGCGCGCCCCAATAGCTGGGAGAATCCGCCACGAACGTCCACCGGCCGGACCTGAGCTTCAGGGTTGAAGGCGTACCGGTTTCCGCGTTGAACGCAACAGGCTCGAATTTTTCTTTTCCAAACCACTTTGCCGAACCTTGGGCCTTGAGGGCAACGGCTTGTCCGCTTGGCCCGTGGACCCGGAGGCTCACGGTTACCTCGGTGCCCGGAGTCGCAGATTGCTCGGAGGAGAGACGGCCTGACAAGCCTGAAAGGACTAAGAACCACAGCAGATAGAGTTTGCCGGTGAGCCTCATGGGGACCTCTCCAGTGAGGGCAGCATTCTTGACTAATACCAAAATACGGTTGTGCAGGAGGAGCAATCCGCAGGGCACCATTCACCGGGAGTTCTGGCGCATCCGCCGCCTCCCGTTCCACCACCGCCACCAATGCCGCCGCCCCCGCCCGAAGAGTAGCTGCAAACCCCCTTGATGGTGCAGGTGCGAGGATTACTGACGGAGATAGTACATTCGCAGCTCGCGCTTTTGCTTACCGTGGTGCATAGAGCATAGCCGTCGGTATCCTGGCCACATTCGGAGCACGATCGCCCGCTACAGCCATCGGCACGAGCTGGTAGGATAACAACCGAAGTGAGTAGAAGAGCTGTTAACAAGGAGACAACCGGAAGTGTTTTCATGTTCCCTCCTTTAGTTCCAATACACCGTAGTGCATGAGCTACAATCGGCGGGACACCATTCCCCCGGAGTTCTGGTGCATCCACCCCCTCCGCTCCCCGTACCGCCGCCACCTCCTCCGCCCCCGGCCGTATATTGGCAATCTCCATCTACGGCGCATTGGGCGGTTCCACCGAAGAACGACACCGTGCACGTGCAAAACGCGCTCCCTCTCGCGAACTTGCACGTCACAGGGCCGGTATCGAGGGCATTACAATTGGCACATCCTGACGAGGAGCTGCAAGTACTTGCGAGCCCCGGATGGCTTCCGGCAATGAGAAGCACCGCTATCAGCAATGTAGCCCTTGCGGCTGTCTTCATTTTCATCCACTTCTCCCTTCCTTTTGACCCTGAAGACACAGCATAATCGTAGTTAAAGAGATAATCGCGCGTCAAGGGGCCGGGACTCTCCCAGACAAGGAGACATCCCGGACTCCGGAAAGCCCCTTCCTGACCTCCCCCCGTTCCGGATGGAGGAAAGAATCGGCCGGTGATCCCCTGCTCAGGAAGGAGGCCGTAGGTGAGGCCGTGGCGCTGGATTCCCTGTCATCACGTGATGCGAGTCTCGATGGGTTTGCAGTGCCCCTCTTCGGGGATGCTGCGAAATACGCTTGGGGCGGTCCGCCCCTCGAATGGGGCGGGTGAGCGGTGCCAAGTTTTGATGCGAAATAAGAGGGGATTGATGCAGCCCATCGTTGGGCTGCTCCGCCCCCCGCTTGTCGCGGCTCTCCCCTTCATTGGGCCGCGGCAAATATCGCGAGAAATGATGCGAGTCACATGGTATTCGCATCAAAAAGCCTCAGGGCGACCCGGCGCCCGGGGAGGGCGGAGGCGAATGATGAGAGAGTCGCAGCAAATTAGGCGGGGATCGCATCATCCCTCTCGGGGGCGCTGCTGGCCCAAGAGAGGGACGCATCAGGTACCGGCTATTTCGCAGCAAAAAAGCCGAATTTCGCAGCAAATTTCAGGGATTCGCAGCATCCCTTCCGTCTCCTCGAGGCCGCCCGCTACTCCCCCTTCTGCACCGCCTCGATCATCTCCAACTGGCTGACGTCGCCGTCGTTGGCGGCGGAGTCGGTCCAGCAGGCGATCTGCGGGCCGGTCATTCTTCCCACCGGCTCCAGGCGGGCGTCTTCGTAGCCCCAGAGGTTGGTGTCGATCAGATACTGGGAGCGGGAGAGGATGGTCCCCCGGCAGAGCCGCGACTTGGCCTCGCCGGCGGGCTTGGCGGTCTCGCGCCGCAGCCGCTCGTTCAGGGTCTCGATCACCCGGTCGGGGATCAGGTGCGCGTCTCCCGGGTAGATGTAGCCGAAGAGGATCAGGTGGGCCAGCAGGACCCGCCAGCCGCCGTTGGGGTCGAAACGGCGCAGCAGGCGGTCCCAGTCGAGCTCCCCGGCGCGGGCGTGGAGGACGTGGGCGACGTCGGCGCCGTCGAAGCGCTCGCGCTCCATGATGAAGGACTTGGACCAGATCATCTCCTCGGCCGGGATCAGCCGGGCGCGGTAGCCGAGCACGGTCTCCTCGACCGCGTGCTCGAACCACTGCTCGTCGACGCGGGCGACGCCGTTGCCGGAGCTGAAGATCACGTCCACGAAGTCCTCCCCCTGGTACCCCTTGCCCAGCCAGTGGGAGAAGGTGCGCTCGGTCTTCCACCCCTTATGGAGGAAGACCTCCAGCGCGCGGTCGAAGTCCTCGGGGCGGACGAAGACGTCGAAATCCTTGGTGTGCCGCTCGATGCCCGTGTAGCGGGCGTATGCGTAGGCGCCGCCGACGAGGAAGGGGACCCTGGCGTCGTCGAAGGCGCGCATCGCCTCGCGGTAGAACTCCCGGGTCTCGGCGCTCAGTACTTCTTCTGGGGCTGCGGTCTGGGTCGTCATCAAATCCTCCGCTCTGAGGCTCTGGCGCAACAGCAAGAGGCGTACCAGTTTGCGGGCTCTGGCATGCCTCTTGAACCTCTGGCATGGCGAGGGAGGACGAGATGAGCGAACAGAACGGAACGGTGCGTGTCGGCGCGCTCGGGGATCTGCATTACGCGCGGACTCCGGAGTCCTCGGTGCGCGAGGTGCTGGCCCAGGCGGGGCGGGAGTGCGATGTGCTGGTGCTCTGCGGCGACCTGACGGACCATGGGCTGGTGGAGGAGGCGCGCGATCTCGCCCGCGAGATCCATTCGACGGTCAACGTGCCGGTGATCGCCGTGCTCGGCAACCATGATTTCGAGGGCGGGCAGCAGGAGGAGATCAAGAAGGTGCTCTGCGACAGCGGCATCCGGGTGCTGGACGGCGAGGCGACGGAGGTCAAGGGGGTGGGGTTCGCCGGGGTGAAGGGGTTCTGCGGCGGCTTCGGCCGTGGAGCGCTCGGGCCGTGGGGGGAGACGATCATCAAGGAGTTCGTCCGCGAGGCGGTGGACGAGGCCCTGAAGCTGGAGGCGGCGCTCGCCCGGCTGCGCGGCAAGCCCCGCATCGCCGTGCTCCACTATTCGCCGATCCAGGAGACGGTGGAGGGGGAGCCGGTGGAGATCTTCCCCTTCCTCGGCTCCAGCCGCCTCGAGGAGCCGCTCTCCCGCTATCCCGTCCAGGCCGTCTTCCACGGCCACGCCCACCGCGGCCGGCCCGAGGGCAGGACGGCCCAGGGGATACCGGTCTACAACGTCAGCCTGTCGCTGCTGCGCCACGCCTATCCCGACCGGCCGCCGGTGCGGATCTTCGAGGTCGAGGTGCCGGTGGAGGAGGCCGTCGCGAGAACGTGACCCAGGAAATCGGGAAATGATATATAATATCTTGGTAAAATAAATCCTCTACAACTTCTCCCGCGAGGAGGTGTGTCCCCTTGACTGGGCGCGACGCCACGTCGGCGACTGAGGAGCGACTCCAGCTCGCTCTGGATGCCGGCCGCATGGGCACCTGGGAATGGGACCTCCAGACCGGCCTGATGATCTGGTCGGCGGGGCTGGAGCGCATCTTCGGACTGATCCCCGGCAGCTTCGAGGGCACGATGGAGGCGGTCGGCCGGCTGATCCATCCGGACGATCGGGAGCCGGTGATGGCGGCCCTCACCGAGGCCGCCGCGGGGGGGCGCGAGCCTCATCTCGAATTCCGCATCCTGCGTCCGGACGGCGGTCTGCGCTGGGTCGAGTCCTGGGGGCGGCTGCAGGCGGACGACGCGGGGCAGCCCCGGCGGCTGGTCGGCATCTGCGCCGACCGCACCGAGCGCAAGCGGATCGAGGAGGCGCTGCGCCTGCTCGCCGAGGCGAACTCGGTGCTCGCGGCCTCGCTCGATCCCGACGCGATCCTCCACGCGGTCGCCCGCCTGGCGATCCCCCAGCTCGCCGACTACTGTGTGATCGACGTGATCGAGGGGGGTGTCCCGCGGCGGGTGGCCGCCCATGCCATCCCCAGTTACGAGGAGCGGTTCCAGCGGGCCCTCGCCTTCCCGGCCGACCCCTCCCGGGAGCATCATCCGATCTCCCGGGCGATCCGCACCGGCGAGGTCCAGGTGGTGGCGGAATTCACGCCCGAGACCCTGGAGAGCATCGGCTCGACTCCCGAGCACCGGGAGCTCCTCGCCAGCCTGGGCATCCGGTCATTCCTCGCCGTGCCGCTGATCGCCCGCGGCAGGACCCTGGGCTCGATCGCCCTGGCGTTCGGCGTCGGCGGCCGCGGCTACCGGGCCTGGGAGATGGCGCTCGCCGAGGAGCTGGCGCGGCGGGTCGCCCTGGCGATGGACAATCTCCACCTCTACCACGACGCGCGGCTGGCGGTGCGGGCGCGCGACCAGGTGCTGGCGGTGGTCTCGCACGACCTGCGGAACCTGCTCAGCCCGATCTCGTTCAGCGCCGAGCAGCTCGCGGCCTACGGCGTCGCCGGGGAGCGCGCGATCGAGGTCATCCGGCGCTCGGCCGCGCAGATGGAGACGCTGATCGAGGAGCTGCTCGACGTCGCCTGCAGCGAGGAGGGGCGGCTGGTGCTCGACCGCGAGCGGCTGGACGCGGCGGAGCTGGTCCGGGAGATCGTCGAGTCGCACCTCGCGGCCGCCGAGCGGTGGGCGCTCCGGCTCGCCGCCCATGGGGCGGCCGGCACGCCGCCGGTGGAGGCCGACCGCCACCGGCTGCTGCGGGTGCTCGCCAATCTGGTGGGGAACGCCCTCAAGTTCACTCCCGCCGGCGGCCGGATCACCGTCGGCGCCGAGCCCTGGGGGGAGACGGAGGTCCGCTTCTGGGTCGGCGACACCGGACCGGGGATCGCCGAGGAGGACCAGAAGCATCTCTTCGACCCCTTCTGGCAGGCGACCCCGCGGCCCCGCGGCGGCACCGGCCTCGGGCTCGCGATCGCCAAGCGCATCGTCGAGGCCCATGGCGGACGGCTCTGGGTGGACTCCAGGCCGGAGTCCGGCAGCGTCTTCTCGTTTACTGTGAGAGCGGCGCGGTAGTCACCCGGTAGTCACCCGGCTCGGCTTTCGATACCATCCGGCCGATGCGGAGCAGCGAAGGGTACGTGTTCGTCCGGCGGGGGCTGCACCTCTACTACCACGTCCTGGGGGACGGGGCGGAGACGGTGCTGATCCCCAATGCCAACTGGCTGTCGGAGCTGCTGCAGCCGCTGGCCGAGGGGCGGCGCCTGATCTTCTACGATCCGCGCAGCCGCGGGCGCTCGAGCGCCGTCACCGACGGCCGCCAGCTCAGCCTGGAGGACGACGTGTCGGATCTCGAGGCGGTGCGGCGCTATTTCGGCCTGGAGAAGGTGTCGCTGCTCGGCGCCTCGTACCACGCGGCGGTCACCACGCTCTACGCGCTGGAGAATCCGGAGCGGGTCGACCGCATGCTGCACGTCTGTCCGATCACGCCGCGCCGGCCGGGCGAATGGGAGCAGGAGCTGCCGACCGCGGAGGAGATGATCTTTCCGCCCGGCATCCCGCGCCTGGAGGAGATGCGGCGCGAGGGGATCGATCAGGAGGACCCGGTGGCGTACTGCCGCGCCTGGTTCACCTATTTCCTGCTGCCGGCCCAGATGGGGGAGCTGGCCGCCGCCGCCCGCTTCCCGCTGGAGGACGTCGCCTCGTTTCCCAACGAGTGGCCGCAACACTCGATGGACGTCTATTTCCGCCAGATCGTCCCCAAGATGGAGCGCTGGGACTTCCGGCCGCGGCTCGCGGATCTGCGCGCACCCCTCCTGGTGATGCAGGGGACGGACGACCTGGTGCCGTCCGAGGCCTCGCGGGAATGGGCCTCCCACGCCGCCAACGGGCGGTTTCTCGCCATCGAGGGGGCGGGCTCGCATCCGTATATCGAGCGGCCGAAGGATT
>CAVXIG010000046.1:0-40642 GCA_963761645.1 uncultured Acidobacteriota bacterium
GAGCCTTGTGGACCGCCGCCTCCCGCGCGGTCTCCTGCGCCCCCACGGCCGCGGCGAGCGCCAGACCCAAACCCACGGCCAGCCAGCAGATCTTTCGCATCGTGTCGTCTCCTCGCGAAGGGAATCGATTCCAGAGGATCGATTCGAGGGGATGATCAGAGCATGGACCACCCGGTACCGTTCCGTCCCGAGGATCTCGCCGTCTATGAAGACGAGCGGATGGGCAAGAGCACGATCTTCCAGTTGGACCGCCTGCTGGTGGGCCTCAACGCCTTCGAGCCCGGCCAGGACGCCGGCTACACAGGCCACGCCGGCATGGACAAGGTCTACCACGTGCTGGCCGGGAGCGGCGTCTTCCTGCTTGAAGAGGCGGGAAGAGCCGCTGGCGGCCGGAATGATGCTGATCGCCCCCGAGGGGGTCCTGCACGGCATCCGCAACACCGGCGCCGATCGTCTGCTGGTGCTGGCGATCCTGGCGCCCTCGCCGTAGCAGAACGGCTTATCCGTATTCGTTGGGCACGCGGCCCTTGATCGCGTTCGCCCGGGCGCCGTAGGTGATACGGCCGGTGGCATCCGCCGGCAGGCGCGCGCGCATCCGCGCCTTGAGAAGCGCGAGATCCTCGGGCGCCATCGCCGCGAGCCGCGGGCCGACGCTCGGACCCGCCGAGGATGGTCGTCCAGTAATCGTCGAAATCGGCGAACGTCCGCTGCACGGAGATCTCCCGCGTTTCGACGGCGTCCAGACCCGCGCCCGTCCACAAGTCCCGCATCGCGTCCATCCGGGACGCGTCAGGACTCGGCGGTACCGGAACGGCGACGCCCATCCCGCGCATTTCGTCCTGCAGCGCCTCGTAAGGAAACCCGCCGCCCAACATGTCCCACGCGTAGGCGGCGACGATGCCGCCCGGGCAGACCACCCGCGCCATTTCGGCAACGCCCTTGGCCGGGTCGGGAACGAAGAAAATCACCAGCGGCATGACCGCCGCGTCGAACGTGTCGTCGGGGAACGGCAGTGCCATCGCGTCGCCCTGACGAAACTGCGCGACATGCGACGCGGGTCGCGTGCGCGCGTAGGCAAGCTGCTCCTCGGACGGGTCGATCCCCTGCACCGAGACCGGCGCACACCGCTCGACGAGCATTTCGGTAAAGGCGCCGTTGCCGCAGCCGACGTCGAGCCATCGCAAACCCGATTGCGGAGCCAGCCAGTCGAGGAAAGTTTCGCCGGCAAGCCGGCTCCACTTCCCCATGTATCGTTCGTAGGCCGCCCCGTCGTCGAAGCGGATTTGATCGGTCATCAACGGTGTGAATTCAGCGGCAACGATACACGCGCAAATGCGCGTAGCGCGGGGTCAACGTGTCGATCTCGCACGACCCGTCCGTGAACCGGTACGTGGTGTCGAAGTCCTCATAGCTTGGAGCTCGCCAGAGCCCTCCCGCCGGGTCGACGACGAGCGAGTGACCGACACCGCCGCGAAAGATCGTAGAGCCATCCGTGCCCCTGAATATCGCGCAGGTCCAAGGACGCTCTTCGGGGTGTGCCGCCATGAACCGCACGATCTCGCCGACGAGTTGCGCGAAGAGACTTGCACGGTCGGCCGCCGGCGCCAGAAGAGTCTGCGCGATCGCCCGGCTGAGCATCGGCTCGGCGGCCGAGGATAGAACGCCGGACTGCGGAGTCTCACCAGATCCGGTCGCGGTCATGGATGTTTGGCGGCTCGGCTCACGAACTTTGCAAGGGTTGGATGGTTCAATCCTACGCCTCTTCCTCAGGGACGTCAACGCGCCTCGGCACGACCTGCCCGATCAATGGATCCCCCCGTGCTGGGTCCGGTACAGGGCGGTGCGGCCGCCCTCGAAGCTCACCCAGACGAGGAGTTGCCCGGACGCGTTGACGTCGACCACGGAAGCGCTTTGCACCGTGGCGCCGTTGAGCGTGTCGCCGGTGGCGATCACCTTGTTGGCGACCGGATCAGGCCCGGTGAAGACCCCGCTCCCGCCCGTGTCCAGGGAGGCCGTGAAGACCGGCGTTCCCGAATCAGTCAGACCCGCGAGCGTGAAGGACTCGAAGAGACCCTCGCTGGTGATGACGGGCACCCAGCCCGCTCCCGGGCTCGACGAGATAGATCCTCCGCCCTGCCTCGCCCAAAAACGCGGAGGCAGCGACGGTCCCCCGGTCGTTGATCACGGCCCCGAGAAAGAATCCGCCGTGAAGATCAGCGGCGGCGGCGGCGATCCGGGCCGTCCGGCCATCCCCCACGATCAGCACCGAGGAGGTGGGGCGGCCCAGATCGGTCATCGAGAGCACCTGGCCGCGCTGATTGATGTCGAGCGCCATGACGGACCGCGGGTGCGACGCGGTGATCGCCGTTTCCCCATGATCCAGGGACACGACGGCATGGACCGCCATTTCCAGGACGGTGGGATAGGCTACGGTCCCCCGCCGGTTTGCGACCAGATCTCCGAACACCCTCAAAGGCGCGTCGACATCGACCAGAGTGGAAAGCCGGCCCTTGCGGCTGAGGAGGATCCGGCTTCCTTCGCGGGAGCTCGCAGAGAAGATCACGTCGCCCTGGTCGGTGATCGCGGCCCGGCCGAAGGAGCCGGCCGAGGCCGTCTGCGCGATCACGGAGAGACTCCGGCCATCTCCGGCCAGGACGACGTCTCCAACTCCTAAAGTCCTGACGGTGACCGCGGCCGTCCCCTGATCGTTGAGCGAGCCTCCCGCGGAAGCCACGGGACCCGGATACTCCAGGATCTTCGTGAAGGTGAATCCGGCTTGATGCGCGGCAGAGACGGGAGCACCGAGAAGCAGGAGCGGTCGAAAGGTTTTCTGGCATGTGCGCATGGGTTTACCCCTTCCTTCTTTTTACTTCAGAATCCTGCAAAACATCTGCCGGGGAGAGTCTTCATCGCGATCAGGCGCTCTCTCCATGGAGAGCCGGCCTCGAGATCGTGATAGCTCGATATCCTGATGTAATGCTGCCCTATTCTCGGGTTTCCACGCCGAGGCGCACGGCGGCCATTAACACCTCGTTGTGCTGACGGCAACGCCGCCCCTCGTAGTCTTCAGTTTCGGATAGTGATCCGCCTGCTTCTCTGACCGAGAGGAGCAGGCGGATCGCCGGGGAACGCAGCGGAATCATGGTTTTCGGCTGGCGCTACTGAAAAGGAATGACGTTCTTCCGATTCTCAAGTATCATAATTCCATGAACAGGACTCGTTTCGTTCTCTTGCTGCTCCTCACCTCAGCAGGTCTCGGTTCGACAGGAGATCCTGCCCGCGCGGCCCAACTGGTGCCGCTCGATTCCGAGGAGGAGCTTTACTCCGATATTTCTCCAATCCCCCCGTAGTGGCCGCCCGGCCTGGCGGTCCCTATGTCATCGCCTGGGACGACGACGACTCTGCCTACAATGAAGGATCTTTCACCTATCGTTACACTCCCGCGGGCCAAAACCCCGCGGGGGTAGACCCCGGGACCGGCTATGATTCCATTTATAGCCCGACCGGCGCTCCTTCCGTGGACTCCATCACAGCGGGACGCGAGGGCTTCGACGTGATCTGGCGTGCTTTCCAATACCGGGGCCGGCGTTCTTCTGACCAGCCTCAATCTGCAGGGCCAGCGCGAGGGCAAGCCGGTCCGCCTGGGAGACGCCTTCACCGAATGGGCCTGGCAGGTCAAGGGCAACGGATTCATGGCCGGCCGGTC
Source organism: uncultured Acidobacteriota bacterium (assembly GCA_963761645.1). Taxonomy (GTDB): domain Bacteria; phylum Acidobacteriota; class Thermoanaerobaculia; order Multivoradales; family UBA5704; genus DATARR01. The sequence continues at coordinate 3,707 of CAVXIG010000046.1, forward strand.
GCTGCCGAGCAAGCATGGCATCGCGGCCCGGCGCCTCACGGCCTCGGGGCAGTGGACGGGGCCGGAGATGCGTCTGAACAGCCGCCCGGTCGATCGTCCCGCGAGCGTGTCCGTCGTGGGCCTCGCCGACGCGAGCTTCGTCGCGGTCTGGCTCGGGGTCCTGCCGGGGAGCCCAGGACCGCGGTCGTGCGCGCCCGCCGGTTCTCCCCCTCGGGCAAGCCTCTGGGCCCCGATTTCGACGTCAATGCCTTGCCGCTGGGATTCTTCGACCCGTCCTTTCTCGACCTCGGCCCCTCGCTCGAGGTCGCCGCCGCTCCAGGCGGAGGATTTGCCGTTGCCTGGAGCATCTCCCATGGAGCTTACGTGCGCTGGTTCAATGCGTCGGGTATCCCGCTAGGCCCCGAGCGCAGGGCCTCCGCGGCCGAGGATTTCTTTGCGTATCCCCAGGACATGGCGTTCGACAACCAGGGGAATCTGGTGCTGCTCTGGAGCCTGGACTACGACGGCCTCCAGCTCCGGCTCTTCGATCCGCAGGGTATTCCCCAGGGGCCGCCGGTGGACGCGAGCAGCGACAATTCGGAAGAGTCGCAAATGCCTTGGGGGGGCGGCCTCGCCTGGACGGGAGACTCATGGCTCGTCCGCCTGGGTGGGCGCCATCTTTCCCTATGACCAAGGCGCCATCTTCGTGCGGCGGTTCGCGAAAAGGTAGGCGAGACCGGGCTTTCGGGGCCTGGAAGCGCCCCGGAAGGGGCAGCCGCTTCAGCCCGGGCTCAGCGTTGCTTCGCTAAGTCCAGAATCTCGGGCTCTACAAGCTTCGCAAGCTGTGCCAGCGAATCCTGCCAGCCGAGATAACACATCTCGGTCGGGATGGCCTCGGGTAGTGTCCTTCCTGGACGATGTCGAGCTCCGTTCCGCAGGATACCTGCTTCAGGGTGACCGTCGTCTGCATCTCTCCAGACAGGTTGGGGTCGTCGAAGCGATCCGTGTAGCGAATTCTCTCGAACGGCACGAGCTCTTGATACTCGCCCCCCGAACGAGTGCCCGTTTCCCGTCGTAAAGTTCGTGAACGACATGCTGTAGGTGCCGCCCACCTTGGCGTCCATATGGTGAACCTTGCAGGTGAAACCGTAGGGCGGGAGCCACTTCGCCATGGCATCAGCGTCTAGAAACGCCCGATAGACGCGCTCCAGTTCGGCGCAGAGAACTCGGTGAGTCGGATCGTTCCTGTCGGCACGATGGATTCTCCTTTTCGATTTGGCGATTCGTGGCGGCCTCGGTTCTCTGGCTTCGGCCCAGCCCGCGCGAACGGCGCCATGCGGACTCTCAGCGAGCCCGAAGGCCAGAGCCAGAGAACCCATCGCACCGGACCCGGCATGGATAACGATTCCGGCCCCGTTCCTACGCCGCACTGCGCCCGTAAGGCAGGTCAATGATGGGTCGGAGGGTGAACGGGACTACCAGGGGAAGGCGGCGTGGAACAGCAACCAGAGGATTCCATTCGACCGACCAACCCCGCCCCGAAGGCGACCTCCTGCCGCGGCAGCGCGACCCCCCCCAGCGAGCTCTTCTCCAACGATGTTCAAGACCAAGACCGGCAGCCGCACCAAGAATCCAGTACCGGCCCGGACCCAGCGGCTCAAAAGCCATGAAGGACGGAAAAAGACCCTTCTCGGCATGCAGCGTCCGGAGCAAGGAGCCGATGCCGCCCGTCAGCACACCAACGGCAGCCGCCCTCCGACGGCCCCGAGCCGGTCGCCACCATTCATCGCGCGAAGCCGCAGCCGCGTGCCCGGCGAATCCAGCCTCCTGGATCCCGTTCTCGATACGGCAGCGGGGCAGCCGTGAGAAGGAGAGGGCCAAAAAGAACGATGCTCGCCGCCCAGAACCAGATCACGACCGTCTCAGCTCCGGTAACCAAGACGAAGGCCGGGACGGCTACCCGCGTTGTCAGGAACGGCAGCAGAGCGCCCGCCCCGAACAGCGCGGCGGAGCCGGCCAGCCCAGCGGCGGACCCGATCAGGCTCGGCTTCTCGCCGGTCAAAACCGTTAGCTGTCACTGGCCCCTGTTCGAGCGTCATAGTCGTCGTTCTCACCTTCGTCCTGATACTCGGCGAGCAGCTCCGGTCCCGCGGCCGCGAGGATCGTCCGATAGCCCTTCATTGCCGAGCGAGACCAACTGCCGCCCGGTCGGCCTGTCCGTCCAGGCACGGCCTGCTCCGGCGCCGTGAACGGAGGCGGCTGCAGACAAAAGAACCGATACAACCCGATCGATGACGTCTCCTGCGCGTCAGCGGCGAGCAGAAAGAGCAGGCCCCAGGCGACCACGGCGTCGAACTTGCGGCCGAAGAGGCCCGGTCTTCCACGGCCTCGCGCCACGTGAGCCGCGGGAATCGTTCGTGGAATGCCGCCAGCATCGCGGGAGAGGCATCCACGCCATAGGCCACGAATCCCTCCTCGATGGGGCCTGAGAGATCGGGACCCCATCGCCACGGCCAAGGTCCAGAACGGCGCCCCCTGGAGGAGGCGCCCGAGCCCACCGCCGGACGGTCGGGACACGATAGCGGGGTTCCGCCGAAGCATGAACTCGCGGCCAGACATTGTACCCGCCCGAGGAATCATGCACTTGTTGTTCCATGGATCGTTCGTTCTTGGACGGTTGCCCCTGGGTGCCCGCGAGCATCTTAATCCATACTCGAGCCCCGAGTGCACGACTACGCCTGGTTCTAGGCTCTCTCGAGCTCAGCGGCGGGTTTGAGCGAGGGGAGGCCTGAAAAGCCTCGCTGATTGACCGGCGCATAACCAAGCCCGGTCTCGTACACGTAGCCTGCCGCGCCCGCGCCTCGGCGTAGCTCGTCGTCACCAGATGATCGCCGCGCGAGGCGTCCAGAACGGTACACTGCGGTCTGGCCGGGCCGCTCGTACGAGGAAGCGTCGCCGTACTGCCCCTCGGAATTCTTGCCCTCGCAGTTGCTCGCGATGGACACAGAGTGATCGCCGCTCGTTCGGACATGGCGGCGAAAGAGCGGCATCATGCCGCCATCGAGCGCCGACGGATGAACGCCGAACGCGTCCCTCGAAGCTGTAACCGGCGCGCGCCGCTTCGTGGTAGCTCAGCGTGATGAAGTGGACCCTGCCGTTATAGAACCGGAACAGACGGCTTGCCGCACCGGAGCGCCCCAGCGTGTTGAATACGGAAAGAATCTCGTCGACGCTGCCGATTCCCGCCCGGCAGGCCTAGCTGTACGTCGCGGCGGCGACGATGCCGCTTTCGCGATACACGCCGTTCATTTGGTCGTCTCCGGAAAGCGGGAACGGCCGTAGCCCGCGCCCGGGAAGGCCGGCTCCGGAAGCCCGACGCAGCACGCCCATCGCATGTCGCCCATCGCGCGTCGCGAGGATCACCGGATCCGGCTGCTCGCCCGGGCCATCGGAAGATCGGTTCAATGTCCGCCCCGCGGCACGTAACCGAGAAACGTCAAGAAGTCGGGCGGCATGTAGCCCGTCAGCGCTTCGAAGGTCGCGGTCTCATACGATTCGGCTCGACAAGCTGATTTCGTAGTGAGGACGTCCAATGCCTTGGTAGCCGATCGTCACCGTTTTGCTGAGCAGGTGCCCCGAAAGCAGCGTTCTGTTCTGCACAGTGCTGATCGACGTCTCCGGGCTGCACGGCCAGCCGTAAGCCTTTCCCGGTGCCAGCCAGAATGCCATGTCCTTCGTCGTCGCCAGCGCGCCTGGAGAGAGCGAGTAGCTCAGGAGCATGATCGAGCTCGTCAGATCGTCCGCGTCCACCGCTGAGCCTGCCTCCGTCGGATTGAAGCACTCGCCCAGGCTGTCGAACGACGATGCGGATTCCGACTCGCGCCCGTGATCAGTGGCGTTGTTATGCTGCTTGCCCCGGAACGTGACGGATCAGATCGCACCGGCAGAGCAGGGCGTCTCGGCGGTGATCGTGACGGCGAACCGAACACGTGCCCTGGATCGAGATATTGGCGGCGAAAGCTGCGGCGCGGCGGAAAGGAACAGCAGCGGGACGAGCGATTCCGGTCATTTCTCAGTACTCCAGTCGATCGATGAAAGGAGCGGACTCTGCTCCGGGCAACGGTGCCCTGGTCAATCGATTCGTTCGCGACCGGGCCGCGACCGCTGCTCGTACAGCGACCTCGGCGTGAATCTGCCCTCGATCACTCACCACGAGGTGCGGCATATCCTCTAGCTGAAATACCAAAGGACAAGCCAGCGTCCCGCGACACGGCCCAACCGTCGGGCTGACGACAATTCCCTCCGTTTCGGTACGAGGCAAGGCCGGCGGTGTCCGCCGCCCGGCTACTTCCTGACGCCCCTGCGGGGCTGGAGGAAAGATGTGTAGAAGAGGGTGAGCCTTAGCCCTGCCGCCGCTTGGTGTAGAGCGCCTCGTGGGCGGCGCCTCCGGATTGGGCCTGGTGGAGCTCTCCGGCGTCGCGCAGGCGGCGGAGGACGACCGAGACCTTCCGCGCGTCCACCGGCTTCTTCAGCTTGTCGTGGTAGCGGCGGTTGGTTTCCGCGGCCACCCGGTTGGCTCCGAAGGTCTCATCGTCGCCGAGGCGGTCGATCGCGCGCACGATCAGCTTGCTGGCCATGATCCGCTTGCCGACGAATTCGCCGAGGTCCTCCGGCTTCTCCTCCCCCGCTGGCGCGGGCGCCATCGGCACGCCGGCCAGATCCGCCGCCGGCAGGGCGGTCGCCTTGAAGGACTCGAAGTGCCGCCGCACCGTCTCGAGCTCGGCGCCGTGCGCGGCGCTCTGCTCGCGATGATGGACCTCCTGCTGTTGATGGAACGCCACCCGCTCCTCGTGATGCGCGATCCTCGCCTCCAGCCGGGCCAGGATCTCCGCAACGGAAAACGACGTGCTCATCCTTCGTCTCCTCGCCGGCGTCCAGCGGTCAGAGGCCCCCTCCGCCGCCGTGATATCGCGGCACATCGCACCAACACCGGGCGGCAATGCCGCAACCGGAGCCCCGCCGGGACGATACCACAGCGCGTCGATGCAAGAGCGCACTACCGTTGACGCGACGCCCTCCCAGCTTGCGGCGCCGGACTCTCCTCCAGCTCGCGCCGGACAAAAAACGGCGCATCAGACGCATCGGCGGCCTCGATTATCCAGAAGATGACCCAAGATAGAGCAAGATTGGCGCGATACGGGCCAATGATGGATCAATGGTTGAATCGAATGGAGCGACCGATAGACAATATGATGCAAGATAGCTCCAGGAGGACAGAGATTCCGCGCATGTTGCCGCGCTTCCGAGAAAGTTGCGCCAAAATATGGATAGGATGCGGCAAACTTTCAAGACTCTCAACTGAATGCCGCTACGTGTATGCAATCTGGCGTCATGTCGCGGCATTTCAAGACGATGTCGAGCCGAAGTTTCCCCATTTTGCTGCAACTCAGCGCTGTCTTGCTCGGAATGGTACCGCGACGGGTTCATGCTTCGGGAAGCCAGGAGGCCGTAAGGGCAGATTGCGGCAATGTATCGATAGGACGCGCCAACCTAAGCATAGGTTGCGGCAATGTATGGATATTCTTGGCGGATGCGAGCTTGTGTCGCGTCGCCTGGGTGTCACTTGCGGCACTTCGAGCCCGGGTGGGCAGGGACGACAGGAGCTCGGGACGTAGTGCGAGCCCTGGACGAAAGACGGAGAGGCCTCATGGCAATCTCCCTGCGGAGCGCAGGGCCCGGGTGTCCGTCGCGCCGGTGGTCAGACAGTACCAGTCGAGGCTGGCTGAAGCCCGGGCTGTTCAAAGTTCGCCCTTTCAGAGCGCCTCCTGATCACCCAGGACGGCTGCGCGAGGGAGCCTCCGCGCTGGAAGCTCCCCAAAGTCCGCACGATTTAGCAGCGACAGAGGCCCGAGCAGCTATTGCAGGGTGCGCTGTAACCGCAGACATCAATACAGTCATCGTTGGTATAACACGCCGGATTTACTACGCAGGCGAAGGCGGGCCTGGTGGCGAGGGCGCCCGAGGTGAGCAGGACGGCTGCGGCGCAAAGAATGAGTCGCTTCATGGATCTCTCCTTTTGTGGGTGGTCCACTTTGCGAGTGGCCACGGGTTGGAGATCCTTTCTGCAATTTCTGTGCTAGCGGAATTACTATACCTTGGCAAGGCGCCGCGGGCACCGCTGCCCTACCGCGCCGGCTTCGCCGGCGCCCCGCCGGCACGATCCCACGGCTCTCGTCGACCGTCACCACCTGATTGGTGGGCACGTTCGTGAACCGCTGCTTGGCGCCGCTCGGCCACTCGATTTCCAGCGTCTGCACCACTTTGTCCTGCCCGAGGCCGAAGGTGGGGGCGGTCTGGCTCTGCGAGCAGTAGGAGGAGCCGCTGCGCACCAGGGTCCACTGTTTGCCCGCGGCGCTGGTCACCCGCACGATGGCGCCGAGGCCGTCGCGGTTCGATTTCGCTCCCACGGTGCGCACCCGCAGCCAGCGGTTGCGGTTGCCGCCGTCGTTGCGGAAGACGTAGGCGGGGCCGTTGTTGGTGGTGATGACGACGTCGAGGTCGCCGTCGTTGTCGAGGTCGCCGTAGGCCGCGCCGCGGGCGACGATCGGACGGGCGATGTCCGGCCCCAGGGCGGCGGTGACGGCCTGGAATTTCCCCTTCCCCTGGTTGCGGAAGATCAGCGGCGGCTGCTTGTAGGTCACCCGCGGCTGCACGCGGTTGATCTCCTCCTCGAGATGGCCGTTGGCGGCGAAGATGTCGGGCAGGCCGTCGAGGTCGTAATCGAAGAAGAAGACGCCGAAGGTGAGGGTCAGCAGGCTCGCCTGCCCCACGGTGGAGGAGGGCGCCTCGTCCACGAACACGCCGTTCCCCTCGTTGTGGTAGAGGGCCAGCATCTCGTTGGTGAAGTTGCCCACCAGCAGGTGCGGACGGCCGGAGCGGTCGTAGTCGGCGGCGTCGACGCCCATGGCGCCGCGCGCGGTCCCCTCCTCGGAGAAGGCGACGCCCGCCTCCACCGCCTCGTCCTTGAAGGTGCCGTTCTTCTGGTTGCGGTAGAGCTTGTTGGGCTGGGTGTCGTTGGCCACGAAGAGGTCCGGCCAGCCGTCGCCGTTGTAGTCGAGCACGGTGACGCCGAGCGACTTGCTGGCCGCCTCGGCGACCCCGGCCTGCTGGCTGACGTCCGCGAATTTGCCGCCGCCGAGGTTGCGGTAGAGCTTCGGCGCCGCCCCCTTGTAGGACTCGGGCGTGCAGTAGGACTTGTGGGCGCCGTCGAGCGAGCACCAGAGGTCCTTGTCGCGGCTCCACTGGACGTAGTTGGCCACGAACAGGTCGGCCTTGCCGTCGCGGTCGTAGTCGAGCCAGGCGGCGCTGGTGCCGAAGTTGGCGTTCCTGATCCCCGAGGCGGCGGTCACGTCCCGGAACCGGCCGCCCCCCTCGTTGTGGAACAGCCGGTCGCCGTCGAGCGAGGTGAGATAGACGTCCTGGCGGCCGTCGTTGTCGTAGTCGCCCGCCGCGACGCCCATGCCGTAGGTCTCGACGTCGAGGCCGCTCCCCCGGGTGATGTCGGCGAAGGTGCCGTTGCGGTTGTTGCGGTAGAGGGCCGGCAGCGACTTCCGCTTGCCCGGCTGCCAGTCGCGGCCGTTGACCAGCAGGATGTCGAGCCAGCCGTCGCCGTCGGCGTCGAACACCGCGACGCCGGAGCCCATGGTCTCGGGCAGGTACTTCTTCCCCGCCCGGCCGCTGTTGTGGGTGAACTTGACCCCCGAGGCGGCGGTGATGTCGGTGAACCTCACCCCTGCCTGGGGGGCGGGCGGCCTTGGGAGCGGGCGCGGCGCCGCGGCGATCAGGGCCAGGGCGGCGAGGGGGATGGCGGATAGGGTGCAGAGTCGCTTCAAGGCTTCATCTCCTGATCTGTGTTCCAAAAACCAAGGCGCTCGTGGCCTGCGACCTCACCCTCGGTCCCTCTCCTGAAGGAGAGGGAGGGCCTTACGGGAATCTGCCACGAAGTCGTCCCCCTTCTCCTTTAAGGAGAAGGGGATAGGGGTTGAGGTCGCAGGCCGCGAATGCTGATCGAAGTACCCCTCACCCCCCGCGATCGCCGCCCCCTCCGCCGTCCGCGGCAGGCTCGGCAGCGGCACGCTTTCGTGCTCATGGATGGGCTGGCGCTCGTTGTTGTCCTCGGGGCTCAGCAGGCGGCGCCGTTCGGTGATCGCCTGGGACGACTCGTCGGCCTTGAAGCGCCGGAAGAGCGTCGCCTCGCGCGCCGATTTCTCGGCGTTGCCCAGGCCGCGCCAGCAGAGCATGGCGGTGTAGTGCATCTGCACGTCCTCGGGATCGACGAGGCCGACGCGCTCCAGCACGGCGAGCGCCTCCTTGTACTGGCGCTTGAGGAACAGGATGCGCGCCATCTGGTTGAGCACCACGCGGTCGCGCGGGTATTTGGCCTCGACGGTGCGCAGCGAGGCGAGCGCGCCGTCGTAGTTCCCCTCGGCCTTCTCGATCATCGCCTTGAAGAAGTAGCCGCGCGGCAGCCCGGAGTGATCGAAATCGCCTTCTCGACGTACGGCCGGGCGGCCCCGACCTCGCCCTCGCGGATCAGCGCCCGGGCCACGTTCAGCCAGCCGTCGGCGTAGCCCGGCTCGGCCTCGGTGGCCTTCTTGAAGGCGAACTCGGCCCCCTTGAGGTCCCCCTGGAGCAGGAGGCCGATCCCGTAGTCGTTCCAGCGCTCGCGGTCCTTCTTGTCCGTCACCTGGCGCCACTGCGGAGCGCCGTTGCCTCCCAAGGGGAGCCTGGCCTCGGCGGTGGCGACGGTGACGATCGGCAGGTTGGGGATCTCCCCCTTGATCTTGCCCGAGACGTTGGCCGGGATGTTGGCCGGATCGAACGACCACTCGGCGCTGTTGGCGTGGGGGGTGATCAGGTGCGCCTGCCCCGGCTTCGGCTGGCCGGCGTAGGCGAACTGGGTGTAGGAGTGGGCGAACTTCCGGTAGTTGAGCTTCGCCGTCAGCGTGATCGGCCCCACGGCGTCGGCCGGGATGCGCACGCGGTAGTGGGCGACGTCGGCCGCGCCGGGCGGGATCAGGCGGACGTAGAGCACGCTGCGCGCCTGCCAGGCGTTGCGCTTGTCGATCGGGTTCCCCTCGCCGTCGAGCGGGTAGGAGCGGTAGAAGTGCGCCCCCTGCTCGACCGGCCCCTTGCCGTCGTCGTCCACGCGGCCGCTCCAGAAGACCAGCTTGCCGGTGGCGTCGCGCCCCTGGAGCTCGAGCCAGACATCGAAGGCGTCCACCGTGCCGCCCGGGAAGAAGTGGCCGATGGCGCGGGTGCGCACCACCACGTCCACCCGCACCGTCGAGCCGGCCTCGAGCGGCGGGGCCGCCTTGTCGATCGGCGCCGCCACCTGGCCGACGTCGCGGATCACCACCGCGCCCCCCTGCTCGGCCTCCTCGCCCACCGCGAAGGTGGTGTTGAGCTGCGGCCCGGCGTCCTTGGGCGCGCTCCGCCGCACCATCGCCGTCTCCCCCTTCCCCTCGTCCACCGGCGAGACCGCGAAGATGTCCGCCGTGACGAAGCCCGATTTCAGGAACTTCTCGACGGCGTCCATCTGGTGCTTGTCCCGGTTGACGAAGGCGAGGGCCGTGTTGGCCGCCGGGAAGCGGTGGGAGTGGACCTTGCCGCCGCGGTTGCCGGGATCCTGCGAATCGACCAGCGGCATGTGGCAGCCGGCGCAGGTCTTCGACTCGGCCGGGTAGTAGAACGACCGCGCCCCCTGCCCCGAGACGCCGCTCGCCTGCCAGTTGTCGTAGTCGTTGAAGCCGCGGGCCCAGCGGTAGGAGTTCACCGGCACGTCGAGGTGCACCTTGTGGCAGGACGAGCAGAACTCCGCCGAGTCGCGCATGAACGGCTTCATGAACGTCTTGCGGTGCGGCTCGGGCTGGAGATAGGTCAGGAAGCTGTCCATCTTGTGGATCACCGGGTTCTTGCTGCTCGCCAGCTCGTGGAGCGGCGGATACTCGATGGTGAAGTCGCCGTTGCCCATCGAGCTGCCGACGTGCGTGATGGCGTGGCAGGAGGTGCAGGCGAGCCCGGTGTGCGCCTCGGGCGTGTCGATCTGATCCTTGATCGGCTTCTCGAAGCGGCCGTTGAAGAACACCGCGTGGTCGTGGCAGCCGGCGCACCACTTGCTCGGCTGGGTGCCGACGGTGTCCTGCATGTATTCGATCGATTTACGGTAGAACTGATTGTTGAACGAGGCGAAGTGGTGGGCCGAGCTGTTCCACTGCTGATAGATGTCCTTGTGGCACTCGCCGCAGCGCGCCGAATCCATGAAGAAGTTGGACGGGATGATGCCGCCGACGTTGGTCTTCGCCGACGAGGGGAAGAACGGCGACTTCGGCCCGCCCCCCTCCTCCTGCATGGAAGCGGGGACGACCAGCGGATTGACGATGCGGTGGTTGGGGTTGGGAGTCGCCTTGCGCCAGAGCATCGTGGCGGCCGGCAGGGCCACCAGCAGCACGGCCGCGACCGCGAACGCCTGCCGGAACCGCGCCCAGCCCGGCGCCGGCCGCGCTCCGCCGCCAGAGCCAGATCCCGAGGGCGATCACCCCCAGGCCGGCGGCGGCGACGTGGGCCCAGAGCACCGGCCGGTGGGCCCGCACGTTGCCCGCGGCGGCCAGCCAGATCCCGGCGGCCAGCGCGATCAGGAAGAGGACGCCCGCCGGCACCAGGCCCGGCCGCAGCTCCGGCCGCTTGACCAGCAGCACGGCGAAGGCCACGGCCAGGACCACCCCCAGCACCAGGTGGACCAGCACGTTCGACATATAGAAGATCGTCGGCGAGGCGAACGCCGCGATATACGCGGTGTTGACCAGCAGCACCAGGAAGGTGACCGCCGTCCACTTCGCGAGACCGTTCCCGTTCATCCGCATTCCTCTGGCTCCTTGCCCCGCTCCTTGCCTGCAGCTCCTTGCACCCAATACCAAAAATCATCGAATCCCGGATATCGAGTCCTGGATCATAGCCCGCCGGGCCGTCAACGCACCTTCCACAGCTTGTGCTGCTGGACGGAGAGCCGCCAGGGGGGGTTGTCACGGCAGAGCCGGATGCACCAGTCGAGGGTGCGGGGGTCGACCTCGGCGCCCTCGAAGGCCGGGGAGATCAGGTAGTGCTCGGCCTCGACCACCGTCCTCGGGATCGCCTGGCCGTGGCCGCGCACGTACTTGACCTCGCTGGCCCGGCGCTGGCGGATGGCGTGCTCGGCCACCTTGGGGCTGACGGTGATCCAGTCGATCCCTTCCGGCAGTGGAAAGCTGCCGTTGGTCTCGATCGCCAGCTTGTAGCCGGCGTCGTGGAGGACGTCGATCAACTCGCGGTCCACCTGCAGGGCCGGCTCGCCGCCGGTGAGGATCACCCAGTCGCAGCGCTCCGAGAGCTGGCGGAATTCGGCCAGGATCTCCGGCGGGGTCATCCACCGGCCGGACTCGAACTCGGTGTCGCAGTCGAAGCCGTGCGTCTCCACCTTGCAGGCGAGGTTGCACCGGGAGAGCCGCAGGAAAAGGTTGGGCGTCCCGGCGCGCACTCCTTCCCCCTGCAGGCTGTAGAAGATCTCGTTGACGAGATAGCGCTCCATGGGGGTACTCTAACTCCCTCGCTCCCCGGTCGAGAAACCCACGGGCAAGGATCTTGCTTTAGCTTCTGGCCTTGACAGTTTCTCGTGAGGATCTTTATGAGTCTGACCTCTCAGGACATAAGCTTAGCCCGCCCAGATGAAGGCCCGGATGAAGATCTCTCTTCCCAGCAGGAGAGGCTCACCGCGCTCAGCTCCGAGGTCAGCACGACGCTGGTGCGGGTACACGACCAGCACGAGGCCCTGTCCCACTGCTGCGAGGCGATCGTCCGGCATCTCGACGCGGCGCTGGCCCGGATCTGGACGCTCAACCGAGCCTCCGAGGTCCTGGAGCTGCAAGCCAGCGCGGGCCTGTACACGCACCTGAACGGCCCGCACAGCCGGATCCCGGTGGGCAGCTTCAAGATCGGCGCGATCGCCCGGGAACGCCGCCCGCATCTCACCAATGAAGTGATCGGCGATCCCGCCGTCCAGGACCAGGAATGGGCCCGCCGGGAGGGCATGGTCGCCTTCGCCGGGTACCCTCTCGTGGTCGAGGAGCGCCTGATCGGGGTCGTCGCCCTGTTCGCCCGCCGTCCCCTGACCAAGGCGACCCTGCAGGCGCTGGCGGTGATCGCCGACGGCATCGCGCTCGGCATCGAACGCCTGCAGGCCGAGGCGAAGCTCAAAGAGCAGTCCGAAGTGCTGGAGACCATCAACCAGATCGGGCGCCTGCTCTCGGCGGAGCTGGATCAGCAGAAGCTCGTGCAGGCGGTGACCGACGCCGCCACCGAGCTGTGCGGCGCGCAGTTCGGCTCCTTCTTCTACAACGTCTACAACGAGGATGGCGGCTCCTACATGCTCTATACCCTGTCGGGGGTGCCGCGCGAGGCCTTCGCGCAATTCCCGATGCCGCGCGCCACGCACATGTTCGGGCCGACCTTCCGGGGGGAGGGGACGATCCGCGTCGCCAACGTCAAGAAAGATCCGCGATACGGGGCCTTTTCCCCCTATCACGGCATGCCCCCCGGCCACCTGCCGGTGACCAGCTACCTGGCCGTGTCCGTGATCTCCCGGTCGGGCGAGGTGCTGGGCGGACTCTTCTTCGGCCACCCGGAAGAGGGGATCTTCACCTCCCGGCACGAGCGGATCGTCGAGGGGCTCGCCGCCCAGACCGCGGTCGCCATGGACAATGCCCGGCTCTATCAGAACGCCCAGCGCGCGCTCCAGGAGCGGGAAGCTCTCCTCCGGAGCGAGCAGGAGGCGCGCCAGGAAGCCGAGATCGCCAGCCGGGCGAAGGACGAGTTCCTGGGGCTGCTCTCGCACGAGCTGCGCAACCCGCTGAACGCGATCCTCGGCTGGACCCGGATGCTGAGCACGGGCCGCCTGGAGGAGCCGATCTACACCCGCGCGGTCGAGACCATCGATCGCAACGCCAAGCTGCAGGCGCGGCTGATCGACGACATGCTGGACGTGTCGCGGATCGTCTCCGGCAAGCTCCGCCTCGACGCGCAGCCGCTCGATCTGACCTCGGTCATTCACGCCGCCGTGGATACCTCGCGCCCCGCCGCCGAGGCCAAGGAGATCCGCATCCAGGTGGTGCTGGATTTCGGCGCCGGCGTCGTCCTCGGCGACCCCGTACGCATGCAGCAGGTGATCTGGAACCTGCTTTCCAACGCGATCAAATTCACCCCCAAGCAGGGGCGCGTGCAGGTGCAGCTCCAGCGCATCAATTCTCATCTCGAGATCTCGGTGAGCGACACCGGCCCGGGCATCGAGGAAGACTTCCTGCCGTATGTCTTCGACCGCTTCCGCCAGGCCGACAGCTCGGCGAGCAAGCGGCATGGCGGCCTGGGGCTGGGGCTCGCCATCGTGCGCCAGCTCGTCGAATTGCATGGCGGCACGGTCGAGGGGGGCAACCGGAGCGACCAGCAGGGGGCCGTCTTCACCGTCAAGTTGCCGTTGATGGTGATTCGCAAATCCACCCTGCCGGCCAAACCGGAGGAGCCGCCGCCGGTTCATCCCGCGGTGAGTGGAACCGTGCCCTTCGACTGCCCCCCGGATCTCAATGGCATCCAGATCCTGGCGGTCGACGACGAGGCGGATGCCCGGCATCTGCTCAAGACCATGCTCGAGCAGTGCGGGGCCGTGGTGAGGACCTGCGCCTCCGCGGCCGAGGTGCTCGCCGCCCTCGAGGAGTACGAGCCGGACATCCTGGTCTCCGACATCGGCATGCCGGAAGAGGACGGCTACTCCCTGATCAAAAGGGTGCGAGCCCTCGAAGCCGCCCGCGACGGCGGCCGCATCCCGGCCGTGGCGCTGACCGCCTACGCACGGGTCGAAGACCGCCTGCTGGCCCTGAGGGCCGGCTACAGCATGCACGTTCCCAAGCCGGTGGAGCCCGCGGAGCTCGCCGTCGTCATCGCGAGCCTGACCAGCAGGAAGTCTGATTGAAGCGGCCGGCTCCTAAGGCAGATGACAGCCGCAGACCGTCTGTCCCGTGGAGTTGGTGTACAGCCCGCAGACATAGCCACCGATGCAACGGGCCCGAGAGCAAAAGTCGGCGCACTGCTTCGGCGTCGTGGCCGCGGGAGCGGGTGCCAGGACCATGCTGAAGGCGAGGACCGCGAACGCGAAGGACAGTCTGGCTCTCATGAAGTCTCCCTGATCTCGGCGAGAGGGCAAGTCCTCTCAATTCTTCCAGGTGCGCCAGCCCCTGTCCTCCGCGCCTGCTCCGGTCCTACTTCACGGCCTCCAGCGTGCCGGACACGGGGTGCCACTCCTTGTCGTTGGACGCGAAGCCGTACAGCCGGCCGGTGTCGAAATTCATCGCGATGGTCAGGGTGTATCCGGACTCCTCCGCCAGATAGGACACCAGGTGGACCGCCGGCGCGACCTCGAACGAGCCATATTTTTTCACCCGCGTCGGCTTGCCTTCCGCGGCGCCGTCCAGCTTGCGGAACGAGACGCTGCCGTCGGCATTGAAAGCATGCTCGTAGGTGCCGCCGGCCGTGGGCCCCTCCTCGAACTTCCACCGGATGGTTTGACCGCTCAGTGAAGTGGCTGTTTCAGTCATGGTCTCTCCTTTGTCACGCAGGTCTTCCCCCATTCATCGAGAGCCTATGCACCCTTTGTGCCTTCAACTCGAGCCGCGGAAACGGCGACTCCAGCGCACGCGGAGACGATACAATGAGGCCCTGAATGAACGCCGATCTCCCCGACGATCACAGCTCGATCTATAACTACGACGGCGACTATCCCGGCCAGGCGATCTCCCCCTTCCCGGAGAATTTCGATCCGGCGACCATCGATCAGGGGATCGCGTACGATATCGATCGGTATCAGGAGCTCGCGAACGAATCTCAGGGGGGATCGGTGCTCGAGCTCTGCTGCGGAACCGGCCGGGTGGCGATCCCGCTGGCTCGCCGTGGATTCAGCGTGACGGGAATCGACATCTCCGAGCCGATGCTGAGCCGCTTTCGCGAGAACCTCGGACGGGAAGAGCCGGCGGTCGCGGCGAGGATCTGTGGCGCGCGGGGACATCGCGAATTCGACCTCGGCAAACGGTTCGTGCTGATCATCGTCGCCTTCAACAGCCTTCTCTGCGTGACGCGATTCGAGGACCAGTGCGCGGCGTTCATCGCGGCGGCACGGCACCTCGACGACAACGGCCGCCTGGCGATCGACGTGATGAACCCGCTGGTTCTCTCGTTCCGCGGAGAGCCGGTCCCCAGACCGTTCGTCACCCGGCGCAACCCGCATACCGGCAACCTCTACACGCGGTTCGCCGCGATCGGACCGATCGGGGCCGATCAGGTGCAGGAGCTCTTCGGGTGGTATGACGAGGTCGCGCCCGACGGGCTCGTCCGGCGAGCCGCCTATTCGATACACTGGTGCTCGATCTTCCGCTACGAGCTGGAGCTCATGCTCGAGCGCGCGGGCCTCGAGGTGGAATCGATCGCAGGCGGACATCACCGGGAGCCGTTCACCGCCCAGAGCCAGCAGATGTTCGTCGTCGCCCGCAAGCGCGGGTGAGCCGCTCAGGCTTTCCGGCGGACGAGACGGTAGGCGCCGAGGGTGGCGAGAGCCAGGGCCAGCACGAGGAGGCTCGCGGGCGACGTCGCGGGGACCTCGGTCGCGGCGGTGCCGCCGGCGAGGGTCAGGTCGGCCGCCTGGCGGGTGACCTCGATCTCGATCGGCGTGCTGTGGGCGCTCTGCGTCCACCCCTTCTCCACCTGGAGGGCGCGGAAGGTCCGACGGTAGAGCAGCCGTGCCTGGATCGCCACCCTCGCGCCCGGCGGGACGCCGGGAGGCAGTTGGAACTCGATCGTGGTGGTGTCGGTGGCGCCCGAGGGGATCAGGGTGTTCGAGAAGACCCCCTCGGCATCGATGAACAGCACCGGCCGCACCGTCGGGCCCTGGCCGTTGATCCGCCCCTCGAGGATCTTCGCGAACCCCTTGCCGGGGAGGCCGGCGTAGATCGCCCGGCTGCGTGCCCGGCACGTTGTCGCTCCCCCAGAACGGCACCGTCGGGCCGGCGGCCTGCGGCAGCGGCTGGCCGTTCAGCGTCGCGGTCACCAGCAGGATGGCGTTGCGGATCGAAACGCCGGTCGGAAACGAGTGCCCGGCGCCGAAGTTGGCGACCTCGGCGACCACGCGGACGCGCCCCGGGATCTCCTCGCCGGCGACGGTCAGCGAGAGGTTGTTCTGCAGCATGTCGGGCGTCGAGCCGACGAAGACGTGCCGGCGGCGGTCCTGGGCCGGGCGGTCCGCGGGATCGGCGACGAAGACGCAGAGGGATCGTCGTCGGTCGCGTCCGGCATGTGGCAATTCTGGCAGTTGCGCTGGCCGGGGCCGGGCGTCGCGAACGACGAAGCCGCCCATTCCCGGTAGGTGTTCTGCCCCGGCGCCCCGGTTTCCGGGTTGACGTACTGATGGCAGGCCGCGCAGAGCAGCGAGGTGCGGTGGAGCGTCGAATGCGACACCTTCATGCCTTTGAAGGTGACGTCGTCGAGGGGACCCCAGACATACCTCCACGTCGGGCCCGCCGAGTCGTCGGGGAAGCGGTAGGTGGACTTGCCGAGGAAGTGCAGGGCGTCGAGGTTGCCGGCGTCGACCGAGTCCATCTGGTGGCAGGCCACGCAGCTGACGCCCTCGCTCCCGGCGCCGTCGCTCACCTCGTCGAGCATCGTCTGGCCGGGATTGAAGACGTCCGCCATCGGCGCGTGGCAGGTGGCGCAAAAGCCCGTCTCGCCGGCGTCGTGCGTATTGCGGAAGACGTAGCCCGCGCCGCCGCCCGCGGTGCCGGTGCCGGAGAACAGGTCGAGGACCCACTCGTTGCGCGCGGCGCCCGAGTGGTTCGAGCCGGACCACAACGGATAGACCGAGAGGTGGCAGCTGCCGCAGATGTCCGCCGTGGGCGGCTTGTAGCTCGGATTGTTCGCGGGCAGGACGGCGAGCCGGATGTCGACGCCGCTGTCGCCGTTGTTCGCCGGCGCGCCGCCGATCAGGTAGTTGACGGCCGCGGACCGGCTGTAGGGGATCGAGGCCGCGAGCTCGACGAGGCCGGCGGGATTCGCGGCCAGGGTGAAGCTGCCGTCGGCGCCGGTGACCGCCACCACCGAGGAGTCGGCGCGGATGTGGACCCGGGCGCCCGGGACCGGCGTTCCGGGCGTACCGCTGCCGGCGACCCGGACGAAGCCCGAGATGTCCCCCCGCGCGGCCGTGGCGCCGAGGACGAGGGCCAGGGCGGTCGCCGCGAGCCGCGGGCCGCTCGTCATGAACAAACTCCGTCTTTTTCCACGCTCCACGTCGCCCTCCACGCGTCGTCGAACTCCAGGATAGGTCCGGGATAAGTATCACCCGCGCCCCGCGAGAGCAAACCCGTTCCCCGGGGCCGGGCTCCCGCGGGCGACTTTTACAAGTTCCCGCTTTATTTCCGAGGCGCTCTTGGCTACTATGTGCGGGTAGTTTTCCAGAACACCTCCTCATCGCCTTGCCTGGGGGAACTCCTCAGTGACCGCAAGAAAATATTCGAACCGCGCCAGGCTCATTGAGCAACGTAAAACATAAGAAGTTGCATCGCATCAATCAGGAGGGTCAAGAATGGCAGACTACACTTCCCCACCACCCCGGCGATCTGCAGGACGACATCCCCGGCAGGCTTGTGCCGCGATCATGGCGGTCACCCTGCTTTGCGGCGCCAGTCTCGCTTCGGCCGCGATCGACAAGAACGCGACCTACCAGCAGATGCTCACCCTGGCGCAGCAGATGAACAGCCTGAAGCCCCAGATCCGGACGAACGCCCAGGCCGCCGCGGCGTACACGACCGCCGAGGGGCAGTACCGGAGTCTCTCCGCCGCGATGGGCGGCGACGATCCGGGCCACGTGGGGAGCGCCACCGCGGCCGCCGCGCGCCGGGCCCGCACGACGAAGGTCGTGCCGGCGACGCCGACCGGCTGCGGCCAGACGACGAACAACTTCACGAATTCCACGCCGGTCGCGATCCCGACGGGCCCGGCCGTGGTGACCTCGACGATCGTGGTGTCCGGCGCCGGGCCGTACCTCTTCGATCTCGACCTGACGACCTTCATCCAGCACACCTTCGCGGCCGACCTCGACATCACCATCACCTCCCCCGCCGGGACGGTCGTGACCCTGACCACCGACAACGGGGCCGGCAACGACAACGTCTTCAACGGCACGGTCTGGGACGACAGCGCGAACCCGGCCGGGCAGGTGCCGTACACCACCAACAACGGCCTGGTGACCGATCACGCCTACGTGAACCTGACCACGGCCACGCCGCTGGTCCCCGAGGAAGCGATGGGAGCGTTCATCGGCGAGGATCCGAACGGCACCTGGACGCTGACCATCTCCGACGACCTGGCCGGCGACGGCGGCAGCCTCGACAACTGGTCGATGGCGGTCACCACGTTCCCCAACGCGCCGATCGTCACCACCGTGCCGACGGTGACCCAGTCCACGCCGGTGGCGATCCCGACCGGTCCGGCCGTGGTGACCTCGACGATCGTGGTCTCCGGCGCCGGCACCTCGATCCTCGACGTCAACGCGATCACCAACATCATGCACACCTTCTCGGCCGACCTCGACATCACGCTCACCTCCCCGCCGGGACGGTCGTGACCCTGACCACCGACAACGGAGCGGGCAACGACAACGTCTTCAACGGCACCCTCTGGGACGACAGCGCGAATCCGGCCGGGCAGGTGCCATACACCACCAACAACGGCCTGGTGACCGACAACGCCTACGTGAACCTGACCACGGCGACGCCGCTGGTTCCCGAGGAGGCCATGGCGGCTTTCATTGGCGAGGACCCGAACGGCACCTGGACGCTGACCATCTCCGACGACCTCGCCGGCGACGGCGGCAGCCTCGACAGCTGGTCGCTCGACATCGACACCTTCAGTTGCGCCTCGGCCGATCTGTCGATCACCAAGACCGACGGCGTTGCCGCCGTCGCGGCGGGCGGCAGCACGATCTACACGATCACGGCGTCGAACGCCGGCCCGACGGCGGCGAACCCGGCGAGCGTGGTCGACAACTTCCCGGCGGCCTGCACCAGCGTCTCCTACACCAGCACCGCCGCCGGCGGCGCCACCGGCAACACCGCGGCGGGCAGCGGCAACATCAACGACGCGGCGCTCAACCTCCCGGCCGGCAGCTCGGTGACCTACACCGCGACCTGCACGATCTCCGCCGCCGCGGTCGGCACCCTGGTCAACACCGCGACGGTGTCGAGCGCCACGCCCGATCCCGCCGCGGCCAACAACAGCGCCACCGACACCGACACGATCACCGCATCGGCCGACCTGTCGCTGACCAAGACCCTGACGACCGCCCCTCCGATTCGCGTCGGCGACAACGCGGTTTTCGCCCTGACGGTGACCAACAACGGGCCGGCGAACGCCACCGGGGTGACGGTGGCCGACATCCTGCCCGCGGGCCTCACCTACGTCTCCAATGACTGCGGGGCCAGCTTCGCCGCTCCGACCCTGACCTGGAACGTCGGCGCTCTGGCGGTGACCGCCTCGGCGACCTGCCATCTGACGGTCACGGTCACCCAGACGGGCACCATCACCAACACGGCCACCGCTACCGCCAACGAGGGCGACGCCACGCCGGCCAACAACTCCGGCCAGGCGCAGATCTCCGGCCAGCCGGCCGCGATCATCCCCACCCTGGACAGCGTCGGCCTCGCGGCCCTCGCCATCCTGCTGGTGCTGAGCGCCGCTCTCACCCTGCGCCGCAAGCGCCAGGCCTAGGCAGCACCGCACGACCATGAACCCGGCCGGCCAGGGGCAACCCTGCCGGCCGTTTTCTTTTTCAGCGGCCGCTGACCGCCGCTCAGACCTCCGCCCATGGCCCGGCCCCGGCCCGCGGTGGTAGCTCAAAACCACTCCAATTCGTAATGCGCGGATCGCCGGTCCTCGTAGCCTCACCCTGCGCCCGGATTGGCGCGGCAAACGCCGCCGATTCAAAAGGAACGATTAACAGTAGTCATGTGGACGGATGATTCCGTACAGGGAAGGAGACACCGTATGAAAAGAGTTGTTTTCGTGCTGATCGCTTCCCTGAGCGGTGTGGTAGCTACCTGTCAATATGCGATTAAGCTGTGAAATCAGGAATAGGGCGGCGGCGCCCACATGGGATTACATTTGCGCTATGCTCAATGTAGCGCACACCCGGGATATGCTATCCGCGAAAGGAGACTGGTTGAACGAGGTAGAAACGCCTTCTGCTGGTGATGCACCAGCCGTGGCGGCTCAGCGGCAGCCCACGGCCAGCCGCCGACGGCCGCGGCTGGGGAGCTTGGCGTGGCAGGGAACGGTCGGGCTGCTGGCGCTCTTCTCCCTGATCCTAATGGGCATCGCGCTGGTCATGAACACCTATGGCCGGCAGCAGGTCGCGGAGCAATCCGCCGGCAAGGTGGAGGAAGTCGGCAGGCGGAGAGTGGAGGAGGTGCGGCGATGGCTCGCCGGCGAGAGGACCCTCGACCCGTCCAACCTGCATCGTCTCTCTCAGGCGTGGCGGGCCGAGGCCAGCGGCTACGCCTTCCTGCTCGACCGCGATCAACGGTTCCTCTCTTTCCCCGCCCCGAGCTTGTGGGCTTGGCGAGCCGAGGCGGGGCCGGGAAGGCCGGCGCGACGCTCACCGCCGGCGAGGTGGCGGATCGCCATCCCGGTTTCCGGCCGATCGCGGACGCCCTCCGGCGGCCGCCGGCGGGCGGAGCGGCGGTGGCGGTCCACGTCCCGATCCGTGTCGAAATGCCGGCCGATCCGCTCAACGGGCAACCTTCCCTGGCCCTCGTCTTCCCGGTGCCCGAGACCGACTGGAAGCTGGTCCAGGTCTCGCCCAGGAGCGAGCTGGAGCAGGCCGCCGTCCGCATCTCCCGCTCGCTGCTGCTGCTGATCTCCGGCATCCTGCTCGCCGTGCTGCTGCCCTCCTATCTGTTTCTCTCCCGCCGCTGGATCACGCCCGTCACCACCCTGGCGGAGGCCGCCACCCTGGTGCGCGACGGCGAGCTCGACGTGCGGGTCAGCATGCCGGGGCGGGACGAGATCGCGGTGCTCGCGGACGCGTTCAACCAGATGGTCGACCAGCTGGCGGCCAACACTGCCGGCCTGAAGCAGGCCAACGTCGAGCTCGGGCGCTCGCTGGGCCTCACCGACACCATTATGGGAACGGTGCGCGAGGGCCTGTTCCTGCTCACCCCCGAGCTCGCGATCGAGGCCAAGTACTCGGCCGCGACACGGCAGATCTTCGGCCAGGAGGAGCTGGCGGGGGCTGACTTCCTCGACCTGATCCAGCGGATCACCCCCAAGCGCACCCACGAGCTCACCGCCCGCTTCCTGCGCTTGCTGCTCAACCCGGCCAAGACCGACAGCGTGATTGCCAAGATCAACCCCTTGAAGGAGATCGAGGCCTCGTTCCCCGGCCGCAGCGGCCAGCTCGAGCAGAAATTCCTGACCTTCACCTTCGAGCGCATCCGCGAGGGCGGCGAGATCCGCCACGCGATGGTGACGGTGGCCGACGTCACCCCCCGGGTGCTGCTGGCGCAGCAGCTCAAGCAGTCGCAGCAGCGCATGGAGCGCCAATCCGAGCTGCTGCTGTCGGTGATGCACGTCGAGCCCCAGGTGCTGCGCGAGTTCATCGAGGACGCCCACAGCGAGCTCGAGACCATCAACGCGCTGCTGCGCGAGGGTCGGTCGGCATTGCTCTCGATCCCGATCGCAACACCTTCTACCGCCACTTGGCGGACGACATCTTCAAGAGCGTCCACACCATCAAGGGCACGGCGGCGATGTTGCGCATCGGCTATTTCGCCGCCGCCGCCAACCGCTTCGAGGAGAAGCTCGCCGCGCTCCAGGGCCGGACCATCATGGACGGCAGCGACTTCATCCCGATCGTGCTCGAGTTGTCGGAGATGGTCGACAGCCTGGGCGAGATCCGCGACGTGCTGGCCCGCTTCGCCGAGACCCAGCGCAGCCTCAAGGCAGCCCCCGGCGCCAGCGACACCGAGGGGCTCTCGGCGCTGGTGACCCGCTTCGTCAACGATCTGGCGGAGAAGTCGGGCAAGAAGGTCGTGGTGGCGTTCCGCGCTCCCGGCGACCTGGCGATCCCGTTAAGTACAAGAGCGCGCTCCGCAACGTCATGGCCCAGTTGGTCCGCAACTCGATCGTCCACGGCATCGAGACCCCGGCCGAGCGGCAGGTGGCGGGCAAACCGGAGGAGGCGCATATCATGGTGGCGGCCCGGCAGAACAATGGCCACCTCGAGTTCCTGTTCAAGGACGACGGCCGGGGCATCGACTACAAGCGGGTGATCGAGCGGGTGCAGGAGCTGGCCAAGAGCGAGCCCTCGATTCTCGAGCCGCTGGTCGACCGCGAGCAGAACCGGTGGAAACCGGAGGCGCTCGACCAGATGATCTTCCGTCCCGGCTTCTCCACCGCCGACCAGGCGACCGAAGATGCCGGGCGCGGCTTCGGCATGAGCGCCGTGCACGACGCGCTGGCCAAGCTGGGTGGCGGACTCGCTGCGGCAGAAGACGGGCCAGTTCTGTGAGTTCTACATCGCGCTGCCAAATGGAGGTTAGAACCGTGCTGGGGACCAGTGGCAAGTTGTTGATCGTCGACGATTCGAGCACCATCCGGCGGAGCATCCAGCGGCACATCTTCTCGGACCGGGTGACCGAGATCTACCAGGCCGAACGGCGGCGAGGCGATGGAGCTGTTCGAGCGCACTGCCCGGAGTTCGTCACCATGGACCTGACCATGCCCGAGATGGACGGCCTGACCTGTATCTCCAAGATGATGGCCCTGAAGCCGGACACCCGCCTGATGGTGATCTCGGCCCTGGGCGACGCCGAGACCGCCATCGAGGCGGTGGAACGGGGCGCCAACGAGTACGTTGTCAAGCCGTTCTCGGCCGAGGATCTCAACCTGGCGCTCGCCAACCTGGTCACCGGATCCTGAGGCTTGGGGGAACGATGAACGACGAGGAGATCAAGGTCTTCATCGGCGGCGTGGTGCGCTATTTCCAACGGGCCACCGGCGAGCCGGCGGAGGTCGTACTTCCTACTTAAAGGGCGAGGCCTCGGTCATCCTGGATTTCACCGGCGTGATCGGCGTCTCCGGGCGCCGCCGCGGCGCGGTGTACTTCACCTCCGGCGCCGACCAGCTCACCGAGCTGCTGCACCGCCTCGGCGAGACGAAGGTCGGCTTCTCCGACCACCAGGATCTGGTGGGCGTGTCGCCAACACCATCGCCGGCAACGCCCGCCAGTTCTTCGGCAGCGAGTTCCTGATCTCGGTTCCGATCGTGCTTGCGGGCGGTCGGACAAACTCTCTTTTCCCCACCACCTGAAGAGCTTCGTCATCCCGATCACTTGGCGCAGCCATGGAGCCGCCCCATCATCAGCCTCAAGCGGACCGCGGCGATCGCGACGCCCCAGGAGCGAGCTCACAGTCGGGCGTGATCGCCGCCCTCCAAACCTGAAACCGGGAGGTGTCATGGACACGATGCCGCAACACTACAATCTTCTCCTCGTCACGCTCTCCTACGTGATCTCGGTCCTGGGCTCCTTCACCGCGCTCAGGCTCTGCCGCCAGCACGCCGGAGCCCGCGGCGCCGAGAAGTGGCGCTCCCTCCTGGCCGGGGCCCTGGCGATGGGGGCGGGGGCGATCTGGTCGATGCACTTCATCGGCATGCTGGCCTTCGACATGGGCATGCCGGTGGCCAATGACGTGCCGATCACCCTGGCCTCGCTGCTGGTGGCGGTGGTCGTCACCGGCCTCGGCATCTACGTCGTGGGGAAGGGGCCGACCAGCCTGTGGCGGCTGGTCGTCGGCGGCACGGCCATGGGCTTAGGGGTGGCCGCCATGCACTACACGGGCATGGCCGCGATGCGGATGCAGGCCCGGTTGTCCTACGACCTGGTGATCGTGGCGATCTCGCTGGGAATCGCGGTCGTGGCGTCCATCGCCGCCCTGTGGCTGGTCTTCAACACCACCCGCCTGTGGCAGATCGTCGCCAGCGCCCTGGTGATGGGGCTGGCGGTGTGCGGAGCACTACACCGGCATGAAGGCGGCGATCATGCGGCACGACCCGGCGCTGCCGGTCCAGGTGGTGGGGCTCTCGCCCGAGATCCTGGCCTACGTGATCTTCCTGGTGACCCTGGTGATCCTGTCGCTGGCGTCGCTGTTGGGCAGCAACCGGCAGGCGATCGCGATCCGGCGCACGGCCTGAGACCGGTCGACGCGGGCGATGGCTTCGACCGTCCTCCGCCCCTTGCGAGGATTCACCCGGTGCGGCGCTTCGCGGAGAGAAGAGCGCGCCCCCCCTGAGGGGGGCGCTTGAGCCGCCCGCTGAGAGCCAACCCGGAGAAGAGCCAACCCGGAGAGCCAGCCAACCATTGGATTGTAAGTGCACTCCCCTCTAGAGCAAGGGGCCTGCCAGACTACAGTCCATTGATTCTAAAGAGATTTCTCGCTCGTATCGTTCGGAACCGACAGAATTTGGCAGGGCTCAATATCCTCGATATCAAAAAAATGTCACCGCCCCGACAGAAGGAAGCCCCTCGGCGAAGGCGGTAGACGTTCCAGGGTCCTATACGACACCCTTTGGGAGGCCATGGGGACCGCGGAACGTCTCCGCCGGAGGGCATGCCGCCGCCGATGGCGATCCCTGAACGGGGCAGGCCGAAGCTGAACGCTTCTAAATAAGGTCGATGGCCTTCTCACGGGGAGTGGCGGATGGCGCGTCAAGCCCTTCGAAGAGACGTCACGCGGTCCCCGTGGCCTTCCAGGGGGTGTCGTATAGGACCTGTGAACGTGTGGACCGCCTCCGCCGAAAGGCTAGCGAGGATCGAATGCCTGAATCCGGATGGCCGAGGAGTTGTTTCCATGATGCCCACCTCCCCCCTCTCTGGCGATCTCCTTGAAGCCGGCGAAACGGTAGATGATCAACATTAAAGAATGGCAGCCATCGACTCCAGATGATAGGCTCCCTCCCAAGGAGATCACGACTATGGTGAGAAGGGAGATCGCCCCCCTGAGGACGTTCGGAAATTATCTGTATGCTTTGCGAAGTCTAGCGGGGCTGTCACTGCTGCTCTTCCCCTCTGTAGCCTCGGGGCAGACAAACCTCGCTCCAAATCCATCCTTTGAGGCCGTCTCCGGCGCTCTGCCCCAAAACTGGAGCCTGTGTGCCAATTCCGGGACCGCGACCCTGGGAGTGGTGACGAGTCTCGTCGATCAGGGGGCGCGCTCCCTGAAGGTGACGGTTGCGCAGACGGGAGACGTGGGGATCTGTTCCGACTCCATCCCTGTGCCACCGGGCGTGACCTTCCGGCTGGCCGCCCGCTCAGCCGTGAACATTGCTTCCACGCAGAACAAGCAGGCCCGGCTCCAGATCCTGGAGCTGTCGAGCGCCGACGCTCTGCTCTCGAGCCGGATCGTCGGCACGACCGTCGGCCGGATCTCCGGCTGGGAGAGCGTAAGCGGCTTTTTCACCACCGGGCCGAGCACGGCCAAGGTCAGGGTCCGCCTCCTGCAGGATTTCCCGGGCTCCAACGGCGTGGCCTTCTATTGGGACTCGGTGAGCCTGGCGCGCGACACGGCGGTGGCCTGGGAACGGTGGGAGCGCGAGCTCACTTCGAGCACCGACTACTCCGCGGGAGCGAACTCCAACCCTTATCGGGATTTGCGCCTCCAGGCGACCTTCTTCCTCGGCACCGCCTGTGGGGCTCCTCCGTCGCCCTGCAAGCTTCCGGGGTGCTTTCAGCAAGCGGGTTTCTGGGACGGCATCCCAGGAAGCTCCGCCAAAGCCTTCAAGGTACGGACCACCCTGCCGGCCGGCGACTGGTGCTGGCAGACCTCCTGCTCGACGCTCGCGGCTCCGGGAGGGACCACTCCCAATTGCGCCGGGGATGCCGGGCTGACCCAGAGCGGAGCGCTCAAGGTGACGGCTTACGTTGGGATGAACAAGCTCTACACGCTGGGGCTGCCGGCGCCGAAAGCGGGCGGGAGCTTTCTGGTCTACGGCGACGGCACGACGACGTTTCCCTGGATCGCGGACACCGCCTGGTCGGCGCCCAAAGGCTTTTCCCTTCCTTCCCTGGGCTCTCCGCCGAGCGCGGATCTGTGGAAGAACTACGTCGCCGATCGGGCCGCCAAAAAGTTCACGGTCCTCCTCGTGGCTCCGGCCACTCAATATGTGAACGCTCCGGCTTCCCGGCCTGCTCCTCCCGCCTCCGGCTACATAGGCTTCCTCGCGGGAGCGGGCTGCAACCCGGCCAACTACGGGGTGGTCCCCAACGAGTGCAGCTATCTCGACCCGGCCTACTGGCGCAAGCTGGACTCGATGGTCAAAGACGCCAACGACGCGGGGATCGTGGTGGTCGTGGCGGGACTCATCGATCCCACCGACCGCGGCGGCCCCGGCACAGAGATCACGCCGCTGCAGGAGTACCCGGGCAAGAACGCGGCGGAGGCCTTTGCGCGCCAGCTCGCGGCGCGGCTCGCCGGGAGCTTCGTGTTCTTCTCCCCGGGCTTCGACGACAAGGTCACCGAGTCGCTCGACGACGGCCTCAAGGTTCAGGACGCCATGACGGCGGTAGGCCAGGCCCTCCGCGGCTTCCCCGGCAGCGCGGCGCCGCGGCACCTGGTGGGGAACCAGCTCGCCGGCGGCTCCTCCCCGACCGACTATGACCTCTTTCATGCCGCGAGCTGGCTGAGCTTCGAGTTCTATCAAAGCGGCCACAAGGGAAACCAGGGGCCGCCGTGCACCTATGGCGACGGCCAGGAGTATGCCCGCTCGGTCTGCCGGGCGCGCGAGCTGACGCTCCGCTTCCGCTGTCAGGGCGCCCAATCGACGGTCCAGGCCTGCCCGGCCGTCCTGCCCCCGGGACAGAAGAAGCCGGCTGTCAATTCCGAAGGCGCCTACGAAGACTTCGAGACCGCTGCCGAGGACCCCGATAACCGTGAGGGAGTCCGTGCCACCGCCTACGCCAGTGCCCTGTCAGGCTCTTTCGGCTACACGATCGCCGTCAAGGGCGTTTACAACTGGACGAATCCCGGGATCTACTCGGACAGCTATGGGAACGACCAATCCAAGGCGGACGGGGATCTGTCAAGGATGGCCGGCCTCTTCAGCGGAACCCCCTGGACCGATCTCGAGCCGCGCTCCAACCTGATCGCCAACAATCCAGCGGTGAACACGGCGACAACCTCACCTATCTTCACGAATGCCAACCCGGCAAACGAGAAGAAGCGGATGTTTCTCGCCGGAAACTCCAGCTACGCGCTGGTTTATGTCCCAGGGGTGACCTCCTCCTTTACAGGCGTGAAGATCAAGACAACCGGTGTTTCCAATGCATTGCCTGGGCTTAGCTGCGGAGATGGATGGAGCAAGTTCTGGGTGGATCCACGAGGAAATCTGGCGGACAAAAAAGCCATATGCATTCCAGGAACCGACATCACTCTCACTCAGCAAGAGGTTGCCCCACACCGTCTCCTTGCGATTGGATTCTCCGTCTGACCAAGGGGAAATCGGGAGGCGGCACCTCACCTTTTGCCATTGACCTCACGGAGGGAACTGGCGATTCGAAACTCAACGACCTCGAGGTCTGGGCGGAGCTCTCCACGGATTCCTCGACCTCGGCGATCCTCGCGCAAATCATAGGTAGCGACGGTTTACCGGTCGCGAAGCCAATCGTGGTCAGCCCGGACGGCATCTCCTTTCAGAAGCTCCCCACGGCGGCACGAGACACCTCTGGCAATTTCTTCATCGTCTGGGAGGCTGAGAGCCCTGTTACGGGGCTCGATGAAATCTCCGCGCAGTGGTACGACAACGAGGGAATCCCGCTCTCCGAGATCTTCGCGGTCAGCGCACCCGCCTCAGGACAGCAGGCGGAACCGAGCGTGACGGCCGATCCCTACAATAAGGCGGCGGTGAGTTGGACGCGCTACCCCCTCGGGGACGATCCAGGTTCGATCAAGGTTCAAATCTTCGATGGCAAGGGCGCCACCGAGAAGGAGATCATCGACCTGCCATCTCATCCGGGAGGAGTGGCGGCAATGTCACTCGTGCAAGCCGACGGCCAGGGCAACCTGTGGGTTGCCTGGACAGAAGAGGATCGGGAGAATGAGGGGCGACGTCTACGCCCAGCGGATCTTGCGTGGCGGCGCTCTCGAGGGACAGCCCATCCGGGTAAACTCGACTCATGCCGGAGTCGGGAGGCTTGCCGCCCTCCAGGTGCAGCGCGACGGAAGCTTCAGGCTGGTCTGGGAAGGTCTCGATGCCGAAGGGCAAGGGAAGGGCTTGCGCGAAAGATGGTACGATCCACAAGGACGCTCAATAGGAGAGGAAGCCGCTGTAACCTCTCCGGAATGAGAATAGGTTGAAAAATGAAAAGCAGAAAACGGCACACGTGGCGGCCACGACTCGTAGCCTGCGTTGTGGCATGCCTGTCCGCCTTGCCTCTGGCGGCCCAGAGGCCTATCGGTTCGGCATTCCTGGTCGACTCTGAGAGCCTGGGAGCACAGGACAGCCCTGACCTCCAATTCGACGATGACGGGAGGCTTTGGATCGCTTGGTTAGATATCATCGGACCGGATGCGGAATTCGATCGCGTGATGGCGAGAGTCGTTTCTGCACAGGGAACTCTGGGCCCAGTGCGGATCTTGGCGGATACGAGCGACGTCGCCTTCACGCCTATAACAACCCCCCTGATCGTCCCCTCGCGTAGTGGCGATCTTAAAATCATCTACACGCGAAGCAACGAAGAGGGCTTCGACCTTGTCTATGGGCAGAGATTTGGCTCAGGTGGCGTTGCGCTGGGGAATCGTTTTCTCGTTAGTCCCGAACCTCCAGCTTCGGCATTCTGTGTTGCTGCGGCAGCCCTCCCGAACGATAGCCTGTTTCTAGTCACGCTGGGGACTCCGTGTGCGGTCTGCGCCAAGCCACGAGTGAGCGTCTACGCACGCGTTCTTGCTCCAGACGACTCTGTGGTCAGTCCCTATTTTCAGGTTCCTGGTAAGCTTTCGGGAGCGCTGAATCCAGGAGTCCGGAGCCTGGCTGTCGATGGTCAGGGTAATGCAACCGTCGTCTGGTCTGTGGGCAATGGTGATCCTGTTTCTAATCCTCGCGATTACTCCGACATCCACGGCCGGCGCTTCTCCTCGGACGGCAAGTCGATCAGCCAGGAGTTCGTCGTCAACACTACGCTCCGTGGAACGCAGTACGCACCTTCGGTGGCCGCCGACGCCGAAGGGAACTTCGTAGTCGTCTGGCAGACTCAGTTTCCGGGCGGGTTGCTCCGCTCGATCTTCGGCCAGCGGTTCTCGAAGACGGGCCAGAAGGTCGGCCCGGAGTTCCGGGTCAACGAGGAGCGATTCGAGAAGGACTTCGTACCGTCGGTAGCAATGGATCGGGAGGGCAACTTCGTGGTGGCGTGGCAGAGCTTCTCCCGCTCCCCCACTCGCGCTCAGTGCGGCCAGGTACGGGCGCGGCTCTACCGGCGCGACGGCACGCCCGCGGGTCCCGAGTTTCCCGTGGCTCCGGGGTATGCCGCCTGTGGCGAGGAGCCGAAGGTCGCTTTCGGTCCCAACGGCGTCTTCGCCTTTGTCTGGTCGGTCGATAAAGGGTACAGCCCCGAGACCGGGACCGACTTCGACGTCCATGCCGCGCGCTTCTCGGTGTCCCCAGCCCTGCCCTAATCGACGATCCGCAGGTCCACGTAGGGCGGCGGGGGCTGGAGGGCCGAGTAGTCGTTTTCCAGGATGGCCACCTCCCCCTCTCTCGCGATCTCCTTGAAGCCGGCGAAACGGTAGGTGATCAGCATCTGGCGGTTGCGGTCGTTGGAGACGAACTCGGCGCGCAGCTTCGCGCCCACCGCCTTCGCCAGCCGCAGCACGTGATGGATCATGATCGTCCCCACCCCCTTGGACATCACCCGGCAGGACATCAGCAGGAGCTTCACCGTCCAGACGTCCCCGTCCATCTCCAGCAGGGTGAGGCCGATCTTGCCGTAGGTGCCGTGGCGGTCTTCCAGGCTCGAGATCCACAGCTTGTGGCGCGGCGACTGCCGCAGCGCGTCCAGCTCCTCGTAGGAGTAGGTGTAGCCGGTGGTGTTGAGCTGGTTGGTGCGCACGGTCAGCTCCTCGGCGCGCTTGAGGTCCTCCTCGCGGCAGGGGGCGATGGTGAAGATCATCCCGAGGGTGGCGAGGAACTCCTCCTGGGCCCCACGTACTCCGCCTCCACCCGGTTGCGCTCGATGTCCGCCTGATACATCCGGCGGCGCAGGCGCGAGTCTTCGGTGATGAAGCGGGGGTTGAGCTCGGGGTGGTCGAGGAAGTCCTCGAGCAGGGCGGAATCGACGCAGAGCACCTTGTCGTGGGTGAAGGCCACCTCCTCGCGCTCGAACGGCTGGTCGTCGACGAAGGCGATGGCGTCGAGGCCGATGTTGATGTCCTGCGCAATCTGGGTGATCGAAGCGGCCTTGGAGCCCCAATTGATCTGCGGGTAGAGAAAATATTCGTCGATGCCGAATTCCTTCAGCTTCGCCATCGCCACGTCGTGATCGTTGCGGCTGGCGATCGAATGCAGGATCCCCCGCTCGTCCAGGGTTTTAAGGATATGAACGACGTGCGGGCGCAGCGTCACCTCGGCGTCCTCGAGCAGGATGCCGTCCCAGACGGTGTTGTCGAGGTCCCAGACCACGCACTTGATCGATTGCTTCTCTTTTTTCTTCGCCGCGTGGACGGCGGCGGCGTGCGCTGAAGCTTCGGTAGCCATTCAAAACTCCTGCAGCTCGAAGAGTGGGATGGTGATCTGCTGGATCTGCGTGCTCCCCTCGATGATCTCCATCACCCGGGAATCGCGCAGGTAGCGGCCGACGGGATAGTCCTCGCTGCAGCCGTTGGCGCCGTGGATCTGGACGGCGTCGCTGGCGGCGCGGGTGGCCATGGTCGAGGCGTAGTACTTGGCGACCATGATCTCGCCGGAGGCGCCGGGATCGCCGGCGTCGCGCAGCCAGCCGGCCCGCAGGCAGAGCAGGCGGGCGGCGCGCACCTCGACGATCATGTTGGTCAGCATGCGGCGGATGAGCTGGTGATCGGCGATCGGAACGCCGAACTGCCGGCGCCCGGCGGCATAGGCCCTGGAGGCGTCGAGGCAGGCCTGGCCGAGGCCGACCGAGCCCCAGGCGACGCTGTAGCGCCCATGCTCCAGCGCGGCGGAGATCACGTGCGAGACGCCGAAGCCGGGGCGGCCGAGCAGGTTTTCCTTCGGCACCCGGCAGCCCTCGAAGAAGATCTCGGCGAGCATCGAGGCGCGGGTGCCGGTGATCCCGTGCAGCGGGCGGACGGCGAGGCCGGGGGTCTCGCGCTCGACCAGAAAGGCGGTCGGCTTGCCGTCGGCCTGGGCGAGGACCAGGAAGAGGTCGGCGAGCTGGCCGTAGGTGGTCCACTTCTTCCGGCCGTTGAGCACCCAGGCGTCTCCCGCGTCAGCGGCCGTGGTCTGGACGCTCTTGGCGTCGCTGCCGGCCTCGGGCTCGGAGAGGGCGAGGGCGCCGAGGATCTCGCCGCGCGCCATCGCCGGCAGGCAGCGCTGCTTCTGCGCCGGACTCCCCCAGCGTTGGATGGCATGGGCGACCATGTCGTGCACGGTGAGCAGCGAGCGCACGGAGGAGCAGCCGCGGCCGATCTCCTCGGTCAGCAGGCCGTAGGCGATCATGTCGCGGCCGGTTCCGCCCCACTCGCGGGCGACGTTGGAGCCGAGATAGCCGCGCTCGCGGAGCTGTCGATCAGCGCGGCGGGGTCGCGGCCTCGCGGTCCCAGCGGCCGGCGTGCGGCGCGATCTCGGCCGCGGCGAAGGCGCGGAACTCGGCGCGGGCGGCCCGCTGCCCGGGGCTGAGCTCCAGGTTCAAGCCGCGGCGCCCCGCTTGCGCGCGACCAGGTTCGCGATCGCGTCGATGGTGCGGAAGTTGTCGAGGTCGAGGTCCTCGTCGCCGACGGTGACGCCGAACTCCTTCTCGACGAAGGCGACGAGCTGCATCGCCAGCAGCGAGTTGACGAAGCCGAGGGCGAAGATGTCCTCGTTCGGCTGCAGGTCGTGGTTCTTGAAGAACCGCGACAGGAACTCCTTGATCTTTTCGTGGGTCTCGTCCATGCGCTCGCTCTCTCTGGAGGGAAATACCGTAATCGTAGAAGCCCTTGCCGTTCTTGCGGCCGTGGAGGCCGGCGTCGACCATCTTCTTGAGCAGCGGGCAGGGGCGGTACTTGCTGTCGTTGTAGCTCTCGTGGAGCACCTCGATCGAGTAGAGGATGGTGTCGAGCCCGATCAGGTCGGCGGTCTCGAGCGGTCCCATCTTGTGCCCGAAGCAGGTCTTGAAGATCTGGTCGACCTGCTCGGCGGTGGCGACGCCGTCCTGCAGCACGAAGACCGCCTCGTTGATGGTCAGCATCAGGATCCGGTTGGTGACGAAGCCGGGCAGGTCGTTGACCAGGATGCAATCCTTGCCCATCTGGCGCAGGAACTGCGGGCGGTCTCGATCGTGGCCTCGCTGGTGTGATGGCCGCGGATCGCCTCGACCATCGGCTTCAGCGGGACCGGATTCATGAAGTGCATGCCGATCACCCGGTCCGGCCGCCTGGTGAGGGCGCCGACGCGGGTGATCGAGTAGCAGGAGGTGTTGACCGCGAAGACGGCCCGCTCGGGGCAGATGGCGTCGATCCGCGGGTAGATCTCCTTCTTGATCTCCCACTTCTCGGGGACGTTCTCGACCACGAAGTCGACGTCCGCGAGGTCTTCGAGCCGCGTGCTGAAATGGATGCGGCCGAGGACGGTCGCGGTATCTTCCTTGGCGGCCTCCTTGGCGGCCGCGCCCTTCTGGAACATCCCCGAAAGCGGAGGTTCTTCCGGATCTCCGCTTTCGCGTGCTCCAGGACCTCCTCGGAGACGTCCACCAGGACGGCCTCCATGCCGCTCTGGGCGAGGCTCTGCCCCACCCCGACCCCCATCACACCGGCGCCGATGACGCCGACTTTCTTGATTTCCATCATCTCTCTCCCGTGGCCTGCCCGAGGAATCCCGGGGCCGCGGGCCATCTTAGCCCGAGAGCCGCCGATCCTGCCCGTCCCTGTAGTCTGTGCGATGGAGGGCGCGGGGAGGGACAAAACGAAAGCTGGCCCGATCCTTGCTATTGGGTTGAGGTGGGCGGGGTCGGCAACTGACCGGTTGGCGTGCGGAAAAAGCGAGGACGATCCTCCTTCGTCGCCGGCCGGTCAAGGAAAATCCCTGGTAATCTCCCTGGCAATTCCCGCGACGGGCCTTTTTCCTCTTCGTCAGGCCTCGCCCCTTTTCTTCTTCTCCTCTCCTATGGCGTAGTGACGCGGACAGCCTCGAACGAGGCCGAACCGCGTATGGCGGCGAGCGCCACCCGGTGGGCCCCGGCGGAACCTCGACGGTGCCGAGCCGGAGCCCCTCCCAGGCGAGCTCCATCTCTTTGCCCATTTTACGGAAGCGGAACTGCTGCTCGATGGAAGGGTCGAAGACCGCGGGGAGTGTAAAAAACTGCTCGCCTTCTCTCAGAGCCCACTCCGTTCCGCGGCGTTCGAGATGGATCCGGGGGCCTTCCGCTCGGCGGGGCGAAGGCGCAGCCGTCCCCCTGCTCCAGGCGCGCGTTGACGACTACGAGACAAGAGCCGAGCGCGGGGCCTTTCGCGATCCAGGAGGTCCCCTCGCCGTGGAGCCCCCCTTCTCCACTCGCCACGCCCCGCCGTCCAGGATCTCCCAGCCGAGGGCGCCCGGATCTCCGTCATCCTCGAAGAGGCTTTCCCAGCCGAGAGTGAGAGCGAAGCCGGAGACGGCGGGAGCCTCCTCGGCGGCCAGGGAAAGGGGCGGCATTCCAGAGGACTTGCCCCGCCAGAGCGGTACCCCTTCGTCGCTGGAAAGGGAGACGCGGGAGCCATCCACTTCCAGTCGCAGCAGACGGAACGCCTCCGCGGCTCTGGCCAGGAGCGCAGAAGCCTCCCCGTCCCCACAGTTCCATCCGGCGCCGCCCCGCACGCTCACCTCGACGAGGAACGACGGCGAGCCCGTCGCATAGCGGACCGCCTCTCCGGGCTGGAGCACGGCGGGCGCGTCGAGAAGGTCCAGATGGTGGGCGAATTCGGGCGGGTTGCGGCGTGGCCGTGGGCCCCAGGACCAGCATGCGCTCCCCGGCCCAGTCGAGCGGATCGATCGCCATGACCCGGTCCTTCGAGTCGGCTGACCAGCGGTGATAGACGCAGAGAGCTGCCGGTTGTCCGGCCCGCGCACGACGGAGTTGTGGCCGGGTCCCACCACCTTCCCCCGGAGCGCAGGATGGGCAGCACCCCCTCGCCGTCCGCGGCCTGCGCCCACTGGCACGGATCGAGGAAATTTCGTGTCGTGGCATAGCTCACGCCGTAGGTGGGGTTCTGCCAGTTGCCGCCGCTGAACATCTCGTAGAGCACGCCCTTGCGCCGGAGCACGAACGGCCCCTCGACGGTGTGCCAGCGCACGCCCCCTTTTCAGGCCGGTGCGGGTGATAGACGTGCCAGTCGTGGCGCGGCAGGGCGACGGGACGCGGGTTCCCCTCCAGGGTGAAGGGGTCGAGCAGACGGTCGCGGACGGTGCCCGTGCCGATGTGGCTCTGGTCGAGGAAATCGGTGGCGTAGAAGAGCCATCTCGAATCGTCCACGTGCGAGTAGACGTGAGCGTCGATGGCGAAGGGCTCGGAGTCAGCCGGCGTCCCGAATCGACGAAGGGACCGGCGGGATGATCGGCGACCGCCGACCGGGATCGCCATCCGCTCCTCGTTGCCGACGCTGTAATAAAGGTAGAAGCCCCCTCGAAGTACGCGACCTCGGGCGCCCAGTAGCAAGGGAAATCGCCCGGCAGAGGCTCCATCGCGCCGGCCAGCGGCCGCCAATCGGCGAGATCCCGCGAGTGGATCACCCCGAAAGCGCGGCCGTCCTGCCAGAGGCCGGTGCAGTAGCCCCAGTACTCGCCGCGGTGCTTGAGCACGAAGGGGTCGGGGAAGGAGTGGGGGTGACGGGGTTGGTGTAGGTCATGGGGTAGGCCTCAGTTATCAGAGTGTGTGTTCGGGGTGTCCTGGGGCCTGCGACCTCAGTTCCCCGGCCCCTCTCTCCCGGCCTCCCCTCCCCTACCGGGAGAGAGGGACTGAAGAGCTCTTCTGTCTGCCTCTTCCCCTCGGGGACTGGGGGAGGGCCTTCGAGGTCGACGCTCAAGCCCGCAACGCCGCCCCCATCCTCTCCCATCGACGCCCCCGGATCCTTCACGTGCCTCCGGAACCGCTCCACCAGCGGCGTCGGCTCCCACCGCCGTCCGGAGCCTTCGGAAGCCATGCGTGTAGAGGCCGAGGTCGAGCCGGAAGTCCTCGACCGGGCGTTTGCCGTAGCGGTAGCGCCAGTCGATCATCGTGAACAGCGGGAACCAGGTGTAGCCGAGCACGGCACGCCTTCGGCGCGGAGGTGGCGGATGGCGGCGATCGAGGTGTCGAGCCAGCGCGCGCGGACATCGACGTCCCCCTTGGCGCTGGTCTCGGTGACCATGATCGGCGCGCCGTAGTGCTTGTGGTAGTCCTCGATCAGGTGGACGAAGCCGGCGCCGTCCTGCTCGACCGCGCGCCAGGCGAGCCGCCCCTTGCGGTTCACCGAGACCTGCTGGGTGGACCACTGCGGATAGAAGTTCATGCCGATGACGTCGAGCGGGATGGCGTTGCGGCGGATCGACGTCAAATTCGTCCGGGCCGGCGCCGTTGCGCAGCAGCCAGGTGTAGAGCGGGTGGTCGGGCGTCAGCTTCCCGCCAGCAGGTCGTAGGCGAGGAAGCCGCGGCGCTGGTCCTCGACGGCGAGCGCCTCGAGATCGGCGCGGGCGGCGCGGGCGAGGCCGGTCGCCTCGACGTGGACCATCAGCGCGCCGGGATCGACCTCCTTGATCGCCGCGACGGTGCGCTGGATCCCGCGCACGAGCTGCAGCATCAGCTTGAGATAGCCGGCGTCGCCGCGCAGGTAGGGGGGCCAGAGGCCCTTCTTGCCGCAGAACAGGGCGTTGACGATCGGCTCGTTGAGCGGCGTGTACAGCGGATCAGCCCCGGGTAGCGCTCGGCGACCGCCTCGCGTAGGCGGCGACGGCGCGCGGATAGTCGTCGGCGGCGAACTCGCGGCGCAGCCAGAAGGGGCACCGTAGTGCATCAGGTCGAGGATCGGGGTGATCTTCAGCTCCTCGACCAGGTAGGGGATCACCTGGTCGGTCCAGCTCCAGTCAACTCGCCGGGCAGGGGCTCGACGCGATACCAGGGGATCCCCAGCGGATCGCCTGCACGCCGAGCTCGCGGCAGGGGACGAGATCCTCGCGCCAGTGCTGGTAGGCCGCATCACTGGTATTCGTCGAGGGCGCGATGCCCCTTGCGGTCTGCGGGACGAAGGTGCTTCGATGCCCGTCGCCCAGAGGAAATCCTGGGGCCCCGGTCCAGGGAGGAGGGGTGCTGGGTGAAAACATCTACCTCATCGCGTCCGGATCAAAGAGTGGGCGCACGTTACCACAGGCGGTGAGCCGCGAGCGGAGACGCCCCGCCGTCCCGTGGCCCTCCAAGGGTGTCGTAAAGCGTCTGGGGGTCTACGGCACGGTGGCGAAGACGCGATGGAGAGGTACGGGGACAAAATTTCGATCGCGCCACGATCCCCGGAACCTCGACGTTGCGCCGCCTATCCAACGTACCGAAGAGGCGACACCGCCCCTCTCAATTCGTCCGCTCGTGCATCGTCATCCACAATCCCCCTTTGGGAC
>CAVXIG010000047.1:0-76139 GCA_963761645.1 uncultured Acidobacteriota bacterium
ATCTTTCCATTGCCCGAGGACGCGGCGGTCGACACGTTGCGAATGAAAGTCGGGGACCGCACCGTCCAAGGCATCATCCAGGAGAAGGATGAAGCGCGCCGGACCTACGAGACCGCGAAGCAGCAGGGCGTGAAAGCCAGCCTGATCGAGCAGCAGCGGCCGGACGTCTTCACCACCGCCGTCGCCAACATCGGACCCGGCGAGACGGTGGAGGTCTCCGTCGAGATGCAGCAGGTGGTGCGCTGGGACCGGGACCACTTCAGTCTGCGGTTCCCGATGGTGGTCGCGCCACGCTCCGAGGGCCGCGAGATCGCGCTGCCGCCGGTGCGCCGGCGGGGCGCGCCGCCGATCAATCCCTTCGCTTTCCATGCGGATCTGAACCCCGGATTCCCGCTCGCCAGCGTGGCGAGCCCGAGCCATGCGGTCACCGTCGCGAAAGGAAAGGAATTCCGGTACGCGGTGGACCTGAAGAAAGGGGTGGAGCCGGCCGATTCCGACTTCGTCCTGGAGTGGGCGCCCGCCGTGGGCAGCGAGCCGCGCGGGGTCTTCTACTCCGAAGAGGTGGACGGCGAGCGGTACGACCTCCTGATGGTCATGCCGCCGGATGCGCCGGGGGCCGTGGCGTCGCGGCTGCCCAGGGAGACGATCTTCATCATCGACACCTCCGGCTCGATGTCCGGGACGGCGATGGCGCAGGCCCGCGAGGCGCTTCTGCTCGCTCTCGGCAAGCTCCAGCCCACCGACCGATTCAGCGTCATCGGGTTCAGCGACAGTGCCAGATCGGTGTTTCCGGACAGCGTTCCGGCGAGCCGCGACGCCCTCGAAAAGGCCCGCGGCTTCGTCTCCGGCCTGTACGCCAGCGGCGGCACCCAGATGCTTCCGGCGCTCGAGATCGCCTTCCGGAATCCGGCTCCGGGCGGTCTCGTGCCGCAGGTGATCTTCGCCACCGATGGCGCAACTCGAGGACAAGGCGAAGGTCGTCTCATTCCTGAACGCGAGACTCGGCGTCCGCCGGCTCTTCCCGGTGGCGATCGGCCCGGCTCCCAACGCCGCGCTCCTGCGCCGGCTGGCCGCGCTGGGCCGTGGATCGTTCACCCAGATCGCCGACACCGGGAACGTGGCGCCGGCGATGGCGGCGCTGTTCGCCCAGCTCGACGCGCCCATGCTCCAGCGGATCGAGGTGCGGTGGAGCGATCCGTCGGCGGAGGCCTGGCCGGCGCGCACGCCGGACCTCTATCTCGGCGAGCCCCTGGTGCTCACCGCCCGCTCGCGGGACGCCGGCGGCCCGGTGAGCGTCTCCGGGTCGCGGGGCGGCAGCACCTGGGAGGATTCGTTCCCCACGGCCGGCAAGCTGAAGGGGGCCGGCATCGACAAGCTCTGGGCGCGGCGGAAGATCCAGGGCCTGACGGAGGACAGCCTCCAGGAGGGGGCGGACGCCGGAGAGGTGCGCCGGGCCATCGTCGAGCTCGGGATCCGGCATCACTTGGTCACCGACTACACCAGCCTGGTGGCCGTGGACGAGCAGGCGACCGCGCCCAGGGGTGCCAAGCCGGTCCGGCGGGTCGTGCCGGTAAATCCGCCCCGGGCTGATGAGGCTGTGGAGGACGTGATCACCGTGATGGCCGAGTCTCCGCTGCTCGACGAACGCCGGATCAGCACGGGCGCGACCGTCTCGCAGACCGCGTTAGAGCAGATTCCCTCCGCGCGGGACCCCTACGCCGTCCTGCAAACCGCGCCCGGAGTGCTCACCGACCGCATCAACGTGGGCGGCAACGAGAGCGGCCAGCAGTCGGCGGTGTGGGCGGTGGACGGCGCGGTCATCCCAGACATGAAGGCCCTGGACTCGTCTCCGGCCTATTACGATTTCGATGCCTTCGAGGAGATGCGGACCACGTTTGCCGAGGCCGAGGCGAAGGGCCTCTGCGCGGAGATCCAGCGCGCCGGCTGGGCGGGGATCACGCTGGAGCGTGCTCTCGCCGCCGCGCCTTCGCTGAAAGAGGCTCTCCAGAAAGCGGCCGATGCCGGCCTGCTGCGCGGTTTCCTCGCTCTGGTTCTCCAGGACAAAGGGTGCACCGAGCCGCCGGCCGACGTAAAAGCCGAGGCTCTGCGGTATCTCGGACAATTCGGCGCCGTCAAACCCCAGGCCAGCAAGGTTTCAGGGGATTCCGGCGTCGGGTAGACTCCCCGGCGTCATGGACGAGCACTACGACGAGCACTACCTCGAAGCCGCGCTCGCCGCCTGCCGCCGGGCGGGGGAGATCCACCGCCAGCACTTCCGCTCGGCGGCGCTGAAGGTGGAGCTCAAAGGGGACGCCTCGCCGGTGACCGCGGCGGACCGCGGCTCCGAGGAGGCGATCCGCGAGACGCTCCACCGCGCCACCCCCGATCTCGGGCTGCTCGGCGAGGAGTTCGGCCAGGAGGGGAGCGAGCGCGACCGCTGGATCATCGATCCCCTCGACGCCACCAAGAACTTCGTGGCCGGGCTGCCCTTCTTCGCCACTCTGATCGGGCTCGAGCTGGACGGCGAGCTCGTCCTCGGCGTCGTCCACGCGCCGGCGCTGGGGCCGGGATCGGGGCTGTCCGCCGGGCAGCCCGCGGGGGAGAGCGCGGCCCTGGGCGAGACCTGGTGGGGAGCCCGCGGCGAGGGCGCCTGGGGGGGCACCGGCACCCGGCTGGAGACCTGCCGGCAGAGACGGCTGCGGGTGAGCGAGACCGCGGAGGTGGAAAAAGCCTTCGTGGTCCACGGCGGCCTCAACCTCTTCCAGCGAAACGGCCTCTGGCCGGCCTTCTCGGACCTCGTCGCCCGCGCCAACCGCACCCGCGGCTTCGGCGACTGGTGGGGTCACATCCTGGTCGCCGAAGGGCGCTGCGACGCCATGGTGGAAGGCGAGGTCGCCCTCCACGACGTGGCCGCCCTGAAGCCGATCCTGGAAGCGGCGGGAGGCGTCTTCCAGACCCGCAACGGCGCGCCGCTGGTGTCCGGACTGGAAAGACGCGGCGATCTCCTCGAACCGGAACCTGGCGGAGGGGCTATGCGGGCTCTACATTTTTAGGCTTCCCATCGGTTGAGGATAATCCTATATGGCAAGCGGAGAGTAATTGATCATGCTTAGCGTAGAAGCGCCCTTAGCCAAGATTGTCTGCTCAATGCATTCCGCTCTAGTTGCGTAAGAACCGGCGAATACATCTGTTTTAATTCCAAGTATTATCGAAAGATCTATTGCAAGATAAAGAGTGGCCTTTGTAACTTCATATTGGGTAGCTATGTC
The DNA here is from genome assembly GCA_963761645.1 of uncultured Acidobacteriota bacterium. GTDB lineage: Bacteria > Acidobacteriota > Thermoanaerobaculia > Multivoradales > UBA5704 > DATARR01. The sequence continues at coordinate 3,270 of CAVXIG010000047.1, forward strand.
ACCGGGGAGAGATATTGGAAAATTGTTAATATCAAATGAGGCGTCGAATGCCTTCCTTAGGTCAAATGCTTCTGAGCTTTGGTAGTTAACTCTGTTCCTGGCCTCGATCTGCCACGAGGGGTTTCCATTGATCGCGTTTAAGGCCAGAGCGAACTTGGGGTCGATCCAAAATTGATGGCTGCGCATGGCCGTGGAGTAGGAGGTCCAGAAGGAATGATGGGAGCCTGTTGTAGCCTTTGTACGCCTAAATACAAATTCTTGGCTATTAGGAGCATCACGCTGTACTTCAATAGATGTCCCCCCATCAGCCCAACTACCAAACAAGCTAAGTATGTTGTGTGCAGCGAACCAACTCCCATAGTAGAGAGTAACGTGCGCCCAGAAAGAGCTGGAAGGTATAAGCAGATCATGGGCTCGCCGAAAACACGAAATGCTGAGGTACAGAGACCGATCTGCTTCGCGCAAAAGAGAATCGCGATACTCTGTGTAGAGTGGGGTTCGCTCTCGAATCAATCCATGCGAACCTTTTATTTTTCTGGTAAATTCACGCATGCCCAAGGATGGAGTGCTGGCTGAGAACCCATTGCAAAAGTGAGTTGCGCCGCTTTGAGAGAGGGATCGCATATCACCCGATAATTTGTTTGCGGATAGTCGAGGTAATCGCAGCTATGCCTGCGGAGCCTTGCTGCGCCCTAATTTGATCGTTGGCTAGAGTTTGGAGGTCTATGCGACGTAGGTAGTCGTAAAAATCACTTGCCCCTACTGTTTCGGGCTCTTTCCCGGTTCTCCTTAGAATTTCCGGTAACAGATTTAAAAGCGCGCGTAGGACTCTGGCTTTATAAAGTGGTCCATCTGCGCTTTCCCACCCATCCACGTCACACTCTCTAATGGCTGAAAAAAAGCTCTTCAACAATGCTGATTGTCCTTCGTAGCCTATATCTCTGATCTGCGATTGGCGGCTGCCCACCAATTTTTTTACTTCTGGCGCCAAGGAGCCCTGCTTAAGGCTAATCTGAGGTTGTTCTCCCGTTAAATCGACCCTTTGGAAGAGAGGGCTCTCTTCTGATGTTGACAAATCGTAAATCAAGTCAGTAGCTCTGATAGCGCTTGGATCATCTTCTGGTTGAACTAATCTGACAAGATCCCATCTGAGGGAAGATGGTACTCGCTTTTGGTTGTCGTTGATTTCAAGAAACAGCTCAGCCATTTTTCTCTCGTCGAGGCCAACATGTATGAGGCATGCATATAGCGCCTCGTAGGGTGAGTACGTCTGCGCCCAAAGGCGGTGTTGGCCATCTACTACTAGAAGTTTGGTATCTGTCGGAAATTTTATTGTCTCGCCATCGATTCTTATATTAGAAGAATCAGTGGCTAATACGATGGCATTGGGGAAGGTGCGATTTTGGGCAAGGACAGTGCCGGCAATCTGGCGCGCTCTTCTTTGGTTTACAATCCGCTGGAATCCCTTAACTGGATCCTCAATTCGCCAACTTGGGGTTGCCCTCTGCAGTCGCCATAGGCCTGGCAAGGCCGCTATATAAATCCTGGGCTGGTCTTGAAGCTGTATCCCCCTGAAGTTGTCTGGCATTGGTTGAGCTCCGAAACTATAATTAACAACGTCTTAAGTTTTTGGCTAGTCAGACACGAAAAGATATTCTTCAACAGATCCGCGGGCTTCTATTTTTCCTCCTACGCAATTCGCCCGCGTTAGCGTGAATGTTTTAAATCCGGCGTAGAGAGCTTTTATATCTCTGTGGTGCGCGTTACTCACGATGACTTTGACGCCACGCCTCGCCGCTGATCGTGCTGCTTTTGCGAGCCTCAACTGGTCATCCCAGGAGAAGAGAGATTTGTTATAACGACGAAAACCATTGTTGTCGTGCTTGGTGGTATATGGTGGATCTGCGTATATTACATCAGCGTCTTCGGCTTCTAGGAAGAAAGTTTTCGAAGTGGGTAGAGCGAAGCGTCACTGGAGACAGGAGGCCCGAGGCTCTGCGTAATTGGGACGGCTCGCAAAGTTTTGTGCCGGGCTTGCAGCCGAATGGAACATTAAATTCTCCCTGCTGGTTAACTCTATAAATACCATTAAAGGCGGTTTTGTTCAGGTAGATAAAACGAACGGCTTTGGTCAAGGGATTGGAAGGTCTTTGGGAGCGTATCGAATAGAATTCATCTCTTCCAATCTTTAGCCGTTCCAGGGCAGAGATTACGGCTTTAGGTCGGTCTCGCACTTGTTGGTAGACATTGATTAGATCGCTGTCGAGGTCGGACAGAGTGGCTGAGCCGGGGGATAAATAAAAGAAAAGAGCCCCTCCTCCGAGAAAGGGTTCCCAGTAATGCTTGAAAGTGGAGGGAAAAAATGAAGCTATTTTATTTGACAATAATCTTTTGCCGCCCGGCCATTTTAGGAATGGCAAGCATTGGGGGGTGCGACCCTCGTTGGCCTTCCGGTACTTTTCCCTCGGTCTCTTCTGGTCGATAATCTCTGTCATTCGTCCGGCACCCATAAGTCACTCTGATTAAGCTAGCTAAGCGCAGCGTTCTTTGTGCGGGATATGGTATCTTGTAGAGGTTCTTTTGGCCAGTGGGAAAAAGGCTCAGAGTAGCTACCGTAGCAGTCGCTCTGTACAGGCAGTTCTCTGGCCTACGGCTCGAGTTCCGAGCTTTCGTCGGTGGCTGGCGTTATCAAAGTTTCGAGCTCCACCTCTGCAGCCAAGACTTCGTACTCAGGATCCTTGTGCACCAGGACGGCCTCCTGACGAAGCGCAATGGCGGCGATCAAGGTGTCAGCCAGAGAGAGGTGATGGTCCGCTTTGAATCGGGAGGCGGTCAACAGCGTAGGTTCGTCGACCTGCCATAGAACCTCGCAAGGAAGCTTCTTGAGCAAGGCGTAACGGCGGTCCGCTTCTCCCTGTCCGCGCTCCTGCCGCGTCACGTAGTGCACCTCGAGCAACGCCAGCGAAGGCAGAAAAGCGTCTCCGGTGTGGACGATCTCTTCGACGCGATCGGCACCCTCCTCCTCTTCCATCAGAGTGAACAGGGCCGAGGTGTCGAGGACGTACTTCTTACGAACCACGTTCTCTGTCCTCATGGCGATGCTGGAGCAGGCGGTTCAGAAGCCCTTCTCCCTTCCCTGTTCCCCGCAAAGCCTTCAAGGGGTCCGCCGGGACGGGGACGACCCGGATGACCTCCCCGTCATCCAACCAGACCAGGTGATCCCCCTCTTTGATGTGATGCCGTTTGCGAATGGTGGCCGGGATGTTGGTCTGACCCTTCTTGGTCACCGAAGTCTCCATCGACAGCACCTCCTGCCAGACTTTAGCTCATTCCGCGTGGAGGCAGCAAGGAGAAGGGGCTTGTTTGCAAGGCGGACGGATTATCTGCCTTGCCTACCGCTCGATCCTCTCGCCCCGCCCCCCATCCTCCGTTACAATCCCCCGCTCTCGAAAGGAACCGGGAGACTCGTAACGTCCGGGGAGAAAGATGTCCGCCTTCACGAATCTGGAATTCCATCGAACGGGAATCGGCCTGGTGCCGGAGCGGCCCGGCGAGAAACATACCGCCATCTACATCGCCCATGTGCCCGGCAGCGGCACGTCCCTGCGGTCATGCACCTGCGCCGCCGCCAAGAAGAAGACGTGCGACCACCTCAAGGACCTCTCCCGGGCGGTCGCCGAGGTGGAGAAGGCCTTCGCGGCGCGGGGCTGGGAGGCCGGCTTCGAGGCTTCGGTCTGGTGCCGGCTGGCGCGGCTCCTCTTCGAGGGGAACCCGCAGGCCTCGGCCAAGGTGCGGGTGCTGCGGGTGCCGCGCGATCCGGCGCCGGTGATCCGCGTCACCGCGCCGAACGGCGACGAGCTGGCGGAGTACCTCGACGCCTCCCCGGCGCGGGTCCGCTTCCTCGAACGGACCGGCAAGGCCGATCCCGGCGGCGAGGGGATCTTCGACCGCGCCGGCCTCCTCGAACGGCTGGCTCTCTTCCAGGGCACCGAGCAGGAGCGCCTCCTCCACAAGGCCGGCATGAAGACGCAGCGCCAGAGCTGGGAGGAGAGCTTCTGGCACCGCCTCGCCTATCACTGCGCCCGCGAGTTCGAGCGCGGCACCTTCCACCCCGCGATCGACGAGGGGAACGGCCGGTTCACCTTCACCTATCACCGCCCGGAAGGAGACCCGGTCGTCCGCTTCGCCGTGCCGCGCGACCGGGTGCGGGCGGCGCTGCAACTCCTGGCCGGGGAGTATCCGGAGCAGGCGGACCTCGCGATCAAGCCGATCCCGCTGATGTCGATCTTCCGCGTCACCCAGGAGACCGAGCTGGATCTGGAGGTGCGGCCGGTCATCCGCGCCCTCCAGGAGAACGGCGAGGAAAGGTTTTTCGAGCGCCGCGATTTCGAGCAGTTCCGCTATGGCAACCTCGTCTACATCAAGGATCTCGGCGTGCTGGCCGAGCTGGAGCGCGAGGGGAAGGAGCGCAAATTCAAGGCGCCGGTCAGCATGAAGCTCCAGCGCGGCCAGGTGGCGAGCTTCCTGGCCGAGCATCAGGAGGCCCTCGGCGAGGGGTTGCTGGTGCTCGACGAGCCGCTGCGGGAGTGGCGGATCTTCAAGGAGCTCGACCGCATCGAGATCTCCGCCGTGGACTTCGAGGAGGCGCTCGCCCGGAGCTGGTACTGGCTGGCGGTGGAGTACGGCTTCGGAGCCGATTCGGTGTCGCTCGCCGAGATCCTGCGCGCCCGGAAAGAGGGGTTGCCCTACCTGGAGACGGCGGGCGGATGGATCGATCTCAACGCGCCGGTGTTCCGCGATCTCGACCGCCTCGGCGAGGCGGGGGACGCGAACCGCTTCCGGCTGCCGGCGAGCGAGCTGCTGCGCCTCCAGGCCGCGGCGGGAAAGCCGGTGCGGGTGGCCGGCGAGGGGGCCGCCGCGGCCCGCCTCGGGAGCCTCCTCGAGCTGCGGCCGGCGGCGCCATTCATGACCCCGCGCGGAATCGCCACCGAGCCCCGGGCCTATCAGCGGATCGGCGTCGACTGGCTCCTCTTCCTGGTGCAGAACGGGCTCGGCGGCCTGCTCTGCGACGACATGGGCCTGGGCAAGACGCTGCAGGTGCTCGCCCTGATGGTCACCCTGCTCGAACGCGGGGAGGCGACGGAGCCTTTCCTTGTGGCCTGTCCCACCAGCGTCCTCTCGCACTGGCGCAACCAGATCCACCGCCACGCTCCGGGGCTGCGGCCGGTCGTCCATCACGGCTCGCAGCGGCGGCTGCCGGATGCGCTCCGGCCGGGCGACGTGCTGCTGACCTCCTATGGGGTGCTGCGCCGCGACGCCGAGGAGCTGAGCGCCGTCCCCTTCGCCCTCGCCGTGTTCGACGAGGCCCAGAACCTGAAGAACCGGGGCACGCAGAGCTGGCAGGCGGCCGATCACCTGGTGGCGAACGTCAAGCTGGGGCTGACCGGCACGCCGATCGAAAACTCGTTCGGCGAGCTCAAGGCGCTCTTCGATCTCGTCGTGCCCGGCTATCTGGGAACGGATGCCGGCTTCGAGCAGCGCTACGAACGGGAGGACGATCTCGGCGAGCTGCGGCGGGTGATCTCCCCGTTCATGCTCCGGCGCCTGAAATCCTCGGTGCTCGACGAGCTGCCGGAGAAGATCGAGGACGTCCGCACCTGCACCCTCGCGGACGATCAGGTCCGGCTCTACCGCGACGCCGTGGACGGCCGGGGGGCCGAGCTCGCCCGCCAGATCGAGGCGGCGGCGGACGGCCACCTCCCCTACATCCACGTCTTCGCGCTGCTGAGCCTGCTCAAGAAGATCTGCGATCACCCCGCCCTGGCGCTGGGCGACCTCGACCGCGCCGGCGAGCTCGTCTCGGGCAAGTGGGAGCTCTACCGGGAGATCCTCGCCGAGTGCCTGGAGAGCGGCCACAAGGTGGTGGTCTTCACCCAGTTCCTGGGGATGATCGAGCTGATGGCCCGCCATCTCGAAGGGCTGGGCGTGGGCTTCGTCAAGCTGACCGGGGCGAGCGTCCGCCGCGGCGAGATCGTCGACCGCTTCAACCTCGATCCCGACTGCCGGGTCTTCCTCGGCAGCCTCAAGGCCGGCGGCACGGGGATCGATCTGGTGGGCGGCTCGGCCGTGATCCACTACGATCGCTGGTGGAACGCGGCGAAGGAGGACCAGGCGACCGACCGCGTCTACCGTCTGGGCCAGCGGCGGGCGGTGCAGGTCTTCAAGCTGGTCACCGAAGGCACGCTGGAGGAGAAGATCGCCGCCCTGATCGAGAAGAAAAGGCAGATGATGGCGAGTGTCGTGCAGGAAGACGCCCCCGAGCTGGCGAAGATCTTCACCCGCGACGAGTTGCTCGATATGCTGCGGCAGAGCGTCTGAAAGGACAGACGAATGGCCAAGGCGAAGCGGTACTGGCTGATGAAGTGCGAGCCCGAGGCGTACACGATCGACGACCTCGAGCGGGACGGGACGACGACCTGGGAAGGGGTGCGCAACTTCCAGGCGCGGAACTCCATGCGCGACGACATGAAGCCGGGCGACGGCGTCCTCTTCTACGCCTCGAACGCCGAGCCCTCGGGGGTGACCGGCGTCGCCGCGATCGCGCGCGGAGGGTACCCCGACCCCTACGCGTTCCAGGAAGGACATAAATATTTCGATCCCAAGAGCGATCCGGAGAACCCCACCTGGATGATGGTGGATATCAAATTCGTCGAGAAGTTCCCGGACATCGTGCCGCTCGCGGTGTTGAAGGAGACGCCCGGCCTCCAGGACATGGTGGTGACCCAGAAGGGCTCGCGGCTCTCCGTGCAACCGGTGACGAAAAAAGAGTTCGACATCGTGGTCAAGCTCGGCCGCAAGGGGGGCTGGACGTCATGAGAGAGCACGACGGCTACTGGGCGGACGACATCGAGATCGAGTGCCCCTACTGCGGCGAGCGGCTGGAGCTCTCGATCGAGCCCGACGTCTTCGGCGCGCTGGTGCAGGACTGCGAGGTCTGCTGCAACCCGCTGCAACTGACGATCACCCGCGACCGCGACGGGGATGTCGAGGTGCGGGTGGAGCGGGCGCAGTAGGTTCACATCGGCAGGTTTTATTCGGGGCTTGTCTCGATACTGTCCTGAAGTCGTGTTTTTCTTTTCGTAGGGGAGGGGCTTGTCCCCTCCCGCGCCCTGAAAGGGCGAACACTGAAGTGCCACCGGATTGAAACCCCGGATTGTTAAAAATCGCCCCTACAGGGCGAGGGAGGGGACAAGCCCCTCCCCTACGAAAAGAAAAACACGCATTTCGTCCAAACAAATGGACGACGCATTCGCTGAATTCCTATGGCCAAGGCACGCCGCAGAGAAATTCGCCTCGATGCAGAGGTGTACCGCACGGAAGGCCAGGTTTTCTCCGTGACGATAGGAACGCTATCGAGAGAGCCGGTGTTTGAAGATCAGAGCTTCGGGATCCACTGCATCCAAATCCTCAAGGAATTACGGTCGGAGACAGGGAATCCGGTTTATGCCTACTGCTTGATGCCGGATCACGTTCACCTACTGGTCGGCGTCACCAAGGAGACGACATTGCCGGATTTCATCGGGCGTTGGAAATCTCTCTGCTATCAGGAGCGGCGTGGCAGAGGGAACAAGAGCCCTTTCTGGCAGCGAAGCTTCTTCGACCATGCTCTTCGCCAGGAGGACGATCTTCGGGCGGCTGCGCTGTACATCCTCCTCAATCCCGTACGGAAAGGATTGGTGGAGGACTTTCGGGGGTATCCGTTGTGCGGATCTTTGGAATGGGACGTGGGGACGTGGTGATCGGACGGGGACGACCTCGCTGTCTCAGGACAAGGGCGTTTTCTTTTCGTTGTTTTTCGTAGGGGAGGGGCTTGTCCCCTCCCGCGCCCTGAAAGGGCGGCTTTTGAACAGCCCCAGCGCTTCAGTACAGATTGGCCGGATTGAAAACCTGGACTGTTAAGGACCGCCCCTTCGGGGCGAGGGAGGGGACAAGCCCCTCCCCTACGAAAAGAAAAAGAAAAGGATGCCCCTTAGCGGCGTTACGAGGCAACCCCCTACGTTCATTTCTTTACCGTAAGGTTGCTGTCTCGGGGTGAGGACTCACCCCAGCAACGCCTCCTCCAACCGGTCCCGGCACGCCCGGCTCAGAGGCAGCCGCTTGCCGCTCTTGAGGGCCACCACGAAATCGCCGTGAGGGCTGGGCACCAGCTCGCGCACGGCTTCGAGGTTGACCAGGGCCGAGCGGTGGATGCGCAGGAAGCGCTCGCGCGGCAGCTTCGCCTCCACTCCGGACATCGTCTCGCGCAGCAGGTGGGATTCGCCGCCGGCGTTCAGGCGGACGTAGTTGCCGGCGGCCTCGATCCATTCGATCTCCTCGAAGGAGAGGAAGAGGACCTGGCCGTTGTTGCGCACGGCGAGCCGGTGAAAGGCGGGGCGTTCGGGCGCCGGCGGGCCCGAGGAGGGCGGCGAGCTGGCGCTGGAGCGTGGCCGCCGCGGCGAGCAACTCGGCCAGGCGACGCTCCCGGAAATCGTCTTCGAGGTTCGCGCTACGAAAGTTCATCAGATTCATTCCTCTCGCCCTCGCTTCGGAAAACCTTCACAAAAAGGGCCGCCGGGGCGAGGCCCGGCGGCGTATCGGAGGAGGCATCGAGATATTGTCCGAACGACTTAACGGAGGCTGATCCGCGCGCCGAGACGGAAGACGCGGGGGCTCAGCACCTCGAGCACGTGCCCGGAGTTGCTGCGACCGAGCAGGCCCTGCCGCTGCAGGACGTACGACTCGTTGAGGGCGTTGAAGACGTCGACGCCCAGGGTCAGGCCGACGTCGCGGAAGCTGAACTCCTTCTCGGCCCGCAGGTTCAGCACGTGGGTGTCCGGATAGCGGAAGGCGTCCGGCGAGGAATCGACCGGGACGTCGATGCCGACGCCGCCGTCGGCGATCGTCTCGCGGGTGATCCGCGTGGCGTAGCGGAGCGGGTAACCCTGGCGGCCGGTCAGGTTGGCGGCGAGGTTGAAGGCCCAGGGGCGCTCGGGCGCGATCTGATACATGCCGTTCAGGCTGTAGGACCACTTGCTGTTGATGAACACGTTCCCCTTGGGGCCGGAAGCGGTGCCGGAGGCCTGCAGGACCTCGGTGCCGTCGACGACTCCACCCACGGTGGTGTCGGTCGGGTCCTGGATTCTCGCTGGCGGGGATCCGCCACTTCCAGTCCTGCCAGGAGACGTTGCCGCGCAGCATCCAGCGGTTGGAGAGCCGCTTGTCGAAGGTGAGCGACGGCGCCCTTGAACTCCTGCTCGCGGTCGCCGTTGGTCGAGCAGGAAGCCGTTGCGGGTGGTCACCCCCGGCCGCAGCTCCCAGTAATGGACGGTGTAGGTGTGGCCGTCCGGCGCGGTGACGCTGACCGGGTCGGCCTCGACGTAGTCGCTGGGCCGCTCCGCCGGCCGACCGAGCCGAGGAAGGCCGCGTCATAGGGATCGTCGGTGTCGAAGACGAGCCGCTGGGCCTCGAGGATGTCGTGGGTCTTGCGGTAGGTGAGGCTCAGGCCGACCACGAAATCGGACAGCAGGGCGTGCTCGACGCCGAGCAGCACCTCGTCGGTGATCGGCGCGTTGAGGTTGCGGGTCACCGCGTTGGACTGCAGCGGCTGGAGGGTGATGGGGTTGACGTTGCCGCTCGGCGGCAGCGATCTCCGGGCCGAGGTCGCCGGGGTCCAGGCTGGGATCGCCGTTGTTGGAGGTCAGGAAGTACCGGTAGGCGGCGCCCGCGAGCGGGTTGAGGAAGCCCGCGGTGCCGGTGCCGAGCTGGTCGGCGAAGCGCGAGTAGCTCGCGCGCAGCAGGGTCTTGCGTTCTGCGCGCCGAGGGCGTAGGTCAGTCCCAGGCGCGGGAGTGAGCGAGGTCCAGGTGAAGCCGGCGTCCTGGCCCGCGTAATGGACCTCGGGCAGGAGATCCGGGAACACGGAGTTGGCCGCCGCCGTGGAGGCGAGGTTCTTGCCCCCCTGGCGGTCGTAGCGCAGGCCGACGTTGGCCGTGAGGTTGCCGCGGCGAGAGCGTGTCCTGGAGGTAGGCGCTGCCGTAGTCGGTCTTGACCTTGGAGTTGCGCGTCGCGGACGAGGAACAGGAAATGGGTGTCTGCCGAAGCCGCGAGATCGATGCCGCCGCCCGGCCAGCTGAAGAGCGACGACTGCTCGGCGGTGCGGTAGCCGGCCCCGTACTTCAGCTCGTTGGAGAAGCCGCCGGTCTTGAAGAAGTTGGCGGCGTCGAGCTTGCCCTGCTTCTGCGGCCGCTCGATCTGGTTGAGGAGGAAGCTGTTGTGCCATTTCAGGCTGGGATCGCGGTAGGCCAGGGCCGAACCCCCTTCGGGGGCGAGCTGGAAGCCGCCGTTGACGACCGAATACATGCCGGTCAGGTAGAAATCGGTGCCGAGGATCTGGGTGTCCTCGGCCTTGTAGCCGGTCGGCCCGGGGCCGAAGGCGGACTGGTCCCAGGTCGTCTCCTGGGGGCGCAGCGGGCCGGCGTTGCGGCCGAGTCTTGATCTTGTCGCCGTTGAAGGCGAACGCCGTGGCCGAGTTGGACGGCGTGATCTGGGCGTTGAGCTTGCCGTTCCAGTTCTTGAGAGTGGTCTTGTCGCTGAAGTCGTTGATCGTGAACAGATCGATCTGCTGCCGGGAGTAGGCGCCCCAGGCCCAGAGGCGGTCCTTGACGATCGGGCCGCCGAGCTCGGCGCCGAGCTCCTCGTTCTTGTCGATCCGGTTCCCCTGCTTGAAGGCGGTCTGGGCGTGGTCGCCGTTCCAGGGGCCGGCCTGGCCGAGGTCGCCGCGGTCGATGTTGAGGTCCCCCTGCGTGCTCTTGTCGTCGACGTAATAGCGGCCGGAGCCGCGCCACTCGTTGGTGCCCCGCTTGGTCACCATGTTGAGCACCACGCCGCCGGTGGCGGTCGCGGCGTCGGTGCCGCCGGTCGACACCTGCATCTCCTCGAAGGAGTCGAAATCGTAATAGGTCGGCGAGGAGCCGAGGGCGGACATGTCGGTGATCACCATGCCGTCCACCGACCAGGACCGACTGGTCGCAGGTCGAGCCGGGGCCCATGAACAGCGACTGCTGGCCGCTCTCGTTGCCGCCGACGTTGATGCGGTCGGTCACCACGCCGGGCGCGGACTGCCAGCACCGCCCAGGGATCGCGGGCCGTCGGGGTCTTCTCGAGGTCCGCCAGGGTCACGATCTGGGCCTGCCCCTGCTTGCGGGGATCGAGCAGCGGCGAGCGGTCGCCGATCACGTTGACGGTGTCGCCCTGATGACCGACGGCTGCAGGATCTCGACGTTGGTGTTGCGGCCGATGTTGACGGAGACGCCGGTCTTCTCGATCGGCGCGAAGCCTTCGATCTCCGCCTTGACGGCGTAGCTCCCCGGCGACAGGCCGAGGAAGCGGAACTTGCCTTGAGCGTCGGTCGCCTGCACCTGCGGCGCGCCGGCGCCGAGCAGGGTGACGGTGACGCCGGGCAGCGGCGACTTGTCGCTGTCGCTCACGACGGTGCCGTAGACGTTGCCGCTCTGCACCTGGGCCAGCGTGGGCATCGCCAGGCTCAGCAGCAGGACGGCAAGGGAAAGCGCGCGCTTTGAAAACGAATGCAAAATCATGAGATCAAACCTCCTTGTCGAGACTCGTTGAGGTTATGGATGGTTGAGATACAACCTTCTCCCTGTCAGCCCGCGGCCTCACCTCCTTCCGATTCGATCAACCTTCGCGAGCCTCCAGAGAGCAAGCGCTGTGCCGCTCCCGGCGCCGGAGCCGGGCCGGGCTGATAAATGATTGATATGGTTGAAGAAAATCGGTTTTTTGCGACGCGATCGGGAAGGCGGATCGTGGTGATCGAATCCAATTCACCGGATGATCAAAGCCTCGTCGCGCGGCCGATTCACGCGGGCATGACGCAGCTCGGCCCGCGCCACGGACGATTCGTCACGGTCCTGCCGCCGTTCATCCCGTGCCGATCATAAAATTGGACTTCCGGGCCGGCGGATTCGAAAGATTGGACGCGCGGCCCGCGGGCCGGAATCCGAGTGATCGATTCTTGCGGACAGGAAGGCACGCCGCGGACGCGGACCGTGCGCGGAAAAGGTTTCGAAATGTCCTCGCCGGGAGTCGCCGCCGTCCTCCCTGGGGAGCGGCGGGCGGCGGAAGCGGCCCGGGGGAGCGCTTTTGGGCTCCTGAAAAGCAAGCGGCATGCCGTGCCTGACTCCATGCCCTCTTGACTCCCGCCGCCCCCGGCGACACGATGGGGGCGGGCCATGCATACGATCTTCAAGGACTTCAGCTTCTCCGCCGCGCACGCCATCCGCGGGCACACCCGCGGCTGCCAGAACCTGCACGGGCACAACTACCGGGTGCGGGTGCACCTCCAGGCCGGGCGGCTGGACGCGCTGGGGATGGTGCTCGACTTCGCCGACCTCAAGGCGATGATGGAGGAGATCGTCGGCCCCTTCGACCACCGGGTGATCAACGACATCCCGCCGTTCGACGAGCGCAACACCACGGCGGAGCTGATCTCCCAGTACGTCTTCGAGGAGATCGAGCGGCGGCTCGCCGGGCAGGAGCGGGTGCGGGTGACCCGGGTCGAGGTCTGGGAGACCGACACCTCCTGCGCCGCCTACGAGCGCTGACGCCGATCGGATAGAATCTACCTCCAGACATCCGGGTCTCCGGGAAACGTTCCGCGGGCAATCGACACAGAGAGAGACGAGAGGAGAAGGCATGGCTTCGGAGAAGCCCTCGCTGGAGGGACTGCGCATCGACCGGTCGGCGATCGGGGAGGAGAGGGGCCGGGGGCGGCTGTGGATCGCCCTGGTGGTGATCGCCGTGCTCGCCCTGGCGGCCTGGGGGTGGCTCGCCCGGCCGCGCGCCGTCGAGGTGCGGGCGGCGGCGGCCGAGGCGCGCGCCGGGGGCTCCGCCGCGGCCGGGGCGGTGCTCAACGCCTCCGGCTACGTCACCGCCCGCCGGCAGGCGACCGTCTCCTCGAAGATCACCGGCAAGGTGGTGGACGTCCTCGTCGAGGAGGGGATGGAGATCCGGGAGGGGCAGGTGCTCGCCCATCTCGACGACGCCACCCTGCGCAAGCAGCTCGCGCTCGCCGAGTCGCAGCTCGCCTCGCAGCGGCGCTCGCTCGCCGAGACCGAGGTGCGGCTGAGGCAGGCGAAGCTCAGCCAGGCGCGGATGCGGCGCCTGCGCGAGCAGGGGATCTCGACCCAGGCCGACGCCGAGTCGGCGGACGCCGACGTCGACGCGCTGGCGGCGCGGCTCGACCTCGCGCGCCAGGACACCCTGGTCTCCGAGCGCCAGCTCGCCCTGCGCCGCCAGGACCTCGACGACACCGTGATCCGCGCCCCGTTCGCGGGGGTCGCGGTCAGCAAGGACGCCCAGCCCGGCGAGATGATCTCCCCGGTCTCGGCCGGCGGCGGCTTCACCCGCACCGGCATCTGCACGCTGGTCGACATGAAATCGCTCGAGATCGAGGTCGACGTCAACGAGAGCTACATCCACCGGGTGGCGCCGGGGCAGAAGGCGGTCGCGACGCTCGACGCCTATCCCGAATGGCAGATCCCGGCGCGGGTGATCATGCCGGTGCCCACGGCCGACCGGCAGAAGGCGACGGTGCGGGTGCGGCTGGGGTTCGAGCAGCTCGATCCGCGCATCCTCCCCGACATGGGGGTCAAGGTCGCCTTCCTGGGCGAGGAGAAGAAGGACGCGGGCGCCGTGGCGGGGAAGCCGCTGGTGGTGATCCCCCGCGCCGCCCTGCGCAAGGACGGCGACCGCGACGTCGTCTTCGTGATCCAGGGAAGCCGCGCCGAGCGCCGGGCGATCGGCGTCGCCGCCGGCACCGGCGACGAGGCGGTGGTGACCTCCGGCCTCGCCGCGGGCGAGCGGGTGGTGGTCGAGGGGCCGGCGGACCTCAAGGACGGGGCTGCCATCGCGATCAAGAACTGAGGAGAGAGAAACTATGAACGATAGCGCGCTGGTCCGCATCCAGGACGTGCACAAGGTCTACCGCCGGGGCAACGAGCAGATCGAGATCCTGAACGGGATCAACCTCGAGGTGCCGCCGGGGGACTTCCTGGCCTTGATGGGCCCCTCGGGCTCGGGGAAGACGACGCTGCTCAACCTGATCGGCGGGCTCGACCGCCCCTCCTCCGGCGCCGTCGAGGTGGCGGGGGAGCCGATCCATCGCCTCTCCGACGGCCAGCTCGCCAAGTGGCGGGCGCGCCACGTCGGCTTCGTCTTCCAGTTCTACAACCTGCTGCCGGTGCTCACCGCCGAGCGCAACGTCGAGCTGCCGCTGCTGCTCACCCGTCTCTCGGCGGCGCAGCGCCGGCAGCACGTCGCCACCGCCCTCGGGGTGGTCGGCCTCGCCGACCGCGCCCGGCACTATCCGCGGCAGCTCTCCGGCGGCCAGGAGCAGCGGGTGGGCATCGCGCGGGCGATCGTCACCGATCCGACGCTGCTGCTCTGCGACGAGCCGACGGGCGACCTCGACCGCAAGTCGGGCGACGAGATCCTCGACCTCCTCCAGGCGCTCAACCGCGAGCACGGCAAGACGATCATCATGGTCACCCACGACCCCCACGCCGCGGCCCGCGCCCGCCGCACCCTGCATCTGGACAAGGGGAACCTGGTCCTGGAGGCGGCGGCATGAAGTTCCTGCCGCTGGTCTGGAGCAACCTGAAGCGCAAGAAGCTGCGGACGGCGTTCACGCTGCTGTCGATCGTCTTCGCCTTCATCCTGTTCGGCTACCTGGCGGCGATCCGGACGGCGTTCAGCGCCGGGGTCGAGGTGAGCGGCGCCGACCGGATGATGGTCACCCACAAGGTGTCGATCATCCAGCCGCTCCCCTTCTCCTACCGGGACCGCATCGCCCAGGTGCCCGGGGTCAAGACGGTCTCGTTCATGAACTGGTTCGGGGGGATCTACCAGGACCCGAAGAACTTCTTCGGCCAGATGTCGGTCGACCCCGGCACCTTCCTCGACCTCTACCCGGAGTACCTCCTGAAGCCGGAGGAGAAGAAGGCCTGGCTCGCGGACCGGGCGGGGGCGATCGTCGGCCGGGTGACCGCCGACCGGTTCGGCTGGAAGGTGGGGGACAAGATCCCGATCCAGGGGACGATCTACCGCCACCCGGACGGCTCGAGCCTGTGGACGTTCAACCTCGTGGGCATCTACGACGGCGCCCAGAAGGGGACCGACACCTCGGGCTTCTACTTCCGGTACGACTATCTGGACGAGGGGATGGGGGGGAACCTCGGGCGGGTGGGGTGGTACGCCATCCGCATCGCCGACCCGTCGCGGTCCGGCGACGTCGCCCGGCAGGTCGACGCCCTGTTCGCCAACTCGCCGGCGGAGACCAAGACGCAGACCGAGAAGGCGCTCGCCCAGTCGTTCGCCAACCAGGTCGGCAGCATCGGCAAGATCATCACCGCCATTCTGGCGGCGGTCTTCTTCACCATCCTGCTGGTGGCCGGCAACACCATGGCGCAGTCGGTGCGCGAGCGCACCAACGAGCTGGCGGTCCTGAAGACCCTCGGCTTCTCCCACGGCCAGGTGCTCGGGCTGGTGCTCGCCGAGTCGTGCGTGCTGGCGGTGCTCGGCGGCGGGCTGGGGATCGCCCTCGGCTGGGGGCTGATCACCGCCCTCGGCGATCCGACGCACGGCCAGCTCCCCGTCTTCTACTTCCCCGGGCCGGACATCGCGCTGGGCGCCGTCCTGGCCGTCCTGCTCGGCCTCGTCACCGGCACGCCGCCGGCGGTCCAGGCGATGCGGCTGCGCATCGTCGACGCGTTGCGGAGGGTGTGACCATGTTCAACTGGCTTTCTCAGGTGGCGGCCGTGACCTGGCTCAACCTGCGCACGATCGGGCAGCGCCGCGGCGCCTCGCTGGCGGCGATCTTCGGCGTCGCGGGGGTGGTGGCGGTGTTCGTGGCGGTGCTGTCGATCGCCGAGGGGTTCCGCAAGACGATGACCACCGGCGCCTCGCCGGACACCGCGATCATCCTGCGCAGCGGCAGCGACACCGAGATGATGAGCGGCATCTCGCGGGACGCCGCGCGGATCGTCTCCGAGGCGCCCGGCGTGCGGCGCGGCGCGGAGGGGCCGGTCGCCTCCTCCGAGCTCTACGTCGTCGTCGACGTGCCGAAGCGCTCGACCGGGACGGACGCCAACGTTCCGTTGCGCGGCGTGCAGCCGGCGGGGTTCGGCGTCCGCGATCAGGTCAAGATCGTCCAGGGGCGCCGCTTCGAGCCGGGGCGCAACGAGGTGATCGTGGGGCGGGCGGCGGCGGCCGAGTTCGCCGGGCTCGACCTCGGCAGCCATCTCCGCTGGGGGGAGAACGAGTGGACCGTGGTCGGCATCTTCGCCGCCGACGGCGGCATCTCCGAGTCGGAGATCTGGTGCGACGTCGGCGTCCTCCAGCCGGCCTACCGGCGGGGGAACAACTTCCAGGCGGTCTACGCGAGGCTCGAGTCGGCCGCGGCGTTCGACCGTTTCAAGGACGCGCTGACCACCGATCCGCGCCTGGACGTCAAGGTCCTCCGCCAGTCCGACTACTACGCCGAGCAGTCGCGGACCCTCTACGCCATCATCACCGGCCTCGGCACCATCATCGCCATCCTGATGGGGGTCGGCGCCGTGTTCGGGGCGCTCAACACGATGTACACCGCCGTCTCCTCGCGGAAGCGGGAGATCGCGACGCTGCGGGCGCTGGGCTTCCAGAGCGGGCCGGTGGTCGTCTCGGTGCTCGCGGAGTCGCTGGCGCTCTCCCTGATCGGCGGCGCCGCCGGCGCGGCGGTCGCCTACTTCGCCTTCAACGGCTACCAGGCGGCGACGATGAACTGGTCGAGCTTCAGCCAGGTGGCCTTCTCCTTCGCGGTGACGCCGCGGCTGCTCGTCCAGGGGATCGTCTACGCCCTGCTGATGGGGCTGGTCGGCGGATTGTTCCCGGCGATCCGCGCGGCGCGCCTGCCGGTGGCGACGGCGCTGCGCGAGCTGTAGCCGGCTGCGGAGCCCAGATGCCCATTTCCTTGCACCCGCGCGAAGCCGGGGGATAGAATCCGAACCGGTGCTCCGCATTTCCGGAGCGCCGGTGACGTCGAGGGGAGATCTCGGGGATGTCTCAGCAAACGAAGGATCTGGTCGAAGAGCCCGTCACGTCGGCGGCGCCGGGGCCCGCCAAGCTCGCTCTGGACGGCAAGGAGTACGAGCTGCCGGTGACCGTCGGCTCCGAAGGCGAGGTCGGTATCGATATCCAGCAGCTCCGCGCCCAGAGCGGAGCGATCACGCTCGATCCCGGCTACGGGAACACCGGGGCCTGCGAGAGCGCGATCACGTTCATCGACGGCGAGGCGGGCATCCTGCGCTACCGCGGCTACCCGATCGAGGAGATCGCCGGCAACGCGCAGTTCACCGAGATCTGCTACCTCCTGATCTACGGCCGCCTGCCCAGCCAGGCCGAGTTCAAGGAGTTCGAGGACCGGCTGACCTACCACACCCTGCTCCACGAGGACATGAAGAAGTTCTTCGAGGGCTTCCCCTCGAGCGCCCATCCGATGGCCATGCTGTCGTCGATGGTCGCCTCGCTGTCGGCCTACTATCCCGACGGCACCAAGAGCGTGCGACCTCGACCTGAACATCGCGCGGCTGCTCGCCAAGGCGCCGACCATCGCGGCGTTCTCCTACAAGAAGAGCATCGGCCAGCCGTTCATGTACCCGCGCAACGACCTCGCCTACGGCTCGCGAACTTCCTCACATGATGTTCGCCGTGCCGGCCGAGCCGTACAACGTGCGGCCGGTGCTCGACCGCGCGCTCAACCTGCTGCTGATCCTCCACGCCGACCACGAGCAGAACTGCAGCACCTCGACGGTGCGCATGGTGGGGAGCAGCCAGGCGAACCTGTTCGCCTCGATCTCGGCGGGCATCTGCGCGCTCTGGGGGCCGCTCCACGGCGGCGCCAACCAGGCGGTCATCGAGATGCTGGAGGGCATCCGCGACGACGGCGGCAACTACAAGAAGTACGTCGACATGGCCAAGGACAAGAACTCGGGCTTCCGGCTCATGGGCTTCGGCCACCGCGTCTACAAGAACTTCGATCCGCGGGCCCGCATCCTCAAGCGGATGGCCGACGACGTGCTCGCCGAGCTGGGCGTCAACGACCCGCTGCTGGAGATCGCCAAGGCGCTCGAGGAGGTCGCCCTCAACGACGAGTACTTCGTCTAGCGCAAGCTCTACCCGAACGTCGACTTCTACAGCGGCATCATCTACCGCGCGATGGGCATCCCCACCAACATGTTCACGGTGATGTTCGCCCTCGGCCGCATGCCGGGCTGGATCGCGCACTGGAAGGAGATGCTGGACGATCCCAAGAGCCGCATCGACCGCCCGCGCCAGATCTACACCGGCGCCACCCAGCGGCCGTACGTGCCGCTCGACCAGCGGTAGAACCGGGAAGCTTCTCTGGGGATGTGGACGGCCGGCGGCGACGCCGGCCGTTTTTATTGATTGGAATCAATCGATCCGCGCGGTGGAACATGCGGTGGACCCGCTCGTGCGTCTTCTCGCGGAAGTGCTCGAGGCGGTCCCAGATCCTGGGCCAGCGGGCGAGCAGCCGGCGCAGGCCGCGGTAGACCAGCTCGTTGTCCAGCGACAGCAGGGCGGCCCCGATGAGGATCGTGGCGACCCCCTGGATGCCCGGCAGGACCAGGCCGGCCACCCCGATCAGGATCAGCAGCCATCCCAGGATGAAGATGCCGACGCGGGCGCCGAGCGGCAGGGGCGGGAGAGGAGGACGGCCTTCCATCGCCGGCAGCATAACACCCCGGGTATCCCGCTTGAGTTGACAAACAGGACTGCTGCGGTCCAGAATAAATCCGGCTATTGAGACCAACTCTCAATAAATGGGAGCGGATCAGAACGACGATGGCGAACACTCGGGAGAAAGAGCACTTCCTGCGGTTCCTGCGCGGCCGGGGCCAGCGCGTGACCGGCGAGCGGCTGGCGCTGTTCGACGAGATCTTCTCGCAGCACGGCCACATCGACGCCGAGGAGCTGCTGGTGGCGATGAAGGCGCGCGGCCTCAAGATCTCGCGCGCCACGGTCTACCGCAACCTCGACCTGCTGGTGGAGAGCGGCCTGGCGCGCAAGCAGCGGCTGGGGAGCCGCGGCTTCCTCTACGAGCACATGCACGCCGGGCAGCAGCACGATCATCTGGTCTGCACCGGCTGCGGCCGGGTGGTCGAGTTCGTCAGTCCGGGGATCACGGCGCTGCAGGCGGAGATCTGCCGGGCGCACGGCTTCGTGCCGACGCGTCACACGCTGCAGATCGCCGGGCTCTGCAATCGCTGCGCGGAGGCGGCCCCGCAGGCCGGCCTGGCCGCGGCGCCATCCACGGCGGGGAGGCTGGTCCATGTTTGAAGCGCTGATCGTCACGTTGCGCGAGGGGGTCGAGGCGGTGCTGGTGGTGGGGATCATCGTCGCCTTCCTGCGCCGGGAGGGGTACGAGCGCTACCTGAGCGCCGTCTGGTCGGGGATCGCGGCGGCGACGGCGGCGAGCCTCGCGGGCGCCTTCCTGCTCTACCGCTGGGCGGTCAACGAGGAGGTCTTCGAGGGGATCCTCTATCTCGGCTCGGCGGTGATCGTCGGCTCGATGATGATCTGGATGTGGCGCCACTCCCACGCGCTGTCGGGCGAGATGAAGGGGTCGCTCTCCCGCATCCTCAACCGCGAGCGGGCGGGGTCGGTGGCGGCGGGCCTGTTCCTCTTCACCTTCCTGATGGTCTTCCGCGAGGGGATCGAGACGGTGCTCTTCCTCTCCGCGCTGTCGCTCACCACCAGCGGCCTGATGGCGGCGCTCGGCGTGCTCATCGGCCTCGCGGTCGCGGTCGCCTTCGGCGTGCTGTTCGTGCGCGGGAGCCTGCGGATCGACCTCGGGCGCTTCTTCAAGATCTCCGGCATCGCGCTCGGCATCTTCGTCCTCCAGCTCCTGTTCAACGGGTACCACGAGCTGTCGGAGGCCGGCTGGGCGCCCGCCAACGAGACCACGATGGCGACCATCGGCCCGCTGGTCAAGAACGAGTTCTTCTTCGTGGCGGCGGTGCTCGCCCTGCCGCTGCTGATGCTGCTGATTCCGGGCCGGAGCCGCGAGGCGGCGCCGGCCGAGGGCGCGGCGGCCCGCCTGGAGCGGGCGGGGAGCCGCCGGCAGTCGCGCGCCCGCGTGCTCGGGGCCACGCTCGGCCTGATCATCCTGGCCGCCCTCGGCCTGGGGTTCGTCTACTCCCAGCCGCCGGCCGCGCTGTCGGCGGCGACGGCGGTCGAGCCGGGTGCGGACGGCAAGGTGCGCATCCCCCTCTCGACCTTCCAGGGGACCGCTCTCCAGCGCTTCCAGGTGACGGTGGGCGGCCAGCCGGTGCGCTTCATCGCCGTGCCGATCGAGCCGGTCGAGAAGAAGGGGCGGATCGCCACCGCCTTCGACGCCTGCCTGCTCTGCGGGCCGCGCGGCTACTACCAGGACGGCCCCAACATCACCTGCCTGCACTGCGGCTCGGTGATCTATCCGCCGAGCATCGGCCAGACCGGCGGCTGCAATCCGGTCCCCCTGCCGTCCAGCGTCGAGGGGAGCGATCTCGTCCTCGCCATGTCGGATCTGGCCGCCGGCGCCCACTTCTTCACCTCCGGGCCGGGGACCCACGCCGGGCACGCCGGCTGAGGGAAACGGAATCGATGTACGCCCGCCTGCTCATCGAATCGCTGCGCCGGGGTACCCGCCGCAAGCTGCTGGCGGTGAGCGCCGTGGCGCTCGGCACCCTGGGCGCGACCGCCCTCGGCGAGGTCGTCCTCTCCTCGGGCGACCGGCTGGCGGCCGAGATGGGCTCCTACGGGGCCAACCTGGTGACGGCGCCGGCGCGCGAGGGGGAGACCCTGCCGGTCGCCGATCTCGTCAAGGTGCGGCGGATCTTCTGGCGCAACAACATCGCCGCGGTGGCGCCGACCCTCGATCTGCGGGTGCGAATGGACCGGGCGATGTCGTGGCGCCGCTCGTCGGCACCTGGTTCGATCACCCCCTGGAGCCGGGGTTCCGGACCGGCCTGCCGCGGACCCGGCCGACGCTGGCCGTCGAGGGGCGCTGGCCGGCCGAAGGAGCAGCGGAAGTGGCGCTCGGCCGCCGGCTTGGGGCACGGCTGGCCCTGCGGCCGGGGAGCGATCTGCGGGCGAGCCTGGGCGACCGGAGCCAGGATTTCCGGGTGGTCGGGATCGTCACCAGCGGCGGCGAGGAGGACGACCAGGCGTTCGCGCCGCTGGCGACGGTCGAGCGGCTCTCGGGGCTCTCCGGCCGCTACACCCGCGCCGAGATCTTCGCCATGACCGTGCCCGAGGTCCGCAACTCGCACCCCGATCCGGCGCGCAACCCCAAGGAATACGAGACCTGGTACTGCACGGCCTACCCCTCCTCGATCGCCCTGCAGCTCGACGAGGCCCTGCCGGGGGCGAGGACGAGCGTGAACTACGGCGTCACCCAGGCCACGGCGGACGTGCTGGGGCGCCTGCGCTGGGTGCTGACCGCCCTCGCCGCGGTGGCCCTCGCCGGGGCGGCCGTCGGCGTCACCGCGGCGATGACCGCGACCGTGATGGAGCGGCGGCTGGAGGCCGGCCTGCTGGTGGCGATCGGCGCTCCGCGCGGCCGGGTGGTGCTCTTCTTCCTCACCGAGGCGGCGCTGCTGGGCCTCTTCGGCGGCCTGGCGGGAGGTGGGATGGGCCTGGTGGCCGGCCGGCTCCTGGGCAGCGGCGCGCTGGGGGTGACGGTCCCCTGGATGCCCATCCTGCTGCCGTTCGCGGCCCTGCTCGGCCTCGCGGTCGCGGTCGCCGCCAGCGCCGCGCCGGTGGCGCGCGCCCTGGAGCGCTATCCGGCCGACATCCTCAAGAGGGCGACCGCCTGATGCTCCTCCGCCTGGTGCTCGCCAGCCTGCGCCGCCGCTTCCGGCAACTCGCGCTGATCCTCGCCGCGGTGACGGTGGCCGCGGCGACCGTCGCCACCCTGGCGGGCTTCTCGAGCCGCGCCGAGCAGCGGCTGGGCGACAGCCTGGCCGCCTTCGGCCCGAACCTGACCGTGCGCCCGCAGGTGGGCGGCCCGGCGCTCCTGCCGGTGAGCATCATCGCGCGGCTGCGGGAGATCCCCGGGGTCGGCTCGGCGACCGGCGCCACCGTGGCGGCGACCTCGGCGGGCCTCGACCGCGTCGAGGTGCGCGCCGATCCCCGCCGGCTGGAAGAGATTTCGCGGGCCATCGAATCGCGGGTCGAAGGGGTGGAGGCGGTGCCGCTACGGCGGGTCAGCCAGTCGGACGCCCGTCTGACCCGGCGGCTCACTCTGGTCCTGGTGGCGGTGAGCGCCGTCTCCTTCCTCCTGGCGCTCCTGTCGGTGGGCGCCGCCACCACCGCGCTGGTGGGCGAGCGGCGGACCGAGATCGGTCTCCTCCTGGCCCTCGGCTATACCAGCCGGCGGGTCGGCGGCTTCCTCGCCGCCGAGCTGCTGGCGGCGGCGGTGCTGGCCGGAGCGGTGGGGGAGATCCTGGGCGAGCTGGCGGCGGGCGGGCTGGCGCAACGTCTGCTGGGGACGGGGGGCGGGATCTCGATGACCTGGGGGGGCTTCGCCGCCGCCGCGCTGGTGGCGGTGCTGGTGGTCGGCTCCTCGATGATGGTGGCGCTGCGGCGGGTCGAGCGGCTCGATCCCGCCCGCGTCCTCCGTGGCGAATAGAGAAGAACCCTCCATGCCCACCCTGGTCGAAGCCGAGGCCCTGAGCCGCCGTTTTGGCTCGCTGCGCGCCCTCGACGAGCTGACGCTCGGGATCGACGAGGGGGAGTGGGTGGCGGTCACCGGTCCCTCCGGATCGGGCAAGACGACCCTGCTCAACATCCTCTCCGGCCTCGACCGTCCGACCGCCGGCACCGTGCGCGTCGGCGGCGTCGACCTCGCCGGGCTGAACGCCCGCGAGCTGGCGCGCTACCGGCAGCAGACGGTCGGTCTGGTCTTCCAGCAGTTCCACCTGATCCCCTATCTCACCTCGCTCGAGAACGTGATGCTGGCGCAGTACGTCCACAGCATGACCGACCGCGGCGAGGCCGAGGAGGCGCTGCGCCGGGTGGGTCTCGGCGAGCGCCTGGAGCATCTGCCGAGCCAGCTCTCGGGCGGCGAGCAGCAGCGGGTCTGCATCGCCCGGGCGCTGATCAACCAGCCGCCGCTGATCCTCGCCGACGAGCCCACCGGCAACCTCGACGCGGTCAACGAGGCGATCGTGATGTCGCTCCTCGCCGATCTTCACCAGCGCGGGCATACGCTGATCCTGGTCACTCACGACGCCTCGATCGCCGCCCGCGCCAACCGCGAGGTCCGGCTCGAGCACGGCCGGCTGGCCCGCCTGGAGCAGCCCGGGGACGTCGAGCTCCAGGGGGTTCTCGCCGAGCTCTGGCACCTGATCGAGGAGGACCAGGCCGGTGTCTCGATCGCCCGCCGCGGCGTCGCGGAGCTGATGGCCGACGGCCTGCTCGCCTTCGCCGAGGGGAAGATCGCCTTCACCGAGATCGGCCACGCCCAGGCCCTGGCGGCCGTCCGCCGGGCGCGGCTCGCCGAGGTGCTGCTGGCGCGGACCCTCGACCGCGCCCTGACCGGCGAGTGCGGCCGGGAGGCGCCGGTCGCCGCCGGGTTCGAGGACCAGGTCTGCGCCTTCCTCGACCACCCCGCCCGCTGCCCGCACGGGCGGCCGATCCCGCCCGGGCCTGACTGCCCACCCCGTCCCGCCGCCGGCGAGGCGGACGCGTGAAGCTCCTCGTCGCCGGCTCCGCCCTGCTTCTCGCCGCCTGCTCCGCCGTCCCTCCGCGGGCTCAGACGGTCGAGCGCCGGGTCATGCTGATGGGCACCTCGCTGGAGATCGAAGTCGAGGCTGCGGACCGCGCCGCCGGGCTCGCCGCGAGCGAGCGGGCGGTCGCGGCGCTGGAGACGGCGGAGACCCGGCTCTCCACTTGGCGCGACGATACCGAGCTCGCCCGCCTGAACCGGGCCCCGGTGGGCGAGCCGAGGGTGCTCTCCCCCGCCCTCGCCCGCGACCTCGCGGCGGCATGGCGCTGCTGGCGGGAGACGGAAGGCGCGTTCGATCCCGGCGTCGGCGCCCTGGTGCGCGCCTGGGGGCTGCGCACCGGCGGGCGGCTTCCGGAGCCGGCGGAGCGGCGGCCGGTGGACGGCATCGCCTGGCTCCGGCTGCAGCCGGAAGGGATCGCCGTCCGCGAGAAGGATCTGATCCTGGAGGAGGGGGGTTGGGGGAAGGGGGCGGGGCTGGCGGACGCCATGGCCGCGCTGGCGGCTGCCGGCGTCACGCGCGCCGCGCTCGATCTCGGCGGCCAGGTCGCGGTTCTCGGCTCCTGGGAGATCCCGGTCGCCGACCCGCGCCGGCGGGACCGCTCCGCGCTGGCGCTGAGCGTCGACGGCGGCTCGGTCTCGACCTCGGGCAACGGCGAGCGCGGCATCGAGGTGGCGGGCAAGCGTCTCGGGCACATCCTCGATCCGCGGACCGGCGAGCCGGCTCCCGACTTCGGCAGCCTGACGGTCTGGACGGCCGATCCCTTGCGCGCGGACTGCCTGTCGACCGGCCTTTATGTCCTCGGTCCGGAGCGGGCGCTGGCCTGGGCGGCGGCGCACCCCGGTGTCGAGGTGCTGGTCCTCCAGCCGGACGGAGGCCGCCTGCGGGCGCGGGCGAGCCCGGGGCTGCGGCGGAAGCTGAGATCGTTGGATACGGAAGTCGAGATCGAGTTCGGAACTTAGGGGAGACCATTCATGCGTTTTCAGACAAGGATCCCGTTACTGGCGGCCGTCCTCCTGGCGTTCCTTCTGGCGCCCGCTGTTTTCGCACAGTCCACCGGGCATTCGACCGAAGACAGGGTGCGCCAGCTCGAGCAGGAGGTCGAGCAGCTCAAGGCCGAGATCGCGGCGGCGAAGAGCGGCACCCCGGGTGCCGGCGCGGACCGGCTCGAAGAGATCGAGCGGCGGCTGGAGGTGCTGGCCGGGGAGATCGAGAAGCTGAAGATCGGCGAGGCCGCCGTGGCGGCCGACCGCAGCGACTACGGGCTCGGCCCCGCGGCCTCCAAGGTCTACCGCGCGGAGCGGGGGATCTCAATCGGCGGCTACGGCGAGCTCGTCTACCAGCACATTCAGGACGTCGGAGAGGCTGAGGAGCACACCCTCCTGAGCGGCAAGGGCGAGGAGGAGGAAGAAGAGGAGGAGAACGAGCCCGGGGACCACGTCGACGTGCGGCGCGCCGTCTTCTACTTCGGCTACAAGTTCAGCGACCGCATCCTGTTCAACAGCGAGATCGAGTACGAGCACGCCGGCGGCGAGGTCTCGGTCGAGTTCGCCTACCTCGACTTCCTCTGGCGCCCCGAGGCGAACCTGCGGGCCGGTCTGGTGCTGCTGCCGGTCGGCTTCGTCAACGAGCTGCACGAGCCGACGGTGCTCCTGGGCGCCGACCGCCCGATCGTCGAGCAGCGGATCCTGCCGACCACCTGGCGGGAGGCCGGCTTCGGTCTCTTCGGCCAAGCCGGGCCGTTCACCTACCGGACCTACGTCGTCAACGGCCTGGATGCCGCCGGTTTCAACGACGACGGCCTGCGCGGCGGCCGGCAGGGGGGGAACCAGTCCAATGCCAGGGACCTCGCCTGGGTCGGCCGGCTCGACTACACGGGCGTGCCGGGCCTGCTGGTCGGCGGCTCCGCCTATGCCGGCAAGTCGGGGCAGGATCTGGAGACCCCGGCCGGCCGGCATCTCGGCGTCACGACGCGGATCTTCGAGGGGCACCTGGAGTGGCGGTGGCGCGGGCTCGAGTTCCGCGCCCTGGGCGCCCAGGGGCGGCTGAGCGACGTCGCCGCGCTGAACGCCGCCCTCGGGCTCGAAGGGGACGAATCGGTCGGCGAGCGCCTCCAGGGGTACTACCTCCAACTCGGGTACGATCTGCTGTCCGGCCGCGGCCAGCGGGCGCTGATCCCCTACGTGCGTTGGGAGACCCTGAACACCCAGGACGCGGTGCCCGCGGGGTTCAGCGCCAACCCGGACACCGAGATCCGGAGCCTGACTCTGGGGCTCGAATACAAACCGATCGAGCAGGTCGTCGTCAAGGCGGACTACCAGAATGTCAACAACCGCGCCCGCACCGGCGCCGACCGGTTCACCGTCCTGCTGGGGTATGTCTTCTAGAGCCGCCGTTCTCGTCTGCGCCCTGCTCCTGGCCGGCGCCTCCTCGGCGGCGGCCAGGGTCTTCGTCACCACCGACGAGGCGCTGAAGCTCGCCTTCCCCGGCTGCGAGGTCGTCCGCCACGCGGCCTTCCTCACGCCGGAGCAGTTGAAGCGCGCCCGCGAGCTCGCTGGCGCGGAGATGCCGGGCGCCCTCGCCGTCTATTACACGGCGATCCGAGGGGGGCAGCCAGCCGGCACGGCCTGGTTCGACACCCACCGCGTCCGCACCCTGCCGGAGACGCTGATGATCGTCGTCGATCCCCAGGGGAAGGTGGGGCGGATCGAGGTGATCTCGTTCCGCGAGCCCGAGGAGTACCTCCCGCGCGGCGCCTGGTACGAGCAGTTCCGCGGCCGGTCGCTCGATCCCGAGCTCCAGCTCAAGCGCGGCATCCGGCCGGTGACCGGGGCCACGCTCACGGCGCGCGCCACCACCGACGCGGTCCGCCGCGTGCTCGCCCTGCGCCAGATCCTCGCCGGAGGGGGCAAGCCATGAGCCGGTTCGAGGCGTGGATGCTCCACGTCTCGAATCTCCTGGTGGGGGGAACGGGGGTGGTCTACGCCTGGATGGTCTACCTGGCGAAGCCGGCCGATCCGTATGCCGTGGTCAACCATCCGTTCCAGCCGCAGACGCAGCACCTCCACATTCTGGTCGCGCCGCTGCTGGTCTTCGCCACCGGCCTGATCTGGCGGCGGCACGTCTGGGCGGGGTGGCGGCGGGGGGGCGCCGAAAGCCGGCGGAGCGGCCTCTCGCTGGCTCTCCTGCTGGCGCCGATGATCGTCTCCGGCTACCTGATCCAGACCGCGGTGGACGGCGATTGGCGCCGGATCTGGGCGGGCATCCACCTCGCCACCTCGATCCTCTGGCTGCTCGGCTACCTCGTCCACCAGGGGACGGACTACTTCCGGACGCGGACGACGTCCGACCAGCGGTAGTCGACCACCAGCGGATCGCCCGCGCCCGTGCCGAGATACCAGAGCAGCGCGGGGCGGGGGCGCAGCGTCCCGATGCGGAGCTGCCCCTCGCGGGGGCCCATGACCAGCATGGCGATCGCCAGGCCCTGGGCGTCCATGGCCAGCTCCGCGACCGCCACCGTGGCGAGCACGCCTGGAGTGGGCTGGCCCGTCCGCTGGTTGAGGTACGACCAGGGCCCCCCCTGCAACGGATGGTCGGCCTGGGAGGCGGCCGCCAGCGCCCGGTCGCGCAGGTAGATCTGGTCCGCGTGCTCCTCCTGGCCGGGGAGCCTGGGCATGGCGACCGGCCACCCCTTCCCCAGGGGGCCGGGGCCGAACCCCCGCTCGACCGGGCCGATACGGACGAACCCATTGTCCACTTTCTGCTGCCGCAGGACCTCGACGGCGCGGTCCACGGCGGCGCCCTCGGCGAATCCGTAGAGATCGAGACCGCTCCCCGCCGCCAGCGTGACGCTCCCCGGCGGCGAGCCGAGGGTCAGCCGGTCGCAGGCCGCGAGGCCCAGCGCCTGCTGCGCCTGCTCGGCCGAGGGGGGATCCTCGACCGGAGCGTGGAGGCCCCACAGCGCGTAGAGGTCACGCCCGAGAGGGCCGTGCGCGCCTTCGGACCAGACGCAGAAGCCGCCGGCGCGGGTGAGCACCGCGAGGAGCCGGGGATCGATCGTCCGCGGACCCTTGCCGGCGGTGGCGTTCAGGGCCGCGAGGGCGCTGGAGGTCAGGCGCTCGATCTCGGCGATCTCGGCGAACGCCTTCTGGAGCGCTCCGCGGGCGTCTTCCGCCGGCAGGCCGCGGACCTCGATCTCCGCGGGCTTGCCGAAGGCCTCCACCGACTGGCGAATGGGGGCGGCGGGCGCCGAGGGGGCGACGACGGGCGGAGCCTGGGCTCCGACGAGCAGGGCGAGCAGCAATGGAAGCATGGAAGGATGATACCGGCATCCGCCCTCAGGGGCGAACGAGGAAGCATTCGAGCACCGCCCGGAAGGCGGCCCGCAGCTCGGTCCCGTCGTAGTGGGCCGGGAAGTCCGCCCGCTGGGCCAGGAGCTGATCCCGCAGCAGCCCCTCGAAGGCGCCGATCAGGGCCGACCGCACGGCCTCCGGGTGGAGGTCCGGCCGCAGCTTCCCGCTGTACTGCAACTCCCGCAGGATGCCGTCGAGCACCTCCAGCACCTGCTGGAAGCCGCGGGTCATCATCACCATGTGCCCATGCTTGCGGATGCGGCGCCCCTCGAGGAGCATCAGCGTCCGCATCTGCTTGTCGCTCTCCAGCGCGGCGATCATCAGCTCCGTCAGGGCGCGCAGCCTGTCCAGCGGCGGAGCCTCCTTCTGCTGGACGCTCTGCACCCCCTGGGCCATCCGCTGCCAGGCCTGGTCGAAGATCCCCTCGAGCAGACCTTCCTTGCTGTTGAAGTGCTTGATGAGCTGGGACTCGCTCGTCCCCGCCCGGCGGGCGATCGCCGAGGTCGTGGTGTTCTCGTAGCCGTCCTCCGAGAACAGCGCGCGCCCCGCCTGCAGGATGCGGTCGTGGGACGACAGCTCGGCGACGGTCTCCCCCTGCGGGTTGGTAAGAGATTGAACCTTCTTCATAAGCTAAATGAATCGTAGTACGGCTCCCCCTGGAGAGCAACAGGGGTAGTGCCACTATTGACATTAACGTTACAACGGGGCGATGATCAGAGCAACAAAGACAAAAAAGGGAACTTAATCCCCTCGGGTGTGCTCAGGCCTTCGGCTCGGGCGCACCACTTTTTTAATTCATGGACGGCTGTGAGGCGGACGCGCGCGAAGCGCCGCTTGCCGACCTTGAAGAGGTAGGGCTCCGCCCGGGGGGGCAGCTCCAGGGAGGGATCCTCGGCCCGCTCGCCGTCGATCGAGACGGCCTTCTGCTCGATCAGCCGGCGGGCCTCGCCGTTGCTCGGCGCGAGCTCCGCCGCGACCAGCAGCCTGGCGAGCGTGAAGGCGCCGGCGAGCTCTTTTTCGGGTACGTCGTCCGGCACGCCGCCGGCCGCGAAGACGTTCTCGAACTCCGCCTCGGCCTGGACCGCGGCCTCCTCGCCGTGGTACTGGGCGACCAGCCGGCGGGCGAGCTCCTGCTTGACCGCCTTGGGGTGGAGGGTCCCCGCCTCGAACCGGGCCCGCCGGTCGCGGATCTCGGCCTCGGAGAGGTCGGTCAGCAGGAGGAGCCAGTCCCACATCAGCGCGTCCGGGATCGACATCGTCCGGCCGTACATCTCCCGCGGGGGATCCTCGACGGCGATGGCGTTGCCCAGGCTCTTCGACATCTTCTCCTGGCCGTCGAGGCCCACGAGCAGCGGCACGGTGAGCACGACCTGGGGCTCCAGGCCGTCCTCCTTCATCAGGTCGCGACCGACCAGCAGGTTGAAGATCTGGTCGTGGCCGCCGAGCTCGACGTCGGCCTTGAGCACGACCGAGTCGTAACCCTGCGCGAGCGGGTAGAGGAGCTCGTGGAGATGGATCGGCCGGCCTTCCTGGAAGCGGGTCTTGAAGTCCTCGCGCTCCATCATGCGGGCGAGGGTGTAGCGGCCGGCGAGGCGGATCAGGCCGTGCGAGCCGAGCGCTCCCAGCCAGCGGTCGTTGTCGTCGACCACCGTCTTCGCCTCGTCCAGCACGCGGAAGACCTGCCGCTGGTAGGTGCGGGCGTTGGCCGCCACCTCCTCGGAGTTGAGCTGGGGGCGGGTGGCCTTCTTGCCGGTGGGATCGCCGATGCGGGCGGTGAAGCCGCCGATCAGGAAGATCACGCGATGGCCGAGCTGCTGGAAGTGCCGCATCTTGCGCAGCAGCACCGTGTGGCCGAGATGGAGGTCGGGGGAGGACGGGTCGAAACCGGTCTTCACGGTCAGCGGCACGCCGGTCTTGCGCGCGCGCTCCAGCTTGGCGCGGAGCTGGGCCTCGTCCACGAGGTCCACGGCGCCGCGCCGGAGCAGCTCCATCTGCTCGTCGACGGGTAGAAATTCTGATCCGGGCATCTAGAAGTTGATGTACTCGAGCTCGGGTTGAAAGTTCGGGTGCGCCGACACCTCGTCGTCGTCGCGCAGGGGGGGCGCCTTGAACTGCAGCACGAGGTAGGCGCCGAACACGGCGGCGAACATCCGGTAGCGGGCGCGGAAGCCCTGCACGAGGCCGCGCTTCTTCTCCTTGACCAGGTGCTTCAGGTTGTACATCACGATCGTGGTGGTGCGGCAGCCGAGCTGGCGGCAGGCCCAGTTGAGGCCGGTCTCGATGGCGAACCCCTCGCGGTGGCTCTCGGGCACGGCCGCGAAGATCTCCCGCCGCAGGCAGCGGATGCCCGACAGCAGCGGCCCGGTGCGGTCCTGGATGGCGTTGAGCGGCCCGCCGCGGTGGCGGATGCCGACGTTCATGTCGGAGCGGCCGGAGAGGACCGGCTCGATCAGCCGGTCGATCAGATCGACCGTCAGATTCATGATGTCGCCGTCCACGAAGAGCAGGATCTCGGCGTCGGTGTGGGCGACGCCGATCGCCATCGCCCTCCCCTTGCCCTGGTTCTGCCGCAGGTGGATGGTGCGCAGGCCCAGCGAGCGGGCGATTTCAACCGTGCCGTCCGTCGAGCCGTCGGAGACCACGAGCACCTCGTCGATCGCGGGGGTCGCCTTGAGGACCGCGAGGACTTCGACGAGGGTGGCTTCCTCGTTGTAGGCCGGTACGATGGCTGCGACGCGAAGGTCTCCTCTCATATCAGCCCTCCCCTCAAGAGCCAGACGGTGCCAGGCGTGCAAGAACGTGGCCGGCCGCGACCGGCCCGCCAGCGAGAGGATATCGAATCATCGTTTCATCAAATCATCGGGCGAGTGGGGGCCCAGGGAGGCGGGGCGAGGGCTCGCGAGGGCGCCGGCGAGCATCTCCCCCGCGGCGACCACGCGGGCGTCGCCGGCCAGGGACCATCGCCCCTGCTGGAAATCACCCGCGACCTCCAGTGGAAACCCCCCCTGGGTCATGACGCGGAGGGGCAGCCGGGCCCTGCCCGTGGCGAGCCCCACGGCGGCGCTCGCCAGCACGCCGGTGCCGCAGGAGAGGGTCTCGTCCTCGACCCCCCGCTCGAAGGTACGGATTTCCATCCGGTCCTGTGCGGGGAAGCGGACGAAGTTGACGTTCGTCCCCGGCGCCCCGAAGACGGGGTGATGGCGGATCTCGCGCCCGAGCTCGCGGACGGGGACGTCGGCGAGCTCCGCGGGCCAGAGCATCACGAAGTGGGGGACGCCGACCAGCAGCCGGTAACCGGCGCGGGGAGCGCCCAGGGCCTCGATCGTCAGCTCGCGCGGCTCCTCCGCCGGAACCGGCAGGTCGACCGCGATGCGGGAGTCGTCCAGCCGCCGGGCGGAGAAGACGCCGGCGGCGGTCCGCATCTCGACCGTCCCCTCCGCCCATCCGAGATGGAAGGCGAGCTGGGCGGCGCAGCGGGTGCCGTTGAGGCAGAGGTCGGCGGGGAGGCCGTCGGCGTTGAAGTAGTCCATCGCCGCGCCGCCGCCCGCCCGCCGCAGGACGAACAGGCCGTCCCCGCCGAGCGAGACGCCGCGCCGGCACCAGGCGCGGATGGTCTCGGGGTCCGGGGTCTCGAAGGGCTCCGCCAGGGCCAGAAAATCGTTGCCGCTGCCGGAAACCTTGAAAAATCGGGTCATGGCGCCGTGGCCCGGACCTCGTTGCCGGGCCCGCTCTCGTTGCCCGCCTGATCCACCGCGGTCACGCGGTACGTGTAGGTCCTGCCGCCGGCGACCGCCGTGTCGACGTACTCCGCGGCCTCGACCGGTTTCGGCGTCACCCGCTCGAACTTGCCGCCATCGACCGCGCGGCGGTAGACGATGTAGCCCGCGACGTCCTCCGCCTCGCTCGGCCGCCAGACCAGGCGCACGCGGCCGGTCTCGGCCAGGGCCACCAGCTCGGTCGGCGCCGGCGGCGCGAAGCGGTCGACGTAGCGAACCTCGTGCTCGCTGGCGATCGCGCTCTCGATCGGCGGCTGGAGCTGAGAGAGGGCCGTCACGCCGTAGATGTAGCTCTGGCCGAACCGGGCCGTGTTGTCGAGCCAGCTCTTCTCCTGCGCGCCGGCGGTGTGGACCGGCTTGGCGTTGGCGCGCTCCTGGGCGCCCCGGCGGTAGACGTTGTACCCGGCTACGGTCCCCTCGACGGGGGTCCACTCGACCAGGACGCCGTCCCCGCGGGCGGTGACGGTGACCCGCGCCGGCGACGCCGGCGGCGCCGTGGGCACCACCGAGACGATGTTCGAGAGCTCCGACCGGTCGCCGTTCTTGCCGAACGTGCGGACGGCGAAGAAGCCCGCCTGCGGCTGCGGCCCCGCCGGGGGAGCCGGCGTCGTCGTGGTCGCCGGGGGAGTCGTGCCGGCCGCCGGAGGCGTCGCGGCAGGCGGCGGTGTGAGCCGGTGCCGCCGGCGCGGGCGTCAGCAGCGTCGGGGGGAGGGGGAGCGTGATGTCGATCCGGCTGCCGGAGGTGGCCGAGGTCAGGTCCGCCCCCTCGACCTTCTGGACGGGCTTCGCCACGTTGCCGAACTCGCGCGCGTCGATCGTGGCGGCCTTGCCGCCCGGCGCCACGCGCGAGACCGACCAGATCTCGACCGCCGAGATCCCCCCCAGGGCGGTGCCCGCCGGGGTCACCGTCGGGTAGGTGAAGCTGAGCAGCAGCCGGGGCCCCTGCTGAACCACCGTGAGGTCCTTCACCGGCGCCGGCACCGCCCGCAGCGGCGGCAGGGGGGGACCCTGCTTGCCGCAGCCGAGCGCCGCGGCCAGCAGGGCGACGGCGATCAGACTGCTTGCGAGCCGACCGCCGGTTCTAGAGGACATAGCGCGAGAGATCCTGGTCCTGGACGATGCCGGAGAGCACCCGGCGCACGTATTCGCCGTCGACCTTCACCGCCACGCCCGCCATGTCGGGGGCCTCGAAGGAGACCTCGTCGAGCAGGCGCTCCATCAGCGTCGAGAGCCGGCGGGCGCCGATGTTCTCGGTCGAGGAGTTGACCTCGACGGCCAGGCGGGCGAGCTCGCCCACCGCGTCGGTCGTGAATTCGAGCTGCACCCCCTCGGTCGAGAGCAGCGCCGAGTACTGCTTGGTCAGCGCCGTCTCGGGCTCGGTCAGGATGCGGACGAAGTCCTGCTCGGTCAGCGGATCGAGCTCCACCCGGATGGGGAAGCGCCCCTGCAGCTCCGGGATCAGGTCCGACGGCTTGCTGACGTGGAAGGCGCCGGCGGCGATGAACAGGATGTGATCCGTCTTCACCATGCCGTACTTGGTCGACACGTTGGTCCCCTCGACGATCGGCAGCAGGTCGCGCTGCACCCCTTCGCGCGAGATGTCGGGGCCCCGCCCCCCCTCGCGGCCGGCGATCTTGTCGATCTCGTCGAGGAAGATCAGCCCCCCCTGCTCGACGCGCTCGCGCGCCTCGCGGGAGACCAGGGCGCGGTCGAT
This sequence comes from uncultured Acidobacteriota bacterium, assembly GCA_963761645.1. GTDB lineage: Bacteria > Acidobacteriota > Thermoanaerobaculia > Multivoradales > UBA5704 > DATARR01. Next base: position 36,989 of record CAVXIG010000047.1, read on the forward strand.
CAGCTTCTCGGACTCCTGCTGCTGGAGGATCTCGCGCGCCTCGGCCACCGAGACCTGCTGCTTCTTCTTGCGGCCGAACAGGCCCGGCAGCATGTCCTTGATGTTCATGCCGACCTCCTCGACCCCCTGGGGCGTGAACATCTCGAGCGTCGGGGCCGACTCGTCGACCTCGATCTCCACCCGCCGGTTGTCGAGCGCGCCCGAGCGGAGCTTGTCGCGGAACTTCTCGCGCGTGGCGGCGAGGTCGTCCTCGTTCTCCTCCTCGTGGCGCAGGTAGGCGTTGATCGGCCGCGGCGGCACCAGGAGCTGCAGCAGGCGGTCCTCGGCGCGGGCCATCGCGGCCTCGCGCACCGCCTCGCGCTTCTCCTCCTTGACCATGGTGACCGCGATCTCGACGAGGTCGCGCACCATCGACTCGACGTCGCGGCCGACGTAGCCCACCTCGGTGAACTTGCTGGCCTCGACCTTGAGGAAGGGCGCCTTGGCGAGGCGCGCCAGCCGGCGGGCGATCTCGGTCTTGCCGACGCCGGTGGGGCCGATCATCAGGATGTTCTTGGGCGCGATGTCCTCGGCCAGCTCCGGCGTCAGTTGCTGCCGGCGCCAGCGGTTGCGCAGGGCGATGGCGACGGCGCGCTTCGCCATCCGCTGCCCGACGACGTACTTGTCGAGCTCGGCGACGATCTGCCGCGGCGTCATATTCTCGATCGCGAGGGCGACTTGCGCCTCGCTGGAGATCTGAAGAGTCATGGCTTCTTTCTTTAAAGTTCCTCGACCGTCAGGTGGTCGTTGGTGAAGATGCAGATCTCGGCGGCGATCCTCATCGCCTCGCGCACCACGTCCTGGGCGCTCATCGGCGTGTGCCGGAGCAGGGCGCGGGCCGCCGACAGCGCGTAGTTGGCGCCGGAGCCGATGGCGAGCACGGGCTCTTCCTCGTCCGGCTGCATCAGCTCGCCGGCGCCGGAGACGAAGAAGCTCTTCTCCTTGTCGCTGACCAGGATCATCGCCTGGAGCTGCCGCAGCGCGCGGTCGGTCCGCCAGTCCTTCGCGAGCTCGACGACCGCCCGCTCCAGATTGCCGTTGAACTCCTCGAGCTTCTCCTCCAGGCGGCCGACGAGCGCCAGCGCGTCCGCCCCGCCGCCGGCGAAGCCCACCAGCACCTTCCCCTTGCCGACGCGCCGGACCTTGCGCGCGCCGCCTTTGACGATGGTGCTCTGATTCATCGTAACCTGCCCGTCGCTCGCCATGCACACCTTGCCGTCACGGCGCACGAGCAGGACCGTCGTTGATTTGAACGTATCCATGGGAGGGGGATTGTAGTACACCGCCGGTCACCTGCCTGCGATAGCTGCCCGTGGTCAATCCCGCCGCGCCCGGGGGTGGGCGTCCCGGTAGACCGCCAGCAGCCGATCGACCTCCAGATGAGTGTACTTCTGGGTGGTCGACAGCGAGCTGTGCCCGAGCAGCTCCTGGATCGCCCGCAGGTCGGCCCCGCCCTCCAGCAGGTGGGTGGCGAAGGTGTGCCGCAGGGTGTGCGGATGGACCCCGCGCGCCACCGCGGCGGCGTCCACCCAGCGGTCGATCACCCGCCGCACGTCGCGGTCGGTCAGCCGCGTCCCCCGCCGGTTGAGGAAGACCGGCTGGCCGTCATCCCCGGCAGCGCGCACCGTCTCCCACCTCTCCAGCCATTGCCGCAGCGCCTCCGCCGCCGGCCGGCCGAAGGGGACCATGCGCTCCTTGCTCCCCTTGCCCATCACCCGCACCATGCGGGCCGAGAGGTCGACGTCCGGCCAGTCGAGCCCCACCAGCTCCGAGACGCGCAGGCCCGCCGCGTAGAGCAGCTCGAGGATCGCGCGGTCGCGCGGGATCAGCGGCCCGTCCCCCGCGGGGGCCTCGATCAGGCTCTCGACCTCGCCCGGCCGCAGATGGCGGGGGAGGGTCTTCGGGGCCTTCGGCGTCTTCACCCCCTGGGCCGGGTTGGCCTCCAGGGTCCCCTCGCGGCAGGCGAAGCGGAACAGGCTGCGCACCGCCGAGAGCGCCCGCCCCTGGCTGCGCTTGCCGAGCCCCGAGCGGGTGAGCGCCGCCAGGAAGGAGCGCACCGCCAGCGGATCGACGTCCTCCGGCCGGACCGCGTCCGGATCCTTGCCCAGGAAATCCCTGGAGAGGAACCCATGGAAGGTGACGAGGTCGTGCTCGTAGGCGCGCAGGGTCTGGGGGGAGAGCTGCCGCTCCCCCTGGAGGTGCTCGAGATAGCGGTGGATCAGACGGCGCACAGGACGCCCACCCCGTTGCGCTCCGCCCAGGCCGCCAGATCCGTCTGCGCCCGCTCGACGTAGGCGGCGCGGCGCTCCGCCTTGCGGATGCGGCCGGGGATCTCCTCGAACAGGCCGTAGTTGATGTTGGCCGGCTGGAAGTGTTTGGGATCGGACTCGGTGAGATGGCGGGCGAGCGCCCCGAGCGCGGTGGTGGCGGGGAACGGCTCGGGCTCGCGACCCTCCAGCTCCATGGCGAGATAGATGCCGATCGCGAGGCCCGTCGCCGCCGATTCGAGATACCCCTCGACGCCGGTGATCTGGCCGGCGAGGCGCACCCGCGGCTCCGCCTTCACCCGGTAGCGCTTGTCGAGATGGGTGGGCGCGTTGATGAAGGTGTTGCGGTGGATCTGCCCGAAGCGGACGAAGGCGGCGTTCTCCAGCCCCGGGATCATCCGCAGCACGCGGTTCTGCTCCCCCCACTTCATGCGCGACTGGAAGCCGACCAGGTTGAACTGGCTCTTCGCCAGGTTCTCCTGCCGGAGCTGGACCACCGCCCAGGGGCGGCGGCCGTCGGGCGTGCGCAGGCCCACCGGCTTCATCGGCCCGAAGCGCAGGGTGTCCACGCCGCGGCGGGCGATCTCCTCGATGGGCAGGCACCCCTCGAAGAAGACCGCCGTCTCGAACTCGTGCGGCACCACCACCTCGGCGCCGGTGACCGCGGCGTGGAAGGCGAGGTACTCCTCCTCGTTCATCGGCGAGTTGAGGTAGTCCTCCCCCTCCCCCTTGCCCCAGCGCGACTGCCAGAAGAGCTTCGACATGTCGAGGCTCTCCGCCTCCACGATGGGAGCGATGGCGTCGTAGAAGTAGAGGTACTCGCCGCCGAGGAGCCCCTGGAGCTGGGCCGACATCGCCTCCGAGGTGAGCGGGCCGGTGGCGATCACCACCTCGCCCGCCGGGATCGCCGCGACCTCCTCGCGCCGCAGCTCGATCCGCGGGTGAGCGCCGATCGCCGCCGTCACCAGGGCGCCGAAGCGGTCGCGGTCGAGGGCGAGCGCGCTCCCCGCCGGCACCGCCGCCTCGCGGGCCTTGCCGATGATCAGCGAGCCGAACGCCTCCATCTCCCGCTTGAGCAGCCCGGCGGCGTGGAACGGGTCGTCGCTGCGCAACGAGTTGCTGCAGACGAGCTCGGCGAGATCCCCCGACTTGTGCGCCGCCGTCCCCTTGGCCGGCCGCATCTCGTGGAGGACGACACCGACGCCCCGCTCGGCGAGCTGCCAGGCGCATTCCGATCCGGCGAGTCCGCCGCCGACGACATGGACGCGAGAAGGCATGGGAGGATTATAGAGGGAGGAGTCCTCGATGCTCCTGATCGATACGGATAACGCCGCGGGTTCTCCATCCGGGGACGTGGACGACGCCTTCGCCATCGCCGCCCTGCTGCGGAGCGGCCTGCCGGTGGCGGCGGTCGCGAGCGTCTCCGGGAACACGAGCGAGGCACTGGCGGATCGGAACAACCGCCTCCTCGGCGAGTTGTGCGGGTACGCGGGTCCCTACCTGCGGGGTGTCGAGGCGGGGGAGGTCCCGGACCGGATCGATCGCGTGGATCTCGGGGCGCCTCTCCGGTTCGTCGCCCTGGGGCCGCTGACCAACCTCGCGACCGTTCTCTCCCGTTGCTCGGAGGCCGTTCTCGTCGGCAGCAATCTCACCTCGCGAGGTCGGTTTCCCCCCTGGTGGCCGCACGAGTTCAATCTGACGAAAGATCGGGCGGCGACCCGCGCCGTCTTCGCCTCGGACCTGCCGTTGACGGTGATCCCCCTGGATGTTGCCCGCCGGCTGCGCACCGGCCCTCGGGAGTTGCGGGATCTCCAGGGACCGCTGGGGGATTTTCTGCGGCGCCACTCCGCGCGATGGTCCCGCCGGTCGCTTTTGCTCCGCGGATCGCGCCGCTTCCCGGTCTTCGATCTGGCCGCCGCGGCGTACGTCCTCGACCCGTCGCTGGCGGCGGTGGAGGAGAGCGGGGTGCGCCTTCACCCCAATATCTGGGTGGAGTACGGAAGAGGCGAGCGGCGGATCACGGTGGTCCGGGATCTCGACGCCGGCGCGATCTGGGAGTGGTTTGTCCGGCTCGTCAATGCGTCACCGGCAGGAGGGATTTCACCGGTTCCGCGCCCCCGGTCATGATCTCCGCGTAGAACTGTTCCCGCACGCCGTCGGCGTTCATCTGGCACATCGGCACCATCTCTCCCTTGTAGGGGAGGCGGAAGACGCAGGCGGCGAGCCGCTCCTGCCCGACCGGGGTCTGCAACTCCTGGGGGCTCATGAAGTGATGGCTGGTGAGGGTCAGGCCGTCGATCCGCAGCCGGCCGCGGAGGCCGTCGAGGACCAGGCGGGAGAGCGGCATGCCGGCCTCGGCGCGGGCGCGGGCGTCGATCCAGCGGCGGACCCGGCCGAACATCCAGCCGGGGGCGGTGCGGACCATGCCCAGGAAGCGGGCCGCCTTCTCGAGCGGCAGATCGTCCCGGAAGGCCATGCCGCCCAGGCCGTGGGCGAAGAACTCCGACATCACCGCCACGTCCTCGGGCTCGTCGCGGATGCCCTGGAAGAGCCGCGGCTCCTCGCCCGGGCGCTCCAGCGCCAGCAGCGGCACGAAACGCGTGCACTCGGTGTGGCCGAAGTGCATCGGCCCGGCGCCGTGGAGGGGGAGCCCGAAGTCGGACGTGGCCCTCCCCACCTCGCGCCAGAGGTCGGTCGCGGTCACCCCCCGCTGGCTCTTGCGCGTCCGCCCTACCTGGGCGAGCGGCTGGAAGCTGACCAGGCCGAAGGCGTCGCGGTTGCGCACCAGCCAGCGCACCACGTCGGCGATCTGGGGGAGATTGTCCTGGGTGACGGTGAGGGTCATGGCGGCGCGCAGAGGCCGGCCGGTCCGCCGGCGCGCCTCGCGGATCATCGCCGCGAACTCGTCGCGCAGCGGCATCAGCTCCAGCTCCGACTTCGGCGCCTTGTAGCCGTCCCGCCCGCGCTGGGTGATGTCGATGTGGATCGAGACCTCGGTCAGGCCCCCCTCGGTCATCAGCCGCTCGAGCAGCCCCGGCCGGCGGCGGAGGTTGTCGCCGTGGGTCATCACCATCGGAACGATGCCGATCGACCGCGCGTAGCGCAGGATCTCGGTCAGCTCCTCGACCGGCCGCAGCGTCACCTCGCCGTCGGTGACCTGGACGTTGCTCTTCGGGCCCAGCCAGCGGCGCAATTCGTCGAGCTGGCGCAGGACGGCCGCCGTCGACATCGCGGGGACGTCGTTCGCCTCGCGTCCGAGGTAGCAGCCGGTGCAGGCGAAGTCGCAGCGGGGCTGGATGCCGATCGTGGCGCCGCACCCGGTCGCCTTCTGCCCCAATCCCTGCCCGGGAAGGCGAAGGGCCGGGTCGAGCCCAGCCCAGCGCTCCTCCAGGATCGCCCGCTTCTCGGCCGTCGCCGGGTCCCGGAACAGCTCCACCACCCTCTTGAAAGATGCCGGCTGGCCGATCATGGATCTCCTTGTGCCCTGCTACTTCGAGGCGTCGTTCAGCTTCCAGTCGTAGTCGTCGAACTTGAGGTTGACCTGGTTGCCGGCCGCCTCGATCTGCCTGCGCTTGTCGGGGGTCACGTAGTGGGCGATGAATTTGACCCGGCCGACGCTCCACTTCTCGAAGTCGTCCGCGAACCAGTCCATGATCTTGGTGGTATGCAAGACGAGTTCCCCGCCGCTCTTGCTCATGTGGACGCCGTTGGGTCCGTTGAGGAACAGCCGCGCCTGGTCGTCGAGCTGGTTGGAGATCTGTTCGCCGACGTAGGGTGTCGGTGCGGATCGGCGGGCAGCTCTTGGCGGCGCAGTTGATGGCGAAGTGGATGCGCGGGTCCTTGAAGCTCTCGCGGATCTTGTCGTTCTCGATGTCTGTTGAGAGACATCGGCCCCTTCTTCGTCTGCGCGTAGTCCTTCTTGAAGACGTTGAGGTGGGCAATGAAATCGGTCGAGATGTCGCGGATCGAGGCCACCGGGTAGTTCTCGACCACGACGTTGACCACCGAGATGTTGTAGAGGTTGATCCAGTAGGCGAGCTGGTCGTTCTTCGGCAGCGCCTGGGGGTCCACCTGGGCCATCTGGCGGCGCAGCTCGTCGAGGGTCTTCTTGTCGTTGGCCTTGAGGGCCTTGTAGTTCATCCCCTTGGCGGGGTCGTAATACTTGGTGAGGAGATCGCCCCACAGCTTGTAATCCGGGGGATTGACCGCCGCGGCCGGCAGGGCGGCGAGCAGCAGGCCGAGGAGAACCAGGGTGAGATTCATCGTCTTCATGCTCATGCCTTTCTTACGCAACGGACCTCCGGGGCGGATGAGCCCGCCGGCGGCAGCACCTTCAGGTGTCTCAGATAGGCACGATAGGTCCAGAGGGGGACGAACCGCAAGCAGGCGAGCAACTCCCGGGTCATGGCGAGATGCGAGGGGAGCCCCCGCCGCCAGCCCACCTTCTGGACCTTGGACCGGTGCCGCAGCCCCGGGAGCACCTGGATGGTGCTCGGCAGCCCGCGCCGGGCGATCACCTCGTTGATCATGATCTCGATCTGGAAGCCGTTCCGCTTCGAGTCCGGGATGGCCTCGAAGACCTCGCGGCGGATCGCCCGCAGGCCGGTGATCGGGGGCAGGCGGAGGAAGAACGGGTCGCGGAGCCGGCCGTAGCTGATCATGCCGCAGGAGAGCCAGGCCTCCCCGTCAGGACCGGCGCGGCCAGGGCCTCGAAATGGTCCGGGCGGACGTCCAGGATGTCGGCGTCGAAGAAGACCAGGACGGGGGCCGAGGCGGCCTCCACCCCGAGGGCGAGCGCCCGGGCCTTGCTCCCCGGCTCGGGGCCGGACCGGGAGAGCACGGCGGCCCCGGCCCGTGCCGCCGCCGCCGCCGTGCCGTCGGACGAGCCGTCGTCCACCACGAAGACCCGTCCCACCCCCCGCGCGGCGAGGGCCGCCGTCACCACCCCCGCGACCGTCGGAGCCTCGTCGCGCGCGGGGATGACCACGTCGTAAGTTGCCGAGGGAATGATCTACCCCCGCTCCGCCAGCCGCAGCCCGATCACCCCGAGCACGATCAGCGCGATCGAGATCAGCCGGAAGGCGTCGCGGGGCTCGTCGAGGAAGAAGATGCCGACCAGGGCGGTGCCGACGGCGCCGATCCCCACCCAGACCGCGTAGCTGGTGCCGGTCGGCAGGTCGCGCATGGCGAGGCCGAGGAGGTAGAAGCTCACGCTCATGATGCCGATGGTGACGAGGCTGGGGCCGAGCCGGGTGAACCCCTCGGTCCGCTTCATGCTGACCGCCCAGGCGATCTCCAGCAGGCCGGCGACGACGAGGTAGAGCCAGCTCACGGCGCCTCCCCCTCCTCCCAGCGGAATGGGGTCTCGTCCTCCGGCCTGATCTTCCAGGCCGCCCGGTAGAGCGGCGCGGGCCTGAGGCGCGCCTCGATCGCCGCGCGCACCTCGCCGGTGGACGGGGGGAGATGGGATTGCCGCGGCTTCGCCAGAAAAGCGTCGAGATCGACGTCCGCGCCTTCGGCCTGCGCGCTCTCGACATAGAAGAGGACGGGGTCCGGCGCGAGCCACCGCCCCTCCAGCCCGCGGAGTGCGTCCCAGAGGCCGAGGCTCGCCGCGGTCAGGGTGCCGTCCGCGCCGGGGAGGAAGCCCTCCAGGCTCAAGGGAGCGCCCGGCAGCTTGAGGGTGAGCCGGGCGGGGAAGGGGTCGTAGATCAGATGGGAGACCTCGTCCGGCGAGTAGGCGGCGCCCTCGGGCACGGCGAGGACCGCCAGGACCCGCTCCATGGCGCCATCCAGCCGGTCGAGCTTCCGCTTCTCCTCGGAGGTCAGCGGGCTCAGAGTCGCGGCGTCCTTCTCGTTCAGCCGCTCCGCGAACAGGGCGCCGAAGCAGGGACGGGCGCGGTCCGGCCGGTCGTCGAGGTAGGCGTAGAGATCCTGGCCGGCCTGGAGGTATTCGGCGACGTCGGCGGTCCAGGCGTCGAGCGTCTTCTTCATCTCCTCCCGCTGCCGCTGGGTGGCGCGGGTGGAGGCCCCGGGCACGATCGACAGCTCGGCGGTGCCGCGTTCGGGGTCGACCGTATAGGTGACGGCGAGCGCGGTATCGCGGAAAAACGCCTCCAGCCCCTCCGGCTCGGCGATCAGGGCGGACCGCGATGCCGAGCTCAGGGCGCCCAGCCGCTTCTCCCAGGAGAACCGCTCCGCGCTGGCGGCCGCCGCGCCGAACCGCGCGCCCCAGGGGTCCGACCCCTCGACGAGCTCCCGGCGCGTCTCGGCCAGCCGCCGCGCCAGCGCCGGGTTGCCGTCCCGCGGGTCGGCAACCCGGACGGTGCTCGTCGCCACCACCGCGCCGTTCGGCAGGAAACGCAGGCGCAGCTCCTCGCGGACGGGAGCCTCGAAGCAAGAGGAGAGAGCGAGGGCGAGAAGAGGACGGATGCCGGTCGGTGCCAGCTCATGAGGGGATTATGAGGGCATTACAAGGAGGAATGTTCCCCCCGAAAAGGGGAAGCGCCCATCTGGAACATTCTCCCAAGGCTTCTGGAACGTTCCCCTCGGCTCTGGAACGTTACCCCCACCGGGGAACGGAGCCTCTTCCCTTCCTGGGGAGACGTTTCCCCTCGACCCGGCGACGTTTCCGCCGCCGGGGGAGTCTGTCAGGCCGAGGCTTCGACCGGCTCGGCGTCCTCGACGTAGCCGCACCCCTCGGTGTTGCAGACGTACTGGAGGCCGTGCTTTTTGGTGACCTTCTCGAGCAGGAAGGTGGCATTGCACTGCGGGCAGTCGCGGATGACCGGCTTCTTCCAGAGCGAGAACTTGCAGTCCGGGTAGCGGTTGCAGGACCAGAAGGTCTTGCCGCGGTGGGACTTCTTCTCGACGATCTCCCCCTTGCCGCACTCCGGGCAGGGGACGCCGGTCGGCACCGGCGCCGACGGCTTGGGGCCGGTCTTGCGGATGTTCTTGCACTCCGGATAGCCGGTGCAGCCGTAGAAGGTGCCGAAGCGGCTGCGCTTGAGCGCCATCGGCTTGCCGCACAGCTCGCAGGGGGGGACCTCCTCCTCGGCGCCGCCGTTGGCCGCCGCCGCGCCCGTCGCCACCTCGTCGAGGTTGCGGCTGTACTTGCACTCCGGGTAGGTGCTGCAGGCGATGAACGGCCCGAAGCGGCCGAAGCGCATCACCAGGCCGGAGCCGCACTCGGGGCACTTCTCGTCGAGCGCGATGCCGTCCTTCTTGACGTTGGGCATCTGCTCGCCGGCGGTCTCCAGATCCTTGGTGAACTTCACGTCGAAGTCGGCGACGGCCTGCTTCCACGCGATCGTGCCGTCCTCGATCTGGTCGAGCTGCCCTTCGAGGGCGGCGGTGTACCCCTCGTTGAGGATGTCGTGGAACCCCTTCTGGAGCATGCCGTTGACCAGCGTCCCGAGCTGCGTCGGGCGGAAGCGCCCCTCGAGGCGCTCGACGTAGTCGCGGTCGGTCAGCACGGAGAGGATGGTGGCGTAGGTCGACGGGCGGCCGATGCCGTTCTCCTCCAGCGCCTTGACCAGCGTGGCCTCGCTGTACTGCGCCGGCGGCTGGGTGAACTTCTGCTCGGAGAGCACCTTCACCAGCTCCAGCGTCTCCCCCTCGCTCAAGGGCGGCAGCATCCCCTCCTGGGAGTCGTCGGCCACCGGGGCGTCCTCGTCCGGGGTCTCGCGGTAGACCGCGAGGAAGCCGGCTCGCTTCAGCACCTTGCCCGAGGCGCGCAGGACGTAGGGGCCGTTCTCGATGTCCACCTGGGTGACGTCGAAGAGGGCCGGCAGCATCTGGGAGGCGACGAAGCGGTCCCAGATCAGCTTGTAGAGCTTCCACTCCTCGTCCTTGAGGAAGTCGCGCACGGCGTCCGGCGGCAGGTCGAAGCTGGTCGGGCGGATCGCCTCGTGGGCGTCCTGCGCCCCCTCCTTCGAGCTGTAGACGTTGGGCTTCTCGGGGAGGGCGTCCGGGCCGTAGGTGGCGCCGATGTACTCGCGGCCGCCGGTGATCGCCTCGTCGGCCACGCGGGTCGAGTCGGTTCGCATGTAGGTGATCAGGCCGATCTGGCCGCGGCCGCCGATCTCCTTGCCTTCATAGAGACCCTGGGCGATGCCCATGGTGCGCTTGACCGAGAAGCCGTAGCGCCGCGCCGCCTCCTGCTGCAGGCGGCTGGTGATGAACGGCGGGGACGGCCGCTGGCGCGACTCCTTGCGCTCGACCTTGCCGACCACGAACCTGCCGGACTCGAGAGCGCTGACGATGCGCGCCGCGTCGTCGCCGTTGCCGACCTCGGCCTTCCTGCCGTCGATCCGCTGCAGGCGGGCGTTGAAGCCCGGCGGCACCGCGGCCTTGAGATCGGCGCCGAGGTTCCAGTACTCCTCGGAGATGAAGGCGTCGATCTCGGCCTGGCGGTCGCAGACCATCTTCAGGGCGACCGACTGGACGCGGCCGGCCGAGAGCCCCTGCTTGACCTTCTCCCAGAGCAGCGGCGAGAGGCGGAAGCCCATCAGCCGGTCGAGGACGCGCCGGGCCTGCTGGGCGTCGACCTTCTTGAGATCGATCGTGCGCGGGTTCTCGAGCGCCTTGAGCACGGCCCCCTTGGTGATCTCGTTGAAGGTCACCCGGCGGATGTCCTTGGCGTCCTTGAGGATCTCGGCGATGTGCCAGGCGATCGCCTCCCCCTCGCGGTCCGGATCGGGGGCGAGATAGACCGTCTCCGCCTCCTTGGCCGCGTCGCGCAGCTTCTTGACCACGTCCTTCTTATTGGCCAGCACCTCGTAGCGCGGCTCGTAGTCGGGGCCGATCCCCATGTCCTTGCCCTTCTTGACGAGGTCGCGGACATGGCCGACCGAGGCCTCGACAGCGTACTGCCGGCCGAGGAACTTCTTGAGGGTCCGGGTTTTAGCCGGGCTTTCGACGATGAGCAGATTCTTAGCCATAGCGCGTCTCTGAAACCTCGGGGGACGTCGTCAATATTTCGTGAGGGGGTTGTGCGCCACCCGGGCGAGCCGGGGACACTAGCACCGGGCCGCCCGCCGCCGCAAGGCTCGGGGCGGCTCCCGTCTATATAAGGAAGGGGTATTCCCGGGGCGGGGCGGTTGTTTGAGCAGGGATTCCAAAAACAAACTGCCCGCCAGGGCGGCGCCCCCGCCCCCCTCACCGCCCGTAGATCGACCCCGGCAGCCGCTTCACCCACCCCTCCAGCTCCAGCTCGAGCAGCGCGGCCAGCACCCGGTCGACGGGGGAGTCGAGGCGGGCGGCGATCTCCTCGGCCAGCCGGGCCTTCCCCGGCGGGATCTCGGCGAGGACCTGGCCGGCGAAGCCGGGGGGCGGCTCCGGCCCGGGATCCGGCTGGAGGGGCAGGGCGAGCTGGGCGGCGGCGGCGGTGGGGAGGAGCGTCTCCAGCAGGTCCGCCGGATGCTGGGCGAGGTGCGCTCCCTCGCGGATCAGGGCGTTGGCTCCCAGCGAGCCCTCGTCGAAGATCCGGCCCGGCACCGCCCAGACGTCCCGGCCGAGGTCGAGGGCGTGGCGGGCGGTGATCAGCGAGCCCGAGCGCAGGGCCGCCTGCACCACCAGGGTGCCGGCGGTCATCGCCGCCAGCGAGCGGTTGCGCAGCGGGAAGTGCCAGGCCCGGGGGATCAGGCCGCAGGGGAACTCGGTCACCAGCGCGCCGCGGGCGGCGATCTCCTCGGCCAGCCGGTCGTGCCCCCTGGGGTAGTCCACCCCGAGGCCGCAGCCGAGCACGGCCACCGTGCGCCCGCCGGGAGCCGCCAGGGCGCTGCGATGAGCGGCGGCGTCGATCCCCTGGGCGAAGCCGGAGGCCACGGTCACGCCGGCCGCGGCGAGCGTCCGCGCGAAGAGATCGGCGGCCTCGCGGCCGTAGGCGTCCGCCTTCCGCGAGCCGACGATGGCGATGCCGGGCTCGGCCGGCACCTCGCCCCTTATATAGAGGACGGGCGGCGGCGGCGAGAGCTCGCGCAGGCCGGGCGGGTAGTCCGGCGTCGTCCACGGTCACGATCCGTCCGCCCAGGCGCTCCGCCTCGGCGGTCTGCCGGGCGGCGATCCCGGCGGCGGTCTCGAGCGCGGCGAGCGCCTTGCGCATCTGGACGCGGGGGACGCCGGTCTCGGCGGCCAGTTGCTCGGGCGGGGAGCCCGCCCCGGACCAGCGGTCCAGCTCCTCGGCCAGCCGGTAGGCGGCCGGACGGGAGAGATCGGGGGCGGCGTTGAGGGCGATCAGCAGCTCGCGGCGGGTGATTTCGGGCATGGCTTCGGCGGTCTCCTTGAGTCCAGTTCACCTCCAATAAGACGTAAAATCCGGGCCTCTTTGACAAAGCCTTTGTTGCCAGTGGTTTGTAGAGGCTGATTTCGGCCTTTCGATGAACTTTAGAAATCGCCGGCAGGCGCGATCGGGGTGGGAGCTCCGGAGGGGATTCGCCGGCCGGGAAGCCCGGCATGCGTTGTGTATACTAGCCCTTCGGTATTCACGGCCGATGACTCTTATCGATCTACTACTACTCACCCGGTCCTGGCACCGGACCCTCCCAGAGGTTCCCTTGATGCCTTCGCGCGCCGCTACCGTCTGTCTCTCCGCCGCCCTCCTCGCGCTGGCCGCCTGCGGCGGCTACCAACGGCCGGAACAGGCCGCTTCCCAGCTCTCCTTCGGTGTCGACATGGCCCGCCGCGGGCTGTGGGACGAGGCGCTCTTCCGCTTCGCGGAGGCGGAGAAGCTCGACCCCGAGAACCCGCGCATCGCCAGCAACATCGGCGTCGCCTACGAGGCCTCCGGCCAGTTCGACAAGGCGCTGTCCTATTACCAGAAGGCGCTGAAGCTGGCCCCGAACGACAAGGAGATCCGCACCAACTACGGCCGCTTCGTCGAGTTCTACCAGGGCTTCAAGGGGGAGAAGACGAAGGGCGGCCTGCCGAAGACGACCACCACGACCCACAAGGCGCCCCCGGCTCCGGCCGCCCCGCCAGCGGACCCCGGCCCTCCCGAGCCGTCCACGCCGGGTGACACGCCGCCCCCTCCGGCGGACAGCCGTCCGCCCCTGTAGCAACCCGTTCGCGAATGGACGGGCCGATCCCAGGAGCAAAGGAATGAAACGCAACCGAACGCTCGCTCTCGCCACCCTCCTCGCCCTCTCCGCCCTGCCTGCCTTCGCCGGCTCCCAGGAGGTCAAGCTGACGCTGCCCCAGCGCGCGAGGCTCGACCTGCAGGGGCGCAAGTCGGTCGCCGTGGTCCCCTTCCTGGTGGTGCGCCAGGAGGGCGCGGAGAAGGTCAAGGGGCGCGACATCGACGTCCAGAAGGAGTTCGACCGCTATCTGGTCAAGATCCTGCGCCGGGAAACCGAGCTCAAGGTGATCGAGCCCGGGCCGATCGACTACCCGACCTACGACCTCGCGCAGCTCGCCAAGCAGACCGACTTCTGGCGCGCCTTCGGGGAGCGCAGCGGGGCGGACCTGGTGCTCGCCGGCGGCCTCGACTTCGACATCCAGGACCGCAGCGGCTACCGCACCGAGGAGTACACCTCGCCGTACAACGGCCGGACCTATCTGCGCCAGGTCCTGGTCGAGCAGACCGGCTTCCAGTACGACATCCTGATGCAGGTCTACGACGGCAAGACCGGCGCCCTGGTCTACCAGGACAATTTCAAGGACTTCCAGAGCTTCGAGGGCGAGAATACCGACCCTCTCGCGGGCATGTTCGAGAACCTCCTCTCCCTCGAGGACCGGATCGTCAACGTGTTCACGCAAAAAGAGGTCGAGGCCAGACGCATCCTGTTCACCAAGTAGGAGCAAAGGAGATCTCGTTGACGCGCTCATCGCATCGCTCGTTCGTCGCGGTCCTCGCCATCGCCGCCGGTGCCGCCTGGATGCTTCTGGCTCTGGCGCCCCTGCGCGCGCAGTACGGACCCCAGCTCTACGGTGAGGGGTTCGGCAAGAACAAGATCCAGTACCGGAAGTTTCAGTGGGAGATCTACCACTCGCCCCACTTCAACGTCTACTACTACAAGAGCGAAGAGGCGCAGCTCCAGAAGGTGGTCTCCTTCGCCGAGAGCGGCTATGACCAGCTCTCGCGGGGGTTCAACTTCCAGATCAAGGAGCCGATCCCGCTGCTCTACTACGCCACCCACTCGGCGTTCGAGCAGAACAACGTCACCCTCGGCTTCATCGACGAGGGGACCGGCGCCTTCTCCAGCCCGGTCCGGTTCCGCATGGTCATGCCGATCGACCTCGCGGACCAGCAGCTGATGCAGCTCATGCTGCACGAGATGACCCACATCTTCCAGTTCAAGATGCTCTTCCAGGGGAACCTCGCCAGGGCGGCGGCCTCGGGCCCCCCCTTCTGGTTCATGGAGGGCATGGCGAGCTACATGGCGCAGGACGAGAGCCAGCGCGACAAGATGTACCTGCGCGACGCGGTGGTCAACGACATCATCCCCTCGGTGACCCGCACCGACTTCTCCGGCTTCTTCGCCTACCGCTTCGGCCACGCGGTGTTCGACTTCATCGAGGAGCGCTGGGGCAAGGAGGGGTTCCTCGACTTCATCTACGAGGTCCGCAACACCCTCGGCTCGCGGGTGGACCGCGCGGTCAAGCGGGCGTTCAAGCTGGAGCCGGAGGACTTCGACGTCGAGTTCCGGCGCTGGCTGCGCAAGAAGTACCTGCCGGAGCTGGTCAAGACCGGCGAGCCCTCGGACTTCGGCCGCGTCTTCCGCATCGAGGACGAGCGGCAGGGGAGCTACACCACCTCGCCGGTGGCCTCCCCTTCCGGCGATCTGGTCGCCGCGCTGTCGGTCTACCGCGGCAAGGTCGACGTCGTCCTCTACGACACCAAGTCCCGCAAGCTGCTGCGCAACCTGACCAAGGGGTACTCGAACGACTACCAGTACCTGGCGGCCCAGGAGCTGGTCCTCGGCCGCCAGCTCGGGCGCGACATCTCCTTCTCGCCCGACGGCAACACGGTCGCCGTCTTCGCCAAGCGCGAGAGGGGGCGGAGCCTGCTGCTGGTGGACGTTCTCAACGGCGGCGTGCGCGAGATCGTCGAGATGAACGACATCGAGCAGCAGGGCGGCCCCGCCTTCTCGCCGGACGGCAAGACGCTCGCCTTCTCCGGCTGGCGCAACGGCCAGTTCGACATCTTCTTCCTCGACCTCGCCACCAAGACGATCACCAACTTCACCCGCGACGAGGTCTATGACGGCGCTCCCACCTTCTCGCCCGACGGCCGCTCGCTGGTGTTCGTCTCCACGGTCGGCAGCGGCCGCAAGATCTTCCGCACCGATCTCGACAAGCCGGGCGTCCGCTACCCGGTGACCACGGGGGAGTCGAACGAGAACGATCCGGTCTACTCGCCCGACGGCAAGCGGCTCTACTTCACCTCCGACCGCCGGGGCGCGGACAACATCTTCAGTCTCGACCTCGCCAGCGGCAAGCTCCTCCAGCACACCGACGTCGTCACCGGCGCCTTCATGCCGACCGTGCTCCGCGAGCCGGAAGGCAAGGAGCGGCTGGTCTACAACGGCTACTGGAAGATGAACTTCGACCTCTACGTCACCGAGGTCGAGGAGCCGGTCAAGGACGCGCAGACGATCCCGATCGTGGAGGCGCCCGCCCAGCCGAAGGAGCTGCCGCACTACGAGCCCGACATCCAGGTGACCCTCGACCCCGCCAACAAGGAGCCGTACAAGGGGCGCAAGTTCTTCCTCGAGGACGCCGCCAGCTACATCGGGGTCAACAGCGACCAGACCTACATCGGCCGCATCCTGCTCTCGTTCTCCGACTACCTGGGCGATCACCGGATCATCGCCAACCTGAGCTCGATCGACTCGCTGTCGAACTTCGACGTCGTCTACGCCGATCTCTCCCGGCGCTGGCACTGGCAGGTGGAGGCCTTCGACACCCGGACCTACTACTTCACCGGCGATCCGCTGCTCGACACGCACCGGCCAGGGGCGCGTCATCTACCAGGCCACCGGGGCGGTCGGGTCGGTCGTCTACCCCTTCTCCTTCTACCAGCGCGCCGAGCTCGGGGTCGGCTACATCTACCGCAAGGACGCCCGGCCGGTTCGGGGGAGCAATCCGTTCGAGCGCCGGACTTCGTGAGCTTCTCGGACGACTTCCCGATCGTGCAGAGCGCCCTGGTGGGGGACTCGTCGCTGTTCTCGAGCTACGGGCCGGTCTCGGGCCGCCGCTGGCGCCTCGGCGCCGCCTACTCTCCCGACCTGAAGGAGAGCGGCACGCTGTTCACCTCGGTCGACCTCGACGTCCGGCAGTACGTCCCGCTGACGCAGCGCAGCAACCTGGCGTTCCGCGTCTTCGCCGGCGAAGCCACCGGCAACCGGCCGAGCCCGTTCTACATCGGCGGGCTCGACACCCTGCGCGGCATCGACTTCCGCTCGCTCAGCGGCGACCGGGCCTTCTTCGCCAACGCGGAGCTCCGCTTCCCGCTGATCGACCTGCTCGCCACGCCGCTCGTCGCCTTCCGGAACATTCGCGGCGTGCTGTTCTTCGACGTCGGCGGCGCCTGGTACCACAAGTTCGAGGGCTTCCGGTTCTACAACGGCGACACCAAGCGGCTCCAGGACGCCATCGCCGCCTACGGCTTCGGCGTCACCGCCCAGCTCTTCGGCCTCGACCTCAACTGGGACTTCGCCAAGCGCTTCGACCTCAAGGACTCCACCAGCTTCCAGACCACCTTCTGGATCGGGACGCGGTTCTGACCCGCGCCTGATCCACGTCCACGCAGGCTTTGGGGGCCCCTCGGGGCCCCCTTCCTTGTTCCCTGAGCCGCAGCAGGGATACAATCCTTTCTATATATGCTGATCCAAGTCCTGGGGGGCTACGGAGGCGAGAGCCTGGATTGCCGGATGACCTGCCTGCTGGTCAACGGCACCATCGCGCTGGACGCGGGCTCGCTCTCGCAGGCGCTGTCGATCGAGCATCAGGTGCGGGTGCGCTCGATCCTGCTCAGCCACTCCCACATGGACCACACGAACTCGCTGCCGTTCTTCATCGAGAACGTCTACGGCAAGAGCGAGGGGGCGATCGACATCCACGCCTCGCCGGCCACGGTCTACGCGCTGCGGAAGTACCTGTTCAACAATGCCACCTGGCCGGACTTCACCCGCCTGCCGAACCACCTGGTGCCGGCGGTGCGCTTCCTGGAGTTCGAGAGCGAGGTGCCGCTGGTGATCGACGGCGTGAAGTTCACCCCGATTCCGGTCGACCACCTGGTCCCCACCCACGGCTTCCTGATCGAGCAGAACGGCGCGGCGGTCCTCTGGTCGAGCGACACCGGGCCGACGACCCGCTTCTGGGAGATCGCCAACCGCACGCCGAACCTGAAGGCCCTCTGCATCGACACCAGCTTCGACAACTCGCTGCAGCAGGTGGCGGACGTCTCGTTCCACCTGACGCCGCGGACGCTCGCCGCCGAGCTGCGCAAGCTGCAGAAGCGGGTGCCGATCCTCCTGCACCACCTGAAGCCCCCCTGCGTGCAGCGGATCAAAGAGGAAGTCCGCCAGCTCGGCCACCCGGACGTCGAGTTCCTCGAGCAGGGCAGGGAATACAAGTTCTAGCGATCGGAAGTCGAGGCGCCCCCCAATGTGGTACCTTTTCTAGGGTGGTGCTCCCCTTGGAAAATCTGTTCTCCCGCCGCCGGCGCGCCCTGGAATCCGCCGGCCAGCAGAGCCTTCTCGACTTCCTCCCCGAGGTCCACGAGGCGATCGATCCCCGGCCCGAGCCGCTTCCGCCGCCGCCCGCTCTCCGCCGGGCCGGGCCGCCGATGCGCGTCGGCGTCCTGGGCTCCGGGAGCGGCGGCAACGCGGTCGTCCTCGAATCCGGGCCGCACCGGCTGCTGATCGACGCCGGGTTCTCCTGCAAGGAGATCGTCAAGCGGATGCAGGCGCTCGACTTCGATCCCAAGACGCTGGGCGGGCTGATCCTCACCCACGAGCACCAGGACCACTGCAAGGGCGCGCGCCGCCTCCTCAACCGCTTCAAGCTGCCGGTCTACGGCACCGCCGGCACACTGGCGAGCGCCGGGCTGCGCACCGAGGCGGCCCGCTCCGGCGGCGAGCTCCGCTCCGGCGATCACCGCGAGATCGCGGGCTTCGTCGTCGAGCCGTTCATGATCCCCCACGACGCCAGCGAGCCGGTCGGCTTCGTGGTCGAGGACCCCTGCGGCCGGCGGGTCGGCCTGGTCGCCGACGTCGGCTGCCGCACCAGCCTCGCCTGGGGGCGGCTGCGCGACCTCGACGTGCTGATCATCGAGACCAACCACGATCTCGACATGCTGCGCAACGGGCCGTATCCTTGGGCCCTGAAGCAGCGGGTGGCCGGCCGCCACGGCCACCTGTCGAACCGGGAGGCCGCGGAAGGCCTCCCCGAGCTGGTCGGCGACCGGCTGCGCTGGGTGGTGCTCTACCACATCTCCCGCACCAACAACCTCCCCGCCCTGGCCGCCGCCGCCATCGGCGAGGCGCTGGACCGGGAGGGGTGCCCCGCGCAGATGGCGGTCACCAAACAGGATCATCCGACCCCCTGGCTGGAGGTTACGTAACGTGAAAGCGAGAGTGACGGTCTATCCGCGCCGCGAGATCCTCGACCCGCAGGGCAAGGCGATCCGCGACGCGCTGTCCCGCGTCGGTTTTTCGGGCGTCGACGACGTCCGCGCCGGCAAGAGCTTCGAGATCTCCCTGGGCTCCGACGACCCCGAGACGGCCCGCCGGCAGCTCCGCGACATGTGCGAGAAGCTGCTCGCCAACACCGTGGTCGAGGACTACGCGGTCGAGCTCCTCGACGGCGAAACGGGAGTCCGTCCATGAAGGCCGGCGTCGTCGTCTTCCCCGGCAGCAACTGCGACCACGACGTCTACCACGTCCTCAAGCACGTGCTCGGCCAGGAGACCACTTTCCTCTGGCACCAGGACGACAGCCTCCAGGGGAGCGATCTCGTAGTGCTCCCCGGCGGCTTCGCGTATGGCGACTACCTGCGCGCCGGCGCCCTCGCCGCCCTCTCGCCGGTGATGGGCGCGGTCCGGCGCCACGCCGAGGCGGGCGGGCTGGTGCTCGGCATCTGCAACGGCTTTCAGGTGCTGCTCGAGGCGGGCCTGCTCCCGGGCGCCATGCGCCGCAATCAGAACCTCCGGTTCCTCTGCCGGGACGTCTACCTGAAGACCGAGCGGAACGATCTGCCGTTCACCTGGAAGCTCCCGGCGGGGAAGGTGATGCGGATCCCGATCGCCCACGGCGAGGGGAACTACGAGGACTCCCCCGAGCGGCTCGACGCCCTGGAGGCCAACGGCCAGGTCGTCTTCCGCTACGTGACGCCGGAGGGCGCGCGGGCGGACGACGATCCGCAGTGGAACCCCAACGGCGCGGCGCGGGGGATCGCCGGCATCTGCAACCTCGGGGGAAACGTCCTCGGCATGATGCCCCACCCGGAGCGCTGCTCCGAGCCGATCCTCGGCAACACCGACGGTCTCGCCCTGCTGGCGAGCGCGGTGGAGGCGGGGAGCCGGGTCCTCCTGGAGACCGGGCGATGGCGCGATGACGGTGCTGCAGGAGCCCCTGGTCAGCGCGGAGACCGCCCGCTCGATCGGCCTCACCGAGGAGGAGTTCGAGCGGCTGAGGAAGATCCTCGGCCGCGAGCCCAACTGGACCGAGCTCGGCATCACCTCCGCCCTGTGGAGCGAGCACTGCTCCTACAAGTCCTCCAAGATCTACCTGCGGGAGTTCCCGACCGAGGGGCCGCACGTCCTCCAGGGTCCGGGCGAGAACGCCGGCGTGGTCGACATCGGCTACGGCTGGGTGGCGGTGTTCAAGATGGAGTCGCACAACCATCCGAGCTTCATCGAGCCCTACCAGGGATCGATGACCGGCGTCGGCGGGATCCTGCGCGACATCTTCACCATGGGCGCCCGCCCGATCGCCTGCATGGACGCCCTGCGCTTCGGCGAGATCGACGCGCCCCGCATGCGCTCGCTGATCGACGGCGTGGTGCGCGGCGTCGGCGACTACGGCAACTGCATGGGCATCCCCACCGTCGGCGGCGAGACCGGCTTCCACCGCTGCTACAACGGCAACATCCTGGTCAACGCCTTCGCCCTCGGCATCGCCCGGCACGACCAGGTCTTCCACGCCCGGGCGAGCGGCGCCGGCAATCCGCTCCTCTACGTGGGGAGCCGCACCGGGCGGGACGGCATCCACGGCGCCACCATGGCCTCCGAGTCGTTCGACGCCGAGAGCGAGCAGAAGCGGCCGACCGTGCAGGTGGGCGATCCGTTCACCGAGAAGATCCTCCTCGAGGCCTGCCTGGAGGCGATGCGCACCGGCGCGATCGTGGCGATCCAGGACATGGGCGCCGCCGGGCTGACCAGCTCGACCTTCGAGATGGCGGGGCGCGGCGGCACCGGCCTCCGCCTCGACCTCGACCACGTGCCCCTGCGCCAGCCGGGCCTCACCCCCTACGAGATGATGCTCTCCGAGTCGCAGGAGCGCATGGTGCTGGTGGCGAAGAAGGGGCGCGAGGAGGAGCTCGAGCAGGTCTTCCGCCGCTGGGGGCTGGAGGTGGCGAAGATCGGCGAGGTCACCGACACCGGCCACGCCGTCCTCGTCTGGCACGGCGAGACGGCGGCCGACATCCCGATCCGCCCGCTCACCGAGGAGGCGCCCGTCTACCGCCGGCCGGTGGCCGAGCCGTCCGACCTCGCCGAGCGCTGGCGCGCCCCCGAGGTGCCGCAGCCGGCCGATCCGCGGCAGGCGCTCGAGCGCCTGCTCGCCACTCCGGAGTTCGCCAGCAAGGCCTGGATCACCACCCAGTACGACCACACCGTGCGCACCAACACCGTGCAGGGCCCGGGCGGCGACGCCGCGGTGCTGCTGCTCAAGGGGACGCCGGCCGGCCTCGCCATGACCTGCGACGTCAATCCGGTCTACTGCTACTTCGACCCCCGCCGCGGCGGCGCCCAGGCGGTGGCCGAGGCGATGCGCAACCTCGCCTGCGTCGGCGCCGAGCCGGTCGGCCTCACCGACTGCCTCAACTTCGGCAATCCCGAGCGGCCGGAGGTCTCCTGGCAGTTCCGCGAGGCGATCCGCGGCATCTCCGAGGCCTGCCGCGCGTTCGGCGTGCCGGTGATCTCGGGCAACGTCTCCTTCTACAACGAGACCGAGGGGGCGTCGATCTATCCGACGCCGGCGGTCGCCATGGTCGGCGTGATCCCGGACCTCGCGGGCGTGCCCGAGGCGTCGTTCCGGAACGCGGGGGACCGCATCGTCCTCCTCGGCGAGGACCGCTCCGAGTTCGGCGGCTCGGCCTATCTGCGGCTGCTCCACGACCTCGAGCAGGGGCGGCCGCCGGCGGTGGACCTCGACGCCGAGCTGCGCCTCGCCCGCCTCCTGCGCTCGCTGGTCGCCAGGGGGCTCCTCAGCACGGCGCACGACCTGTCGGAAGGCGGGTTCCTGATCTCCCTGGCCGAGGCGTGCTTCGGCCGCCGTCTCCTGGGAGCCCGGGTGGAGGTCCCTCTCGCGGGGGCGGATCTCTTCTCCGAGTCCCAGGGCCGGGCGATCGTCGCCTGCCCCGCCGCCGCGCTCGGCCCGGTGCTCCAGGCGGCGGAGGAGGCGGGGGTGCCGGCCCGCGAGATCGGCGAGGTCGGCGGGGACGTCCTGGAGGTGCGGTCGGCGGGGGAGACGTTCAGGGCACCCGTCGCCGGCCTGCACGAGATCTGGTCGACGGCCCTGCCGAAGGCGCTCGGGCTTTAGGCAGGAGATTGTGCGAGAATTTCGGGACTTGATCTTTCGTTAACAGCAAGCGGGGACCTGGGCGGCCGGGGATGAGCCGTCCGGGTCTCAAGTGTTTTCGGTCCGAACGCTCGATCCATGACCTGGGGATGAATCTTTCATGTGTGGAATCTTCGGCATCGAAGGCTGTGACGACGCGGCCAACCTGACCTACCTGGGCCTCTACGCCCTCCAGCATCGCGGCCAGGAGAGCACCGGCATGGTCTCCTGGGACGGGTTGCAGCTCCACCTGGAGCGGGGCATGGGGCACGTCTCCGACATCTTCAAGGAGAAGGTGATCGCCCGCCTGCCCGGCCGCCGGGCGATCGGCCACACCCGCTACTCGACCGCCGGGTCGAGCGTCGTGGCCAACGCGCAGCCGATCGCGGTGAAGACCTCGATGGGCCCGGTCAGCATCGTCCACAACGGCAACCTGGTGAACCCGAACGGCATCCGCGAGCGCCTGGAGCTCGAGGGCTCGATCTTCCAGACCACCAGCGACACCGAGGTCATCCTCCATCTGATGGCGCGCAAGCCGAGCGCGGACATCGTCGAATCCTTCATCGCCGCCCTGGAAGAGGTGCGCGGAGCGTACTCGCTGCTGCTGGTGACGGATACCTGCCTGATCGCCGCGCGCGACCCCAACGGCTTCCGGCCGCTCGTCCTCGGCGACCTCGACGGCTGCCCGTGCTTCGCCTCCGAGACCTGCGCCTTCGACCTGCTGGGCGCGCGGCTGGTGCGCGAGCTGGAGCCGGGGGAGGTGGTGGTCGCGCGCAATGGGCGGGTCGAGAGCTACCGCCTGTCGCAGCGCGCCGAGCCGACCCGCTGCATCTTCGAGCACGTCTACTTCGCCCGCCCGGACAGCCGGCTGTTCGGCGACTCGGTGGCCCAGACCCGGCTGCGGATGGGCGCGCGCCTGGCCCGCGAGGCGCCGGCGGCGGCGGACATCGTCGTGCCGGTGCCCGACAGCGGCCTCTACGCCGGCATGGGGTACAGCCGCGAGTCGGGCCTGCCGCTCGAGTTCGGCATCACCCGCAACCACTACGTGGGGCGGACGTTCATCGAGCCCAAGCAGTCGATCCGCAACTTCGGGGTGAAGATCAAGCTCAACCCGGTCAAGGAGCTGCTGACGGGCAAGCGGGTCGTGCTGCTGGACGACTCGATCGTGCGCGGCACGACCTCGCGCAAGATCGTGCGGATGATCCGCGAGGCGGGGGCGGCCGAGGTGCACCTGCGCATCTCCGCGCCGCCGACCGAATGGCCCTGCCACTACGGGATCGACACCCCGAACCGCAACGAGCTGATCGCGGCGCACCACAGCATCGAGGAGATCCGCGGCTACGTCGAGGCGGACAGCCTCGCCTACCTGTCGCTCGACGGCATGCTCGGCTCCGTCAGCGGCCCGCGCGACAGCTACTGCACCGCCTGCTGGACCGGCGACTACCGGGTCGTCCCCGAAGACCGCCGCCAGGCCGAGCTGTTCCCGATCCGGGCGGAGGGGGAGTAGGGCCTCTGGCGCGTTATCTTGAGTTAAACTCTGCCGCTTTGAGCGATCCGGTCGACATCGCGGCGGTCCGGGAGTACCTGCTCGGTCTCCAGGACCGCATCTGCGCCGCTGTGGAGGCGGAGGACGGGGTGGCGCGCTTCGCCGAGGATGCCTGGCAGCGGCCGGGCGGCGGCGGAGGGCGGTCGCGGGTGCTGGCGGAGGGAGGCGTCTTCGAGCAGGCGGGGGTCGGCTTCTCTCACGTCTTCGGCCCGGGTCTCCCCCCTTCGGCCACCGCCCAGCGGCCGGATCTCGCCGGACGCTCCTTCGAGGCGATCGGCGTCTCGCTCGTCTTCCATCCGCACAACCCCTACGCCCCCACGACGCACATGAACGTGCGGTTCTTCCTCGCCGAGAAGGAAGGAAGCACGATCCGGTCTGGTGGTTCGGCGGCGGCTTCGACCTCACCCCCTACTACGGGTTCGAGGAGGACGCCGTCCACTTCCACCGCACCGCCCGCGCGGCCTGCGAGCCGTTCGGCCCGGAGGTCTATCCGCGGTACAAGAAGTGGTGCGACGAGTACTTCTTCCTCCGCCATCGCGAAGAGCCCCGCGGGATCGGCGGCCTGTTCTTCGACGATCTCCACGAGTGGGGGTTCGACCGCAGCTTCGCCTTCCTGCGCAGCGTCGGCGACCACTTCCTGCCGGCGTACCTGCCGATCCTGCGCCGCCGCAGGGACATCGCCCTACGGCGAGCGGGAGCGGGATTTTCAGCTCTATCGCCGCGGGCGCTACGTCGAGTTCAATCTGGTCTGGGACCGCGGCACGCTGTTCGGACTGCAGAGCGGAGGGCGGACGGAGTCGATCCTCATGTCCCTGCCGCCGCTGGTGCGCTGGCGCTACGACTGGCAGCCCGAGCCGGGGACGCCGGAGGCGCGGCTCTACGAGGACTTCCTGCGGCCGCGGGAGTGGGCGGACGGGGAGAATGCCGAATGAGCGGCTGGGTTCGACGGTGCCTTCTGGCGCTTTGCGCGCTCCCTCTGCTGGCCGGCTGTGGGGGCTCCGGGCCGGGCGGCATCCGCGGCACTGTGACCTACGCGGGTCCGGACACCGACCCGCCGATCTCCATGCAGGGGGATCCGGCCTGCGCCGGTCTCTACCCGGAGCCGGTCGACAGCGAAGAGATCGTCCTCAAGGGCGGCAAGCTCGCCAACGTCTTCGTCTACGTCAAGAGCGGCCTCGAGGGGAAGAGCTTTCCGGCGCCGGCGGAGAAGCGGCACCTCGACCAGCGCGGGTGTCTTTTCGTGCCGCACGTCCTGGGCGTCCAGGTGGGGCAGACGGTGGAGCTCGCCAATAGCGATACGACCCTCCACACCGTCCATGCCCTGCCGGCGTCGAACGCCGAGTCCAACGATCCCCAGCCCCAGGGCACGCCGCCGATCGACAGGAGGTTCGACAAGCCGGAGGTGATGGTGCCGCTGAGATGCGACATCCACCCCTGGATGGTCGCCTACGTCGGCGTCGTCCCCCACCCCTACTACGCGGTCAGCGGCGAGGACGGCGCCTTCTCGATCGCGAATCTTCCCCCGGGAAAGTACACGCTGGAAGCCTGGCACGAGAAGCTGGGCACCCAGACCCGGCAGGTGACGGTCGCCCCCGGCCAGACGGCGACGGTCGATTTCGACTTCAAGCCGAAGCCGTAGGCTACTCCGGCCTCTGGAAGCGCAACTCAGGATTGCTGCTCCACCCGTCTCAGGAAAGAGACGAGCCCGTCGATCAGGGTGGCCGCGCAGGCCTGTTCGGCCTCGACCGCCTGCTGCCAGTAGTCGAGCGCGGCAAGTGCCTCGCGGTGGATCTGGTGCGAAGAGGAGATCTGGACGATCTGCTCAGCCAAGCGTTTGAGCTCCACCATGCGTCCTTGCTCGGCGTAGAGCGAGGCGAGCTCGAGCGATACGATCGCGGTGTCGAAGACCGCATCCATGAGAAGGAATCCGTCTCGCGCCTCGAGGAAGAGGATCTCGGCCTGATCGATCTGGCCGAGGCCGCGGGCGATCTTGCCTTCGATCCATTTGCGGGGGTTCCGGAACCAGGGCTGGGGGAACTTCTGATACAGCGGCCTGGCCTTGACCAGCAGTTTATGGGCCGTCATGAACTGACCGGTCTCGGTCAGATTGTCGATCAGATTGTGCCAGGCGATGAGCCGCAGGCGCGGTTCGCGGGCGGGGTCGATCAGATCGAGGGCCCGGTAGAGCAGCGCGATCCCCTTTTCGGGCTCGCCGGCGAGGGCGTGGACCGAGGACATCCTGACCAGCGCCCGGCCGGCCCGGTGCGTCTCGCCAAATTCCAGAAAGATGACCATGGAGCGGCGCAGGAGACGCAACGCCTCGGGAAACCGGCCCTGCTCTCGTCAGGAGCGACGCCTTGAGATCGAGGACCAGGGCCTTCTCCATCGAGTCCCCCGTCCCGAGCCGGAGGAACGAGAAAGCGAAGTCGAACGCCTCTTCAGCTCCCTGAAGGTCCGACCGGACCCGGCGCGAGTTTGCCACATAGGCCCAGGCGCGCGCCCGCAGGTCGTCCAGCGGCGCGGTCCCATAGGTACGGCTCCGTCCAGATAGTCCAGGACCTCGACGGCGAGCAGTGCCAGGCTCTCGCCGAGGGCCGGATCCTGAAAGTTCTGCTCCTGGCTCTCGTGCAGCAGGCGCTCGCAGAGACCCCAGGTTTGAAATCGGGGGCAGTTGCGGACGAGGAGGGTACGCCGTCCGGCGGGAACCTGCATGAGCTCCGCGTAGAGTCCCGGGGCCTCCGCTCTCTCTCGGGCGTAGGCGCCTTCAACGGGAGCCAGGGACCGGGAGGCGTTCGCCAGGACGGGATCGTAGTGGGCCGGAAGGGCCTGCCGGCGCTCGAAGGGGAGCACTTTGCTGGCCAGAGGGCTCGGCCGGAGGTGCAGCAGCCAGCGGAGCTTGTCCTGGCACTTCGAGCAGTTGGCAAGATGCTTCAGGCATTTCGCCCTGACTTCCGGGCATGCGGAGGCAGGCTCCTGGAGCAAGAGATCGTGGGGGTGGATTCTCACTGGCGCGGCCCTCCCGGAACAAAAAAGAAAAAATAACCTCTCAATACAAGTGGTTGCTTCAGGCGGGCAAAACGGGACAAAAAGGGAGCACCAATGGCGGTGCTCCCAGGATCTTTTGCCTATTAGTGAGGGTCTGCCGCCGTTGGGATCCAATTGGCTCTGCAAGTTTGGACTGCGGAGAGGAGGCTTTCTGCCGATGCGGCGGGCTCGAGGACAAAAGGGAGGATACCCAGCTCGACGAAGCAGTGGCGAGCGCGCCGGCCTCCCTGTCCGCGGGCATCGTAGGATGGCCTAAAGGGAAGGCACTCAGACTTCCTGCTGTTAATGAAGAGATGATCAATGAGGCGATGGCGAATCGGATCTTACGGGACATTTCCTCTCCCTCCTGACAGTCTCTCGAGTATCCTTTGTAGCTACCCGAGGACTGCTGATTGACTTTTGAGCTCTCCGCCTCTTGATGTCAGGGCAAGTCCTCCGCGCCTGGCCCGCAGCAAGGCCAGCCGGGAAGAATAAAGACCATTATATAGGATTTGTTGCGGGAATTGAACACTCCCGCGGTTTTCGAGGTGTTCCGTCGCGTGGCTACCGCAGGTCCCGCCCCCGCAGGAACTCCGCCATCAGCTCCCAGAGCCGCTCTTTGCGGTCGGTCAGGCGGTGATCTCCATCGGCGAAAAGATGGAGCTCGATCTCCTGGAAGGGGCAGCGGGTGGCGAAGTCGAGGACGCTTCTCCAGGAGACGGAGGTGTCGAGCTTCCCCTGGAGGAGGAGGGCGGGCGTCCGGTAGCGGGCGAGCAGGGTCTCGGCGGGGTGGGCGCGGAGGTCTTCGATCAGGGCCCAGCTCAGCTCGCAGGAGACGAGGTCGTTCTGGAAGTGGATCCTCCCCGTCTCCTCCCAGGCGCGGGCCCTCTCGGCTCCGGCCCAGGCGAGGAGCCCCTTCTCCAGCTCGAGCGCCGGGGCGATGTGGAGGCCCGCCACGATCTCCTCCGGATGGAGGGCCGAGTACCAGAGCGCCGTCCCGCCGCCCATCGAGGAGCCGATCAGGATCAGCCGTCCGAATCCCCGGTCGCGCAGGAAGGCGTGGACCCGCCCGACGTCTTCCAGGTTGCGCGTCAGGGTGAGGCCGGCCATCTCGCCGCCGGAGAGGCCGTGCCCCTGGAAGTCGAAGGAGCAGAAGCCGAGGCCCGCCGCGAGCGCCCGCCGGCGGAAGAACTCCGCCTTCTCCCCGGACTGCTCGGAGCCGAAGCCGTGGAGATAGAGGATGCAGGGGCGGTCCGGGCCGGCCGGAGGATGGATCGAAGCGCACGGCGAGGTGGGAGACCTCGCGGCCGTCCTCGAGAATGGGGATCCTCTCCATGGAGCACTCGTCCCCTCGCGTCCGGACTGTGACACCGGCCGCTGGGCCCCGAGGCAAGAGGTGCTATCCTCCGGCGGCAACTTTTTGATGGGGTCCTGGTCCCCGGGAGGCGATACAACAGATGGGAAACGGCGATCGTCGCGAGATCGCGGGCTGGCACAGCCCGAGCCTGGGGCAGCACATGCCCATCGTCTCCTACGGCCACTGGGGTCACCCGCTGCTGCTCTTCCCCACGGCCGCCGCGGACTTCCTGGAGAACGAGCGCTTCGGCCTGATCGGGGCGGTCCAGCCGGCCCTCGACGCCGGCCGGGTGCGGGTCTTCTCGATCAACAGCATCAACAACCAGGCCTGGATGGACCGCAGCCTGCCGGTCCCCGAGCAGGCGCGGCGGCAAGCCCTCTACGCCCGCTACGTGGAGGAGGAGGTCGTCCCCTTCATCCGCCAGGTCTGCCAGTCGCCCGACCTCCGCATCGCCACCTCGGGAGCGAGCTTCGGCGCCTTCCACGCCGCCAACACGCTCTTCCGCCGGCCGGACCTGTTCGACGGCGTCATCGCCATGAGCGGCTTCTACGACCTGGGGCCGGACTATCTGCGCGGGTACGGCGACGACAACTGCTACTTCAACAATCCGGCCTCGTATCTGCCCAACATGGAAGGGCACTTCCTCGACCTGCTGCGGACCGCCAGGATCCAGATCCTGACCGGGCAGGGGGACTACGAGGCGCCGGACGCCTCGCGGCAGCTCTCGCGGATCCTCTCCCAGAAGGACATCCCGCACTCCCTGGACCTCTGGGGGTACGACATCCCTCACGACTGGCCCTCGTGGCGCAAGATGCTCCCCTACGGGATCGACCAGATGGGCTGGTGATTCGTGGCCGCGCCTCTGCCGCCAGACATCCAGGAGATCCTGCGGGCGCTCGACGACAGCGATCGCCGGGCCGAGGCGCTGGTCCGCGATCTGGACGAGGAGCGGTTCAACTGGCGGCCGGACGAGCGGTCGTGGAGCGTCGCGCAGTGCCTGGATCACCTCAACGTCGCGAACCTCGCCTATCTCGACCCGATGCGCGCGGCACTGGAGCGGGCCCGGCGGCAGGGCCGGGTCCGGCGGGGCGCCATCCGGCCCGGTTTCTTCGGGCGGTGGTTCGTGGCCACCCTGGAGCCGCCGCCGAAGCGCAGGCTCCCCGCGCCGAAGAAGATCGTCCCCGCCGCGCGCAAGGGTCGGGATGAGGTGATCGGCGAGTGGCGGCGGATTCAGGCCGAGGTGAAGGAGCTGCTGCGGGCGGCGCGCGGAGCAGGACCTCAACGGGATCCGGTTCGTGAACCCGTTCTTCTCGCTGATCCGCTTCAGCGTCGGCACCGGCTTCCAGGTGATCGCGGCGCACGAGCGCCGGCATCTCTGGCAGGCGGAGCGGGTCCTGGCGAACCCGCGGTTCCCGCTCCTGCGAGCGCCCGCCGCGACCAGCCGTTCGACCAGAGGGCGTGCCCCGATCGCCTCATAGGCGGGGTGACTACGCCGCTCGCAGTGACGCTGCAACGTCTCACTGACCCGTAGCTCGAAAAGTTCCGAGCGAGGCCGCAGGTCGCGTCGGGGCGAAATCTTTCGGCGAAGCCGGAGTGGTTCGCGAAGCCGGAGAGGGGTTCGATTGCCGATGAACAGGGTGACCCGGACTCTTCGGACCTCCGGAGCTTGTGGCGGCGAGGACCGCCAAGGCGCCGGAGATCCCCGGCAGGCTGGAGCAGCCGACCGCGGCGGTGAGGCCGCGCTTCCGGAACTCGCCGTCGCGAGCCCGCAGCCGGGCGGTCCAGGCGCGATCGTCCGCGATGTCCACGTAGTGGACCCCGGTTTCGAGGCAGGCTTCGGGGAGCGCGGGGCGCATCTTTGAGAAAGGACCCGCGCAGCTCACCGCGACGCGGGCGCCGGCGAGCGCCCTGGCGCAGGAGGCCGGATCGTTCGCGTCGGCCGCGATCCCCTCGTGCTCCGGTCCGAGGCCGGCGGCGAAGCTCGCTGCCCTGGCCGCGTCCCGTCCGGCGATCCGCAGCGGCAGGCCCGCCGCCGCGAGCGCCCGCGCGGCGTGGGCGCCGAAGGTGCCGTAGCCGCCGAAGATCACGATCATGCCGGCCGCCGGACGTCGCGGGCCACCAGCAGTGTCCACAGGCTGTAGAAGCCGATCGTCGGGCCGGTCGCGGCGGCGAGCAGCTCCGGCGAGGGGAGGAGGCCCGCGAGAGCCATGACGGCGCCCGCGCCGACGGTGGCGGCGCCGGCGATCCGCGCCGGCTTTCCGAGGAGACCGCGCAGGGAGACCGTCATCAGCAGCACGCCGGTCGTATAGAGGCCGTTGGCGACCGTGGCGCCGCCGGTGAGGGCGAGCCGCTCGAAGGCGAGGAAGATCGCGCCGGAAGCGCCGGTCCGGGCGGCGAGCGGCAGCACCTGGATCTGGACGACGTCCGCGAGCAGGTCGACCGCCATACCGGCGGCGGTGAAGACGAGGGGGAGCGGGACGACTACGCTGCCGGGCCGCATGCCGAACCAGGCCAGGACCAAACCCGCGGCATGGACCGCGACGTTCGCCCAGGCGAGGGTCGAGAGGAGGCGGGCGGGGCTCATGCCGCTGGCGTCGGGGCTCGTAGGGGGCATGGGATACCCTCTCCGGAGAGTATAGGGTTCGCGGCCGCCCCTCTCAACGTGCAATCCCCTCCCGTTCGGGTTAGACTTGCCGCGCGGCGGCGTCCGAAGGCGTCCCGATCGCGAGTTTTCTCCATGAATAGAATCTCTTACATACTTTCCACCGCGGCCCGCGGGGTGCGCTCTTGAACGCCGGCACGGTCGAGGAGAGGCCTCTTCCCATCGCCGCGCGCGACTTCTGGGAGATGACCAAGCCGGGCATCACCCTGATGGTGGTGCTCACCGCCGGCCTGGGTTTCCTGCTCGCCGAGCGGGATGGGTTCTCGTTCCTCCTGCTGGTCCATACCCTGCTCGGCACCGGGCTCGTCTCGGCCGGCGCCTCGGTCCTGAACCAGTTCCTCGAGCGCGACACCGACGCCCTGATGCAGCGCACCGCCATCCGGCCGCTGCCGATGGGGCGGATGGACCCCGACGTGGCGCTCCTCTACGGCGTGGTGCTCGCCATCGCCGGCCTCGCCGAGCTCGCCCTGGGGACGAACCTGCTGACCGCCCTGCTCGGCGCCGCGGCGCTCGTCGGCTACGTCTTCGTCTATACGCCGCTGAAGCGGATCAGCTCCTTCGCCACCGTGATCGGCGCCATTCCGGGCGCGATCCCGCCGATGATGGGCTGGAGCGCCGTCCGCAACGAGCTCGACCTCGCCGCCTGGGTGCTGTTCGGCATCCTCTTCTTCTGGCAGCTCCCGCACTTCCTCGCCATCGCCTGGCTCTGCCGCGAGGACTACGCCCGCGGCGGCTTCCCCATGCTGCCGGTGCTCGATCCCGAGGGGACCCGCACGGGCCGGCAGGCGATCCTCTACGGCGCGGCCCTGGTGCCGATCTCGCTCCTCCCCTCGCTGCTCGGCCTGATGGGCACCGTCTACTTCGTGGGCGCGCTCGCCTTCGGGCTGATCTACCTGGGATTCTCCTTCGGCTTCGCGTCCGTGCGGTCGAATCCCGGGGCGCGCCGCCTGATGTTCGCCTCCCTGCTCTACTTCCCGGCCCTGCTGCTGATCATGCTGCTCGACCGGGCGGTCTCCTAGAGACAGTGTCCGGGCAGACCGGAAGCACGGTGGCCGTCGAAGGGCGCGGCGTGCGGCTACTCCTATCCCGCCAGGCGGCGGGGCGGTCCGGTGCCGCCGGCGCTGGCGGGGGTCGACTTCCAGGTGGCGGCGGGGGAGATCTTCGGCTTTCTCGGCCCCAACGGCGGCGGCAAGACGACCCTGTTCCGCATCCTCGCGACGCTGGCCCGGCCGGAGAGCGGCACGGTCCGCGTCTTCGGCGCCGACCTCGCCACGCAGGCGCGGGAGGTCCGCCGCCGGCTCGGCGTCGTCTTCCAGAGCCCCAGCCTCGATCTCCAGCTCACCGTCCGCGAGAACCTGGTCCATCAGGGGCATCTCCATGGCCTCGCCGGCCGGGATCTCGCCGGGCGGATCGCCGCCGGTCTCGAGCGCTTCGGCCTGACCGAGCGGGTGGATCAGCGGACGGCGGAGCTCTCGGGGGGGCTGCGCCGGCGGGTGGAGATCGCCAAGGCGCTGCTCCACGAGCCGCGCCTCCTGCTGCTCGACGAGCCCAGCACCGGGCTCGATCCGGGCGCGCGGCACGATCTCTGGGAGACCCTGGAGTCGCTGCGGGGCCAGGGAGTTACGGTGCTGCTCACCACCCATTTCATGGAAGAGGGGGACCGCTGCGACCGGCTGGTCCTGCTCAGCCAGGGGACGATCGTGGCCGAGGGGACCCCCGCGGCGCTCAAGGAGGAGATCGGCGGCGACGTGATCACTCTCACCGGCCGCGATCCCGCGGGCGCTGGCGCGCGATCTCGCGGCGCTCCATCCCGAGCTCTCGCCGGTCGTTCAGGACGGCGCCGTGCGCCTGGAGCGCGAGCGCGGCCACGAGCTCGCGGCCCGCCTCGCGGAGGCGCTGCCGGGGCGGATCGAGTCGGTCACCGTGGCGCGGCCGAGCCTGGAGGATGTCTTCCTTCGCCGCACCGGCCACCGGCTCTTTGACGAAGGAGAGGATGCCCCGTGACCGGCCTCGCCGCCGCGACCCTCTGGCGCCGCGAGCTGACGCGGTTCTTCCGCCAGCCCAGCCGGATCGCCGGCGCCGTCGGCACGCCGCTGATCTTCTGGCTCCTGCTCGGCAGCGGCCTCTCCGGCTCTTTCCGGCTGCCCGGGGGACCGGCGGGCCTCAGCTACTTCCAATATTTCTTTCCCGGCACCATCGTCCTCGTGCTGCTCTTCGCCGCCATCTTCTCGAACATCTCGGTGATCGAGGACCGCCACCAGGGGTTCCTGCAGGGCGTGCTGGTGGCGCCGGTCTCGCGCTCCACCCTGGTGGCGGGCAAGGTGCTCGGCGGCGCGACCCTGGCCTGGATTCAGGGCGTGGTGTTCCTGGCGCTGGCGCCGCTCTCCGGGGTCCATCTGACGGCGGGTTCGGCGCTGGCGGCCGCGGGGATCCTGGCGGTGCTGGCCCTGTCGCTGACCGCGCTGGGCTTCGCCTTCGCCTGGAAGCTCGACTCGGTCCAGGGGTTCCATGCCATCATGAACGTCGTGCTCATGCCCATGTGGCTGCTCTCCGGCGCCTTCTTTCCCGTCAGCGGCGCGCCCTTCTGGCTCGGCGCGCTGATGCGGCTGAACCCGTTGACCTACGGCGTCGCCGCCCTGCGCGGGGTGCTCTACGGGCCGGCCGCCGCGCCAGGCCTGCCCGGGCCGGCGGTGTCGCTCGCAGTGACGCTCGCCATGGGGCTCGCCGCCTTCGCCGCCGGGCTGCTGGCGACCCGCGGCGGGAGGGTCGACTGATGGCCACCTCCTCCGGCCTGCGCCGCGGCCTGATCTGGGCCCTGCTGGTGGTCGCCCTGGTGGTGGTGGTCACCGCGACCGCCCTCGACCGGCTGGGGCGCTCCGAGCCGCCGCCGGTGCTCGATTCCGCGCCCGCCTTCACGCTGACCAACCGCGACGGCCGTACGGTCCGCCTCCAGGATCTCGCCGGCCATCCGTGGATCGCCGACTTCATCTTCACCCGCTGCCCCGCCTCCTGCCCGCTGATGACGGCGCGGATGGCCCGGCTGAACCGCGAGCTGCCGGACGACCTCGCGGTGCGGCTGGTCTCCATCTCGGTCGATCCGGAGCACGACACCCCTCAGGTGCTCCAGCGCTACGCCGAGTCGTTCAAGGCCCCGGACCGCTGGCTCTTCCTGACCGGCGGCAAGGAGGAGATCTACCGCCTCTCCCGGAAGGGGTTCAAGCTGGGGATCGAGATCCCCCCGCCCTCGGGCCCCGGAGGCCCGCCGGTCGAGCCGATCCTCCACAGCACCCGCTTCGTGCTGGTGGACGGCGAGGGGCGGATCCGCGGGTATTACGACGGCTTCGACGAGGATTCGATGAAGAAGCTGCGGCGGGATCTGGAGGCGGTGGGGGAGTAGAGGGCGGTACGCGAGTCGCGCCCCCGGCCCCTCTCCCGTCCCCTCCGGCCCTCCCTCACCGGGGGAGGGGAGGAGGGCAAAGAAGCCCAGGAATGTCTTCAACTTGTCTGGGCCCTCCTCTCCCGGTGAGGGAGGGCGGGAGGGGGACGGAAGAAGAGGGCCGGCGGCTGACTGAGGGCCTAGCTTCGCCGCCCCCTCCTCGACCACCTCGATCTGCCCGTTCCCCTTCGGGCCGGCCACCGTCTGCTTGCGGCCGGTGGGCCAGGTGACCTCGACGGCGTCGATCTTCGCGGCGTCCCCCAGGCCGAAGTAGAGCGGCAGCTCGCAGCTCTGCGAGAGATAGCCCGACTTGCCGTCGTTCCACTGCGTGTAGGTCTTGCCGCCGGCTTTCACCTCGACCTTGGCGCCGATGGCGTCGCGGTTGGAGGCCGTTCCCCGCAGCCGGACCTTCAGGTAGCGCAGGCCGGGCTTCTTCTGGGCGAGGTTGCTGATCAGCACCATCGGCTCGGAGTTGAAGTCGTTGGTGACGATGTCGAGGTCGCCGTCGCCGTCGAGGTCGAGGATCGCCGAGGAGCGCGTGCCGAGCGCGCTCATCACCTTGACCTTGCCGGAGCGGCCGGCGCAGGGCTTGGACGCCTGGTCCTCGCCGTCGCAGTCGAGCTCGATCATCAGCTCGTGGGTCCGCCCCCCGCGGCGGGGCTCGACGCCGAGGATGAACTCGCTGTCGCGGAAGATCTTGCCGCCATCGTTCAGCCGCAGGGCGTTGATGCCGTAGCGGAAGGGGAAGTTCATGCTGGCGGTGATGAAGAGGTCCTGGTAGCCGTCGGCGTTGATGTCCCCCGTGCTCAACCCCCAGGGCCAGTAATCCTCGACGTTCATCGCGTCCGAGACCTCCTCGAACTTGCCGCCGCCCAGGTTGTGGTAGAGGGAGTTGCCGAAGATGTTGTTGGCTCCCCCCTGGAGCTCGGCGTCCGACCACTGGATGTCGGACTTCCTGCTCTCCTCGTTCACGCCCACGGCCTTGCTCATGTCCGAGTGCATGTCGGTGATCATGACGTCGGCCCGCCCGTCGCCGTCATAGTCGAAGATCTTGATCCCCATCGCGCCCCAGGAGGTCTTCGGGAAGGACTGCGCGGTCCGGTCGACGAACCGCTTGCCCTGCTCGTTCTCGTAGAAGTGGTGGTCCCCCTGCATGTTGAGGACGTAGAGGTCCGGCCAGCCGTCCTCGTTGAAGTCGGCGATCGTGGCGTCGCCGCTCCAGCTCCCGTCCTGCAGGCCGGCCTCCTTCGAGACGTCCTTGAACCGGTGGTTGCCCAGGTTCTTGTAGAGGATGCTGAGCTCGGTCCGGTCCGGATGCAGATGGCCGGAGAACGCGTCCGTGAGGCCGATGTAGTAGCCGCCCCGGCCCACCGCGTTGGTGGTGTAGCGGCCGACGTTGGTGACGAAGAGGTCGAGCAGGCCGTCCTTGTCGAAGTCGAAGAAGACGGCGCCCGAGGAGTGGCCGATGTAGTCGAGCCCCGCCTCCCTGGAGACGTCCTTGAAGCGCCCCTTGCCGTCGTTCAGGAAGAGGTGGTTCCCCTTGCGGACGGTGGTGACGAAGAGGTCCGGATGGCCGTCGTTGTCGACGTCGGCGAAGGAGGCCGCGACCGCGATCTGGTCCTTCAGGCCGACGCCGGCCTCCCCGGTGAGGTTGCGGAACTTGCCGTTCCCCAGGTTCTTCCAGAGCTGGCTCTCGCCGAGCTGGCTGACGAAATAGAGGTCGAGGAGCCCGTCGCCGTCCACGTCGGCCGCCGCGAGGCCGTTGCCGTGGTCGTAGTGGACCGCCTTGTAGTCGCGCCCGCTGTCGTCGGTCCCCTGGTGGCGGAAGGTGATGCCGCTCTCCGGCAGGCGATCGGTGAACTGGAAGTCGTGAAAGACCCCGATCTGCTTGGCGGCGGCGAGCTGCGCGGCCTTGCGCGCGGGCAGGGCGGCAACCCCCTCGTCGTACTCGGGGAAGTAGTAGACGTGGGGTCCGGAAGGCAGGTTGGGCTTGTGCTCCGCGGCCTGATCCGCCGGCACCTCGACGGCGTGCTTGTGCTCCATGGCCGGCTGGGCGAGCAGCGCCCCGCCCGACAGCAGCCCGATCGCGGCCAGGGCCGGCCCGGCGAGCCGGCTACCGCGAAGATGTGGCCTCTTGCTCATGATGGTTCCTTCCTCTGTGTTCCCGCGGGATCGGATCGGCCGGAAACGTTATCATCCTCCCGCCATGCCCGACATCCACGATCTGCCCGCGGTCAACGCGAGCCTGAACGCCCTCGCGGCCCTGCTCCTGGTGACCGGTTACGTCCTGATCCGCAGGCGCCGGTGGGTCGCCCACCGCAACGTCATGACCGCGGCGCTCGCGTGCTCGGTCCTGTTCCTCACCTCGTACCTGATCTACCACGCCCACGTCGGCTCTGTCCGTTTCCCGGGCCAGGGGGCGGCGCGGACGGTCTACCTCACGATCCTGGCGACCCACACCGTGCTCGCGGCGGTGGTCCCCTTCCTCGCCGGCATCACCGTCTTCCGCGCCTGGCGCGGCCGCTTCCCCCAGCACCGGCGGATCGCCCGCTGGACCCTCCCCATCTGGCTCTACGTGTCGGTGACCGGAGTGGTCGTCTACTGGATGCTCTACCGGATCGGCCTGGTGACCCATCCTTTCTTTCCTCGCCGCCGTACTTAGGAGTAGACTCGGGCCTTAATTTCAGAGGAGACTGAAAATGAAGAAGCTGGACGAGAACGTCAGCCGGAGAGACTTCGGAAAGCTGGCCATCGCCGCGTTCGGCGGGGTGGTCGCCGGTTCGATGCTGGGCGGCAGCCTGCTGTCGGCGGGCGAGATGAAGGAAGGCGCCGCCAAGGCCGACGCCCACGCCTGCTGCGGCCTGAACGCCTGCAAGGGGCAGGGCAAGGGCGGCGAAAACGCCTGCGCGGGCCAGGGCGAGCTGCTCCACCACCGAGGCCCACGGCTGCGCCGGCTCCAACGCCTGCAAGAACCAGGGCGGCGAGGGCGTCAACGCCTGCAAGGGGCAGGGGAGCTGCAACGTTCCCATCAAGGGGGACAACTGGAAGAAGGCCCGCGCCAACTACGAGGCGTCGATGAAGAAGGCCGGCAAGAAGTTCGGCGCGGCCCCGGCGACCTGCGGCTCGTAGAGCTTCCGCTATCATCGCAAGTGCTCCGTAGGGGCGGCCCTGTGGGGCCGCCCTGGGATGATGTCCACCCTGAGGAGTAGCACCATGCCCCTGCCCCGCCTCGGCTACGACAACCTGGGCCTCGGAGTCGGACTGCGGTCCACCCATTTCGACTACATCCTGAAGAATCAGCCGGAGGTGGACTGGTTCGAGGTCATCAGCGAGAACTTCATCGACTCGCAGGGGCGCCCCCGCTACGTGCTCCAGCAGATCGCCGAGCGCTATCCCGTCGTCATGCACGGCGTGTCGCTGTCGATCGGCTCGACCGATCCGCTCGACTTCGAGTACCTGGGCAAGCTCAAGCGGCTGGCCCGGGAGACCAACGCGCAATGGATCTCCGATCACCTCTGCTGGACCGGCATCCTCGGCCGCAACACGCACGACCTGCTGCCGGTGCCGTTCACCGAGGCGACCCTGCGCCACGTCGTCGAGCGGGTCCGCACCCTCCAGGACTTCCTCGAGCGCCCGTTCGTGCTGGAGAACCCGAGCTCCTACATCACCTTCCAGGACTCGACGATGGACGAATGGGAGTTCATCACCCGCATGGCCGAGGAGGCCGACTGCGGCCTGCTGCTCGACGTCAACAACGTCTACGTGTCGAGCTTCAATCACGACATGGATCCCGACCAGTTCATCCGCTCCCTGCCGCACGAGCGGATCGTGCAGTTCCACCTCGCCGGCCACGCCAACTACACGAAGTACATCATCGACACCCACGACAACCACGTCGTCGATCCGGTCTGGGAGCTCTACCGCACCGCCCACCAGCTCACCGGCGGCGTCTCGACCCTGCTCGAGTGGGACGCCAACATCCCCCCCTTCCCGGTGGTGCACGCGGAAGTGCTCAAGGCCAAACGCTTCATGGGCGAGCACCTGGAGCCGGCGGCGGCCGACTCCTGAATCCGAGCCCGTCCTCGCCGGAGAGACCGTCTTCCACCCGCTCCACCAGATCCTGGCGGAGGTGGAGTGAGCGAGCGCGGCTCTTCCCGCTCCCTGGACGTGGTGCAGCGCTGGTTCCAGGCGGTGGTCACCCATCCGGACGGGGTGGAGGGGGGCGTCGAGTCCGAGGAGGCGCAGCGGCTGATCCGCCTCAACCGCTCCGAGCTGGAGGCGGTGATCGGGCGCTCGCGCAACCTCACGGCGGCCGAGCGGATGGGGATCTACGCCAACGCCTACTACGCCCGCCTGCTGGAGTGCCTGGCGTCCTTCTTCCCGATCCTCCAGAAGGCGCTGGGCGAGGAGGTCTTCGAGGGCTTCGCCTTCGAGTACCTGCAGCACTACCCGTCGAAGAGCTACACCCTCGACCGTCTCGGCGAGAGCTTCGCGCGCTTCCTCCAGGAGACCCGTCCGGAGCCCGAGGAAGCCTATGGGGAGGACAGCCAGGCCGGAGCGGTGGGGTGGCCCGACTTCCTGATCGACCTCGCGGTCTTCGAGTGGAACCTCAACCAGGTCTTCGACGGCCCCGGCGTCGAGGGGAAGCCGCTGCTGACGGCGGAGCTCCTGCAATCGTTCCCGGCCGAGCGCTTCGCCGAGGCGCGTCTGGTGCCGGTGCCCTGCCTGCGGCTGCTCGCCTTCCGGTTCCCGGTCAACGCCTACTACACCGCGGCGCGGCACGCCGGAGAAGGAGAGGAGCCGCCGATCCCCGATCCGGCCCCTGAATACGTCGCGCTCACCCGCCGCGATTTCGTGGTGCGGCGCTTTCCGCTCAACGCCGCCCAGCATGCCCTGCTGGAGAAGATCCTCGCCGGCGCCCCCGTCGGCGAGGCGATCGCCGCCGCCGCGGAGATCAGCGGCCTCGACGACGAGGCCCTCGGCGCCGAGCTCCAGGCCTGGTTCCGCCTCTGGGTGGCGGAAGGCTTCTTCCAGTCGAT
>CAVXIG010000048.1:0-73083 GCA_963761645.1 uncultured Acidobacteriota bacterium
ACCCCTGGGGTTGAACCCCAGGGAGAGGCGGACCCAGGAGACCTCCCGGGAGAAATTCCCCCCGGAGGGCGACTGTTATGCTTTCCGCCATGAATTCCGCCAAGCAACTTTTCCTGGGTAGCGTCTTTTTCTACCTTGCTGTCCCCTTGCAGCCGCCAATCTTCCGTGCCGGCCCTGCGCCGGCGTTCGTATCGAACCGGCGGCGATCCTGCCGGACGTCGCCAGCACCCTGAAGCCGGGCGGCCTGGAACCGGGAAGCCCCCTCTTCGTCGCCTGGGAGATCCCGCTATCCCCGTTGTCGGGAGATGCCACGGCCGACGCGGGCCTCCCGGCCACGATCCGCGGCAGCGGCGCGACGCCCTGGCTGTCGCTCGTCTTCAGCACTCCGCCGCCGCTCGCTCAAGGCTCCGAGCGCCTGCAGATCGGAGTTGCGCGCCGCCGCCGCGATAGCGGCGAAGGCGCCGGCCGGGACCTGGTTCCAGATCGTCTGGCGGCCGGAGACAGGGAGCTTTTCCCCGACTGAGTACGCCTTCCTTCTGAAGCGGGCCGCCGTGACGCTCACCGGGGCTCAGGAGCAGGCGAAGGTGGCCACGCGAGCCGCTCGCCGCCGATCCCAAGGTCCTCCAGGCGTTCTACGCCGAGGAGGTCGCGGCCTATCTGGAGGCAGTGGCCCTGCAGCCGGCCTCGCCGGAGGCGCTCAAGGCGGCGGTCGAGGCGGTGCAGAACCTCGATCCCGGGCGGCCGGTGGTGCTCGACGCCCGGCCCATCGCGGCCGATCCCGCCGAGATGCTGGCCGACGCCGCCCGCGACTCCACGCTCGGCATCGACCTGACGCTGTTCCAGGCCCCCGCTCTGGAGACGGCGCGGCTCGTCCCCGTGCTCTCTCCGCTGGTCCTCCTCGCCCGCGAATTCACCGGTGACCTCTCCTGGGATCCCGGCTCCTCCCCCTCCGGCGCCCAGGAGGCCTGGACCTTCGTGCGCGGCAAGGATCTCGGGCTGCGGGTGATCGCCCTCGCTCCGGCGGGAGCCCAGGATCTGGCGCTCCGCTTCAACGAGCCGGAGCTCCGCCGGCCGGTGCGGTTCCCCATCGGCGGCCAGCGGGTGCCGCCGCCCAGCGGCCAGGTGGCCGGCGGCGCGCTCGTGCTGCAGGTGGGCTCGCCCGGACGGGTGGCCGTGCTCGGACTCGACCGCCCGACGGCCGCCGAGCGCCAGGGGGTCGAGGAGAAGGTCACCGTCTCCTCCCAGCGCGAGATCCCGGTCGAGGAGATCCTCCGCCGCCTGCAGGCGTTCGAGGATGCCCAGAACCGGCGGCTGGAGCACTACAGCGCCACCAACACGACGTCGCTGCGCTTCCAGCCGGCGGCGGGAACGCAGGCGATCGAGGCGACGCTCCAGGGACCGTTCTTCTTCGATCCGAAGACCGGCACCGACTGGGCCTGGGAGACGCTCTACGTCAACGGCGTCAAATGGCGCGGCAAGACCCTCCCCGAGATCCCGCTGATCCAGCCCGAGAAGGCGGCGGCGCTGCCGCTCGAGATCCACTTCACCAAGGAGTACCGCTACCGCCTGCGCGGCTCGGACACCATCGACGGCCGCGACGCCTGGGTGGTCGACTTCACCCCGGCCGGCCCGGACGCGAGCGGCAAGCTCTACCAGGGGTCGGTCTGGATCGACAAGAAGCTCTACTCCCGGTTGCGTACCCGCGCCGTGCAGGTGGGGCTCGAAGGGGAGGTGCTGTCGAACGAGGAGACGCTCTTCTATACCCCGGTCGACGCCGCCGGCCAAGCCGCCCCGTGGTCGGCGCAGAGCTACATGCTGCCGCTGCGGCTGGTCGCCCAGCAGATCCTCTCGGTGATCAACGCCGCCACGATCGTGGAGCGCGAGACCCGCCTGACCGACGTGCAGATCAACGGCCCCGGGTTCGAGGAGGCGCGCAAGCGGGTCAACGCCTCGGACGTGACGATGGTGCGCGACACCGCCAAGGGACTGCGCTACCTGGTCAAGGACGACCAGGGAGAGCGGGTGGTCAAGGAGGGGTTCAAGGCCAGCAAGCTGTTCGGAGCCGGCGGCCTGTTCTACGACGACGCCCTGGACTATCCGCTGCCGCTCGCCGGCATCAACTACTTCTCCTTCAACTTCCGGGGGACGGGCAAGCAGGTCAACGTCTTCTTCGGCGGCGCCCTGCTGACCGCCAACATCGCCGAGCCGCGCCTGTTCGGCAGCCGTTTCGACGCCGGGGCCAACGCCTTCGCGATCGCCATCCCGCTCACCGACACGATCTACCGCAACGGCAAGGAGATCAAGGCCGAGGCGGTCGAGCAGCGTCCCGGCCACCTTCAGTCTGCGGCTCGGCCATCCGCTCGGCAACTTCGTCAAGATCGGCGCCGAGTACGAGGCCCTCTACTTCCACTTCGGGAAGGCGGACGACACGGCGAAGAGCTTCGTGGTGCCGAGCTCCAACATCACCCACTCCTTCTCACTGAACACGGATTTCGCCCGCTCCGGCTACCGGCTCTCGGCGTCCGGCAGCTACAACCGCCGCTCGGAGTGGGATTTCTGGGGGCTGCCGGGGAATCCGGATTTCAGCGAGGCCAAGCGGGACTTCCTGCGCTGGGACGCCTCGGCGAGCAAGAACTGGTATCTGCCCAGGTTCCAGAAGGTCGGGCTCGAGGTCGATTACGCCGGCGGGTCGGACCTCGACCGCTTCAGCAA
The DNA here is from genome assembly GCA_963761645.1 of uncultured Acidobacteriota bacterium. Lineage (GTDB taxonomy): Bacteria > Acidobacteriota > Thermoanaerobaculia > Multivoradales > UBA5704 > DATARR01. Next base: position 2,713 of record CAVXIG010000048.1, read on the forward strand.
GTATCAGTTCGGCTTCTTCGGCGGCACCCGCGTCCACGGCTACCAGAGCAACAGCGTGCGGGCGGACCGAGGTCTACGCCGGCCACGCTTCTTACGGCTTCGAGATCGGCCAGGCGTTCCGCCTCGACGCGGTCGCCGACGCCGCGCTCGCCACCGACGAGGAGACCGGGCTCAAGAATGAATTCCTGGGCGGCGTCGGGCCTCGCGGGCACGTTCATCGGCCCCTGGCAGACGGTGGTCAACCTCGACGTGGGCACGCCGGTGGCCGGCCCGGACAGCGGGTTCGTGCTCTACGTGGTGTTCCTGAAGCTGTTCAAGTAGGCCGCTTCTTCTTCACATCGTCCCGCAGGGCCCGGAGCTGCTCCAGCCGGGCCCTCAGCTTCGCCTCGAACCCTTCCCCCTTCGGCTCGTAGAACCGCGTCCCCTGGAGAGATTCGGGGAGGCAGTCGATGCCCCCCGACGCCCTCTTCGGTATGGGGCGCGTAGACGTAGCCCGAGCCGTAGCCGATCTCTTTCATCAGCCGGGTGGGGGCGTTGCGGATCGCCAGCGGCACCGGATCGGCCGGGCGCTCCTCGACGGTGCGGCGGGCGGCCTTGTAGCCGTCGTAGAGGGCGACGCTCTTGGGGGCGAGCGCGAGGTAGACGACCGCCTGCGCCAGGGCCAGCTCCCCCTCCGGCGAGCCGAGCTGGCGGAAGGCGTCGCGGGCGGCGAGGGTCTGCGGCAGCGCCTGGGGATCGGCGAGCCCGACGTCCTCGCTGGCGAAGCGGATCATCCGGCGGGCGACGTAGAGCGGGTCCTCGCCGGAGGCCAGCATGCGGGCGAACCAGTAGATCGCCGCGTCCGGATCGCTCTCGCGGAGCGACTTGTGGAGGGCGGAGATCAGGTTGTAGTGCTCCTCCCCCGACTTGTCGTAGAGCAGCACCTTGCGCTGGGCGACCCGGCGCACCGTCTCGGCGTCGATCCGCCCGCCTTCCGAGTCGGCCGCCGCCAGCTCCAGGAGGTTCAGGGCCTTCCGGGCATCCCCCGAGGAGAGCTGCGCCAGCTCGGCGAGCGCCTCGTCGTCCGCCTCGACGCCGGACTCCCCCAACCCCCGTTCGGGATCGGCGAGCGCCCGGCGCATCATCTCGGCCAGGCTCTCGGGGCGGAGCGGCTCCAGCACGATCACCCGGCAGCGGGAGAGGAGCGCCGCGTTGAGCTCGAAGGAGGGGTTCTCGGTGGTGGCCCCCACCAGCACCACGTCCCCGCTCTCGACGTAGGGAAGGAAGGCGTCCTGCTGGGCGCGGTTGAAGCGGTGGATCTCGTCGACGAAGAGGAGCGTGCGCCGCCCCTGGGACTTGCGCAGCCGCACCGCCTCGGCCATCACCTCCTTGACCTCCTTGATGCCGGAGGTGACGGCCGAGAAGGGGACGAAGTGCGACGAGGTGACGGTGGCGATGATGCGGGCGAGGGTGGTCTTGCCCGTCCCCGGCGGCCCCCAGAAGATCAGCGACGGCACGCGGTCGGCGGCGATCGCCCGGCGGAGGAAGCCCCCCTCCCCCACCACTTTCTCCTGGCCCACGACCTCCTCGAGGGTCCGCGGGCGCATCCGCTCGGCGAGCGGGGAAACCCCTTTCGTCGTCTCTTCCCGTGACGGATGGGTGGGCTCTGGAGGTTCCTGGTCGTCGAAGAGCGAGCGCGGCATCAGGAGATCTTATCGATTTCCACCCGCGCGTCGTTGAAGCAGGCGCCTTTTCCGAGATCCGTGAAGGTGTCGGGGGCGAGCGCGTTCGCCGTGGTGCCCGAGAGCGTGTTGTGGCTCCAGAGCCCCTTCGGCAGGTAGACGACGCCCGGCCGCAGGTCCGGATTGAGCCGCGCCGCCACCCGCACCTCGCCGAGATCGTTCCAGACCCGCACGGCGTCGCCGCCCGCGATCCCCCGCGCCTCGGCGTCCCGGGGGTGGATCTCCACCGCGACCTGACCCTTTTCGAGCTGGCCCAGGGTCGAGTTGAGCCGGCGGGCGGTGGCCGGCGAGATCAGCGCCAGCGGATGGCGGCCGTCCCCCGGATCCTCCTGGAAGGCGTAGAGGCCGTGCGGCGCCTCGCGGTCGAGCGCCTCGGGGACGAGATGGATCTTGCGGTCCGGCGTCAGCGGGAAGGCGTCGGCGAACTGGACGGGCGCGTTGCCGCAGTCGGGGAGGGCGGCGCCGTCCCGCTCCAGCTCGCCGCGCATCCGGTCGAAGCGGCGGAGCAGCGCGCGCGTCAGCTCCTCGGCGGTCTCCGGATCGCCAGGCCGGGCGAGCCCGAGCCGCTCGACCAGAGCGCCGAAGACCTCGGGGTTCGACCGCGCCTCGCCCGCCGGCACCGCCACCGGCCCGGTCTGCTGGAGCAGGTACGAGCCGTAGCCGCGCACCAGCTCCGAGTGCTCCAGGAAGTGGGTGGCGGGGAGCACCAGGTCGGCCCAGCGGGCGGTGTCGTTCCAGACCTGCTCGAAGACGACGGTGAACAGGTCCTCGCGCGCCAGCCCCCGCCGCACCTCTTCCTGGTTCGGCATCGTCGCCAGCGGATTGCAGTTGTAGACGAAGAGGACGTTCACCGGCGGCTCGGCCGCCAGCAGGGTCCGCCCGAGGAGGTTCATGTTGATGGTCCGGGTGGCCGGCGGCGGCTCCGCCATCGCCGGCGCCTGATCGATCCCCCAGACGCCCGAGTTGCTCATCGTGTAGCCGCCGCCGCGCACGCCGAACTTCCCGGCCACCGCCGGCAGCGCCAGGGCGGCGGCCACGGCGGAGCCGCCGTTGCGGTTGCGCTCCATCCCCCAGCCGGTGCGGATCAGGGCCGGCGAGGACTCGGCGTAGAGATGGACGAAGCTCTCGATCTCCGCGGCGGAGATGCCGGTGACCTCGGCCGCGCGCTCGAAGGTCCAGCGCTTGAGCCCGCCGCCGCAGCTCCTCGGCGCCGGTCGCGTGCTCGGCCAGGAAGGCGAGGTCCGCGCGTCCGTTCTCGAAGAACCAGCGGATGGCGGCCAGCGCCAGCGCCAGGTCGGTCCCCGGCCGCGGCGCGAGATACAGGTCGGCCTTCTTGGCGAGCGGCGTCCGGCGGGGATCGATCACCACCAGCCGCGCCCCCGCCTTCTGGGCCTCCTGGATGAACGGGACGAGATGAATGCCGGAGGCCGAGGGGTTCACCCCCCAGAGGACGATCAGCCGCGCGTGCGGGAAGTCCTGGAAGGCGACCCCCGCCATCTTGCCGTAGAGCCCGGTGGCCGCCCGTCCCGAGGGCGCGGCGCAGACCGTGCGCGCGAGCCGCGAGGCGCCGATCCGGTGGAAGAGGCGGGCGTCGGTGGTGTCCTGGGTCAGCAGGCCGTTCGAGCCGCCGTAGCAGAAGGGGAGGATCGACTCCCCCCCGAAGCGCTCCCGCGCCTCGCCGCAGCCGCGCCGCCGCGAGATCGAGCGCCTCGTCCCAGGAGATCCGCTCGAAGCGCCCCTCCCCCTTGGGCCCGATCCGCCGCGCCGGGTAGAGCAGCCGGTCCGGGCCGTAGAGGTGCTCCGGCGTCCGCCGCACCTTGGCGCAGATGTACCCCCGCGTCACCGGATTGCGGTGGTCGCCGTCCACCTTGACCACCCGGCCGTCCACCACCCGGACCTCCAGGCTGCAGGCGTCGGGGCAGTCGAGCGGGCAGGCGCTGGTGAGGATCTCGGGAGCGCTGAGGGGTTCGGCCATGGTGTGATTGTAGTGCGGTGGAGAGAGGAGAAAGGGACGCAAGGGACAGCAGGGACTTCAGGACGTCCCTGGAGTCCTGCTGTCCCTTATGTCCCTTGTTCAGCCTACTCCTGCGCCTGCGCGCCCGTGTCGCTCTCGATCGCCTTCACGATGGCGTCCGTGAACTGCGTCGTGGTCGCCTCGCCGCCGAGGTCGCGGGTGCGGATCTTCTGGCGGACGATCACGTCGCGCAGCGCCCGGCGCACCCGCTGGGCCGCCTCGTCCTTGTGCATGTGGAAGAGCATCATGATCCCCGAGCGGATGATCGCCAGCGGGTTCGCGAGATCCTTGCCGGCGATGTCCGGCGCGCTGCCGTGCACCGCCTCGAAGACCGCCACGTCGAGCCCGATGTTGCCGCCGGGCACCACGCCGAGCCCGCCGACCAGGCCCGCGCAGAGGTCGGAGAGGATGTCGCCGTAGAGGTTCTCCATCAGCAGCACGTCCCACTCCTCGGGGCGCATGACGAGCTGCATGCACATGTTGTCGACGATCCTGTCGTCCGCGACGATCTCGGGGTACTCCGAGGCGACGCGGCGGAAGCAGTCGAGGAAGAGGCCGTCCGAGAGCTTCATGATGTTCGCCTTGTGGACGGCGGTCACCCGTTTGCGGCCGTGCCGGCGGGAGTACTCGAAGGCGAAGCGGGCGATGCGCAGCGAGGCCTTCTCGGTGATGATCTTCAGGCTCTCCACCACGCCGGGGACCACGATGTGCTCGAGGCCGCTGTAGAGGTCCTCGGTGTTCTCGCGCACGACCACGAGGTCCACCCCCTCGAAGCGGCTGGGGATGCTCTCCAGCGACCGCGCCGGGCGCAGGTTGGCGTAGAGGTCGAGCTCCTGGCGGAGCTGCACGTTGATCGACTTGAACCCCTTGCCCACCTGCGTCGTGATCGGCCCCTTCAGCGCCAGCCGGTTGCGGCGGATCGACTCCAGGACCTCGGGCGGCAGCGGGTTGCCGTACTTCTCCAGCGCCTCGGCGCCGGCGATGTGGCGCTCCCATTCGATCTCGGCGCCGGCGGCGTCGAACACGCGCACGGCGGCGTTGCTGACCTCCGGGCCGATGCCGTCGCCGGGCAGGAGGGTGACTGTGGTCTTGCTCATGGAATCGGACTCCCTCCAAAGGCCAACGGGTAGCGTAACGTCTTCTGCAGCCACTCGCCGTTCTCGGCGACGCTCCGCGACAGCTCGGCGACCAGCGTCTCGCGGTGATCGTAGAGGCGGTAGCCGTCGGTCGAGCGCAGGTAGCCGGCGGCCTTGGGCTCTTCCTTGAAGAGCGCCTCCTCGCCGATCTCCGTCGCCCGGCGGGCGTAGCGGTCGCGGTTGTCGAGCAGCGCCTTGACCAGGAACGGCATCACCATCGAGTAGTCGGCCTGGGCGCTCTCGGTCGTCTGCTGGTAGGTGTCGCGGTCCACCTTGCCCCAGGTCACGGCCTCGGCCGGCGGGCAGGAGGAGAGGGAGCCTTCGGTGACCGGCGCGCTGACGATCTGGACGTCGAACGTGTAGCCGCGGATCCCCTCGAGCCCCAGCACCTGGCCGAGCGCCGGCTCCGGCTGCAGGTTGTAGTTCTTCGGCACGCCGCCGCCCAGGATCAGGGTGGCGAGCGAGTGGGCGTGATGCGAGAACAGGCCCCAGTAGTGATAGGCGCACGACTCGAAGACCTCGGCGTGGAGGTCGAGCGCGAACTCGTAGTTCTCGAGCAGGCCCGCCTGCTTCATCGCCCACAGCTTCATCGAGTTGAGGAACAGGCTGCCGTCGCCGGGAGCGCCGACCAGGATCGGCAGCGCCAGCCGGTGGCAGGTCGCGAGCAGCCCGGGCTCGATGGCGTTCTTCTCCTCCTGCGCGGCGTAGATGCCGCCGATCAGGTAGCGCAGCTCGGTTCCCGACATCGACTTCTGGAACTCGGGGCGCAGCAGGCAGGCGGTCAGGAAGCGGTCCTGCTGGAAGAGGACGTCCTCGTCGAAGGCCATGTCGGTGACGCGGATCGTCTTCTCGTCGCGCAGCACGCCGTCGTCGCCGAAGATCGGGACCTCGAAGATCGGGTTCGGGTGCTCGTCGAGGCTGCGGTGGCCGTCGTGATAGCAGACGGCGTCGGTGGTGCTGAGGTAGGCCACCCAGCCGGTCTCCAGCAGGGGGATCAGCCAGGTCTGGTGCTGCCCGGAGACGGTGACCGGCCCGGCGATCGCCAGCGTCAGCGGGCAGCCCGCACCGATCGCCTGGTCCAGCAGGGTGTAGACCCGCCGCAGGTAGGCGCCGCCGAACGCCGGCAGGCAGGAGCGGAAGATCTCGTCCAGCGTGCCGCACTGGTCGACCCGCCGCACGTCGACGCGCCGCTTCGACTGGAGGTGAACATTATGGGGGAGGCGGTTGTCGTGGGCGCTGCTCATGGGGGGTAAGGTATAAGGTCGGAGCGGGGGGCGCAAGGCGGGCGTGGTGTCCGGGACGCCCCCCCTGGCCGGTAGTGGCTCAGTTTGGCTCCCGGCCCTCAGTGCGACCGGTGCTGGACGAACTTCACCAGATCGCGCAGCGGGTCGGCCTTACGGCCGAGGGGGGCCAGCGGATCGATCGTCGAGCCGGAAGATCGATCGGCCTCGCAAGTGGATACTGGAGCAAGGGACGGCGCGAGAGCGGTTCCGGCCTACTCGGCGATTTGCAAAACGAAGAAAGATTTGGTTATAGTGGGATCATGCTCAAAAAAAAGGTACTCCTATGAAACGTTCATATCTCGATCTGGTTGATTTGGCGCGCGGGATCCGCGTCGCCTTGCTGAGTGGTGTTGCGCTGGTCGCAACGATGATGGTAAGCAGTCCGACGGCTGCTCAGTCATTACCGCTACTTTTCGTCTCAAGCACGGATGTCGTCGAGGGGGATACAGGCAGTCAACTCGCCCACTTCATCGTATCGCTCTCCAAGCCCGCGACCAGCCCCGTCTCCTTTTCCATCGAAACCAAAGGGCGCTCCGCAACCGATGGGGTCGACTTCCTCGGAGCAAAAGCCGGTGACCGTTTTACTATTCCAGCAGGCCAGCTCTTTACTCGCTTTTATTTTGTCATCAAAGGCGATACGGAGGTCGAACCCAACGAAAAGTTTGAGTTCTTTGTGTCGAAGATCTCCGGCGCCACGGTGCGCCAGCCCGCCAATGCCGGCGGCACATGCATCATCGTCGATGACGACTCCAGGGCCAAAACCGCGGGCAGCAATGTGCCAGCGCTGTCGGTCTCGAATATGGGAATCCCCGAGGGGGACGCGGGCTCACGCCTCGCCTACTTCAACATAGGCCTCTCGCAGCCCGCGACAAGCCCTGTTACCTTTTCATTTGCCACCAACACCAGGGTTCACGGTGACTGGGCGACCGACGGCGTCGACTATGATGGAGGCAAAGGAACGGTAACTATTAAGCCGGGCGAGCAGTATTATACCGTATGGTTTGCCATCAAAGGCGATACGGTGTTCGAGCGCAACGAAAAATTTGAGCTTGTGCTGTCGAATCCGGTCGGCGCCACTTTGCACAAATCCACTGGCACCGGCACCATCATGAACGATGACGACGCCAAACCCGCCGCTCGTTAGGTAGTTGACGCTCCGCTTCGGCTCAATCCTGATTCTTCATTCAGTGCGAGCGGTACTGGACGAACTTCACCAGATCCCGCAGCGGGTCGGCCTTGCGGCCGAGCGGGGCCAGCGAGTCGACGGCGAAACCGAGCAGCTCGCCGGCGAGCGCCTGGGCTCCGGGAACTCCGAGCAGCTTCACGAAGGTGACCTTGCCGGCGTCCTTGCCGGTGTCCTTGCCGGTCTCCTCGGGGGTGCCGAGGACGTCGAGCAGGTCGTCCGAGATCTGGAAGGCGAGGCCGAGGTTCTTGGCGAAGCGGGCGATCACCTCGAGGTCGCGGCGGCGGGCCTCGGCGGCCATCGCTCCCAGCTCGCCGGCGGCCATGAACAGGGCGCCGGTCTTGTGGCTGTGGATGTATTCGAGGACGTCGAGGTTCATCTCCTCGGGGCTGGCGAGGAGGTCGAGGGCCTGGCCGCCGATCAGGCCGTCGCTGCCGATGGCCGCCGCCAGGTGGTGGACGACGTCCTCGGTGGTGTAGCGGCGGAGCGCCAGGCGGGTGGCGGCCTCGGCCACCAGGGCGTAGGCGCGGTTGAGCAGCGCCAGGGCGGCGAGCAGGGCCACGCTCTCGCCGAACACCCGGTGGACCGTCGGGCGCCCCCGGCGCAGGGCGGCGTCGTCCATGGCGGGGAGGTCGTCCAGCACCAGGGAGCAGGCGTGGACCATCTCGACGGCGCAGGCGAGATCGAGCACCGGCTCCGAGCGGCAGCCGAAGAGATCGGCCACCGCCAGGGTGAGCACCGGCCGCACCCGCTTGCCGGCGCCGGTCAGGGCGTAATGCATGGCCTGGTGCACGGGCTCGGGCCGCGCGGTGGCCGGAGGGAGAAGCTCGGGCAGGCGGCGGTTCACCCGCGCCGCCCAGACCGCGAGCGGACCGGCGAGCGCGGAGGGAGCCGCGACCTCAGGCAAACGACTGGACGGCTTCGGCCTCGGTGTCGAACACGTCGAAGACCGTGATGAGCTGGGTGATGGTGAGGATGTCGGAGACCTTCGCGGGGAGGTTGGCCAGCTTCAGCTTGGCGCCCCGGTTGGTGGCGGTGGTGTAGGCGCTGACCAGCTCGCCGATGCCGCTCGAGTCGATCATCGTGACGCCCCCCATGTGGATGACGACCTTCTGGGCGCCGCTGTTCAGGATCTCCTGCATCGCGTTGCGCAGGGCCTCTTCGCCCGAGCCGATGGTGATCCGGCCGCTGAGGTCGAGGATCGTCACGTCGCCGTTCTGCCGCTTATTGAATTTCATTCAGTTCCCTCCTCCGGGTCAGTCTGTTCCGACGAAATATCGGTCTGCGGTCCGGGAACCCGCCGGCGCAGCGTGACCACGGTGCCGCCGTCGGGTTTCGAGCCGTAATGGATGCTGTCCATGAACTTGTTCATGAAAAGGATGCCGCGGCCGTTCCGGTTGAGCAGGTTCTCCGGAGCGAGCGGGTCGCGGACCTTGCCGGGGTCGAACCCCACCCCCTCGTCCTCGACCCGGATCACCAGCTCGTCACCCTCGACCATGAGGTCCACGTGGACCTGCTTGGCGGGGTTCTGCTGGTTGCCGTGCTTGATGGCGTTGGCCAGCGCCTCGCGCATGGCCAGCTCGACCGAGTGCTGGGTGTCCTTGTCGATCCCCAACTGTTGCATCCGGTCCTTCAGCACCACGTGAACCAGCTCGATGTTCTCGAACCGGCTCCCGATGGCGAGGTGAAAACGGTTCTCGTCGGGCATGGGCGCGATCCTCATGCGGAGTCTACCAGAGGAAGGCCGCGACCTTCCCCGCTCCCAGCGCGCGCAGCGCCAGCGGCACGACCACCAGGAGCTGCACGCCGTCGAACAGGGCGTGCGCCGCGATGGCGGGCCAGAGGTTCTGCCGCCACTTCACCAGAAAGGCGTAGATCAGCGACAGCAGCGCGATGCCGATCAGCATGAACGGCTGCCCATAGGAGAGGTGGGCGAGCACGAAGAACATCGTGGAGAAGAAGATGCCGATGCGCGGCTGCAGGAAGCCGCGGAAGAAGCTCTCCTCGACGAAGCCGGCCGAGAGGCTGATCATGAACCGGGTCAGGACCGGCAGCGCGGCGATGAACGGGATCATCGCCGGCGGCGCCTTGGGGACGGCGTTCTCGCCGTACAGCGCCCAGACCGCCCCGGCGACCACCATCAGCGCCGCGAGCACGGCGACCCAGGCGCCGAGGCCGAGCAGGAGCCCCAGCCCGATCTCGCGGGGGACGTTGGGCGCCAGATAGCCGAACTGCGCCCGGAACTGCCGTCCGAGGGGCGACCCGCGGCGGCGGCGGCGCGACCTCCAGAGGGACGGCGGACGGCTCGACCAGGGCGTTCATGACGCCGGCCTCGGACATCGGGAGCGGCGACGGCAGCGGCGGCGGCTCGGTCGACAGAACCGGCGCCGGCGGCCGGGCGTCCTCGCCGGCGAAGCCGAGGAGGAACCAGATCCCCATCGTGGCCAGCATCAGCACGTGCAGCAGGAAGAGCTGCGGCGTGGTGACCTTGTCGAGATCCGGGGTGGAGGTCTTCATCCCCAGGCCGCCCAGGGGCGCGAAGACGCCGACGGCGAGCAGGGTGGCCACGGCCAGGCCGGCGAGCACGCGCCGCCAGAGCACCCGGAACCCCGGGGGGAGCAGGCGGCGCTGGGCGCACATCCAGTCCAGCAGCAGCGCCGCGAGCAGGGAGGGCCCCAGCACCGCGGCGGCCCTCAGGAGGTTCTCGGGTGTCATCAGATCTTCTGCCTTTGCCGGAAGCTGCGGAGGATCATCAGGGAGCTGTTGAGCCGCTGCATGCGCCGCTGCCGCAGTTGAATCGCCTGCAGGTCCTCGAGAGCGGGCTGATCGCCGCGCAGCTCGCGCAGGTGGCGGTCGATCTCGAAGGTGAGCTGTTCGAGCTCCGGGCGGGTCATCATCTTGAAGGTGCGCTCGGTGACCAGGAGGTACCCCTCGGCCACGTCCCGCACCATCGTATATGCGCTACCCCCGGGGAATCCCATAGGGGAGGGATCATATCCCGAGGCGGGGGGCTGGCACACGTCCTGCTACAATCCACCCCTGCCTATGACCGTCACCAGCTCGTTCTCCCGCCGGTTCCATCTGCTGAAGCTGCTGCGCGCGAGCCTGGTGGCCGGGGCGCTCTACGATCTCGGGTTCGCGGCGCTCATGGTGGCGGCGCCGGGGGTGCCGGCGCGGATGCTCGGCCTGCCGCTGCCGCCGCTCCCCCGCGGCGCGTTCTACCTCTGGATCCTGGCGACCCTGCTCGCGATGCTCGCGATGCTCTACCTGGCCGCGGCCCACGATCCGCGCCGGTACAGCGCGATCATCGCGGTGGCGATCGGCGGCCGGCTGGTGGGCGCGATCGCTCTCGCGACCGCCGCCCTGCTCGGCCCGGACCTGCGCGGCCTCCTCCCCCTGGCGGCGGCCGACTTCGCCTTCGGCGCGGTGCATGCGGCCGCGTGGTTGCCGATCCGCTCGTGAAAGGCTGCCGCTCGTGAAGCCCCGGGACATCGCGGCGCAGACCGGGGGGCTGGGGATGCTGACCGGCCGGGCGTTCCTCGCCATGATCGCGCCCCCCTACGAGATCGGCCTCTGGGTGCGCCAGATGGAGCAGATCGGCGTCCGCTCGCTCGGCGTCGCCGGCATCACCACCATCTTCACCGGCATGGTGCTGGCGCTGCAGACCGCCCTCTCGCTCCCCTCGATAGGGGTCAAGTACTACATCGGCTCGGTGGTGTCGAAGTCGCTGGTGCGCGAGCTGGGGCCGGTGCTGACCGCCCTGATCGTCGGCGGGCGGATCGGCGCCGGGATGACCGCCGAGATCGGCACCATGAAGGTGACCGAGCAGATCGACGCCCTGCGCTCGATGGCGGCCGACCCGGTCAAGAAGCTGGTCGCCCCCAAGCTGGTGGCGACCCTGGTGATGCTCCCCGCCCTGACCATTATCGGCGACGCCCTCGGCATCCTCGGCGGCCTGATCGTCGCCGTCGGCACGCTCAACCTGACGCCGGGGCTCTACCTCAACGACGTCTTCGAGAGCCTGACCATCGGCGACGTCTGCAGCGGCATCGGCAAGTCCTTCTTCTTCGCCTACTTCATCGCCATCATCGGCTGCTACAACGGCCTCAACACCACCGGCGGCGCCGACGGCGTGGGACGGGCGACGACCAACACCGTGGTGCTCGCCGCCATCCTGGTCCTGGTCTCCGACTTCTTCCTCACCAAGCTCTTCTACCTGCTGGTCGCCTAGGGGATCGCGAGGAACGACATGCCGGAAACGCTCTACGAGATCCGCGGCCTGACCAAGAAGTACGGCAACCGGGTGATCCTCGACGCCCTGGACTTCGACATCCGCAAGGGGGAGTGCCTGGTGATCCTCGGCCGCTCGGGAACCGGCAAGAGCGTCACCCTGCGGCAGCTCAACGGGCTGGAGAAGCCGGAGGCCGGCACGGTCGTCTTCGACGGCACGGACCTGACCCCGCTCGAGGAGCGCGAGCTCTTCCCCATCCGCCGGCGCATCGCCATGCTGTTCCAGAGCGGCGCGCTGTTCGACTCGATGAACGTCTTCGACAACGTCGCCTTTCCGCTGCGCGAGCACACCCGGAGCTCCGAGGCGGAGATCGCCGAGACGGTGCGGCACAAGCTCGCCCTGGTGCGGCCTCAAGGAGGTCGAGCGCAAGATGCCCTCCGACCTCTCCGGCGGCATGAGGAAGCGCGTGGCCCTCGCCCGCTCCCTCGCCCTCGATCCCGAGGTGATGCTGTTCGACGAGCCGACGACCGGTCTCGATCCGATCACCTCGGCGACCATCGGCAAGCTGATCAACTCGATCCAGAAGGAGCTCGGCGTCACCTCCGTCGTGGTCACCCACGACATCCCCCTGGCCCGCCGGGTGGGCGACCGCATCGCCCTCCTCGTCGATGGGAAGTTCGCCTTCCTCGGCGACTGGCGCGAGGCCGAGAGCAGCAACGACCCGCGGCTGGCCGATTTCCTGGCCGGCCGCGAGGAGAAGGAGGAGGAAGAGAATGTCGCCTAAAGGCCGGGAGATCCGCGTCGGCCTGGTGATCCTCGCCGCGATGGTGGTCCTGGCGGCGGGGATCTTCCTGATCGGCTCGAAGAACAACCTCTTCTCGCGCAAGACCCGCTACTACGTCGAGTTCCACTCGGTCTCCGGGCTCAAGCCCGGCAGCCCGGTGCAGCTCGACGGCGTGGACGTGGGGGCGATCGAGAAGGTGGTGCTGTCCGAGAACCCGCAGAAGCAGGACATCCGGGTCTGGATCCGCGTCGAGCGCGACTACACGGGGCGCCTGCGCGGACCGGCGGACCCGCAAGGCCCTGGTCGAGGCCAGGCCGGCCTCGCGGGCCCGCATCAAGACGCTCGGCCTGCTGGGGGACAAGTACATCGACATCAACTCGGGCGCGGCGGAATACCCGCCGATCCCCGAGGAGGGGGAGATCCTGGCGGCGCAGCCGACCAACGTCGACGCCCTGATCGCCTCGGGCGAGGACGTGATGGACAACGTCGTCGAGATCACCCACTCGCTCAACCGGATCCTCGGCCGCATGGAGCGCGGCGAGGGGATCCTCGGCGAGCTCACCAGCGACACCCCCGAGGGGAAGCGGATGATGACCTCGCTCGTCGGCGCCTCGGACAGCCTGCAGCGGATCGCCCTGACGGTCGAGAACGGCAAGGGGCCGATCCCCCGGCTGCTCAACGACCGCGCCATGGCCGACCAGATCGCCCTCTCGCTCGACCGCTTCCAGGGCCTGCTCGACCAGGCCCAGAACGGCCCGGGGCTCCTCCCCGGCCTGCTCAACGACCCTTCCAGCCGCACCGAGTTCAACGAGACGCTCGCCGCGCTGCACCAGGTGGCGCGGGATCTGCAGGGATTTACGGCCGATCTGGAGTCGAGCGACGCCCTGCTTCCTCGTCTCGTCAAGGACAAGGAGTACGGCCGTGAGGTCACCGAGCAGCTTCGGCAGTTCGTGAAGAACCTGAACGAGGTCTCGGCGAAGCTCGACAGAGGGCAACGGCACGGCCGCGCAAGCTGATCAACGATCCCAAGATCTACGACGCCGTCAACGACATCATCGTCGGCGTCAACCAGTCTCGGGCGCTGCGCTGGCTGATCCGCAACCGGCAGAAGAAGGGGATCGAGAAGCGCTACAACGACACGACGAAGGCGATCGAGGGAGCGGGCGGGACGCCGGAGCCGCTGGACAAGCTGCCGGAGAGCCGGCCGGAGGAGAGCAAGCCCGACGCGGCGGCCCCTCCACCGCTCCTGGCCGCCCCTCCGCCGGCCGATCCGGGCACGCCGCCACCTACATGAAGGAAAATTAGAGCTCGCCTATGCCATCTCACATCCTGGTGACCGGAGGAGCGGGCTTCATCGGCTCGCATCTGACGCGGCGCCTGCTCGCCCGGGGGGACCGGGTGACGGTGCTCGACGACTTCAACGACTATTACGACCCCTCGCGCAAGCGGGAGAACGTGGCGCCGCTGCTCGGCCGCGACGACTACCGTCTGGTCGAGGGGGACATCCGGGACGAGCCGCTGGTCGACCGCCTGTTCGCCGAGGGGCGCTTCGACGCCGTGATCCACCTGGCGGCGCGGGCCGGGGTGCGGCCGAGCCTGGCGGAGCCGATCCTCTACGAGGACGTCAACTGCATCGGCACCCTGCGCCTGCTCGAGGCGGCCCGCCGGCACGGCCCCGATCTCTTCCTCTTCGGCTCCTCGTCGTCGGTCTACGGGATCAACCAGAAGATCCCGTTCGCCGAGAGCGACGAGGTCAACCAGCCGATCAGCCCCTACGCCACGACCAAGCGGGCCGGGCGAGCTGCTCTGCTACAACTACCATCACCTCTACGGCTTCCGCACCGCCTGCCTGCGCTTCTTCACCGTCTACGGCCCGGCGCAGCGGCCGGAGATGGCGATCCACAAGTTCACCGACCTGATCGCGCAGGGGCGTACGGTGCCGATGTACGGGGACGGCGGCAGCCTGCGCGACTACACCTACGTCGACGACATCGTCGACGGCCTGATCGCCACCCTGGAGCTGGCGCCGGGCTTCGAGATCCTCAACCTGGGCGGGGCGGACACCACCTCCCTGCGCGATCTGATTCACTGGATCGCTGAAGAGCTTGCCGTCGAGCCCCGGATCGAATATCTTCCGGCCCAACCTGGGGACGTGCCGATCACATACGCCGACGTTTCCAAGGCGGCGCGGCTCTTGGGGTACTCCCCGAAGGTCCCCATCCGGGAAGGCTTGCGCCGTTTCGTTTCCTGGTACCGCGAGCGCGCCGAAGCGCGCAGAACCTGACAACCATTCCAAGCGAGAGCTTCAGCGATGAACATCTGCGTCATAGGTAGCGGTTACGTCGGCCTGGTGACGGGCGCCTGCCTGGCGGACTTCGGAATGAACGTGGTGGGGGTCGACAAGGATCATTCCAAGGTGGAAGCCCTCTCCCGAGGCAAGGTGCCGATCTACGAGCCCGGCCTCGATACCCTGGTCCAGAAGAACATGGCGGAGGGGCGGCTGCGCTTCACCACCGACCTCGCCCCCGCCATCGAGGAGGCCCAGGCGATCTTCATCGCCGTGGGCACGCCGCCGAAGTCGGACGGCTCGGCCGACCTCACCTTCATCCGCGAGGTGGCCGCCTCGATCGCCCAGCACCTCAACGGCTACAAGATCATCATCACCAAGAGCACGGTGCCGATCGGCACCGGCCGGATGATCGAGGCCATCGTGCGCGAGGGGGCGGGCAGCAAGCACACGTTCGCGGTGGTGAGCAACCCCGAGTTCCTGCGCGAGGGGTCGGCCATCGAGGACTTCATGCACCCCGACCGGGTGGTGATCGGCACCCGCGACGAGCGGGCGGCCGAGATGATGCGGGACGTCTACTCGCCGCTCGACGCCGCCGACGTGCCGTTCATCGTCACCGACGTCGAGACGGCGGAGCTGATCAAGTACGCCTCCAACGGCTTCCTGGCCACCAAGATCTCGTTCATCAACGAGGTGGCGCACATCTGCGAGGCCTGGGGCGCCAACGTCGAGGTGGTCTCCAAGGGGATGGGGCTCGACAACCGGATCGGCCCGAAGTTCCTGCAGGCCGGCCCCGGCTACGGCGGCTCCTGCTTCCCCAAGGACACCCGCGCGGCGGCCCAGATCGCCCGCGACTCGGGGCTGAAGTTCCGCATCATCGAGGCGGTGCTGGAGGTCAACGAGGTCACCCAGAAGCGGATGATCGAGAAGGTCGAGCAGGCGCTCGGCGGCAGCATCGCCGGCAAGACGATCGGCTTCCTCGGCCTCTCCTTCAAGCCGAACACGGACGACATCCGCGAGTCGCCGGCGCTGCCGATCGTGCAGGCGCTGGTCGACGGCGGCGCCACCGTCCGCGCCTTCGATCCCGAGGCGATGCCGGCCTGCAAGCCGCTGTTCCCCACCCTGGTCTACACCCGCGACGCCTACGAGGCGGCCGAGGGGGCGGACGCGGTGGTCATCGCCACCGAGTGGAACCAGTTCCGCAAGCTCGACCTCGACCGCCTGCGCAAGCTGGTGCGCGAGCCGCTGGTGATCGACCTGCGCAACCTCTACGAGCCGGAGACCATGGCCGCCGAGGGGTTCCGCTACGTCTCGATCGGCCGGCCCGAGGGCGTGCCGGACCTCCGGCCGCAGGCCGTGGGCAAGCCGGCGGCCCGCGCCGCGGGGGCGCGCTCATGAGCCGAGTGGTCATCACGGGCGGCGCCGGCTTCCTCGGCTCTCACCTCTGCGAGCGCGCGCTCGCCGAGGGGCACGAGGTGGTCTGCGTCGACAACCTGGTGACCGGCCGGCTGGAGAACCTCAAGCACCTCCTCGATCGCGGCGACATCGAGTTTCTCGAGCACGACGTCACCAAGCCGTTCGAGGTGGCGGGGCCGGTCGACTACATCCTCCACTTCGCCTCGCCGGCCTCGCCGATCGACTACCTGGAGCTGCCGATCCAGACCCTCAAGGTGGGCTCGCTCGGCACCCACAACAGCCTCGGCCTCGCCAAGGCCAAGGGGGCGCGCTTCTTCCTCGCCTCGACCTCCGAGGTCTACGGCGACCCCCAGGAGCATCCGCAGAAGGAGACCTACTGGGGGAACGTCAACCCGGTGGGGCCGCGCGGCGTCTACGACGAGGCCAAGCGCTTCGCCGAGGCGATGACCATGGCCTATCACCGCTACCATCAGGTCGACGTGCGGATCGTGCGGATCTTCAACACCTACGGCCCCCGCATGCGGGTGCGCGACGGCCGGGTGGTGCCCGCCTTCGTGCAGCAGGCGCTGACCGGCGAGCCGATGACCGTCTTCGGCGAGGGCAAGCAGACCCGCTCCTTCTGCTACGTCGACGACCTCGTCGAGGGGATCTGGCGGCTGCTGATGAGCGACCTCCGCCAGCCGTGCAACATCGGCAACCCGCACGAGATGACGATCCTGGAGTTCGCCGAGACGATCCGGGCCGCGGTCGGCAGCTCGAGCCCGATCGTCTTCAACCCACTGCCGGTGGACGACCCGCAGACGCGGCAGCCCGACATCACCCAGGCCCGCGAGAAGCTCGGCTGGGAGCCGAAGGTGCCGCTGGCCGAGGGCCTGCGGAGCACGATCGCCTATTTCCGCTCGGTCCTCGAGGGCCAGAGCGCGCGCGTGTAGAATCCTCCCATGCCGAATCAGAACCCACTGAAAGCCTTGACCTACGCGCTGGGGAAGTACCCGGAGCGGGTGGAGATGGTGCCGCTCGAGCAGCTGGTCACCGACAGCGCCCGGCAGAACGCCAAGCGACCCGCCTACGTGACGCTCTCGGTGCCCGACGAGGTGGTCAAGAGCCTCAAGGGCAATCGGGACGACCGCGACCTGGTGCTGCTGGTGCGGGTGCCGAAAGAGATCCTCGAGCGCGCGGAGAGCCTGATCGTCCTCCCCGGGGAGGTGCGCTGATGTCCGCGACCGTGCATTGCGCTCGTTGCGGCCGGCCCGAAGCCCCGGCGCTCCCCCGCCAGCCGTATCCCGGCAAGCTCGGAGCGGAGATCCGCGAGCGGATCTGCGCCGACTGCTGGGCCGAGTGGCAGAAGATGGAAGTGATGGTCATCAACGAGCTGCGGCTGAACTTCATGGAGCCCGCCGCCCAGGAGACCCTCAGCCGCCACATGAAGGATTTCCTCTTCTCCGGCGGGCCCGAGATCGGGAAAAACCCTGATCCCAGGTAAATTGGCGGTCCCGCGCCACCTCCTCCTCCGCTTCCTGGTGCTCGTGGCGATCGTCGTCACGGGCTTCGCCGTGCTGCGCTGGACGCCGCTCGCCCAGTATCTGACCGTGGAGCGGGTCTCCGCCCTGCTCACCCGGCTGCGCGAGAGCTGGTGGGCGCCGCTGGCGCTGATCGGGTCCTACGTCGTGCTCTGCCCGCTGTTCGTGCCCGCCTCGCCGATGATGATCGCCGGCGGCATGGTGTTCGGCCCGGTCCTGGGCTCGCTCTACAACATCATCGGCACCTTTCTCGGCGGCTCCCTGACCTACTTCGTAGGCCGTGGGCTGGGGCACGACTTCGTACGCCATCTCCTGGGCAACCGGCTCAAGCGGGTGGAGCGGATGATCGCGCGGCGGGGGTTCTGGAGCCTGGTGGGGGTCCGCTTCCTGCCGATCCCCTATCCGCTGGTCAACTACACCGCCGCCCTGGCCGGCATCCGCCCCGCCCTGTTCCTGACCACGACGGCGATCGGCCTGATACCGGGCTGCACCGTCTTCACCTACTTCGCCTCGCTCATCCCCCGCGCGGCGAGCGGCGACCGTTCCGGCCTCCTCGTCCAGTTCGCCGTCGCCTCGGGGAGCCTGCTCCTGCTCACCTTCATCCCGCAGATCTGGAACCTGCGGAAACGGCGGGAGCGGTACCGGGAACTTTGCGCGCGCCGACAGACCCGGGTGGAGACTCGGTAGATCTCCGTCCCGGCGCTACAATAGCCCGGACTTCAGGAGGTGACCATGACGAGGTCTTTTACGCTCGAATACTGGCTTGACGATGACTGGTACATCGGCAGGCTCAAGGAGGTCCCCAGCGTTTTTAGTCAGGGTGAAACGCTGCCGGAACTGGAAGAGAACATACGGGACGCCTACCAACTCCTGCGTGAGAACGAGCCCGAGCCCTTGCACGTACAGACTCAGGTGAAGGAGATCGAGGTCGAAGTGTGAATCGCCGCGAATTGATCCGGGAGCTGACCCGCAAGGGGTTGTCACCTGGAAAGGCACGGCGGCCGTCACGACATCTACGTCAACCCTGCCAACGGAAGAAAAGCGCCGATTCCTCGTCATAACGAGATCAAGAACAGTCTCTGCGGTCTGATCCGGAGGCAGCTCGGCGTCGAGGAGACGTAACTCCTCTCCTACCCCTTCCCGAGCACCGCTTCGACCTCCGGCAGGTCGATGAGCAGCGCGCCGCCGCTGACGAATTTCGTCGGCTCGAACTCGTAGTCGCGGATCACGCGGCGGAAGACCTCTTTCAGCGCCCGCGCTCCCAGGCGGGGCTGGAGGCCGGCCTCGGTGGCGACGCGGCGCACGGCCGCCGGCGAGATCGCCAGGTGGATGCCGCGGCTCTCGAAGTAGGCGCGGCTCTGGTGGAAGGCGGACTCGGGGGTCTCCAGGAAGATGCGGACCAGCTCGTCCTGCCCCAGATCCCGCAGCAGCACGACGGCGTCGAAGCGGGAGAGGAACTGCGGGCTCATCCCGTAATCGAAGAGGTCCTCGTTGCGCAGCCAGTCGCGCAGGTTGAAGACCAGCTTCTCCATCACCTTCCCGCCCTCGACGACGGTGACCGGCTGCAGCGCGCCGCGGTCCTTGCCGATGGTGACCCGGTTGAAGACGGAGTCGTAGAGCCCTTCGAAAGCGCCGGCGCAGACGAAGAGGAGATCGGAGGAATCCACCGTCCGCGAGCCGCCGCCGGCCCAGGCCGGCAGGGCGAGCGGCACCGCCTCGTTCTCGATCAGCGTCAGCAGCGCCTCCTGCGCCCGGATGCCCGCGACGTTGGGCTGGCCGCCGACGTGGGAGCGGATCTTGTCCACCTCGTCCACGAACACCAGCCCCGAGGTGGCCCGCCGGAGCAGCATGTCGACCGGAGCGGTCGGCCCGAGCTGCTCGCGCGCCCGCTCCAGAAGGCGGCCGAGCACGGCCTCGCCCGGCCGCCCGCGCTCCGCCTCCTCGCCGAGGACGTTGGCGTGGATGCGGATCACCGCCGAGCGGGCGGTGAGCACCGGATCCGAGGCGAGATAGGACTCGACGGCGCGCATCAGCGTCGTCTTGCCGGTGCCGGAGGAGCCGATCATCAGGATGTTGCCCACCCGCAGGCCGGCGAGCTGCTTGGAGAGGGCCACCGCCATCTCGCGGATGGCCTCATCCTGGCCGAGGATCCGCCGGGAGATGGATTCGGCGATGGTCGCGGGATCGGGGGCGGCGTTCGTCATGGGAACAGCCGTCATGGGGATCAGACCCGCATCAGCACCGAGCCCCAGTGGAGGCCGGCGCCGAGGGCGGTGAGGGCGACCAGAGCCCCCTCTGGAGCGAGCCCTGCCTGGCGGGCCTCGTGGAAGGCGAGCGGCAGGGTGGCGGAGGTGGTGTTCCCGTACTTCTGGATGTTGTTGTAGACCTTGCCGTCCGGCAGCCCCAGGATCTGCTGCGCCTTCTCGTTGATGCGCAGGTTGGCCTGGTGCATGATCAGCGAGGTCCAGATCCTTCGTGGTGTAGCCGCAGCGCTGGAGCACCTCCTGGGTGACCTCCGGCATGCGGGTGACCGCCAGCTTGAAGACGGCCTTGCCGTCCATCACCGGCACCGTCTCGGCGGCCTGGATCATCTCGACGCTGACGAACGGGCGGCGCGCCGAGCCGCCGCCGGGGACGTAGAGGATGTCCCGGTGGTTGCCGTCGCCGTAGAGGGCCGAGGTGAGGATGCCGCGGTCCTCCGTCTCCTCGGCCCGGAAGACCATCGCGCCGGCGCCGTCGCCGAACAGCACGAGGAGATTCCGGAAGCGCGAGTTCCACTCGAAGTCCTCCGCGGAGAGCGGGCCGGGGTCGCGGCCGTGCAGCACCTCGAAGGTGCGCGCCGAGAACGGCATCAGGGAGGTGTGGACGTCGGTGCCGACCAGCAGCACCGTGCGCGCGACGCCCCCCCGGATCAGCGCGTCGACCACCTGCAGGCCGTAGGCGAAACCGGCGCACTGCTGGCGGATGTCGAGCGCCGGCAGCGGCCGCAGGCCCAGCTTCTGCTGGATCAGGGTGCCGGTGCCGGGGAAGTAGTGGTCCGGGGTCATCGTGGCGCAGACCAGGTAGTCCACCTCGCCCGGGGCGATGCCGGCATCCGCGAGAGCCGCGCGCGCCGCCTCGGTGCCGAGGTCGGAGGAGCCGACGCCAGGCTCGACGTAGTAGCGGGTCGCGGATGCCGCTGCGCTCGCGGACCCAGTCGTCGCTGGTCTCGATGATGCGGGAGAGCATGATGTTGTCGACCTCGAGCGGCGGGACGCAGATCCCGGTCCCCGCGAGCACGGCACGAGCTTGGTTCATCAAGGCGAAGATCTCCTGTCGGGCTCTACTGGGGAGGCCCCCCGTCCAGACGGGGGAGGAAAGGGCCGGAAGCGCCGCGGCCGTTGTACAGCACCGTCCGGTCGCCGCTCTTCACGAATCGATAGACGGGGGACGGACGCTTGCCGTCGAGCCCGGAGGGCGCCTGCGTCCCGTAGATCCAGACCTCGATCGGCGGCCCGTTGGGGATGGGCGACACCTCGTGGTCGATCTTCTGGGGTAGGCCGTACAGAATGCGCACGACGCCGCGGTCGGAGCGATGCCCGAGCAGGCCGGCCTCGCTGTAGGCGCGGTCGGCGTTGGCGGCGCGCTCGTCGAAGGTCTGGCGGATCGGGTTGCCGGGCGTGTCGGGACTGGGGTCGCGCCGCTGCCAGAACCGCTCGACGAAGGCTGCCGCCTGCCGGTCGTCCTGCAAAGCCAGGTACTCGTTGATCTCCTCAGGGGTGGCGAGGCGCGCGGCCGCTCCCACCATCCAGCCAGAGTATTCCAGCCCCAGGGCGGGGTTGATCAACTCGGCCGCCGAGCGGGGCGCCGAGGCGCTTCCACCGGCGCACCC
Organism: uncultured Acidobacteriota bacterium; assembly: GCA_963761645.1. Classification (GTDB taxonomy): domain Bacteria; phylum Acidobacteriota; class Thermoanaerobaculia; order Multivoradales; family UBA5704; genus DATARR01. The sequence goes on from CAVXIG010000048.1 coordinate 24,159, forward strand.
GGCCGCGAGGAGCGCCAGCAGCAGGAAGAGCGGAGCGCGCTTCAGGTCAGTCATGGCGGCGCAGCAGGTCGAGGAACTCTTCCCGCACCGGCCTCTGGTGGAAGATGCCGCGCAGCGCCGAGGTCACGGTGAGCGCGCCGGGCTTCTTGACCCCGCGCATCTCGACGCAGAGGTGGCGGGCCTCGATGACGACCATCGCCCCGAGGGGCTGCAGCTTCTGCTCCAGGTAGGTCACCACCTGCTCGGTCAGCCGTTCCTGGAGCTGCGGCCGCTTGGCGTAGAACTCCAGGATGCGGGCGAACTTCGACAGCCCGAGGATGCGCTCGCGCGGGATGTAGGCGATGTGGGCGTGGCCGTAGAAGGGGACGAGGTGGTGGGCGCACATGGAGTAGAAGGGGATCTGCTTCTCCATCACCATGTGGCTGTACCCCTCCTCGTTGGGAAAGGTCGTCACCTTGGGCTCGGCCCCCTCCGCCAGCCCGCCGAACATCTCGATGTACATCTTGGCGACCCGCAGGTCGGTCTCGGCGAGATTGGGGTCCTGCAGATCCAGCCCGAGCGCCGTCAGAATCCCCCGCACGTGGTGGGCGATGGTGGCGAGCTTGTCCTGCTGCGCGTCGTCCAGCTCGGTCAGCGCGACCGGCGGCACGTGCCCAGGGACGATGACTTCGGGCTCCTGACTCATGAAATCGGCTCCTATCCCATCCGCTGAAAGCGGTCCCCTATCCTACACCAGGGCCTGTACCAGAGCCGTACAGGATAGCCGGTAACGATTTTGCAACCGGCTTCGGGTACCGGTGCCTCGCGGGAGGCACTCGACTCCAAGGAGGAAGCGATGCCCTACAGCGTGATGATCTGGCTGGTGGACCGCGAGCACACCCCGAGCGGCCTGGAAAACCGGGAGAACCGCCACGACCCCGTGCTCACCCCCGGCGCGGCGGCGGGCGTGACGGCGGGGCCCGCCTTCGACCGCCTGAACTACGGTTTCTTCGAGGACGAGGACGACGCCAAGGCCGCCATGAAGGAGATCGCCAAGGAGCTGGAGAAGAACGCTCCGGTCAAGGTGAAGAGCGGCAGCCGCACGTTCCTGATCCCGGCGAGCCGGGTCCACTACGTCGTCTCGGAAGAGGTCACCCGCCCCAAGGACGAGCCGGAAAAGGCCTATGCGGGAGCCGGGAAGGCCCACGCCACGTTCTGAGTGTCCGGCGGCGGTCCGCCTTTTGCAGTGACCTGAAGAGGGGCCCGATTCCGCGGGTCCCTTCCCAAGAGGAGAACATCATGGCTTCGAAGACTGCACAAAGCATCATGACCGATAGCCCGGCCGTCTGCACCCCGGACACCACCGCCCAGGACGCCGCCCGGCTGATGGAGGAGAACGACTGCGGCAGCCTGCCGGTGGTCGAGGGGCGCGACTCGATGAAGCTGGTCGGGATGGTGACCGACCGCGATCTCGCGATCCGTGTCCTGGGCCGCGGCCAGGCCCCCGGCACGCCGGTCCGCGAGGCGATGAGCAAGAACATCTCCTCGGTCAAGGTGGACGACGACCTCAACGACGTCGAGCGCGTGATGACCGGCCAGCAGGTGCGCCGCGTCCCCGTGGTCGACGGCCAGGGGCGCGTCGTCGGCATCGTCGCCCAGGCGGATCTCGCCCGCGAGCTCGGCAGCGCGAAGGAGGTTGGCCGGGTGGTGGAGAAGATCTCCCAGCCGTAGAGGAAGTCTTCGGGGGGCGCCCGCTGGTCCCCCCGCTCCTCTATCGCTATGATGCGAGGGGCAAGGAGGGCGCCCATGCTCTACGACCTCTCGCCCATCATTCGCCCGGAGACCCCGGTCTGGCCGGGCGACACTCCGTTCCAGTCCCGGCTTGAGCTGGTCGATCGCCGATGGCGCCAGCGTCAATCTCTCGGCGATCACCACCACCCCTCACCTGGGGTCGCACGCCGATGCCCCGTTCCATACCGAGCCGCGCGGCGACGGGCATGGCCGAGATGCCGCTCGACCGCTACCTCGGCCCCTGCCGGGTGGTGCGGGTGCCGCCGCAGCCGCTGATCGAGCCGCGCCACATCGAGGGGATCGACCTCGCCAACCCCCGGCGCCTCCTGTTCAAGAGCGAGAGCGTGCGCGACCGCCGGAGCTTTCCCGAGCGGTTCACCGCCCTCTCGCCCGAGCTGGCGGCCCTGCTGGCCGAGCGCGGCATCCTCCTGGTGGGGATGGACACCCCCTCGGTCGACCCGTTCGACAGCAAGACGCTCGACGCCCATCACGCCCTGTTCCATGGCGGCGTCGCCATTCTGGAGGGGCTGGTGCTCGACGGCGTCCCGGAGGGGATCTACGAGCTGATCGCCCTGCCGCTCCGGCTCGCCGGGCTCGACGCCTCGCCGGTGCGGGCGGTGCTGCGGACCCTCGAACCCGGCTTCACCGGCTCGGCGTGCGGATAGACGGATAGAATAGCTGCAGGATTCTGGAGGAGGGTTTTCTCATGACCGGTAAAGAATTCGTCGCGCGACTGATCGACGAGATGGACCAGCTCTTCGCGCGGCTGGGAGAGACCGAGACGCTCGAGGCGGAGTCGGAGGGGAACGTGGACGTGGTGACCCTGCTCCGCCTCGCCCTGAAGAGCGAGCTCGAGGCCAGCGAGCTCGCCGGCTTCTGGCTGCCGACCACCCCCGAGGTGGACGCCAAGATGGCCCTCGCCCTGCAGTGCGGGGACGAGATGAAGCACTACGGCATGATCAGCCAGCGCCTGGCCGAGCTCGGCGCCGACCAGACGGACTTCGACCCCCTCGCCGAGGGGCACAGCCCGCTCTACCAGTACCTGCGCGGGCTGCGCACCACGATCGAGCGCATCGCCGCCGGGCCGTTCGCCAGCGAGGCGATCGCCAAGGTGCGCAACGCCCAGTTCGTGAAGTTCTGCCTCTCGGTGGGCGACCTCGAGACGGCGCGGCTCTACGACGAGACGATCCAGGCCGAGGAGATCCACCACTACCACCTCGGCAAGGAGTACCTGGAGAAGCACGCCACCACCCCTGAGCTCCAGGAGCTCGCCGCCTCCGCCGTGCGCAACACGCTGGCGATCGCCGACGAGCTGCGCAACCTGGCCGCCAAGACGACCGGCGTCCACAACATCCCTGTTTCCTGAGCGTTCTGAAGAGGGCCACGGACTTGCAGATTTCGACGATCGCCGTGCTGGGCGCCGGCACGATGGGGCGTGGCATCGCCCACGTCGCCGCCCAGGCCGGCTATGAGACCTGTCTCTACGACACCAGCGCCGAGGCCCTGAAGAAGGCCGAGGCGAGCATCCACAAGAACCTCGCCAAGGGGGTCGAGCTGAAGAAGGTCGACGCCGAGGTGGCGGCGCGGGCCAAGCAGGCCCTGCATCTGAACGACAACCTCGCGCAGGCGATGGAGAAGGCCGACCTGGTCATCGAGTCGGTGCCCGAGACGATCGCGCTGAAGGTCGAGGCCTTCCACGCCGCCGCCCTCCACGCCCCGAAGCACGCCCTCTTCGCCAGCAACACCTCGGCCCTCTCGATCACCGAGATGGCCGCCGCCTCGGGGCGCCCCGAGCGCTTCGCCGGCATGCACTTCTTCAACCCCGTGCACGTCATGAAGCTGATCGAGCTGATCCGCGGGCTCGAGACCTCGCAGGAGACGATCGACGCCCTGCGCGAGGTCGGCGAGCGGATGGGCAAGGAGATCGTGGTGGTCAACGAGGCGCCGGGGTTCGTCACCAGCCGCATCAACGCCCTGATCGGCAACGAGGCCTTCCGCATGCTCCAGGAGGGGGTGGCGAGCGCCCCGGACATCGACAAGGCCCTGAAGCTGGGCCTGAACCACCCGATGGGCCCGTTCGAGATGGTCGATCTGGTGGGGCTCGACGTCCGCCTGTCGATCCTCGAGTTCCTCCACCGCAGCCTGGGCGAGGCCTACCGGCCCAACCAGATCCTGATCCAGCACGTCCGCGCCGGCCGGCTGGGGCGCAAGGTCGGCCGCGGGGTCTACGACTACGACGAGAACGGGGCGCGGGTGAAGTAGGAAACAAGGGACATAAGAGACTCCAGGGACTGCAGGACACCGCCGGGGGGCTGGTCCGTGCTTGTCCCTGCTGTCCATGTTTGTCCCTGTCGTCCCTCAGGTCCCTTTTTTCAGCTCCGCGACGCCCCGCTCCAGCCGCCGCGCCAGCTCCGGCAGCGCCGCCGCGTCCACCGAGCAGTGGGCGATGCGCAGATAACGCGGGGCGATCGAGATCAGGCCGGTGTCGTGGCGGGCCAGCAGGTGCCGGCGGGCGGTCTCGGCGTCGATCCCCAGCGCCTCGGGGATCTCCACCAGGGCGAAGCAGCCGGAGTTGAAGGGGAGCACCGTCAGGAGACCGGGATCGACCTCGGCGAGCGCCCCCTTCAACGCCCGGTAGCGACCCTGGAGCAGCAGCCGCACCGCTTCGATCTCGTGCTCGATCCCCTCCTTGCGCAGCGCCTGCAACAGGATCACCTGGCTCGCCGCCACCGGCGCGCAGACCCCCGAGCGCACCAGCAGCCTCACCTTGCTCTCGAGCGCGCGCGCCACCTCCGACTCCGGCTCGGCTCCGAAGGTGAGGAAGCCCACCCGCCCGCCGAAGAAGGAGAACTCCTTGGTGGCGCCGTCGACCTTGACCGCGATCAGGTTCGGGTGCGCCCCGGCGAGGTCCCAGAACGGCGACTCGCGGGGGATCTCCGGCTCGAAGACCAGGCCGGCGTAGGCGTCGTCGCAGATAACGACCAGCGGCCGGCGCTCGGCCTCGGCGAGCAGCGACTCCACCGTGGCCTGGCGCTCCGCGCGGTCGGGCGTGTAGCCGCCGGGGTTCGAGGGAATGTTGAGCAGGGCGACGGCGGGCTCCCCCGGGGGCAGGCCGGCCAGGGCATCGGCGAGAGCCAGGGGGTTGTAGCGCCCGTCGACGTAGGCGGGGGCGGTCAGCACCTTCGCGCCCGTACGCATGCCGAAGGCCTGCCGGTAGTTGCCCCAGAACGGCTGCGGGACGGCGACCGCCTTGCCGGGGCCGCCGAAGAGCTCCGCCAGCAGGGAGAGACCATGGCTCAGGCCCACCGTCACCATCGGCAGACTGGACGGAGCCCCGGCGGGCGCCGACCGGCGCTGCCACTCCCGCCAGCGCCGCCGCACCTCGGGCAGCCCGGCGGTGGGCGAGCCGCGAAACGCGGCCGTCCAGATCCCGCGCGCCGAGGCCGCCGAAGGCCGAGGCCAGGGCCGGCGGGTGGGTCTCGTGGGCGGCCCGCGCGGGAGTAGCTTGCGAGGGCGGCGGCGAAAGCCCGCCGGCCCAGCGGCGAGAGGGCGCGGAACAGGGCCGGAGCCTCGCGCTCCAGCAGCTCGTTCACCTTCATCCGCGGCCGTCATCTCAGACATGAGGTCGAACTATATCGTCCCTCCCCATCCCGCCCTGCCCCATCTTGGCGTTCGGGACCATCTCTTGTAAGTTGACGACCGTTCACGGGGACGACCGATGCCAAAGAAGACAACCTCCCTGGTCCTCGCGCTGGCGCTTCGCGGCGCCGGCCTGCATGGAGCCCGCATGCCAGAACCGATCTCCTATACCCTGCGTTTCCCCGCTCCCCAGACCCACTACGTCGAGGTCGAGGCGCTGATCCCCACCGGCGGCCACCCCGAGGTCGAGCTGACGATGGCCGTCTGGACCCCCGGCTCCTACCTCGTGCGGGAGTACGCCCGCAACGTCGAAGGGATCTCGGCCGCCACCGAACGGGGGGAGCCGCTGTCCATCGAGAAGACGGTCAAGAACCGCTGGCGCATCGGGACGCGGAAGGCTCCCCGGATCGTGGTCCGCTACCGGGTCTACTCCCGGGAGATGTCGGTGCGGACCAACTTCGTCGATACCGGCTTCGCGCTGATCAACGGCGCCTCGACGTTCCTGACCCTCGCGGGAGCGGAGCGGCGCCCCTACGACGTCCGGCTGGAGCTGCCGGCCGAGTGGAAGGTTTCGGCGAGCCCGCTCTCCCGGCTGTCTGGAAACAGCTGGACCGCGCAAAACAGCGAGCACGCCTACCGGGCGGAGGACTTCGACGACCTGATCGACTCGCCCATCTACGCCGGCAACGCGCGGGTCCACCCGTTCGAGGTCGCGGGCAAGGCTCACCTCCTGGTCAACGAAGGGGAGGATTCGGTGTGGGACGGCCCCCGCTCGGCGGCCGACGCGGAGAAGATCGTGCGCGGGCAGGCCGACTTCTGGGGGGTGGCGCCCTACCCGCGCTACGTGTTCTTCAACCTCCTCACCGAGAGCGGCGGCGGGCTCGAGCACAAGAACGCCTGCACCCTGATGAGCAGCCGCTGGCGCACCCGCACCCGCGAGGGGTACCTCGAATGGCTGGGGCTGGTCAGCCACGAGCTGTTCCACGCCTGGAACGGCAAGCGTCTCCGCCCGATCGAGCTCGGGCCGTTCGACTACGAGCGGGAGGTCTACACCCGCGGCCTCTGGGTCGTCGAGGGGTTCACCTCCTACTACGGCGACCTCCTGGTGCACCGGACGGGCTTCTCCACCGTCAAGGAGTACCTGAAGAATCTCGGCAAGGCCATCGAGACCCTGCAGACCACCCCGGGCCGCCGGGTCCAGCCGCTCGACGAGTCCTCCTTCGACGCCTGGATCAAGTTCTACCGGCGGGACGAGAATACCCCCAACAGCGGGGTCAGCTACTACACCAAGGGGGAGGTCGTCGCCTTCCTGCTCGACGCCAGGATCCGCCGCGCCACCGGCGGCCGGCGGAGCCTCGACGACGCCATGCGCCTCGCCTTCCAGCGCTATTCGGGGGAGCGCGGCTTCCGCCCCGAGGAGATCCGGCGGACGTTCGAGGAGGTGGCGGGGGTCGATCTCGGCGCCTGGCTGCACCGCGCCGTCGACACGGTCGAGGAGCTCGACTACCAGGAGGCGCTCGACTGGTACGGGCTGCGCTTCGCCGCCGATCCCGAGAAGGCCGAGAAGAAGGACGGCGAGCCGCAGGAGCTGCCTCCCGGCTGGCTGGGGCTGGAGGCGGTGGTCCAGGACGGCCGGCTCACCGTCAGCGTGGTGAAGCGCGAGACCCCCGCCTACGAGGCCGGGGTGAACGTGGGGGACGAGATCCTCGCCATCGACGACTACCGGGTGCCGCCCGAAGGGATGGAGGGGAGGCTGAAGTTCTACCGCCCGGGCGAGAAGGCGTCCCTGCTGGTGGCCCGGCGGGACCGGCTGGTGCGCCTGCCGATCACCTTCGGGGAGAAGCCCAAGGCCCGCTGGAAGCTCGAGGCGCGCCCCGACGCCACGGCGGAACAGAAGGCCCACCTGGCGGCCTGGCTGACCGGCAAGGCGGCCGCCGTGGAGAAGAAGGAAGAGAAGACGCCGGCGACGGTGGGGCCGGTGACTCAGGCGGGAGCGGGCTCGAAGCTCCACGTCTTCACCTCCCACGTCCCCCCCTCGATGGCGACGGCGCCGATGTATCTCTCCGCCGGGAGGAGGTGGTGGAAGAACCAGCGGGCGGCCCGCTCGGGATCCCCTTCGAGGGTGAGCATGCGCGGCGGATCGCCCGGGGCGAGGGTGACGTCGAAGGAGTCGAGCGGCGCCGCGAGCCCCTCCCCCACCGCCTTGAGGTAGGCCTCCTTCCGCGTCCAGCAGTTGAAGAAGGTCTCCTCCTTGCGCGCGCCCGGAATCCCCCGCAGGACCTGCCGCTCGCTCTCCGAGAAGAAGCGCTCGGAGATCTGCTCGCAGTCGGGCATCGGCCGCAGATACTCGACGTCCACCCCGATCTCGGGGCCGATCACGAAACCGGCCAGGGCCAGCTCGTCGGAGTTCGAGAGGTTGAACTGCAGACCGCCGGTGTCGAGCGGCGGCTCCAGGAAAGGCTTGCCGCGGTGGCCATAGCGGAACCGGATCGCCTCCGGCCGCCCGCCCACGATATCCGGCCAGCAGCGTCCGCAGGGCCCCCCGCCCCACCGTGTACTGCCGGCGGTGCTTCTCGAAGCGGAAACGGCCGGCGCGCTCCCGCTCGTCCGGCGCGAGGAGGCGCTCCAGCCGCTCGACGGTCGCGGCAGGCGGATCGAGCCGGATCGACCAGACATGGATCTCGCCCGGCCCCAGGCCCAGGGGCGAGACGGGCGAGCGTGGAGGAAAACCGGTCACCAGGCGCGCGGCAGTGCCGTGGTGGAGAGCTCCGCGAGGTCTCGCGTTACGGACTCGAGGACGAGGTCCTTGCCGCTACCGTTGATGAAGAAGTGGTCGCCCGGCAGCATCCGCATCCGGAAGCGGCCGGTGGTGTGCTCTTTCCAGCCCTCCACGTCCTCACGGTGTGACGTCCTCGTCGCCAAGCCCGCCGAAGGCGGAGATCCCGGCCTGGAGAGGCTCCTCCTCGACGTATTCGTAGGTCTCGTTGACGCAGAAGTCGGTCCGCAGGAGGGGGATGATCAGCTTCATCAGCTCTTCGTGCTGGAGCACCTCTTCCGGCGTGCCGTTGAGCTCCCGCAGCTTGGCGATGAACTCCGGCTCGGGGAGCGCGTGGATGGGCTCCTCGCGGGCCGGCAGATGCGGCGCGCGGCGGCCGGAGACGAAGAGGTGCAGCGGCTGGGTCTGACCCCGCCGGCGCAGCTCCCGCGCCAGCTCGAAGGAGATCGCGGCCCCCATGCTGTGCCCGAAAAAGACGAAGGGGAGGTTCAGATGGGGAGCGATGGCGTCGGCGATCGCCTCCACCATCGGCTGCAGGTGATCGAAAGCGGGCTCGCGCAGCCGGTTCTCCCGGCCGGGGATCTGCACCGGGCAGACCTCGACATCACCCGGCAGCGAGGCGCCCCACCCCCGGTAGATCGAGGCGCCGCCTCCCGCGTAGGGGAAGCAGAACATGCGCATCCTGGCGCGTGGGTTCACATCGCGGTAGGCCAGCCACCGATCCGCGGGATTGCCGCTCGGTCTCAAGGTCAGTTGGCTTCCTGACCGCTCTGCCGCTCGCGCTCCATCTCTTCCATCTTCTTGCGCAGCGAGAGCGGGCGCATGTCCGTCCAGATCTCCTTGATGTGGTCCAGGCACTCCTGCTTGGTGCCGGACTTGCCGACGTCGTTCCAGCCGAGAGCGTTCTCGCGGTGGGCCGGCCAGATCGAATACTGCTCTTCGTGGTTCACCACCACTTTGTAGATGGTGTTGTCTTCTCTGTCTTCCCAACTCATCGGGTGGTCTCCTCTGATTCGGTGATTCTCTTCCAGCCGGCAAAGGATATCCCGGCCGGCGGGAACCGTCCCTCTTCCTAAGTGCGGGAAACGCCGCAGGCGTGACACCCTGCCCCGGAAGGGGTCTTAAAGCTTACCAGCTTCCAATCGGCCGGTCACCCTTCCCCGGCCTGCCGCGCCCGCGCTCTGCCGAGGACCGCGACGAGGGCGTCGACGTCCTCCGGCCCCGTCCTGTAATTGGTGATGCAGGCCCGCAGGGCGGGCCCCCCCTCCCCCAGCGCCACGGTGCTGAGCCAGGCCTCGCCCGAGCCCACCACATCCGCGGCGACCGCCTCGAGGAAGGGCGCCGAACGCCCCTCCCTGCCGGAGTCGACGAAGCAGACCACGGGGAGCGGCGTGTCGTTGACGATCGCCCACCCCTCCGCCCGGAGCCGTTCGCGGAGGCGCTCCCCCATCGCCGTCTGCCGGCGGATCGCCTCCTCATACCCCGACCAGCCGGCGACCGCCAGCGAGAGGAAGAGCTTGAGGCCGATGAACCGGCGGGACCACTGCATGGAGTGGGCGTAGGGGTCCGCCACCGGCAGGACCGACCCGTCGCGCGGCATGTAGCCGGTCGCCACCCGGAAGGTCCGTTCGAGAATCCCCAGGTGGCGGGTGAAATACATCCCCGCGCCCATCGGCACCGAGAGCCACTTGTGGGCGTCGAAGGTGATCGAGTCGGCGCGGCCGGCGCCGGCGAGGACCGGCCGCAGCTCCGGCACCAGCGCCGCGCCGCCGCCCCACGCCGCGTCGACGTGGAGCCAGAGACCCGCCTCGTCCGCCACCTGGGCGAGCTCTTCCACCGGATCGATCGCGCCCGCGCTGGTCGATCCCACGGTGGCGACCACCAGGAACGGCGAGTTGCCCGCGGCGCGGTCCTCCTCGATGCGGGCGATCAGGTCCTCGGGGGACATGCGCAGAGAGGAGTCCACCCGCACCTCGCGCACCGCCTCGGTGCCGAGCCCGCAGAGACGCGCCGCCTTGAGGAAGGAGTGGTGGGCCTCCGGCGACACGTAGAGCACCGGCTGGCTGCGCACGGCGAGCATGCCGCGGCGGCCGATCTCCGGGAAGGCGCGGGTGAGCGCGGTGAGCAGCGCGGTGTGGTTCGCCTCCGCGCCCCCCGAGGTGAAGGTGCCCTCCACCCGGGCGGGGTCGAAGCCGAAGCGCTCCCCGAGGGCCCGGATCAGGTGCTGCTCGATCTCGGCCGCCATCGGGCTGTGGCTCCAGGCCGCGAGCTGCGGATTGAAGGCGGCCACCAGGGCGTCGCCGGCGATGCTCATCGTCGTCGGCGCCGGGTTGAACAGCCCGAAGTAGCGCGGATGCGGGGTGTGGACCTGCCAGCGCCAGAGGCTCTCCACGGCGAAGTCGAACGCCTCCAGGGGGGCGACCGGCCGCTCGAAGTCGAAGGGGGCGAGCGCCCCGCGCATGGCGTCGAGATCGAGCGCCGGGGCCACCCGGGCCTCTCCCACGCCGTTGAGATAGGACTCGATCGCCTCCACCAGGCGTTGCCAGAGCTCGCCCCGGGTCTCGGCGTCCAGCATCAGGGCGTCCAACGTCAGCATGTCGTCTTCCTCTCCTTCCCGTCGGACCGCAGATGATAGAGCAGTCGCGTCCGGAAGGGGCCTACAATCCGTCCATGCCGTCCATCACCACGACCACCCCGGCCATCCGCCTCGCCCCCTGCCCGCGCAATCCGAACTGCGTCTCGACCCAGGCGCCGCCCGGGCCGCAGCACATGGACCCGATCCCTTATACGGGGTCGCTCGACGCGGCGCGCGCGCGGCTGCAGAAGATCCTACGCGACTACCCCCGGACCCGGATCATGAACGACCCCAGCGAGGAGCCGCATCACCTCAAGGCGGAGTGCCGTTCGGCGTTCTTCCATTTCGTCGACGACGTCGAGTTCGTCTTCGACGACGCGGCCAAGCGGATCGAGTTCCGCTCCGCCTCGCGCGTCGGCCGCAAGGACTTCGGGGTGAACCGCAAACGGATGGAGGAGATCCGCGCCGCCTTCCTGGCCGCCGGGGCGCGATGAGGATCTTCGAGCTCCGCGCGCGGACCCGGGTCCCCCGGCCGCGCTCCGAGGTCTTCGCCTTCTTCGCCGACGCCCGCAACCTGCAGGAGATGACCCCGCCCTTTCTCGGCTTCGAGATCCTCACCCCGGGGCCGATCGAGATGCGCCCGGGGGCGCTGATCGACTACCGTATCCGCGTCCGCGGCATCCCGCTGCGCTGGCGCACCGGGATCACCGCCTGGGAGCCCCCTCACCGCTTCGTCGACGAGCAGCTCCGGGGGCCCTACCGCCTCTGGGTCCACGAGCACACCTTCGAGGAGGACGGCGACGGCACGATCTGCGGCGACTTCGTCCGCTACGCCGTCCCCTTCGGAGCCCTGGCGAACTGGCTGGTGGTGGCGCGGGATGTGCGGAAGATCTTCGCGTATCGGGAGAAGAGGTTGCGGGAGATCTTCGGAATTCCCGCGCAGCCCTAGAGATCCCTCCATGAGCGATAGACGACAACTCCCGGAAAACCCTTTAGAGTTCATCCGCCAATGTGTCAAGAGGCGGGATCTCCTCTGGACCTACCACGTGAACATGCGTATCGAGGGGCGATACATTCCGCGTGAAGCGATCCTGGAAGCCCAGGAAAGCTTCGAGATTATCGAGAGCTATCCCGACGACAAGTACTTGCCCAGCTACCTTGTGTATAGCGACCTTGGAGGCTCGGCTTTCCATGTGCTTTTCGCAGCTGACGTTCCGGGGCACAATGTCCGGGTGGTGACCGCCTATCGGCCGAACCCCGAGGAGTGGTCGGCGGACCTGAAGAAGAGGAGGTAAGACCGTGAAGTGCCACATCTGCGGATCGGAGATGGCGCGGGTCCAGACAGACCTGCCGTTCAAGGTCAGTGAGACCACGATCGTCATCGTCAAGGCCCTCCCCGTCCTTCAATGCGAGGGCTGCGGCGAATATCTGCTGGAAGACCCGGTCCTTCAGCGAGTGGATGAGATCCTGGGGGGGACCAATGGGCGGGCGGAGCTCGAAATCATCCGGTACGCCGCCTGAGCCTCCACAGGTCCTGGAAACCGACCTCCTCTACGCCCCTCACGGCGAGCCGGGGCGCTTCTTCAACCCCTGGGCGCCGTTCAACAACCGGTTCGTCGACGTGCTGCGGTGGCAACTCGGGAAGGGGAAGCAGGAGTACGACAAGAGCGCTCCGCTGCGGATTCCGGTGGTGGCGAACGACGGCGCGTATCTGAAGGACAGGGGGGCTCCCGACTCGGTGACCTGGGTGGGGCATTCGGCGTTCGCGGTCCAGGACGGCGGGGAGGTCTTCCTGACCGATCCCCACTTCGGCAAGCGGGCGCTGCTCCCCCGCCGGCTCAGCCCGCCGGGCATCCCCCTCGCCGCCGTGCCGCCGGACGCCTTCGCCGTCCTCTCCCACAACCACTATGACCATCTGGACGACTGGAGCGTCCGGCACCTGCCGGCGACGATCCCCTGGTTCGTCCCCCTGGGGCTCGCCGGGTTCTTCCGTGACCGCGGACGCCGGGTCACGGAGCTCGACTGGTGGCAGAGCGTCCGCCACGGCCGGTGGACCCTCACCTGCCTGCCCGCCCAGCACTGGTCCAATCGGTTCGGCGCTCCCCGCAACGCCAGCCTCTGGTGCGGCTGGCTCCTCGACTCCGGTACCCGGCGCTACTACTTCGCCGGGGATTCCGGCTACTTCCACGGCTTCGCGGAGATCGGGCGGCGCTTCGCCCCGATCGACGTCGCCTTCCTCCCCATCGGCGCCTATGAGCCGCGCTGGTTCATGCGCGCCCAGCACACCAACCCCGAGGAGGGGTACCAGGCGTTCCTCGATCTCGGCGCGCGGACGATGATCCCGATGCACTGGGGTTGCTTCGACCTCACGGACGAGCCGGTCGACCTCGCACCCAGGGTGCTGGAGAAGATCCTCGCGACCCGCCCGGACCGGGACCGCGTACATACGATGGCCGTGGGGGAACGGTGGGGGGATTTGGAGACGCCTGAACGGCGGGGGAGCCCTGTGGTAGAGTCGTAAACCCGCGGTTTGGGGTAGCCTCCGGGGCACGAATGAGCACGACGAGATCCTCGGCGCAGCAACAGATTCCATCCCATGCGCGGCACTCCGCGCCTGAACGGAGCCACGCGAAACGCCCCCCGGTAGCGGGCCGCCCGGTTCAGCTCGAGCTGTTCGGGCTGCGGCCGATCCCCGCCGCGGCGGCGGTGCAGCCGACGCCGGCCGACCCGAGCGCCCTCCGGTTCCAGCTCCTCCGCCAGCTCAACCGCCTGACCGGCGGCCGGCTCCGTTCCCTGGAGCTCACCGACAATCGCCGCACCATCCTGAGCGTCCGCGCCGGCAAGCTGGGGAGCCGGGCGCCGCTCGAGCTGCGCATCCACCACTCCTTCACGGCGGCGCCCGAGGAGGTGCTGCAGGCGGTCGCCACGTTCGTCGAGAGCAAGCGGGGGAGCGACCGCGCCCGCGAGGCGCTGGTCCTCATCCGCGAGCACTTCTCCTCCCATCGCGCCACCGCCCGCATCCGCAAGGTGGTCCTCCAGCCGGTGGGGGCGGCCCTCGACCTGCGCGAGCTCTTCGCGGATCTCAACGAGCGCTACTTCGAGGGGCGGCTGGCGGCGGGGATCACCTGGGGGAAGTCGGCGGTCAGCTCCCGCTGCGGGCGCCGGCGGAGCGCCAGCCTGCAGCTCGGCAGCTACTCCTACGAGGACCGGCTGATCCGGCTCCACCGCGTGCTCGACCACCCGGAGGTCCCCCGCTACGTGGTGGAGGCCGTGGTCTACCACGAGATGCTCCACGCCGACATGCCCCCCGAGATCCGCGGCGGCAAGCGGATGTTCCACACCCCCGAGTTCCGCCGCCGGGAGCGCCTCTACCGGAACCTCTCCCGGGCCGAGCGCTGGATCGGCGAGAACATGCCGGCGCTGCTGCGGGCGCGGACGGCGATGTCGGCGGCGAAGGCGAAGCGGAAGGGGTAGAGCGCCCGCTCCTTGCCTCCAACCCCTTCTTCTGCAACAATTCCGCAGCGCCTTATCGAAAATTGTTGAACTCCGGAGTCGCAGCAAGCCCGAAGTGTGGATCCTGAAGCGCGAAGCTCACCTCTTCCCCTCGCACCTGTTCGAGCTGTCCGCGGCGGAGCGCCCATGAAGGCCCGGCGAGATCTGGTCTTCGTCTCCGCCGGCCTGGGCCTGGACGGCGGCGGACGGGCCGCGGCCGGCCGCCTCCTGGCCGGCGGGTGCGCCGGCTTCGCCCGTGGACGAGGGTTGGGCTTCCGCCTGCTGGCGCTCGAGGACGGCGGAGCTCCCGGACAGCGACGTGCCCGTCCGCGGCTTCGCGGGGGATCAGCGGGCGCTCGCGCTCGAGGTCTGGAAGCGGCAGTTGAACGACCGCGGATCGGTCTACGTCTTCGATCTCCTCGGAACGGCGCGCACGCAGGCCTACCTGCCCTCCCCGCTGCGGTCACCCTACCTCGTCCAGTTGCACGGCATCGAGGTCTGGAGACCGCTGGGGTGGGATCGGGCGCGAGCGCTCGCCAGGGCGACCGTGCGGTGCGCGGTATCGAGCTACACCCTCGAACGGGCCCGGCCATTCCACCCCCAGGGTCTGGGCGACGCCTCCGTCCTCCCCCTCGCCCTCGAGGAGCGCAGGGCCGAGGGGGCGGTGGACGCCCTCCTGCTCGGCCGCCTCGGCCGCGGCTTCTTCCTGATCGTCGGGCGCATGGATGCCCGCGAGCGCTACAAGGGGCACGACCAGCTCCTGGAAGCGTTGCGGGGGATCCCCGGCGCCCGCCTGGTGGTGGCCGGCGACGGCGACGACCGCCGCCGGCTGGAGGCAAAGGCGGCGGGGCTGGAGATGGCGGACCGCGTCGTCTTCACCGGCTTCACCAGCGAGGCGACCCTGGCGGAGCTCTACCGTCGCTGCGCCGCCTTCGCGATGCCGAGCCGGGGGGAGGGGTTCGGGCTCGTCTACCTGGAGGCGATGCGGGCCGGCAAGCCGGTGCTCGCCGCCCGCGGCAGCGCCGCCGAGGAGATCGTGATCGAGGGCGTGACCGGCCTCCTGGCCGATCCGGACGACCGCGAGGAGCTCCGGGGCGCGCTCGCCCGGCTGCTCGATCACCCCGGCGAGACCTGCCGGATGGGCGAGGCCGGGTTCGAGCGCTGGCGCCGGGAATTCGGGGTCGAACGGTTCCGGGAGCGGCTGGAGCCCCTTCTGGAGAGGTTGGTCGCTGGGAACGAGGGGACCGATGTGCGGCATTAACGGCATCCTCCGCCTCTCTCCGGCGGCGCCGGCGATCGACCGCGACGAGCTGCTCCGCACCCGCGACGCCATGACCTCCCGCGGGCCGGACGGCGCCGGCGCCTGGATCTCGGAGGACGGTCGGGTGGCCCTGGCGAGCCGGCGGCTGGCGATCCTCGACCTTTCGGAGGCGGGGGCGCAGCCGATGGCCTCGGTGGACGGCCGCTTCCGGATCGTGATCAACGGCGAGATCTACAACTTCGCGGAGCTGCGCCGGGAGCTGGAGGCGGAGGGCGCGCGGTTCCGCTCGCGGAGCGACACCGAGGTCGTCCTCGCCCTCTACGCCCGCGACGGCGCCGCCATGCTCCCCCGGCTGCGGGGGATGTACGGCCTGGCGATCTGGGACGATCGGGAGAAGACCCTGCTGCTGGCCCGCGATCCGCTCGGCATCAAGCCGCTCTACGTCGCGACCGCGGGGGGGTGCCTCCGCTTCGCCTCGCAGGTGAAGGCGCTGGAGCGCGGCGGCGCCGTCCCGATGGAGATCGATCCCGCCGGGGTCGCCGGGTTCCTGCTCTGGGGATCGGTCCCCGAGCCGCTGACGATCCGCCGCGCGGTGCGGGCGCTCCCCGCGGGGCACTTCCTGGTGGCTCGCGACGGGCGCGCCGGCGAGCCGGTCCCCATCGCGGCCCCCCAGATGACGGCGATGGAAGCGGCCACGGCGGTCGAGGATTCGGTGCGGGCGCACCTGGTCTCGGACGTGCCGGTGGCCGTCTTCCTTTCGGCGGGGCTCGATTCGGGGCTGATCGCGGCGCTCGCCCGGCGCCATCTGCCGGGGCCCCCCACCACGTTCACCCTTCGCTTCGACACCCTGGAGGGGACCCCCCAGGACGAGGCGCCGCTGGCCGCCGAGGTGGCGCGGCGGCTGGGCACCCGCCACATCGAGCGCCGGATGGGCAGGGCCGACTGCGCGGACCTCTGGACGGGCGCGCTCGCCGCCATGGACCAGCCGAGCATCGATGGCTTCAACACCTACCTGGTCAGCCGGGCGGCTCACGAGGCCGGGCTCAAGGTGGTGCTCTCCGGGCTGGGCGGCGACGAGATTTTCGGCAGCTACCCCTCGTTCGCCGACGTCCCCCGGCTGGAACGGGCGGCATGCCGGATGGGGAGGCTCCCCGGGATGGGCGCGCTCTGGCCCGCCGCCGCCAGGGCGCTCGCGGCGGACCGCCCGAAGCTCGCCGGGCTGATCCGCCACGGCAAGACCCTCCCCGGGGCCTATTTCCTGCGCCGGGGCCTGTTCCTCCCTGAGGAGCTTCCCGCCTTCATGGGACGTGAAGCCGCCGCGGAAGGTCTCGGGCGCTACGACCCGGTGACAGACGCCGCCCGGGCGCTCGCCGCCGGCAACGGCCACGTCGCGGACGGCTGGACGGCCGTCCACGTCCTGGAGACCGCCCGCTACATGCGCAACCAGCTCCTGCGCGACTCGGACTGGGCCTCGATGGCCTGGTCGGTCGAGCTGCGGGTGCCGCTGGTAGACGCCTGGCTGCGGGAGCGGCTCGCCAGGAACCGCTTCGAGCCTGCTCGCAGCCAGGGGAAGTCGGCGCTCGTCCGGCTGGCGGCCCCCGAGCTGCCGGAGGCGGTCCTGACGCGGCCGAAGTCGGGGTTCTACGTCCCGGTCGCCGAGTGGATGCGGCCGGAGCTGGCGGCCCGGCGGCCGGGCGAGCGGTCGCGGTGGCTGGCGTTGCGGGTGCTGGAGGAGCTCGGAGTGGCGGCGCGATGAGCGCCGAGGCGGGGTTCGTCCCGGCGCGTCCCATCCGCGATCGGATCGCCACCTGGACCCGGATCCTCTCCGCCTATTTCACCGCACAGACCCTCACCCAGTTCGCCGGGCTCGCGGCCGGGCTGCTGTTCGTCAACTTCATGCCGGTGCGGGAGTTCGCGCTCTACACGCTGGCGTTCTCGGTGATCACCTTCTTCACCTTCGTCTCGGACCTCGGGAGCACCACGTCGCTCGTCTACTTCTTCCATCGCTCCCAGGGGGAGCCGGAGGAGATGCGGCGGTATGTCGCCGCCGTGCTGTCGCTGCGCCGGATGGCGTTCGCCCTGGGGGCGGCAGGAGTCCTGCTGGCCTTTCCCCGCATCGCCATGGTCAAGGGGTTCGGCCTGCGGGAGACGCTGCTGGCCGCGGCCGGCATCCTGCTCGGGGTCTGGTTCCAGGCCAGCTCCTCGGTGCGGGTGCTGGCGCTACGACTGGGCGACCGCTATGGACAGTCCTACCGGGCCGAGATAACCGGCGGCGGGGTGCGCCTGCTGCTCGCCGCGGCGCTGGTCCTCACCGGAACGCTGCGGGCGTGGCTCGGCGTGGTCTCGGCGGCCCTCGGCGCGATGGCCGTTACCCTGATCGCCCGTCCGGAGCGGGGGGAGCCGGCGGTCGCGGCGGATCTGCGCCCCTATCGCCGGCAGGTCCTCCGTTATCTCAGCCCGAGCCTGCCCAGCGCCCTGTACTTCTCGATCCAGGGTCCGCTCACGATCTGGCTCACCACCACCTTCGGCTCCACTCGCAACATCGCCGAGGTGGGAGCGCTGGGCAGGCTCGGCCTGGTCATGGGCATCTTCTCCAACCTGGCCGGGGTGGTGTTCCTGCCCCGCCTGGCGCGGGTCTCGGACGAGCGGCTCTACCTGCGGCGGTACCTCCAGTTCGGCGCCCTGCTCCTGGCGGTGGCGGCGGCCATGACGGCGGTGGCCGCGGCGGTCCCGGGGATCTTCCTCATCCTCCTCGGCGGCCACTACGCCGGCCTCCACCGCGAGTTGCTCCTGGTGGTGGCGAGCTCCGGGCTCACGCTGCTCGGCGGCTACGCGGTGTCGGTCAACCTGGCGCGCTCCTGGAACCGCTGGGAGGGGCTCGCCGTCGTTCTCCTCATCGCCGTCCAGGCGGTGCTCGTGGCGGTCCTGCCCCTGGGGACCACCGCCGGAGTGCTCTCCTTCAATCTCCTCACCGCCGCCACCGGGTTGATGCTGCAGCTCGTCATCACCCTGGGCGGCTTCATCCGGCCGAGGTGGGTACAATGGATGACCTGAGCGCCCCCGCCCTCCCCGCCGCCTCGACCTCGGGTGCGGCTTGAAGAAGCGCCCCGACAGCTTCAGCGTGGACCTGCGGCCGGCCGTGCAGCCGGACCTGGTGTGGGACCTGGAGCGCCGGCCCTACCCCCTCCCCCGCGACTACTTCGAGCAGATCTGGGCCCTCGACGTGATCGAGCATCTGGCGAACATCCAGGATTTCCTGGAAGAGGCCCACGCGCTGCTGGCGCCGGGCGGCACCCTGGAGATCACGACGCCCCACTTCTCGTGCGCCAACTCGTTCACCGATCCCACCCACCGGCATCACCTCGGTTATTTCTCTTTCGACTACTTCACCGACGCCTCGCAGTGGAGCTTCTACAGCGGCGTGCGTTTCGAGATCGTCGAGCGCACCCTGGTGTTCCGGCCCGGCCGGGTGAGCGGCCGGATCTCCTGGTGGGCGAACCGCCATCCGGCCCTGTACGAGCAGCGTTTCGCCTGGATCTGGCCCGCCTGGTTCCTGATCTTCAAGCTGCGGGCGATCAAGGCCTGAAGGTGAGAGTCGTACACGTGACCCCGACCTACTTCGCCCCCGAATCGGTGCTCGGCGGCGGCGAGCGTTTCGCCGAGGAGCTGGCGCGCGCCATGGCCGGCAGGGCCGAGGTCAAGCTGGTCAGCTTCGGTCCCCGGGCGCTCCGCGAGAGCCCCCGGCCCGGGTACGAGCGGGTGATCCTGGAGAGCTGGACCCGCGACCGCTCGACGCCCTTCGCGCCCGGGTTGCTCCAGGAGCTGCGGGGAGCGGACGTCATCCACTGCCATCAGTTTTCGTCCTCCCCACGTTCCTCGCCGCCCTCTTCGGCCGTCTGCGGGGGAGCCGGGTCTACGTCTCGGACCTCGGCGGCGGCGGCTGGACGCCGGGCTACCAGATCGACCAGACCCGCTGGATCGCGGCCCACCTGCCGATCTCGGAGTACGCCGCCCGCGCGCTCCCCGGCCGCAACCGCCGCCACCGGGTCATCTACGGCGGGGTGGACCTCGCGCGGTATCCGATGCGCCCCGAGCTCGGCGCACGACGGCTCCGCCGTCTTTCTCGGCCGTGTGCTGCCGCACAAGGGGATTCATTTCCTGATCGAGGGGCTGCCGGCGGGGGTTCCTCTGCACGTGCTCGGCCCGGCGGTGGACTCCGGCTACCTGGAGCGGCTGCGCGAGCTGGCGCGCGGCAAGGAGGTGCGCTTCCACGGCGCGCTCTCCGACGCGGAGGTGGTCGAGCGGCTGGGGCGGGCGATGGCGCTGGTCCATCCGACGCCGGTCGACGCGGACGGCTCGGCGGGGGCGCACGAGCTGTTCGGCCTGGCGCTGGTGGAGGCGATGGCCCGCGGCTGCCCGGTGATCGCCTCCGACGCGGCGTCGCTCCCCGAGATCGTGACGCCGGAGGCCGACGGCCTGCTGGTGCCGCCCAACCGGCCGAGGCGATCGGCGCGGCGATCCTGCGCCTGCAGGACGATCCGGACCTCTGGGCGCGGCTGGCGCGGGGCGCCCGGCGGACGGTCGAGCAGCGGTTCACCTGGACGGGGGTCGACCGCTGCCTGGAGGCGTACGCGGAATGCGGATCCAGATCGTCAGCCATCCGGCGCTGGAGCGGGAGCGCGGCGCGGCCCAGACCGCCCTCGATCTGGCGGCGGCGCTGCGGCAGCGCGGCCACGATGCCTTTGCCTGGTCGCCCGAGCCGCTGCCTCCGGACACCCGCTGGTGGAACCTCCACCAGCGGCAGAGGCGAGCGATCGAGCGCTTCGCCGCCGCCGAGGGGCCGTTCGACGTCATCGATTCGCCTCCCGTCTCGGCCACCCGGCGGCTGGCGCGCGCCGGCTGCCTGGTGGTGCGCGACGTGCAGCCGGAGCTGCTCTATCTCCGTCGCGAGCTGCGGTCGCAGCTCCGGGAGCCTCCCCTTGCCGCGGCTGGCGCTGCACGCCCTGGGCGGCGGCCTCCTCGCCGGCGCCCTGGTGGCCGGCTGGCGGCGGGCGCGGCTGATCCTCTGCCTGGGCAGCCGCGAGCGCGCCTGGATGGCCCGCGCGTTTCCGCGCTGGGAGCCCAAGCTGCGGGGCTACGTCATCGCCCTGACCGACGCCGAGCGGGCCGCCCTGGCCGAGGTGCGGCGGCGGCGACGCCCGCGGCCGGAGCGGGAAGGAGTCCGCTTCTCTGGATCGGACGCTGGGCCGCCCACAAGGGGACCGCGGCTCTCCTCGGCCTGTTCGCCGCGCGCGCCGGCTCGGCCGACCGCTTCACGCTGGCCGGCTGCGGGCCGGCGGCGGAGCGGGAGCTGCCGGCGGCATGGCTGCGCTCCGGACGGGTCCGCGTGGTCCCCGCCTTCCGGCGCGGCGAGCTGCCGGCCCTGCTCGCCGGGCACGACGCCGGCCTGTTCACCAGCGATGTCGAGGGGTGGGGGATCTGCCTCAACGAGATGCTGGAGTCGGCCTGCCCGTGTTCGCCACCACCGCCGGCGCGGTGGAGGACCTGCGCCCCTACTTCCCCGAGGCGCTGCGCCCCTTCCCGCCGCCGGAGCGCTCGACTCGCGCCTCCCGGCCGAGGACCTGGAAGCCAACGGCTATGCCGCGCGCTTCAACTGGGCGGCGATCGCCAGGGCTTATGAAAAGCAGGTGCTCGCCGCCCTGCGGGAGCCCCGCTGATGCCGCGCTGGCGCTCCACCGCCGAGTTCCTCCTCGCCCGCCGGCCGCCCTCTACGACGCTCTCCTGCGCCTGCGGCCGGGCACGATCTCGACAAGCGGGTGTTCCTCCGCCTGGTCCGCGAGGGGGACGTGGTCTTCGACGTCGGCGCCAACCTGGGCCTCTACACCCTTCTGTTCTCCCACCGGACGGGCCGGACCGGCCAGGTGCACGCCTTCGAGCCGGCGCCCCCGACGTTCCAGGCCCTCCTGTGCAACCTGGACCGCGAGGGGCGCTTCCGCAACGTGGTCGCCAACAGCGTGGCGGTCGGCGCGGCGGCCGGCACGGCGAGCCTCTACCTGCCGGGGGACGATCACGGCCAAGCCTCCCTGACCCGGCAGGCCGGGGGCTCCTGGGCGGGGGAGCCGGGGTCTCCGACTTCACGGTGCCGGTCACCACGCTCGACGCCTACGACGCGGCGCGGGGCGGCGGCGGCCCGTCCACCTCGTCAAGTGCGACGTCGAGGGGGGCGAGCTGACGTGCTGCGGGGGGGCCGGCCTGCTCGCCCGCGATCACCCCCTCCTGCACCTGGAGGTCTCCCGGCTGTGGGCGCGGGCCTTCGGCTACGGTCCCCAGGACGTGGTGGGCTTCCTCGTCTCCCTGGGCTACTCCGCCTTCTACCACCTGCAGGGGGGCGTGCGGCTCCTCCGCGATCCGGCGGCGGAGCTGGCCGGGCTGCGGGAGGAGGGGTCGGCCAACCTCCTCTGCGCCGTCCCCGGGATCCATGGCGAGCGTCTGCGGGCGATCGTCCGGAGGGCCGGTTGACGGCGGCGCGCGGGCGGGGGACTGGCGTCGGACGCTGCGGCTGCCCAGCCATTGGGCGCTCGAAGGCGTCACCGCGGGCGTCGCCCGGGCGCGGCGGGACAGCTCCACGCCGCCGGCGTCTCCGCGGTCGATCTTCGTGCTGCGCAACAACGACCTCGGCGACCTGCTGGTGGTGACCCCGCTGTTCGAGGCGCTGCGGCGGCGGATCCCGGAGGCCTGATCGCGGCCGGAGTCGGCTCCTGGAGCCTGGAGGTGCTGCGGGCAACCCCCACCTGTCGGACGTGCTGACGGTCGACGCCCCCTGGTTCAACAAGTACACGGCCCGCGGGGACCTCGGCCGCCTGCGCTGGCTGACCCCTCGCCCCAGGCCGCGGAGCTGGCCAGCCAGCGGTCGAGGTGGGGATCGACGTGCTCGGCAGCGTGGGCTCCCTCCTCCTGCTGCCCGCCGGCATCCCCTGGCGGCTGGGGGTGAGGGGTACGCCGGCGGCCACCGGGCGGCCCAGCGGGCGGTGCGCTTCCGCCCCGGCGAGCACGTGGGCCGGTCGGCCCTGCGGTTCGCCGAGATGCTCGGGGCGGAATCGCTGCCGCCGGTGCGGCCGCAGCTCTCCTCGGCCCGGAGGAGCGGGAGGCAGGGGAGCGCCTGTGGGGCGCGCCGCGGCGGGGGGCCCGCCTCGCCATAGGCCCCGGCGGAGGCCTGCCCGAGCGGTGCTGGCCGCCGGAGAGGAGCTTTGCGGCGCTGCTCCGCCGCCTCGCCCGCGCGCCGGGCGTGGAGATCGCCATCGTCGGCGGCCCCCGGGAGCGGGAGCTGGCGGCGGAGCTGGCGACGGCCTGCCCGGCGCCCGGGGCTTCCCGGACCTCGGACTGCGCGAGACCTTCGCCCTGATCGCCGCCGCCGACGGCGTGGTCTGCAACTCGAGCCTGCTCCTGCACGTCGCCGCGGCGTTCTCCCGGCCTACCCTGGTGCTGCTCGGCGCCGCCTTCCCTCGGCGGGCCGCCACCAAGCCCAGTGGGGGTACCCGGGGACCTGCTGGAGCCTCGGCCGCGAGACCGGATCGCGGGGGATCGCGACACCCGAGGAGGCGCAGGGCGCCTGCGCGAGCATCTCCTGGGGAGGAGGGCCTGACCGTGGCCCGGATCGTTCAGATTTCTCCGGAGACTCCCCCCGCCATGGGCGGCGTGGCGGGGTACGCGGCGGCCCTGGCGGTGAGGGCCCTGGCGGCGGGGAGCGGCCGGGAGACCCGCTTCCTCAGCTCCCGGACCCGCGCCGGGCTTCGAGCGCGAGCTGGCGGGCGAGAGCACCCTGCGTGCTGCACTCCCAACTCCGGGTACGAGCGGCGGGGATGCCCCGGCGGTCCTGATCGACGGGCTGGCGCGCTGGAAGGCCGGCCGCGCGAAAAGTCGCTGCATGCATCGTCTTCCGCAAGGTCTACGCCTCGGGCCCCCCTGCGCAGCTCGTTCTGGCTCGCTCCCGCCAGCGGCGCCTGGCCGCCCGGCTGGCGCGGCTGGCGGCGGGCCTGCTCACCTCTCTCCCCCTCTACGCCGAGCTGCTGGCGCGGGTGGCGGCTCCCGGCGTCCGGGTCGCCGTCGCGCCCGTGTTCTCGACCCTCAGCAGCCCGCCGGGGCGCCGGCGGAGAGCGGCCGCGCCGCCACCATGGTCGTCTTCGGCGGCGCCGGCGCCCGCGCCCGCGCCTACGGCGAGCTGCGGCCGCACCTAGCGGCGGCCTGCCGGGAGCTGGGGATCGCGGAGATCCTGGAGCATCGGACCGGACGCCGGCGCCCCCGGCCGGCTGGACGGCCTGCCGTGCGGACGCTGGGCGTCCTGCCTGAGGCCGAGGGGTGGGACCGCCCGCATGCTGGCCGCCCGCGCCGGCTTCCTGGCCTACCCGCCGCGGTTCCTCCCCAAGTCGACCATCTTCGCGGCGTACTGCGCCCATGGCCTGGTGCGGTATGTGCCTGGACACGTGCCTGGGAGAAGCGCAGCAACCAAGGCCCCGGCACCGCCATTCTTGAGTGCCGGCGGCGGCGCCGATCCCCGCGCGGCGGCCGCCGCGGCCCAGGGCTGGTACCGCGAGCACTCGCTCGCCCGCCAAGGCGAAGGGCTGCTGACAGTCTGCTCGCCGGGGACGGGGGAGGGGGCATGAAGGTGCTCGTCTACTCGCCGGCGTTCCTCCCCAGGTCGGGGCCTGGAGATCCACGTCGCGGGCAGCGCCGCCGAGATGGCGCGCCGCGGGTTCGAGGTCGTCGTCGTCACCACCACGGCGGCGAAGGGGACCGACGACTCCCGTTCCCGGGTGATCCGCCGGCCCCGCCCCGGCGAGCTGCTGCGCTGGGTCCGCTGGTGCGACGTCTTCTATCAGGCCAACGTCGACCTGCGCGGCCTCTGGCCGCTCCTGCTGGCGCGCCGCCCCTGGGTGGTCTCCACCATAGCTGGTACCGGGCAGGCCGACGGCCGCGTTCGCCTGGCAGGAGGACCGCCTCAAGCGCCGGCTCCTCCGCCACGCCGCGGCCTGGATCCACGCGGTGAGCCGCGGCCGTGCTGGCCGCGGACCTCGACACCCCCTCGACGGTGATCCCCAACACCTACCGGGCCGGCCTCTTCCGGCGGCTGCCGGGAATGCCGCGCAGCCGCGACCTGATCTCCTGGGCCGGCTGGTCTCGGACAAGGGGGCCGACATCCTGCTCCAGGCGCTGGGGCCTCCTGGCGGCGGCGGGGCTCGCCCGCGCCTCACCCTCGTCGGCGAGGGGCCGGAGAGGCCCCGCCTGGAAGGAGCAGGCGAGCCGGCTGGGCCTCGCGGACCGGATCGATTTCGCCGGCCTGCGCACCGGCGAGGAGCTGGTCCGCCTGCTCAACGAGCACCGGATCCTGGTCGTCCCCTCGCGTTACGACAAGCCCTTCGGCATCGTCGCGCTGGAGGGGATCGCCTGGGTGCGTGGTGGTGGGCTCTTCAGCGGCGGCGGTCTTCCCGAGGCGATCGGGGCGTGCGGGACTGACCTTCCCCAACGGCGACGCCGCGGCCCTGGCGGAGGTCCTCGCCGGCCTCCTCACGATGCCCGGTCCGGCGACGGCCTGACGCGGCACGCCGCCGCCACCTCGCCCGCCATGAGGAAACCCGGATCGGCGGTGAATACGCCGCGGTCCTCCACCCGGCCATGAAAGGATATCCGCGGTGAATCTTCGCCGGCTTCTCCTCCTCGGCGGCGGCGCCGCCGCCGTCTGGGCGTTCCGCCGCTGGCGGCCGGCCGTCCAGGTGGCCATGGTGGTCCTGGTCCTCGAGGGGGCCGTGCGCAAGTGGCTGTTCGTGCAGGCCCAGGACATCATCTACTTCGGCAAGGACGTCCTGCTGCTCGCCGCCTACGGCGGCTTCTTCGCCCATCGGCGGCGGCTCCGGGACCGCTGGATGCCGCCGGCGCCCGCGCTCTACGCCACCCTGTTCTTCGCCGCGCTCTACGGCCTGCTGGAGGTCTTCAATCCGCGGCTGCCCAACTTCTTCGTCGGCCTGATCGGCTTCAAGTCCTACTTCCTGTATGTGCCGCTGCTGTTCGTGGTGCCGGCCGTGTTCCCCACCGACGCGGCGCTCGCCCGGGGCCTGCGGCGCTTCCTGCTGCTCTCGATCCCGGTAGGCCTGCTCGCCGTGGCGCAGTTCTTCAGCCCCGCGGACAGCATCCTGAACACCTACGCCCGCCCCACCTACGATCCGATCTCCGCGGTGACCTTCGGCAGCTCGAGCTATGTGCGGGTCACCGGGACGTTCTCCTTCATCAGCGGCTACTCCGCCTACCTGACCGCGATCGTGATGCTCGCCCTGGCCGCGCTGGCCACCACGCGCTGGCGGTTCCGCGGCAACCTGGCGGTCTATCTCGCCCTCGGCCTCGCGATCCTGGGGATGCTGATGACCGGTTCGCGGGGGCCGGTGGTGATCATCGCCGCCCTGTTCCCCCTCTACTGGTGGCTCGCCGTGGCGCGGGAGAAGAAGAGCGGGCCGACGCTCGTCCGGCTCGCGATGGGGGTGGCGCTGCTCGCCGGCTTCGTCAGCGTCGTCGGGGGCGATGCCTTCGGCGCCTTCCGGGGGCGGACGGTCGCCTCGAGGGATGAGTTCGCCGGCCGCATCTCCATGCCGTTCACCTCCCCCTTTTCACCCTGCCGGACGCCGGCCTCTTCGGCTACGGCATCGGCGCCACCCATCAGGCGGCCACGGCGGTGACCAAAGACCGCATCCCCTACAGTTGGCTCAACGGCCATCTCATCGAGGTCGAGAGCGGCCGCGTAATGCTGGAGCTCGGCCCGGCCGGCTTCTTTCTCGTCTACCTCGGCCGGCTGCTGCTGGCCCTGTTCGCGTTCCGCCAGGTCTTCCGCCTGCGCACGCTCTTCCATCGTTCCGTCGCGGTAGCCGGCCTGCTGGTCTTCCTCGCCGCGATTCCGGCCGGCACCGTGTTCGACGTCACCACCGGTCTGCTCTACTGGTTCTTTGGCGGCCTGCTGTTCCTGGTGATCCGGCTCGACCGCCAGCAGCTGCTGGCCGAGCACGCCGCGAGCCGGGCCCCCTCGCCGGCCCTGCCTCCCCGAGCATCCCGCTCGGCGCTCCGCAACCGCAGCCGCAGCCCTCGCGATGAGCTCCCGCGACAGCCGATGCTCCTGGTGACCCATCCGGGCAGGCAGCACTCGCATCAGGCGGCCCTCGCGCTGGCCGGCGCGGGGATGCTCGCCGGCTACTGGTCGGGGGTGCCGGCGGTCGCGGAGCAGGCGCGGCGGGTGCCGCCCGCCTGCGCTCCCGGTTCGCCCGCTACGCCCCGGTGCCGCTCGATCCCGGGCGGACGCGGTGGTTCCCCTGGACCCCGGCCTTGCGGCGGCTGGGCGACCCCTGCTCCGGCCGGCGGCGCCGCGCGGCTCGACTTCGCCGCCTGCCGCCTGTTCGACCGCTGGGTGGCGCGGGGCTTCCGCGGAGCGGCGCGGAGGCCGTGATCGCCTGCGAGATCTCGGCCCTGGCGACCTTCCGGGAGGCGCGGCGGCGGGGGATCGCCACCCTGCTCGACGCGCCGTCGATCCACCACGCCGCCCAGGACCGCCTGCACGGCACCACCGATCCGCCTCGCCTCCACCGCCGGATCGTGGCGGTCAAGGACGCGGAGATCGCGCTAGCCGACCAGATCCTGACCGTCTCGGAGCTCGCCCGCCAGACCTACGTCGACGCCGGGGTGCCGCCGGAGAAGGTCCACGCGGTGCCGCTGGGGGCCGACCTCGAGCTGTTCTCGCCGGACGGCGCGGACCGGAAGGGCGCGGATTTCACCTTCCTCTTCTCCGGCGCGACGATCCACCGCAAAGGGTTCGACCTGCTGCTGGAAGCGTTCGACCGGGTGCGCGCCGGGGCCCCCGCGGTCCGGCTGCGGCTGGCGGGACCCCGCGGCGACTCCGCCCACCTGCTGGACCGCCGCGGCACAGGCGGGATCGACGGCATCGACGTCCTGGGGCGGTGCCGCAGCCGGCGCTGGCGGCGGAGCTCCGGCGGGCCGACCTCCTGGTGCTGCCGTCGCGCAACGACTCCTACGGCATGGTGGTGGCGGAGGCGCTGGCCTCGGGGGTGCCGGTCCTGATCTCGGAGATGGTGGGGGCCAAGGACCTGGTGACCGCGGGGAAGACCGGCTGGATCGTGCCGGTGGGCGACGCCGCCGCGCTGGCGGAATGGATGGCCTGGTGCGCCGCTCATCCGGACGTCGTCCGCGCCATGCGGGCCGACTGCCGCCGCGCCGCGGAGTCCGCCACCTGGCCGGCGTACCACCGGCGGCTCGTGGACCTGCTGAGGGAGATTCTGTGAAGCTCCTCCACGTGGTCCCCACCTACCTCCCGGCCTGGCGCCACGGCGGGCCGATCCGCGCCGTCCACGGGCTGTGCCGGGCGCTGGCGGCGCGGGGGCACGAGGTGACCGTGTTCACCACCGACGTGCACGGCCGGGGCGGCTCGTGGTGCCGCTCGGCAAGCCGGTGGCGATCGACGGCGTCGAGGTCCGCTACTTCCCCGTGCGCGCCCCCCGTCGTCTCTATCTCGCCCCGGAACTGGGGCGGGCGGCACGCGAGGCGGTCTCCCGCTTCGACGCCGTCCACCTCCACTCGGTCTTCCTCTGGCCCACCTCCGCCGCGGCGCGGGCCGCCGAGCGGGCGGACGTGCCCTACGTGCTCTCGCCGCGGGGGATGCTGGTGCCGGAGCTGATCCGCTCGCGGGGGCGCTGGCGCAAGCTCGCCTGGCTGGCTCTCGCCGAGCGCCGCACCATCGAGCGAGCGGCGCTGCTGCACGCGACGAGCGCTCTCGAAGCCGCGGACGCGGCCCGGCTGGGCTTCCCGCTCCCCCCCGCCGCCGTGGTGCCGAACGGGATCGATCCCGAGCCCTGGGACGGCAACCTCGCCGCGCTCTCGCCACCCGTCCGCGCCGTCGTCGAGGGGGACCCCTTCCTGCTCTTCCTCGGGCGCCTCTCCTGGAAGAAGGGGCTCGACCGGCTGATCCCCGCGCTGGCGCAAGCCCCCGGCGCGGTCCTGGCGGTGGCCGGCAACGACGAGGAGGGGATCCGCCCCGAGCTCGAACGGCTCGGGGCCGGCGCCGGCAGGGCCGTCTTCCTCGGCCCCGTCCACGGCGCGGACAAGGCGGCGCTGCTCCACCGGACGGCGGCGCTCGTCCTCCCCTCGCGCTCGGAGAACTTCGGCAACGTGATCCTGGAAGCCTGGGCGGCGGGGCGGCCGGTCGTCGTCACCCCCGAGGTCGGCCTCGCGGCGACGGTGCGCGAGACCGGCGCGGGGATCGTCGCGGACGGGGACCTCGGCGAGGCTCTGAGCGGCCTGCTCGCCGATCCCGCGCGGCTCGACGCCATGGGCCGGCGCGGGGCGGAGGCGGTGCGCGAGCGCTTCGGCTGGGGGCCGGTGGCGCTGGAGATGGAACGGCTTTACGCGAGGATCGCCGCTTGAAGATCGCCTTCCTCGTCGAACGCCCGACCCAGTTCGAGGCGCCGTTCTACCGCTTCGCCGCCGGCGACGCGGCGCACGAGCTCCGCGTGCTGTTCACCGGCCGCGACGTCGCGGCGCCGGCCTTCGATCCCGAGCTCGGAGCCCCGGTCTCCTGGGGGATCGACCTGCTGGGCGGCTATCCTCACGAGGTCTGCCCGCCGGACGGCGCCGCGCGCTGGCTGGGCGAACGGCTGCGGCCAGGGCGGTGCGACCTGCTGATCGCCAACGGCTACACGCAGGGGACCTACCGGCTGGGCGCCCGGATCGCCCGGCGGGCCGGAGTGCCGGTCGCGTTGCGCCTCGACTCGGTGCTCTGGGACACCTCCCTAACTACCGCAACCTCGCCAAACGGCTCCTCTTCGCCACCTATATGAAACGGACGTACGACCTCTTCCTCGGCACCGGCAGCCTGACCCTCGACTATCTCCGCGCCTTCGGCGTGCCGCGCGAGCGCACCGGGCTCTTCCCCTACGCCGTGGACGTGGAGAGCTTCGCGGAGCGCTCCCGCCTCACGCCGGCCGAACGCGCGGCGTTCCGCGAGCGGCTCGGCGTTCCCGCGGCGGCCCGCGTCGTGCTCGGCCTCGCCAAGTTCAACGACCGGGAGGCGCCCTGGGACCTCCTGCGGGCGTTCGCCCGGAGGAGAGAGGAAGACGTCTGGCTGGTGCTCGCCGGGGACGGCCCCGCCCGGTCATCCCTGGAAGCCTTCGCCCGCGAGAAGGGGCGATCCCGGGTGTGCTTCCCGGGCTATGTTCCCTATCCCGAGCTGCCGGCCCTCTACGCGGCGTCGGACCTGTTCGTCCACGCCGCCCGCGAGGAGCGCTGGGGGGTGTCCGTCCAGGAGGCGCTGGCCTGCGGTCTCCCGGTGGTCGCCTCCTCGCGCGTCGGCGCCGGCTACGATCTCGTCGAGGTCGGCGGCAACGGCTTCGTCTACCCGGCCGGGGACGACGGCATGCTGGCGCACAGGATCGGCGAGGCGCTCGCGCTCCCCCCGGAGCGGGTGCGGGAGCGCAGCGGAGCGATCCTCGCCGCCTGGGACTACGCCGCGACCTGGCGCCACCTCCTGTCGGCCGCCGAGAGGGTGGTTTTTTTTTTTTTTTTTTTTTTTTTTTTTTTTTTTTTTTTTTTTTTTTTTTTTTTTTTTTTTTTTTTTTTTTTTTTTTTTTTTTTTTGGGGGGGGGGGGGGGGGGGGGGGGGGGGGGGGGGGGGGGGGGGGGGGGGGGGGGGGGGGGGGAAAAAAAAAAAAAAAAAAAAAAAAAAAAAAAAAAAAAAAAAAAAAAAAAAAAAAAAAAAAAAAAAAAAAAAAAAAAAAAAAAAAAAAAAAAAAAAAAAAAAAAAAAAAAAAAAAAAAAAAAAAAAAAAAAAAAAAAAAAAAAAAAAAAAAAAAAAAAAAAAAAAAAAAAAAAAAAAAAAAAAAAAAAAAAAAAAAAAAAAAAAAAAAAAAAAAAAAAAAAAAAAAAAAAAAAAAAAAAAAAAAAAAAAAAAAAAAAAAAAAAAAAAAAAAAAAAAAAAAAAAAAAAAAAAAAAAAAAAAAAAAAAAAAAAAAAAAAAAAAAAAAAAAAAAAAAAAAAAAAAAAAAAAAAAAAAAAAAAAAAAAAAAAAAAAAAAAAAAAAAAAAAAAAAAAAAAAAAAAAAAAAAAAAAAAAAAAAAAAAAAAAAAAAAAAAAAAAAAAAAAAAAAAAAAAAAAAAAAAAAAAAAAAAAAAAAAAAAAAAGGGGAGGGTTCGATGATCCCGCTCTCCCTTCGTCATCGTCACCACCCGCAACGAGGAGGCGAACGTCGAGCGCTGCCTGCAAAGCGTCCACGGCTTCGCGGACCAGATCTTCGTGCTCGACTCCGAGAGCACGGACCGCACGGTCGAGATCTCCCGGAAATACGCCGAGGTCCAGACCCTCGCCTACGACCACAGCCGGATCATCCCCTGGATCTTCCAGTGGGGGCTCGACAACCTCCCCCTGCGCAACGACTGGGTGCTGATCCTGGAAGCCGACCAGGCGGTGACCCCGGCGCTGCGGGCGGAGCTGGCGGCCCTGCTCGCCCGGCCGGACGAGGTCCGCGAGGACGGCTTCTACATCCACCGGCGGCAGATCTTCCGCGGCAAGCCGCTGCGCTTCGGCGGCTACGGCAGCAAGCTGATCCTCAAGCTGTTCCGCCGCGGCCGCTCCGGGCTCGATCCGGTCGAGCAGGACACCCGCGTCTACGTGCGCGGTCCGGTCGGCCGCCTGCGCGCGCCGCTGGAGGAGTGGAACCTCAAGGAGGACTCGATTCAGTTTTATCTTCAGAAGCACCTCCGCTATGCTGAGGCCTTCGCCCGGGAAGAGCTGGAGCGCCGGCGCCGCGGTCTGACGTGGAAGGCGACCCCTCGCCTGTTCGGTACCCCGGACGAGAGGATCCTCTGGCTCAAGGACCGCTATTACCGGATGCCGCTGTTCGTACGACCGATGCTCTACTTCCTCTACCGCTACTTCTTCCTGCTCGGAATCCTGGACGGCAAGACGGGATTCGTCTTCCATTTCCTGCAGGCGTTCTGGTTCCGGCTGGTCGTGGATATCCGGCTGGAGGAGCTGATGAAGGAGGAGCCGTGAGCAAAATCCTCGGCCTCTCCGCCTACCACGCGGACGCCTCGGCGGCGGCGGTGGTGGACGGCCGGTTCGTGGCCGGCGTCGAGGAGGAGCGCTTCCGCCGGATCAAGCACTGGGCGGGGTTCCCCGAGCAGGCGGCCCGCTTCTGCCTGGAGGAGATGAACGGCGGCGATCTGCAAGGCATCACCGCGCTCGCCGTGGCCCGCCAGCCGCGCGCCTACCTGGCGCGCAAGGCCCTGCTCGCGCTCACCCATCCGCGCAGCCTCCGCCGCGCCATGGGCCGCGCCCGCAACCTCCGGCAGGTCGCCTCGCTGGAGGAGCGCATCGCCGCCGCCTTCGGCGGCCCGGCCCCCCCGCTCCACGCCGTCGAGCACCACCTGGCCCACGTCGCCTCGGCCTTCTTCTGCTCCCCCTTCGAGGAGGCGATGTGCCTGACGGTCGACGGCTTCGGCGACTTCGTCTCGACGATGATGGCGGTGGGGCGCGGCAGCTCTGTCGAGGTTCTCGACAGGGTCCACTTCCCCCACTCGCTCGGCCTGTTCTACACCGCCGTCACCCAGTTCCTCGGCTTCCCCGGCTTCGGCGACGAGTACAAGGTGATGGGCCTCGCGGCCTACGGCGAGCCCCGCTTCGCCGATCCTCTCGGGAAGATGGTGCCGCCGCTGCCGGACGGCACCTTCGCGCTCGACCTGCGCTACTTCCGCCATCTCTCGGAGGGGGTGGACATGACCTGGGAGGACGGCTCGCCGGAGCTGGGGCTGGTCTATACCCCGGCCCTCGCCGTCTTGCTCGGCCCTCCGCGCCAGCCCGGCGAGGAGCTGGCCCAGCGCCACAAGGACCTCGCCGCCTCCCTCCAGAAGGTCTACGAGGACCGTTTCTTCGCCCTCGTCCGCGCCCTCCAGCGCCGCACCGGCCTGAAGCGGCTGGCGCTCGCCGGCGGCTGCGCCATGAACTCGCTGGCCAACGGCAAGCTGTTCGACCGCACGGACGTCGAGGAGGTCTACATCCAGTCCGCCGCCGGCGACGCCGGCACCTCGCTCGGCGCGGCCCTCTACGCCCACCACGCCATCCTGGGCGCGCCGCGCACCGGCTTCGTCATGGAGCACTCCTACTGGGGGCCGGCCTACGCCGAGGCGGCGGTCCGCCGGGCGATCGCGGAGGGCCTCCCCGGTTCCGGCGGCCGCGACGGCGTCTGGGGCGAGATCCGGGTCGAGGCCGCCGGCGGCGAGGAGCGGCTGGCCGAGGAGACCGCCGCGGCGATCGCCGAGGGCGCCGTGGTCGGCTGGTATCAGGGGCGTTCCGAGTGGGGGCCGCGCGCGCTCGGCAACCGCTCGATCGTGGGCGATCCCCGGCGGGCGGACATGAAGGACATCCTGAACTTGAAGATCAAACGCCGGGAGTCGTTCCGCCCCTTCGCCCCCTCGATCCTCGAGGAGCGCACGGGCGAGTGGTTCACCATCGATTACCCCGACCCGTTCATGATCAAGGTCTACCCGATCCGGCCGGAGAAGCGGCCGCTGGTGCCGGCAGTGACCCACGCCGACGGCACCGGCCGGCTGCAGACCGTCTCGCGGCGGACCAACCCCCGCTACTGGGCGCTGATCGCGGCCTTCGAGCGCCGCACCGGGGTGCCCATGGTGCTCAATACCTCCTTCAACGAGAACGAGCCGATCGTCAACACCCCTGCCGAGGCGCTGGACTGCTTCCTGCGCACCCGCATGGACCGCCTGGTGCTCGGCGACGTGGTGCTGACGCGCCTCCCCCAGACCCCATGAAGGCCCTCCTCACCCGGCTCCTCCGCTCGGCCCTCGCGGCCGCCGGCCTGCAGGTCCGGCGCTGGCCGGCGCCCCTGATCTTCCATCGCGAGATGGAGCTGCGCATCGGTCTGGAGCACGCCATCGCCCACTCCCTGTGGCGGCGTCCGCGGGAGGACTTCTTCTTCATCCAGATCGGAGCCTTCGACGGCGTCGCCAACGATCCGCTGCGGGATCTGGTGCTGAGCCGCGGCTGGCGCGGCATTCTGGTGGAGCCCCAGCGGGAGGCGTTCCGGGAGCTCGAGAAGAACTACGGGGACCAGCCCGGGCTCGTCCTGCGCAATGTGGCGGTGGCGGACACCTCCGGACCCCGGACGCTCTACAAGCTGCGCGCCGGGGCCGGACTGCCCTCCTGGGCTCTCCAACTCGCCTCTTTCCGGCGCGAGGTCATCCTCAAGCACGGCGACGTCATCCCCGACATCGCCGGCAGGATCGAGACCGAGACCGTCGAATGCCTGACCTTCGAGGATCTGCTCGCCCCGGCGCGCCCGGACCGCATCGATCTCCTGCAGGTCGACGCGGAGGGCTACGACTTCGAGATCCTCAAGCTCTTTCACGGCGCCGGGCTGCGGGCGGGGATCATCGGCTTCGAGCACAAGCACCTGAGCCGCCCGGAGCGGAACGCCTGCGTGGAGCACCTGATCTCGCTCGGCTACCGCGTCGCCCTCGACGGTCCGGACGCGGTCGCCTACCGGCCCGATGAGCCGTGAGCCGATGAGGATCCTGCTGGTCAGCCACCCCCCCCTGGCGGCCGAGCTCGGCGCGGCGCAGGTCGCCCTCAGCCTCGCCGCCGCCCTGCGCGACCGCGGGCACGACGCCCAGGCGTGGTCGCCGGAGCCCCTGCCGGCGGATACCCGGTGGTGGAACGTCTGGCGCCGCCAGACGCGGGCGATCGAGCGTTTCGTCGAGAGCCACGGGCCGTTCGACGTCGTCGAGACCCCGGCGATCTCGGCCAGCGCGCGGCTCGCCCGTTGCGGCCGGATCGTGGTGCGCAGCGTGCAGCCGGAGCTGCGCTACCTCTTCCTCGATCTGCGCAGCGATGTCGCCCACCGCCCCTCGCCGCGGGCGCTGGTCAACGCTGCCCTGGGCGTCCCCCGCGCCGCCGCGATCCTCGGCGGCTGGCGGCATGCGAGCCGGATCCTCTGCCAGGGGACGCTCGAGCTCGCCTGGATGCGCCGCCGCTTCCCCCGCTGGAGCCGCAAGCTGGGGCTCTACGTCTGCGCCCTGCCGCCCGGCGACCAGGCGGCCCTGGCCGAGGTCCGGCGGCGGCGCGTGAGCGGTGCCGGGCCGGGCGTCCGCTTTCTCTGGATGGGCCGCTGGAGCGCCCAGAAGGGGGTCCGCCGGCTGCTCCGCTTCCTCCGCGAGCGGCTGGCGTCCCACCCTCACGACACCTTCACCCTCGCCGGGTGCGGTCCCGCCGCGGCGCGGGATCTGCCGCCGGACTGGCTCCGCTCGGGCCGCGTGCGGATCCTCCCCGCGTTCGCGCGGGCGGAGCTGCCGGCCCTCCTCGCCGGGCACGACGCCGGGCTCTTCACCAGCCCGGTCGAGGGGTGGGGCCTGAGCCTGACCGAGATGCTGGAGTCCGGGCTGACCGTCTTCGCCACCGAGGCCGGGGCGGTCGCCGATCTGCGCCCCTACTTTCCGGCGTCGCTCCGCCCCTTCCCGCCGCCGGCGGAAGTCGAGAGCGCCCCGCTCGAAGACCTGGAGGAGAACGGCTACCGCGCGCGGTTCTCCTGGCCCGCGATCGCCCGCTCCTGGGAGGAGCAGGTCGGCGAGCCATGAGACCGCTGCTGCGCGCCGCCCGCCGGACCTCCCGCCGGATCGCCGGCGGCGCGCTCGAAGGCGCCGTCCGGGCCGCCGCGGCCTTCGCTCCCGGCCCGCCGATGAGACCGGAGGCCCCGCGGTCGATCTTCGTGCTGCGCAACAACGACATCGGGGATCTCCTGGTGGTGACGCCCCTCTTCGAGGCCCTGCGCCGCCGCTTTCCCGAGGCCTGGATCACCGCCGGCGTCGGCGACTGGAACCGCGGCGTGCTGCGCGGCAACCCCCATATCTCAGAGACGCTGCCCGTCAACGCCCCCTGGTTCAACAAGTACCAGGCGGCGGCAGGGACTCTGGGCCGGCTCGCCTACCTGCGCTCCTCCCCCGAGGTCCGCGGGGTCGCGGAGCGCCGCTTCGAGGTGGGGATCGACGTGCTCGGCAGCGCCTGGGGGTCGCTCCTCCTGCTGCGGGCCGGGATACCCTACCGGCTCGGGGTGCGCGGCTATGCCGGCGGCCACTCCGCCGCCCAGGCGGCGGTGAGCTTCGATCCGGACGAGCACGTCGGGCGCGCCGCCCTGCGCTTCGCCGAGCTCCTCGGCGCCTCCGACCTGCCGCGGGTCCGTCCCCAGATCTTTCTCTCCTCCGGGGAGCGGGAGGCCGCGGAGCGCTGGTGGGGCGCGGCCGGCGCCAAACCCCGGGTGGTGCTCGCCCCTGGCGGCGGCGTGGCCGCGCGGCGCTGGCCCGCCGAGAGCTTCGCCGCCGTCGCGGCCGGGCTGCCGGACGCCGCGCTGCTGGTCCTCACCGGCCCCCGCGAGGAGGAGCTGGCCGCCAGGGTCGCCGCGGCGGCACCGGCCGTCCGCGCGTTTCCGGAGCCGCCCGGCCTGCGGGAGGTGTTCGCGCTGATCGCGGCGGCCGACCTCGTGGTCTCCAACTCCAGCATGACCCTGCACGCCGCGGCCGCCTTCGACAAGCCGGTGGTGGTGACCCTCGGAGAGTCCTTCCCCTCGGCGCGCCGGCACCAGGCCCAGTGGGGGTACCCGGGCCTCAGCCAGAGCCTCGGCAAGGAGCCGGGAGAGAGGCCGAGCGTTTATAATCCTGCCGAAACTCTGAAAGTCATCCGCGACGAGCTCTCCCACCTGGAACCCACCCCTTGAAACGCTGGTCTCCCTACGCGCTGGTGCTCGTCCTCGCGTCCGCCGCCTTCCTGGCCGCGGCGGCGGTGCCCTACCGGGTCGACACCGACAGCGCCTTCCAGCTCGGCTCGATCCTCCAGTGGCTGCACGGCGCCTCCCCCTCGCCGGGGGTGCTCCGCCTGCCGGACCCGGGCGACCTCAGCCGCGACCGGCTGGTCTGGAGCACCTGGTGGCCGCCGGGGTTCCCCCTGCTCTACGCGCCGCTCGCCGCGATGCTCCCCTTCTCGGCCGCCCTGCGCGCGACGAGCTTCCTGCTCTTCCTCGCCGGCGCGGCCGGCTGGCTGCGCCTGATGGACCGCCTCGAGCCGCCCCCACCGCCGTGGCTGCGGCTCCTCATGGCCCTCTGCCTGTCCGGCTACGCGGTGACGATCGGCGGCGCGGCCTCGCTGCGCTCGGCCGACCTCCTGGCCTTCGCCGCGGGTCCCTGGCTCGCCGCCCTGGCCCTGCGCCTGCGCGAACGGGAGTCGCCGCTGTTCCTGGGCGGGATCGCCTTCGGCGCCTCCTACTGGCTGCGCTATTCCCTGTTCCTCGCCGTCCTGCCGCTCGCGGTCTTCGCGGGATGGCGGCTGCTGCGCGAGCGCCGGCTCCTCCGGCTCGCCACGCTCACCCTCGGCTTCGCCCTGCCGGTCGCGGCGCTCTTCCTGCTCAACCTGCGCCTCTCGGAGAATCTGAAGGAGACCGCCACCGGCGCCCGTTCCACCTGGGCGGTGGACGATCCGCACGCATTCCGCCCCGCCCGCCTCGCCGTCTCGCTCGCCGGAGCCCCCGGCCTCGGCCTGTTCCAGACCGACCTCTGGGCCACGCATCTGACCTTCTTCAGCGACTCCCGCCTGCCCTTTCCGCGCGCGCTCGGCAACGACGACCGCCTGTTCCTCAAGTCCCTCCTCGGGGTCCCCGGCACGGCCCTGCTCGCCTGGGCGCTGGCCCGCGAGCGGCGCCGCCGCCGGCCCGGCGCCGCCGCCGATCTCGCCGCGGTCGCCGCGGCGGGGTTCTACCTGATCCTCGCTGCCGTCTCCCTGCTCGTCGGCTACGACTACCTGGCCAAGGAGACCCGCTTCGCGGCCGGCGTCCTCCCCCTCGCGTACCCCTTCGTGCTGGCGGCCGCGTTCACGCGGGGGAGGCGCGGCACCGCGCTGCCGGCGGCGCTCCTGGCGGCGTTCCTGCTCGGCGCCCCGCTGGTCTTCGGCGCCGCGGAATTCGCGAAGCGGGACCTGCACGACCGGCTCCCCTTGCGCGGCTCGGCCGCCGCGACCGGCCTGCTGACCCCCGAGCTCTCCCCCCGCAGCGTCCCCGAGGTCCGCGCCGCCGTGGCGGCCTTGCGGTCGCCCGCCGACCTCGTGGTGGTGGCCGGCCCCGCGGGCTGGGGCTCGTCCTACGTGATGGGGCTCGACCTCCCCTTCCGCACTCTGCCGGTGGGAACGTTCCCCGCCCCGCTCGGCGCCCGGTACCTCGACGCCGGGGAGCTCCGCGGCACGATGCCGCTGCGCTCCTCGCGCCCCCTCCGGGTGGTCGTCGTCGCCGCTCACGACCTCGTGCGCGGCGGCTGGCTGCCGGGGATAAAATCCCGCTTTCCCCAGGCCCGGCTCTGGCGGACCGCCCCGGTGCCGGCCCATTCCAATGTAGAGATCTGGTTCAGCGACCTGGAGATGCCTTGACTCAACCCAACCGCATACCGCGTATCGCCGTGATCGGCGCGGGCCACTGGGGCCCCAACCTGATCCGCAACTTCCATAACCACACGACCAGCGAGGTCGCCTGGGTGATCGACCGCGACGAGGCCCGGCTGAAGCTCGCCGAGAGCCGATATCCGGGAATCAGGATCGCCGCCAATCCGGCCGTCGCCTTCGCCGACCCCGAGGTCGACGCGGTGGTGATCTCCACCCCCACGATCACCCATTACGAGCTCGCCTAGGCGGCGCTCGAGGCCGGCAAGCACGCGCTGGTCGAAAAGCCGGTCGCCGCCAGCGCCGCGGAGGCCGACGCGCTGTGCGACCTCGCCGAGCGGCGCGGCCTCATCCTCATGGTCGGCCAGGTCTTCCTGTTCAACGCCGCCATCCGCCGGGTCCGCGAGGTCCTCGCCCAGGGGGAGCTCGGGCGGCTCTTCTACATCTCGATGGTGCGCACCAACCTGGGGCCGATCCGCATGGACGTCAACGCCGCCTGGGACCTCGCGGCGCACGACATCGCGATCGCCAACGACTGGCTCGGCGCCATCCCCCTCGAGGCCGCCGCCCATGGGGGCTCCTGGATCAACGAAGGCATCGAGGACGCCGTCTTCGCCAACCTCTGGTACCCGGAGAAAGTCATGGTCAACCTCCACGTTTCGTGGCTCAGCCCGAGAAAGGTCCGCGACATCACGATCGTGGGTGAAAAAGGAATGCTGACCTTCGACGACATGAATCTCGCCGAGCCCCTGCGGCTCTACGACAAACAGGTGACCGATCAGCTCACGCCCGCCGGCTTCGTCGACACCTTCGCCTCGTTCCGCACCAGCATCCACGAAGGGGACATCCAGATCCCCAAGGTGGCGGCCGGCGAGCCGCTCAAGGCCGAGTGCGATCACTTTCTGGAGTGCGTGGCGAGCGGCAAGGCGCCGATCTCCGGCGGCCGCAGCGGCGCCGGCGCGGTGCGCGTGCTCGACGCCCTCTCCCGTTCGCTCCGCAACGATGGCAGAAGGGAGACTGTGTGATGGATCAACCGAGCCACGAGCCGATCCACCTCGTCGATCTAAAGGCCCAGCACGCCGAGGTCGCCGACGAGGTCGCGCAGGGCTTCGCGAAAGTGATCGCGGACACCGCCTTCGTCCTCGGCCCCCAGGTGCGCGAGTTCGAGGAGGCGTTCGCCCGCTTCTGCGGCCTCCCCCACTGCGTCGGCGTGGCCAACGGGACGGATGCCATCGAGCTCACCGTGCGGGCGCTGGGGCTGGGCGCCGGCGACGAGGTGATCGTGCCGGCCAACACCTTCATCGCCACCGCCCTCGGCGTCGTGCGGGCGGGCGCCCGGCCGGTGATCGTGGACTGCGACGAGTATCAGCTCCTCGATCCCGCCCGCATCGAGGCCTCGATCGGACCGCGCACCCGGGCGGTGCTCCCCGTCCACCTCTTCGGCCAGATCGCCAACATGGAGGCGATCTGCGAGGTCGCCGAGATCCGCGGGCTGGCGGTGATCGAGGACGGCGCGCAGTCGCAGGGGGCGCGCCGCAACGGCAAGCCCAGCGGCGCCTTCGGGGTGGCCGCCGCGACCAGCTTCTACCCGGGCAAGAACATCGGCGCCTACGGCGACGCCGGAGCGGTGGTCACCGCGTCGGACGAGACCGCCGCGCGTCTGCGCAAGCTGCGCAACTGGGGGAGCGAGAAGAAGTACCACCACCCCGAGATCGGCTTCAACTCCCGGCTCGACACCCTCCAGGCCGTGGTGCTCTCCGCCAAGCTGAAGCGCCTCGACGCCTGGAACCAGGCCCGCCGCCAGGCCGCGGCCCGCTACGACCAGCTCCTCGCCGGCATCGATCAGATCGAGCTGCCGAAGACCCTCCCCGGCAACGAGCACGTCTGGCACCTCTACGTCATCCGCGTCCAGAACCGGGACGAAGTGCTCGCGAAGCTGAACGCCGAGGGGATCGGCGCCGGCATCCACTACCCCGTCCCCCTCCACCTCCACGGCGCCCTGGCGGATCTCGGCTATCGCGAGGGGGACTTCCCCGAAGCCGAGCGCGCGGCGAAGGAGATCCTGTCGCTGCCGATGTATCCGCACATTACGGAGGCGCAGCAGCAGAGGGTGGCGGAGGTTCTGCGGAAATCTTTATAGACGTTCGAGGCGGATGCAGCCGCTTCGGTTTGGTGGAGACCGCGGAAGGCATGCGGGATTCGAACGTTGGCGCCGTTGCGGAGACGACCCGCCGTCCCCGTGGCCTTCCCAGGGTGTCGTGAAGCGTCTGGGTCGTCTCTACGGAACGGTGTCGTGATGGCGATGGGTTGAAATTACGGAGGCATTGTAAAGACGGACGCTCTCCAACATCTCCGGAACCTCAAATCGGGGCCAACTCCCCTGGGGTTTAGGACGGCCCACTGCGGGGGTCGTGTCCTAACTCAATGTGGGTGAAGAAGAGGAACTCCTTCAAGAAAACTCTGAGCTTCGGCGCCGGATCGAGGAGCAAGAGCGCCGGATCGAGAGGCAAGAGCACCGGATCGCCCAGTTGGAGAAGATCATTGAGGAGTTGCGGCGTGGCGGCAAACGCCAAGCGGCGCCGTTCTCGAAGGGGGAGCCGAAAAGCGACCCCAAGACTCCGGGGCGCAAGCCCGCTGAACGGTACGGAGAGCGGGCTTTCCGTCCTGTCCCCGATCAGGTTGACGAGACCCTTGAGGTCGATTGCCCCGCGGTGTGCGAGGTCTGCAACGGTTCGGTGCGCCTGACCGGCAAGGAAAGCCAATACCAGATCGACCTTCCGGAGATCCGCCCGCGGACGACAGAGTTCGTCTTGCACTGCGGCGAATGCTCGGTGTGTGGGCGCCAGGTGAGGGGGCGACATCCTCGTCAGAGCTCGCAGGCGGTGGGCGTGGCCGGTGTTCAAATCGGTCCGAGAGTGGTGTCCCTGGCCCTCTATTTGAACAAAGTCGGGGGGTTGAGCTACGGCAAGATTTCTAGCTTGATCGAGCAGATAACCGGACTTCAGGTGTCGCGCTCGACGCTGTGCCGGGCGCTGCTGCGGACGGCCTCGAAGTCGCGGCCGATCTACGAGGAACTGGTGAAAACGATCCGCGAGTCGCCGGTGGTCTACCCGGATGAGAGCGGCTGGCGTATCGGCGGGCTCGGCGCCTGGCTGTGGGCGTTCACCAATCGATGCGAGACGGTCTACTCGATCCAACGCGGCCGAGGCTTCGCCGAAGCGGCGCAGGTGCTGGGGCAAGACTATGCGGGAACTCTGGTTGCGGATGGATGGGCGCCGTACCGGCGTTTCGCTGAAGCGACGCATCAGACCTGTCTGGCCCATCTGCTGCGGCGATGCAGGGAGATGCTGGAGACGGCTCAGGGCGGCGCCGTGAGGTTTCCCCGCCGAGTGCAGGCCCTCTTGCGCGCCGCCTTGGCCGTGCGGGACCGGCGGCAGGCCGCAACGATCAGCCTGCACGGGGTGAAGGTCGCCAGGGGACGCTTGGCGGCGCAGATGGATCGCTTGCTCCATAGAACCCTCACCCACCCCGGCAACCTGCGCTTGGCCAAGCACCTGAAGCGCTACCAGAAAGCTCTGTTTGTCTTCATGGACCGGGAGGATGTCGAAGCCACCAACTGGCCGGCTGAGCATGCGATCCGGCCCGCCGTCGTAAACCGCAAGTCCTGCGGTGGAAATCGCACCCGCCGCGGGGCCGAGACCCAAGCCATCTTTGAGCCTCCTGCGCACCTTTCAACAAAGGGGGCTCAACTCTATCGCCACTTTCACCGCCATCCTCCAAAGTCGCAAGGCGCCTTCATACTCCGACCTCCTGGAGCCTCACTGAAGGCTTTAGGCCGGTAAACAGATACACTGCCAGTAGCAGATCCCTCCCGGCCTCTCGACCTTGACCACGGCCTGGGTGTGCGCATCCCTCCGTAGTACGGTCCAGCTCGCGGAGCTGTTTTTCGATCGCCGCGACGTCCGGATTTGCGGTCTTGGGAGTCTTGGCCGCCCGGGGCGCAGGTGAGACCCAAACGGCGGAACTTCCCGGAAGTGACACAAGTATGGCATTGCGGAGAACGGCGACAGTCTTCATGGCTTGCCTCCGTGGGAGATGCGGCCATACCAAGTTGCTATATTAATTATAAACATCTCGCAAGATAGCGCAACCCAGTCCGCCGTACTGCTTGAGCAGAGATCCGAGTTCGGCTGCCAGCGTGGTCAGGGCGACGGCTGGGGGGAAGGCTCTCTCCCGGCGGTTCGGGGGGGAGGCCGGGAGAGAGGGGTTGGGGCATAGGCGCTAACTTAGAGGCCAAAAGCCTGTAGGGGCGCCCCTGTGTGGGCGCCCTGGCCCCCAGGGCGGCCACATAGGGCCCGCCCCTACAGGCTTCTACGCCTCGCGGGTCAGTCCCAGGCCCCGCTTGACCCGGAACCACGCGTTGCGCAGCTTCCAGAAACGGCTCGCCTCCATGGCCTGGAGGCGGTTGCGCAGCGCCACGAGCTCCGGGGTGGAGCGCGTCCGCTCCTCGGCGAGGAGGATCTGGGTCTGCCAGAGCGCGTTGCGGAACTTCTCGGCCTCCATGCGGGAGCCGGCGAGGAGCAGCGCCTCGATCGAGCCGGCCCAGAGCGGCTGGACCTTCCCCCGGCCGTCCACCACCCGCAGCCGCAGCACGGCGGCGGTGCGCGAAGCCCCGGCCGGCAGCGGGCAGGAGGCGTGCCAGCCCGAATGCAGGTAGCGGTCGTCCCCC
Organism: uncultured Acidobacteriota bacterium; assembly: GCA_963761645.1. Classification (GTDB taxonomy): domain Bacteria; phylum Acidobacteriota; class Thermoanaerobaculia; order Multivoradales; family UBA5704; genus DATARR01. Next base: position 66,918 of record CAVXIG010000048.1, read on the forward strand.
CCATAGGCGGCGAGATAGGCGGCGACGTCCGGGCGCGGATCGGCGACCGGCGCCGCGGCGATCCGCTCGCCGTCGAGCATCACCTCGACCTCGCGCGCGTCGCCGGAGCGCATGGCGGCCCAACCCTGGATCTCCAGCCGCCGCCCGCCGTCCGCCAGCCTCGCCTGCTCGATCACGAGATGCGGCTCGCTGTGGAAGTCGAGGGCGGAGAAGTCGACCCCCGGCTCCGGCAGGGCGAGGTAGAGGTCCTGGAAGTTGCAGAGCCCCCGCTCCAGGCGATGCAGCGAAAAACCCGGACCGACGGCGCGGTCCATGGCGGAGCGGACGAACGCCTCGGTCACCCAGGTGGAGCCGTAGTCGCTCTTGGCGAGCGAATCGCTCTCGCTGGTCTCGGCGAAGAAGATCCCGCTCTCCGGCATCGCGGTGCCCGGCGGCAGCACCTGCGGGGAATGGGCGCTGAAGGCGAGCATGCCGCCGGGGGCGAGCAGCCCCAGGAGCACCCGCAGCCAGGCCACGAAGCGCTCGTCGGGGAGATGGGTGAAGAGCGAGGTGACCAGGATGGCGTCGAACCGCTCGGCGCAGACGAAGTCCTCCGGGCGGATGGTCGAGACGATGCCGTGGACGCCGAACCGCTCCTCCTGGAAGCGGACGCCCTCGGCGTAGACGTCGGCCACCCAGACGCGCTTCGGCGGCACCTCGCGCACCAGGAAACGGGTCACCCGTCCGTAGCCGCTGGCGAAGTCGAGCAGCCTGACCGTACTGCCGAAGGAACTGCCGAAGCGCCAGCGCAGCGCCTGGCCGAGCGAGTCGGCGATGCTCGCGCCCGAGCGGAAGTAGCCGAACAGCGCGCGGTCGCGGTCGCCGTCGAAGACGTCGCCGAGGAAGCCGAGCATCTCGTCGCGGGCGTCGATCGCGAGGTCGAGGGTCCCCGGAGCGATGCCGAGGTCGCTCAGCAGGGGGAGGACCAGCGGACTGGTCTCGTCGGGGCGGAAGGCAAGGGGCATCGGAAAGTTTCCTCGTGGGCGCGAGAGTTTAGCAGCGCGGGGTAAGATCGGCGCCATGCTCAAGCGTCTCGCGCTGGTACTCCTGGTGGCCTGGGCGGCCGCCGGCTTCCTCCGGGAGGTGAACCAGGCGGTCGCGGGCTACGACGGCCGGGCGCCGCAGCGCGGGCCCTGGGCCTGGCGCTTCGGCACCGCCGAGACCGAGGACCTCACCCGCTGCCTCGAGGCGGCGCGGCGGTTGATGCCCGCCGGCAGCACCGTCGCCTTCACCTCGGAAGACCCTCCGGAGATCCAGTTCGCGCGCTGGCGGTGGGCGGCCTATCTCCTGCCGGCCTACGACGTGATCCCGGTGAGCGACCCCGCGACCGGCACGCTGGCGCGGTACGCGATCGCCTACCGGACGAAGATCGACCACCCCCGCGCCGAGCTGATGAGCATCCTGCCGCACGGCTGGCTCTACCGGGTGAAGCCGCCGCAATGAGCGGCACCGCCCTCCTGGTCGCCGCCGCCATGCCGGCGCTCCTCGCCCTGCTCGGCAGCCGGCTGGCCGCCGGGCTCGCCGCCCCGGGCGACGGCGCCCTCTACCGTGCCACGGTATACGTGCTGGGCGGCGCGGTCGTCCTGCACATCCTGCTCACCCTGCTGGACTTCGCCCGCATCCCCTGGCACCCGCTCCTGCTCGTCCTCCTCGGCCTCGCGCTGTACCTCCTCGCCAGGCGCTTCCTGCCGCGGGGACCGGAGCGGCCGGGGCTCCCTTCCGACCTCGGCTGGGGGGACGGCATCGCCCTCCTCGCCCTCGCCGTCTTCCTCCTGATCGCGCTCACCGGGTGGATCACCTTCAACGACTTCGTCTTCCACTGGGGGATCAAGGGGGAGCGGTTCCACGCCGCGCGCGGGACCGACTACGCCTATCTCGCGCGGGGGTGGAACTGGGTGCTCCACCCCGATTATCCGAACCTCCTGCCCGAGATCTACGCCGTGACCGCGCTGCTCACCGGGCGCTTCGAGATGCCGGCGATGATGCTGCAGTCCGGCGCCTTCTTCGCCCTCCTGCTCGCCGCGGCGCGGGAGGGGCTGCGCCAGGGGGGCGCCGACCGCTTCACCCGCCAGACCGGCCTGGCGCTGATCGCAATGGCCATCGGCGCCTTCGGGATCGGATACATGACGGCCGGCGGCGCCGACTGGCTGCTCGCCCTGGCGCTCACCGCCGCGGTGCCGCCGCTGCTCCGGCCGGCGGACCGCGTGGGAGACTTCCAGATCGGCGTCATCGCCACCTTCGCCGCCGCCGCGAAGATGGAGGGGGTGCCGCTCGCCGCCTTCCTGGTGCTCGTCCAGTGGGCGCGCCGTTTCCTGGGAGATACCCGTGGGGAACGCCGGCCGGCGCTCGGAGAGGCGGTCCGCGCGGCGCTCCGGACCGGCCTGCCGGCCGCGGCGGTGGTCCTCCCCTGGCTGGGCCGGACGATCCACCATCATCTCTTCCTGGCCCTCAACTCGGGCCCCTTCACCCTCTCGCGGGCGCCCGGAATCCTCGCCGCCGTGCTGGAGGCCCTGCAGACCGCCGCCTGGCACGGCTTCCTCTGGGCCATGTTCCTGCCGCCGCTGCTCCTCCTTCACCGGCGGGCGCGGCCGTTCGCGGTCGTGACGACGCTGCAGCTCCTGTTCTATTTCTACGTCTATTTCACCTCGGCGTCGGCGGACCAGATCCGGGTCTTCGTGCTCTCGAACTTCGCGCGGCTCGGCTTCCAGGTGATCCCGGCGATCCTGGTGACGGCCCTGGTGGCGTTGGGATCGGGGTGGAACGAAAAAGGGCGGAGACTCGCCGTCCCCGCCCTTTCGGCAGCGCCGGAAGATCCGGCCTCCGCTCAGCGCGGCGTGCTGACCACCACCGCCTTACTGTAGGGGGAGGACTGGCCGCCCGCCACGGCGCGCACCCGGAAGGTGTAGGAGGTCCCGGGAGTGAGCCCGGTCACCTCGGCCGCGGCCGTGCCGGCCGGCACCGTGGCGACCACCTGGAACTTGGCCTTCCGCACGTTCACCTTCGCCTCCACCACGTAGGACTCCTCTCCCTGCGCCTTGTCGCGCCAGGTGAGAGCGACCGTGGTGCTCGAGGTCGCCCGGCCCGCCAGGCGGACGGGGGCCGCCAGGCTTCCCGAGCCGCCGCCGTTGCCGCCATTACCGGAACTGCTGCCGTTGCCGTAGATCTGGGCGACGGCCGCGCGGTCGTCGGCTTCCAGGTAGGAGCCGCGGCCGTCGTTGTGCACGAACGGGTACATGACGGCGTTGCGGTCCTTCGAATGGTCGAGCCCCAGGGTATGCCCCAACTCGTGGGTGAAGACCTCCTCGGCGGCGCTGGGGTTGTTCTGGAACAGGCACTGCGTGCCGTCGTTGGTCACGATGTCGGCCTCGGCCGCCTCGTGGTACCGCTTCCCCTTGTAGGCCTTGGTCTCGGGGTAGTAGTAGAAGGGGCCGCCCATGGCGATCACGCCGCCGCTGTTGCAATCGAAGGTCCCCTCGACGGCTTGATCTGGATTGTCCCGGAAGGGGTCGTCGAACAGGATGGTGTTGGCGCGGTCCGAGCGGGTCAGGCCGGTCGCGGCCTGGGTCGTGCCGCCGTAGACGTAGTTGATGTTGCTCCCCGGGTCGGCGGTCCAGGTGTTGAGCGCCACCTGGAAGGCCGCGATCGTGGCGTCCAGCCCGAGGCCCGGCTGGCCGGCGGCGTTGACCTTCCACTCCACGCTCTGCCCGCTGTCGAAGCGGTACCAGCGGATGGGATTGCCATCGTCCGCGGCGAAGAAGGCAAACTTCTCGGGGAGGGACGAGAGCTCCGCCTTGACGTTCTTCAGGACGTAATCGCCCGCGTTCGGCACCCTGGCGGCGTGGTCGGCGATCCAGTCGGAGAAGCGGGAGAAGTCGCGGACCGCGTCGGTCCCCCCGCGGGCCGTGCTCTTGGCGCCGATCTCGTGCGCCTCCGAGAGGTCGCGCAGCGCCACGGTGCGGCCGCCGACCGTCCGCTCATGGAAGGCGCCCAGCATGAGGTGGAGGATACGGTAGGTGCCGTCCTTGGCCGGACCGAGGAAGAGGATCGCGTTCTCCCCCTCGGCGAACCGGGGCGCGCCCCAGATCTTGAGCCCGAGCCCCTGCGGATCGAGGCCCCCCGGCACCCGCACCATCACGGTGCTCCCCGGGAGGTCCCCCTTGAGCACGCGGTTGACCTCGACCAGGTAGTCCGTCGCCGGCTGGCCGACGAGGGGCGACGAGCTCACGCTGCTGACCCTGGCCTCGACCACCACCGGAGCCTGATCGGCGAGGGCGCTGTCGGACATCATCTTGTATGTGGTGGCCGTCGCCGGCTGGCGGAACAGGAAGGGGAGGGCAAGGAGCGGGAGCAGGCGGAACTTCGACTTCATGCGGGACCTCCTGAACGTCGCGGACTTCTGTATGGAGCCGGGACTCCGTGATGCCATTATAACATTCAGGAGTGTCGTTGAATTTCGATAAGAGACGCCTACTCCGAGCCCCCCGACGAACCCGAGGACGAGGATCCCGAACCGCCGGAGCTCTTCGACTCGCTCGCGGCCGGCTTCTCGCTCTTCGCCTCGGATTTGCTCTCGCTCTTGCTCTCCGCGGAGCCCTCGGATTTGCCCTCGCTCTTGCCCTCCGCCTTCCCTTCCGACCCGCCGCCGCCCTTCTTGCCGCCGTAATCGGTGACGTACCAGCCGCTCCCCTTGAACTGGAAGGCGGGCGACGAAATCAGCTTCTTCACCTCGCCCCCGCAGGCGGGGCAGGCGGCGATCGGACCCTCGCCCATACGCTGCAGGACCTCCGTCCTCTTGCCGCACTGTAGACACTCGTACTCGTAAATCGGCATCGCGCTTTGATCTCCCTGGACAAGCCCTCAGACGCTGAACTTGTCCCCTTGCGTTTTGAAGCGGATCTTGATCGCCCCGGTACTCTCCTCCCGCCGCGGCTCCGGAGGTGGGGGTGTGACCCCGGCCATCCGGATGAGCTGGAGGATCTGGAAAGCGTACAGCACCTTGGCGTTCTCGGACGCGCCGTGGGGGCCCTGGGTACAGATGTCGAACAGGGTCCGCCGGCCGTCGACCAGCCTGAGGAGCTTGTACTCGTCGCTATCGAGGGCGAGCTCGATCAACTGCTCCGCTTTATAACAAGGCTCGAGGACCGTCTCTTTCCGGCCGAGCCGCCCGACCAGGGTCTTGGCGTCCGGCGCCCGCTTGATCCCCTGCAGGATCACCTGCCGCATCGGCAACTGGATGCGCACCGCGTCGGGCTCGCGGAACTCGCCGATGCTGTAGATCACGCTGCCGTCCTGCCAGTAGAAGAGGCTCCAGACGATCGCCTCGATCTGCTTGCGGATCGCCCGGTAGACCTCGGCCGGCGAGAGGACGCCGTTCTCGATCAGCAGCACGCCGTAGCGCTTGTTGGTGCGCTCGCGCTCGCGCATCGTCTCCAGGTAGAGATCGGGCGAGATGATGCCGCTGCGCTGGAGGTAGGAGCCCAGGCTGTCCTCGCGGTCCGTCGAGGTGGCGTGGACGACGTTCCCCTCTTTGATGTAGACCTGCTTGACGATGCCCTCACGGCTCGCCTCGATCACCCCCGGCACCTGGAACCGGTCGATCGTATAAAGGATCTCCGGCAACGCCGTCTGAGACAGGTCGCCGCGGTACTGGAAACTGTTCTCCACCGTAGGCACGGCGAGATCCCTCCGTCGAGTCGTTCAAGTCTGGGGAAAAAGCCCAACAACTATACCATTGCGGGGAAAGGGGGTCAGACACCATGGCACCGATTCATCCTGACGAGGCGTGGCGGCGGATCGCGGGGCGGGTGCGCCCGCTCCCCGAGGAGATGACGGCACGGCGGGCGGCGGGCGGGCGGGTGCTGACCCGCGCCCTCGCCGCGACGGTGGACGTGCCCGCGGGGGACGTCTCCGCCATGGACGGCTACGCCGTCGCCGGCGCGGCCTCCACGGCTGAGCCCCTGCCGGTCTCCGGCACCATCGCCGCCGGGGACCCGCCCGGCTTCACGCTTCTCCTGGGGACGGCGGCCCGCATCATGACCGGCGCCCCATACCCGCCGGGCCGACCGCGTGATCCAGGTCGAGAAGACGGACGGCGGGCGCGAGCGGGTGATCTTCCAGACCGCCGGGG
>CAVXIG010000049.1:0-99794 GCA_963761645.1 uncultured Acidobacteriota bacterium
AGACAAGAGGAGAGCCCTTTGGAAATGACCCTCGGATCACGGTTCCGCAAGCTCCGGTACCTGCTCGTCTCGCTCGCCGTGATCGTGCTCGATCAGTGGACGAAGTGGCTGGTCGAGGTCCATCTCCCCCATCACACGACGCAGCCGGTGATCCCCGGCTTCTTCAACCTGACGCACGTGCGCAACACCGGCGTCGCCTTCGGCCTCTTCGCCTCGGACAACGGCGGCGGCGCCGGCTGGCTGCTGACCGGCCTCGGCCTCGGCGCCCTGGTGGCGGTCGGCCTCTACTTCTGGTTCACGCCGTCGCGCGACCGGGTGCTGCTGGTGGCCCTGGCGCTGGTGGTGGGCGGCGCGGTCGGCAACCTGATGGACCGCGTGACGAGCGGCGCCGTGACCGACTTCCTCGACGTCTACATCGGCCTCCACCACTGGCCCTCCTTCAACGTCGCCGACAGCGCCATCTCGATCGGCATCGTGCTGATGGCGATCGACAGCTTCCGTCCGCACCGCCACGAGGAACCCCGCGAGGCCGCGGCGGCCACGGTCTCCGATTGATCCCTTCCCCCGCGGGGGTGAGCGCCTGGACCGTCGAGCCGGAAGGCGCCGGCGAGCGGCTGGACCGCCACGTCGCCGCCCGCCTCGACGTTCCGCGCAACCAGGTCCAGCGGTGGATCGCCGAGGGTCTGGTGCGGGTCAACGGGCGGGAGGCGAAGCCCTCGGCCGCGGTCGCCGCGGGGGACCGGATCGAGTGCAGCCCGCCGGAGTTGAAGGAGGAGCGGGTCCTCCCCGAGCCGGGCGACCTGCGGGTGCTCCATGAGGATGGCGAGATCGTCGTGCTCGACAAGCCGGCGGGCCTGACCGTGCACCCCGGCGCCGGGCGCGCCACCGGCACCCTCGCCCACCATCTCCTCGACCGCTATCCCGAGATGGCCGGCGTCGGCGGCCCCGGCCGGCCGGGCATCGTCCACCGGCTGGACCAGGGGACGAGCGGCGTCCTGGTGGTGGCGCGGACGCCGGCCGCCTACGCCCGCCTCTCCCGCGCCTTCGCCGCCCGCGAGGTTTCGAAGCACTATCTCTCGATCGCCTACGGCGCCCCTTCGCCGCCCGCCGGCACGATCGAGGCGCCGATCGGACGCCATCCGCAGGAGCGCAAGGAGATGGCCGTACGCCCCGGCGGCCGGCCGGCGCGCACGCACTACCGGACGGTGGCCGCGGCGGCGGGGATCTCGCTGCTCGAGCTGGACCTCGCGACCGGCCGGACGCATCAGATCCGGGTCCATCTGAAGCACATCGGCCATCCGCTGGTGGGCGATCCGGTCTACGGCGAGGCGCGCTGGAAGGCTCTCCCCCGCCCCCTCCAGCCGGCCCTGCGGGATTTCCCACGTCCGGCGCTCCACGCCTGGCGGCTCGCCTTCCGCCATCCGGCGACGGATGAGCCGCTGTCGTTCGCGGCGCCGGTGCCGGAAGATTTCAGCGGGTTGTGGGAGAGAGTGACCGGGAAAGCGTTCCCGGTCAGATCAACTCCTTGAACGCCTTGTACGGCCGCCCCTGCGACTCGGCGACCGCCTGGTAGGTGATGTGCCCCTTGTAGGTGTTGACCCCGAGCAGCAGGCCGGGATCCTCCAGCGCCGCCTGCACGGCCCCCTTGTTGGCGAGCGAGATCGCGTAGGGGAGCGTGACGTTGTTGAGCGCGAAGGTCGAGGTGCGGGGGACCGCGCCGGGCATGTTGGCCACGCAGTAGTGGACGACGCCGTCGACCACGTAGGTGGGGTTCGAGTGGGTGGTCGCGTGGGTGGTCTCCAGGCAGCCCCCCTGATCGACGGCCACGTCCACGACCACCGCGCCCTCCTTCATCAGCTTGAGCATCTCGCGGGTGACCAGCTTCGGCGCCGAGCGGCCGGGGATCAGCACGGCGCCGATGAAGAGGTCGGCGCGGCGCAGCGCGGCGCGCAGGTTGTACCGGTTGCTGACCAGCGTCGTCACCGCGCCGTGAAAGAGGTCGTCGATCTCGCGCAGGCGGTCGATGTTGGTGTCGAGCACGGCGACGCTGGCGCCCAGGCCGTGCGCCATCTTGATCGAGTTCAGGCCGACGATGCCGCCGCCCAGCACGACCACGTCCCCGGCGGGAACCCCCGGCACACCGGCGATCAGCGTGCCGCGTCCGCCGTGCGCCTTCTGCAGGAAGCTGGCGCCGATGACGACCGCCATCCGCCCGGCGACCTCGGACATCGGGGTCAGCAGCGGCAGCCGCCCCTGGCGGTCCTCGATCGTCTCGTAGGCGACGCCGGTGATCTCGCGCTCGAGCAGGACGCTGGTCAGCTCCGGCAGCGGCGCCAGGTGGAGATAGGTGAACAGCGTCTGGCCGCGCTTGAGCAGCGGGTACTCGGACTCGACCGGCTCCTTCACCTTGACCACCATCTCGGCCCGGCCGTAGACGGCGGCGGCGTCGGGCACGATCTCGGCGCCGGCGGCGACGTAATCCTGGTTGGGGATGCTGCTGCCGAGGCCGGCGCCATCCTGGACGACGACCTGATGTCCCGCCTCGACCAGCGCGTGGACGGCGGCCGGGATCATCCCGACCCGATACTCGTGATCCTTGACTTCCGTGGGTATACCGATCAGCACGTTGGACTCCCCATTGGATTTCTAATCAATCGCAGGTTTTGGCTCCGGCCCGGCCTTGCCGCGCAAGGCCGCCCTGTCTTTCCGCATGTCCACGATGCCCTTGAAGAAGGCCCCCTCGGCGATGATGATCCGCGGCGCCGAGATGTTCCCCTCGAGACTCCCCGAGGGGGAGACCTCGACGCGATCGGAGGCCGTCACGTCCCCGATCACCCGGCCGCCGATGCGGACGACCGGGGCCGCGACCGGCCCGGTCACGATCCCCTCGGCGCCGACCGTCACCGTCGCGTCCACCCGCACCTCCCCCTCGATCTCCCCCTCGACCAGCAGCTCGGTTCCCCCCGTCACCTCGCCCTGGAGGCGGGTGCCGGAGGCGATGTGGGTGAGACGATATTTCTGCTGCGCAGGCTCGGACGGCCCTCCGGACGCGGAAGAGGAGGGCGAAGGGTCACGACGGAAGATCGACATAGCTCCCCGGCACCGTGTTCGGTCTCTTATGGTAGGAAAGGTGAATTGGAGCGGGCAACGGGACTCGAACCCGCGACATCAAGCTTGGGAAGCTTGCACTCTACCAACTGAGTTATGCCCGCTCGATGGGTCGAGCGTGAGGAAATCTAGCCGAGCGGCGCGGCGGGGTCAAGTGCGGGGTCATGGAAGGCCCGCGCCGGATGGCGCTGGATGGCACATTGCCAAGACAAACGGCTATACTGGAAGCATGCAAGGCACAGGATCGGGCCGAGGCCGCGACACCGTGGAAGGCAAGGACTCCCTCTACTTCTTCCCCGATCAGAAGATCACCGAGCAGGAATTCCTCCACCTCCTTCATCAGGGCACCTCGGAGCAGCGCGCGTGGGTCATCTCCCACCTGCTCCGCTACGCCCAGTGGGACGATATCTGGACCTACGTGACCCGCGACGAGGTCAAGGAGATCTTCCCCACCCTGGATCTCCCCGAGAACCTCCGCAACGCCTGGGGCCGGATGCTCAAGGTCGAAGCTCCCGTCGGGTAGCTCACTCCGAGGGCGGCCCCACAGAGCCGCCCCTACAGGTTCAGACGCAGGGCCACGATCTCCGTCTGCTCGAAGGGGTGGAAGTTGTTGTCGCTCACCAGCACCAGCGTGGCCGAGCCGTCGGGCAGCCGCGGTCCGAACGCCATCCCCTCGATGTTGTCCGGCACGAAGCCCGAGCGGGCGAAGTCATAGACCAGGGCCTTGCGCACGGGCGTGTAGCGCTGCCCTCTCAGCGACTCCATATTCGACACGTCGGTGGCGCCGGCGAGGGAGACCCGGAAGATCTGGATGCCCATGCCGCGCCCCTCGACGAACTCCCGTTCCAGAGCCAGCAGATCCCCGTCCGGCAGGGCCAGCAGATCCGAGAGACCGCGAACCTGGAAGCCGCCGCCCCGGCCGGGCTTCGCGATCGGCTCCACCACGTAGACGAACTGCCCGCCGGGGACGAAGCCGCCGCCGCGCCGCCCGTAGCGCAGCAGGCGGACCGGGCTCGCCCCCGTCGCGTCCTCGGGAGCGTCCTGCCGGAGGGCGCGCTCGTTGGCCGTCCACAACGCCTCGCCCCCCGGCGAGAGAGTCAGGCTCTCGAAGCCGAGATTCCCCCGGGTCCCCCGCCCGTCCGTGGCTAAAAAAAGCTCCGGCACCGGCAGGGCGCGCAGCAGCTTGCCGGCCGGGGAGAACTCGCGGATCGACGGCTCGATCTCGGATGAGATCAGCATCTCCCCCCCGGGCTCCAGCGCCATCCCCTCGCCGTCCAGGGTCTTGCCCGTGAACCCTTCGAGCGGGATCGCCGCCAGCGGCATCTGCAAAGGGGTCTTCCCCGCCGGCGGGGCCACCCCGTTGCCGCTCACCTCGAAGGCGAGCCGGAACACCCGCGCCGGGGTCGCCTCGTCGTTGTCCACCAGGGCGAGCCAGGTGCCGTCGGCGGCGCGCGCCAGCGCCGAGAGGCCGCCGACCCGGAAGCCGCCAACCCGGGCGCCATAGGGGACGATCAGGGGGCGGGCACCGAGCAGGGAGAGGATGGGGGCGGAGCCCTCCTCCCGCGGCGCCAGCGAGCGGGACGGGCAGGAGCTTTCCGCGAGCGCGAGGACAGCCAGCAGGGCGAGCGCGATGCCGCGCCAGAGGCTCATCGCGGCACGAACTGGACTTCGAACATCTTCGGCCAGAGCTTGCCGGTGATCAGGAAAGTCTTGGACTTGGGGTTCCAGGCGATGCCGTTGAGCACGTCGGACTTCTGCCGCTCCTCCGGGGTGAGCAGGCCGGAGGCGTCGACCACCGCCGTGACCCGGCCGTCCTTGAGGTCGATGCGCAGGATGTCGTCGGTCTGCCAGACGTTGGCCCAGACCACCCCGTCGACGCATTCGAGCTCGTTGAGCTTGTAGGCGGGCTGGCCGGCGAGCGTGACGTTGAGGGTGCTCTGCACGGCGAAGGTCTTGGGATCGCGGAAGGTGAGCCGGTCTGAGCCGTCGCTCATCACCAGCCGGTCGCCGTCCAGGCAGAGCCCCCACCCCTCGCCGTCGTAGCGGAACTCCCCCGCCGGCTTGAAGTCGGCGCGGTTGTAGACCAGCGTCCGCTGGTCCTGCCAGGTGAGCTGGAGCAGCTTGCCGTCCACCAGCGCCAGCCCCTCGGCGAAGTACTCCGGTTTCACCGCCACTTTCCGCTTGACGGCTCCGGTCCGCGGGTCCACCTCGCGCAGGCTCGACCTGCCGGGGAGGCCGGTGCTCTCGTAGAGCGTGTTGCCGTCGAGCAGCAGCCCCTGGGTGAACGCCTCGGGATCATGCGGGCGGACCGAGAGCACCTTCACCTTCAGCCGCTCGGGAGCGTCGGGAGTGCTCGCCGCGGCCTCGGCGAGATCCGACGGGGTGACGCGGTCCGGCCGGGGAGCGGGACGGAAATGCCAGAACAGAGCCAAAGCAAGAGCTGTGATCATGACCAGAATGATAGGCCAGAGGCGGCGAACCCTCACCCCCCGGCCCCCTCTCCCGTCCCCTCCCCCCTCCCTCCCCGGGCGAGGGGGAGGAGGAGAAGGGCGATTTTTCACTCTCCCCACGAGCAGTCGTCCATCCCGCCCAGCAGCGAGGAGTCCGGCATGCCGATCGGCTGCCCCGGCGGCGGCGCCGGCGGCTCGGGGCGCTTGGCGGCCTCCTCCACGCCGCGGCGGTCGAGGTGGCGCTCGATCTCGCGGGCGAGGAAGGCGCGGTTCGCCCCCTCGGCTCCCTGAGGGGCGCCGCCCTTGCCGAGCCGGCCGGCCAGGGAGCTCAGCTCGGCGTCCACCCGCGAGCGCACGCCCGGCGCGGCCTGGGGATCGCTCGACAGGCCGATCAGCCGCCGCACCACCACCCACTGCTCGGTCCGCCGCACCTCGGCCAGCCGCTCCGCCTTCGGCGCCGTGCCGCCGAACACCTTGTCCTCCAACCCCTTCAACACCTCCTCCAGCCCGGGCAGCGACGGGTCGCGGCGGTGGAAGTCCACCAGCCGGGCCGTCCGCTCGGGGCGCAGCAGCAGCCGCACCGCCATGTCGGCGCCGGTGGCGGCGGCCGAGAGCGGATCGAAGGTCGGCGCGGTCAGGCCGGTGAACATCTCCTCGTTGGCGTGGTACTCGTTCGGGCGCGGCAGCAGCAGGGCGATCACCGGCTCGGGCAGGTCGAGCGTCTCGGGCGTCAAGACATCCAGGATCGCCGCCAGCGCCTTCCGCTGCGCCGCGCCGTCCACCGGCTTCGAAGGCGGCTGGCCGTCGCCGCGCAGGGCATAGGTGTACCGCAGCCCGCCGACCACCTTGGAGGCGGCCTCCAACTGATACCGGTGATGGAAGTAGAGCGGGACCAGCACCTCCTGCAGCAGCGACAGGGGCTGCCCGGGGGCGATGTTGTGCTCGCCGAAGTTGGCGAGCCCGATGCGGCGCACCGCCAGCTCGTGGCGCAGCCCCTCGGCGGCGTCCAGGCCGTTGTCCCAGAGATGGGTGAGCGGGCTGGCCGAGCCCTCGGGGCGGGCGTCCTCGTCGGTGAGGAAGATCAGGCCGCGGGCGAGCCCCTCCTTGACGATCGTTTCGAGCCCCGCCCGCTCATCCACCCCCGGCGCGAACTCGGTGTAGCCGTAGCGGATCGCCTGCACGTCCCACTCCCCCATCCCGGTCGCGTAGGCCTTGGAGAGGTCGAGCTTGCCGTCCGCCGTGATGTCGACCTGCGGCGCCGGGTAGTCCATCACCGAGGCGCGGCCGTAGGTCGAGGCGGCGAAGTTATGGGCGAGGCCCAGGCTGTGGCCCACTTCGTGCGCGGCGAGCTGGCGGATGCGGGCAAGCGCGATCCGCACCGGATCGTCCGGCGCGCCGGTGCCCGACTTGTCCGCCCCGATCAGCCCCTCGAAGAGGAGCCGGTCCTGCCGCACGCGCAGCGAGCCCAGCGTGACGTGCCCCTTGAGGATCTCCCCCGTCCGCGGATCGATCACCCCGCCGCCGTAGGACCAGCCGCGGGTCGAGCGGTGCACCCACTGCACGACGTTGTAGCGGACGTCGAGCGGATCGGCCCCCGGCGGCAGCACCTTCACCTCGAAGGCGTCGATCAGCCCCGCCTTGTCGAAGGCCTGTTTCCACCAGCTCGCCCCCTCGACCAGGGCGCTGCGGATCGGCTCCGGCGCGGCGGAATCCACGTAGTAGACGAGCGGCTGCTTGACCCGCGAGCGGGGCGCCGCCGGATCCACCTTCTCCAGCCGGTGGCGGGAGAGGAAGCGGACGTCGACCGGATCGGCGATCGGCGCCGCGTAGTCCTTGAACTCGACCCCGAAGTAGCCGGCGCGCGGATCGAACCGCCGCGGCTTGTAGCCGGCATCGGGCAAACGCACCAGCGAGTGGTGCTGCACCAGGGTGATCGCACCGGCCGTGGGCGCCGTCTCGCGCACCAGGCGCCCCGGCTCGGTCGACTGGTAGGTCAGCAGGGACTCGAACTCCACGTTGTCCGGAAAGGCCCGGCAGTTCTCGGCGTCGACGACGCTGCGGCCGGCGTCGAGCGACCAGCTCCCCTGCTGGGCCATCTTCAGCCGCGCGACGATGTCGTGGGCATCGCGCACCAGGAACGGGGTGAAGTCGATCAAGGCCCGCCCGTCGGCGTCCTCGGCGGCGATCTCGCCGGCCCAGAGGATCGAGGTGGCGAACGACTCGCGGACCGCCTGCCGCTCCCCCGCGTCCTCGGTCAGGGCGCGGAACCTGAGGTTCGGCTGCTCCAGGATCACCCGCCCGCCCAGCCGGCGCAGGTTGACGATGCGGGTGTCGCCGAGCTGGCCGCGGTCGAGCCCCACCGGGTTCGAGCCGAGGCCGGTGGCGATCCCCTCCTGATAGATGAAGCTCGCCACCTCGCCGTTCTTCGCCGTGGCCGGCGGCACCTCCAGCCAGACCTTCCCCTTCTGGGGGTCGACGTAGAAGGTGAGGAGCCCGGCCCGCTTCTCCAGCCGGCCCACGATCTTGGCGATCGCCGGCGGTCCGGCCTCGGCGGCGGGGGGGGCGCTCTTCGCCTCGGCCTCCTTCGGAGGCGCGGCGGCGAGGGGGAGGGAAACGAGGAGGGCGGCGAGAAACATCAGTTGACGTGGTGGCATGGCTTCCCCAGAAAAAGATACGAGGCCGTCAAGGCCGGGGCAGTTTACCACCCAGCCCGGGCATCAATGCCCGAGCCCTCCGCTTGCCGCAAAGCCTCCGATCGGCTATAAGCAAGAGTCATGCAAAGTTTGGCCATTCCACAACATCCAGTTGAAACCACGGAGAAAGATTTCGACTCGCTAGGACTCAGTCAATCGATCCTCCGCTGCGTGCGGCTCGTCGGGTTCGAACATCCGACCCCCATCCAGGCCGCCGTCATCCCGGCGGCGCTCAGCGGGCGAGACCTGATCGGCCTCGCCGAGACCGGCTCCGGCAAGACCGCGGCCTTCACGCTGCCGATCGCCGAACGGCTCGCCCAGGACCCCAAGGCCCGCGCCCTGATCGTCTCGCCCACCCGCGAGATCGCGCTCCAGACCCAGGCTTTCCTCGACGCCTTCGGCGGCGACTTCGGCCTGCGGACGGTCTGCCTGATCGGCGGCGTCAAGATGGGGCCCCAGCACACCGGGCTGCGCCGCCGCCCCCACGTCATCGTGGCGACCCCCGGCCGCCTGCTCGACCACGTCGAGCAGGGCACCGCGCGGCTCGCCGACTTCAACCTCCTGGTCCTCGATGAGGCGGACCACATGCTCGACATGGGGTTCATGCCCCAGGTCAACCGCATCCTGCAGGAACTGCCGAAGAAACGGCAGACTCTGATGTTCTCCGCCACCATGCCGCCGCCGATCGAGCGGATCTCCCAGCAGTTCATGAACGATCCGGTGCGGATCGACATCACCCCCGAGGGCAAGGCGGCCCACGGGATCAGCCACCGGCTCTACATGGTCGAGCCGGACAACAAGAAGGCCTGCCTGCTCGCCCTGCTCCACCAGGAGCTCGGCAGCACCCTGGTCTTCATCCGCCGCAAGAGCGACGCCGAGTGGCTCTCCGGCGTGCTGATGCGCGAGGGGCATCCGGTCGAGCGCATCCATTCCAACCTCTCCCAGGGGCAGCGGACGCAGGCGCTCCAGGGCTTCCGCGAGGGGGAACACCGCATCCTGGTGGCGACCGACATCGCCTCCCGCGGCCTCGACATCCCCCGCGTCGGCCACATCATCAACTTCGAGATGCCCGAGACGGTCGAGGACTACATCCACCGCGCCGGCCGCACCGCCCGCGGCAACGCGACCGGGATCGTCTCCACGATCGCCACCTGGATCGACAAGATGATGGTGAAAGAGATCGAGGCCACGCTCGGCGAGGATCTCCCCCGCTGCACCGTCCCCGGCGTCCCCCCCTACGTCGAGATGAAGCCGAGAGTCACCCTCGGCGCCCGCAGGTCCACCCTCAAAGTCAAGCGGCGCTAAGCCCGCTTTCCTAAGTCAAGGACAGTAGGGGCGCAGTTCGCTGCGCCCCTATGATCGAGGTTTGTCCGGCGATCAGCCGCGCCCGAAGAGCTCGACCGGCACGCCGATCCCGGCGCCGAAGTAGGAGCGGGAATTGGCCCCCGGCAGCGCGTAGCCGTTGATCGCGATGCGCCGGGGTGCCGTGCCGCGGTTCTCGGCGCTGCGGTGGACGACGTAGGGGCCGAAGAAGGCGGCGCTCCCGGCCTCGAGGAGGGCCGGGACGCCGGGGCGGTCGGCGTAGCTCCGCCGCACCTCTCCGGGATCGAGATGACCCTGCCGCCCGCTCTGTGGATAGAAGACCAGCGGGCCGTTGTCGGGTGTCGAATCGTCGATCGCGACCACGGCCTGGACGTAGCTGCCGCGCCCGTCGACGTCGCGCCATTCGGGGGTGCCGTAGCGCCGGTGCTCGCTGTCCTGGTGCGGCTCGAACTCCAGCCCGTCGTGCGGAAACTTGGCGTGCAACTGGTTGAGCAGATGGACCGCCGTCGCGGAGCCGAGGATCTGGCCGACGATCGCGGTCAGCCGCGCCTCGCGCCCGATGGCGAGGAAGGCCGGCTCGCAGCCCCCCGCCCAGACCACCCGCAGCAGCCGGCGCGGCCCGTCTGAGCCGCTGAAGACGAACTGGCTGCCAGCGTGCTCGATCTTGACCTCCCCCTTGGCGTCCTCGCCGTCCCCCGCCGGGAGCGCCGCGGCGAGCTCGCGGCCCACCGCCCGCAACCGCTCCGCCGCCTCGGCCATCTCCGCGACCTCCTCGCGCGAGAAAAGATCCTCGACGATGAGATAGCCGTCCTCATGGAAGCGACGGAGATCGGCTGGGGGAAGCTCTCGAAGCATACGGCAGCTCTATCTTGAGCTATGATTCATTTCATGTCAAACCGGCATATATCCTCCGCCCTCCTGCTCGCCGCCGCTCTGCTCGCTCGAGGAGCGTCGGCCCAGACGCCGGTCCGGCCGGCGCAGTTCGTCCTCCCGCCCACCACCACGAACAACTATCAGCTCAGCGACCTGGCCATGGACGGCGCGGGAAACCTGACCTTCCTCTGGTGGGACTTCGGCCCCGCGAACGAGCAGGTCTTCACCAAGCGCGTCTCGAGCACCGACGCGCCCCTGGGGCCGGTGGTCCGGCTGGAAGATCCGCGCTTCCGCTCGGTAGGCGGCACGGTGGTGGCCAACCAGCGCGGCGATGTCCTGATGACGTGGAGCCGGTCCTCCGCGTCCAGTCCCGCGGAGGACGTCCTGCTCCGGACGAGCCCGGTGCTGAAGACCCTGAAACTGCGGCTCAAGGGCGCGGCGGACGTCGCGGTGGACCGCGACGGCAACTTCGTCGCCGTCTGGACCGCTCCCACCCCCGCCGGGTTCCGCGTCTTCGGCCAGCGCTACAACTCGAACGGCACGACCCGGGGGCCGGAGTTCAACGCCGCCACCTCGACGACCGGGAACCACAGCTCGCCGAGCGTCGCCATGAACCAGGAAACCGGCGAGTTCGTGGTGGTCTGGGAGGTGCGCAACGCGGACGGCGACGGACTCGGCGTCTACGGCCAGCGCTTCGGGTTCACCACCGGCCGGCAAGGGAGCGAGTTCCCGATCTTCGTCCCGGCCGTCGACGAACGCCCGACCTGGCTCCAGACTTTCGCCCCCCAGGTGACGCGGGCGGCCAACGGCAGCTTCGTGGTGATCTGGAAAACATCCGGCGCCGACAATTTCGATGTCCTGGGCCAGCGCTACAACAACGCCGGGGACCCGGTGGGGGCGCGGCTGACGATCGCCGAGGACGCGGGAATCCCGGACGGCCGCCCGCGGGTCTCCATGTCGCCGGCCGGGGACTTCGTGGTGGCCTGGGACGATCAGGGCACGTCGCCGGCGTGGTTCCGCCTCTTCCGCCGCGACGGCACACCGGCCGGACCGGTGATCGTGGAGGCTCCCAGGGGAGACGCCTCCTACAACGGCTCCGGTCGCGTGACGTACGGATGGAACGGCACGTTCGCCTACGGCTGGACGGACTACAACGACAACTTCGTGTTCGGCAACGCCGACAACTTCCAGCGCTTCGCCGGATCGCCGGCCGACGAGCCCTGCCTCTTCCGCAACGGCCACTTCCTCTGCGACACCGGCCGCACCGGCGGCGAGCCGGAGGTCGATCACGTCTTCGCCATCCGCGGCGGCGTGCCCGTGCTGGGGGACGTCGACGGCGACGGGCGCGAGGACTTCTGCCTCTTCCGCACCAACCGCTTCGACTGCGACAGCGGCCACAACTACGGCGCCGCCGAGACCGTGATCGTCTTTGGCCAGGGGGGAGATACGCCGCTGCTGGGAGACGTCGACGGCGACGGGCGCGCCGACGCCTGTGTCTTCCGGCTCGACCGGTTCCTCTGCGACACCGGCCATGACGGCGGCGCCGCCGAAACCGAGATCGCCTTCGGCGCGCCGGGCGACCAGGCCCTGCTGGGCGATATCGACGGCGACGGACGGGCCGAGGCCTGCGTCTACCGCGGCCTCCAGTTCCAGTGCGACACCGGCCATGACGGCGGTGCCGCCGAGACCGTGATCGCCTTCGGCGCTCCCGGCGAGATCCCCCTCCTCGGCGACTTCGACGGCGATGGACGGGACGACGCCTGCGCGTTCGCCCACAACATCTTCCGCTGCGACACGGCCCACAACGGCGGCGCCGCCGAGGCTACCCTCACGGTCAACGGTCCGGGAAGGCCGCTGATCGGAAACGTGGACGGGCTGTAGGTACTGTTCTGGTTTTGCCGGTCAGCCGTGGACCGCCGGGGAGACCCCGAGACCGCGCGCGAGATCGGCCTCGAGCTCCCGCCAGCTCTGAAAACGGTCCGCGAGGGCATCGGCGTCGACGCCGCGGCCGGCGAGCTGATGGAAGAGCTGCCAGTGGCGGCGCTCCGCGGGCCCGAGATCGGCCAGCAGGTGCTCGACTTCCGGGTCCTCGACGACCTCCAGGAGCCGGGTGAACCGCTCGCAGCTCCGCGCCTCGACCATGGCGCCGAAGAGGAGACGGTCGACCTTCGTCCAGGGTTCGCGGCCGGGGACGATCCGCGCCCTCAAGGCTTGAGCCCAGGGGTTCTTCCGCCGCCCCCCGAGCGGCCAGCCCCGCCGCGTCAGGATCGCCACCACCCGCCGGAAATGCTGCACCTCCTCGGCCGCGAGCGCCGCGGTGCGCTCCACGAGCTCGGCGTCGTCGGGGTAGTAGCCGGCGAGCGACAGGGCATACATGGCCACCTGCTGCTCGCAGACCGCATGATCGGCGAGGAACTCGGGAAGATTCGCGGCCGCGAGCTCCGCCCACGAGCGGGGCGTCGCGTGAAGGAGCGGGAGGGCGGCGAAGACCTCCTCGTAGCCGATCGGCTCGGTCAGGCTGCTCTCGTCGCCGGCGGTGCGTCGCATGGCCGGATCATACCGGACTCCAGCCGATCCTCGTCAGGGCGTACTCCGCAAGTAGAAAGCCCCCGGAGGCGCGAGCTTGGCAACCTCCCGAACCATCTCCCGTTCCATTCGAAGGCGGAGCACGAGCCAGCGGAAGATCCCGGCACTGGCGAGAGATTCGGCATACCGGGCTCGGACCACGGCGATCACTTCAGCGCGAGCCGCCTGGTACTCCTTCGATTTCATGAGCCGCTCGCGGCCATCGGCAATGAACCGTTCGTCAGACATTGGCTGCACCTCCAATGCCTCTCGACCGTTTTTTCCCTTTCGCTTCTGATTTCTCCAGTTGATTCCGCACCCTGAATTTCACGATCCTGCTGACCAATTCGAAAGGAACAGGCCTGTCCAACGGAAATTGCACCGAGCCCTTGGCGCCCTTGTAAACCGACAGCTCGTCCTTGAACTCCTCGATTCCCCTCGGCGCGGGATAAAACCCGATGTGATTCTTGAACGCGGCAAAATGAACCAGGTTACCGTTCAGAGTGAAGGTGGGCATCCGATATTTGATGGCTTCCTCCGCGTCCGGCGCGGCTTCCCTGATCGTCATCCTCAACTTTTCCAGAATCCGCCGGACATCCTCCGGGAAGCCTGCGATGTACTCATCGATGTTCCTGGGCGCTGCTTGACTCGTTTCCATCCTGTCTCCTTTCACCGTCCCGCCGCAGGGTCGCGAGCAGATCGTCGATCTCCTTCACCCGCTTGCCGTCCGCTCCCGCCAGCAGCGTGGCGCGCCTTCCGCAGCAGGGTCTCCGCCTCCGCCTTGCGGCCCAGCTCGATCAGGCAGCCGGCGAGGGAGACTGCGCCTTCGCCACGTCCGGATGCCGCGCCGAGAGACCGCGGAGGCGGACATCGAGCGTGGGCGCAGGTAGGGCTCCGCGGCCCGGCGTTGCCTGATCCATGAAGCTGTTGCTGATCTCGCGCAAGGGAGTTGCGGGTGCGCGCATGGTCCACGAGCACGCGCCGGATCAGATGCGCGGAAAGGCGTAGAAATGAGAGCGGCTCGGCCAGCGCAGGCTGTTCTGTTCGGAGAGGCGCAGATAGGCTTCATGGACGATCGCGGTGGCCTGCAGCGTGTGCTCGCTCCGCTCCTGCCGGAGCTGGCTGGCGGCGATGCGGCGCAGCTCGTCATAGACCAGCGGCAGAACCTTCTCGGCCGCCTCCCGGTCGCCGGAGCTCCACTGCCGGAGCAAGTCGGTGACCGCCGTCTCTCGTGAGCCTTGTGTCATGTCATAATAGTATATTGAGCTGAGGAAAGCGGGACTGCCTGAAGCCGCGGAATCGTCTGGAACCTCTTGGCGGGAATCTCTTGGCGACCTCTTGATCCTCAGTAGCACAGCCATCCGCCCCCTTGTCTCCGTGTCTTCCTCATCTCAGTGGCGGAAGGGAAGAGAAGTATCTTCAAGTCGCTTCTGTCCTGTTGCCATTCCCCTGGCGCGCGCCGGAGCTATCTCTTCTGCGGCCACGGAGAGGGAACCGCCACAGACCACGACCGTCAGCGAGATGAAAAATGCTCGAAGGGTGATGCCGTGGCCCGCCTCGATCGTCCTGGTCATGGCTCGTCTCCTCGAAGATTTGGACGGCCCAGGAGAGGCGAACGTTCCTGGCAGGAAACTTATCCCGTCAATATGGCGGCGGACGAGAAACAACCGCCTCGCTTCTATTGCTCCTCGAATGTCGCGAAGAGCTCGACCCAACTCGACGCGCTTGGGACGCCAACCGTCCGTTTCACTTCCTCGAAGTCTGTCAGTGTTGGATCATCCCATCCGTGAAACGGCTCGCCCGGCTCTTGTCTGATCCGGGCTTCGGTCCCATCCTCGGGAGATAAGGCGGTCGCCGATCGCCCAGTCCTCGCCGTCGAAGTTGCTGTGCCCGAGAATTTCCCCGAGCACCTCCTCGCTGCGGACGTATTGGACTGCACCGGATTTTGAATGACGAGGGGCATGGCGGAACTCCGTGGAATCTCACCGCGCGGTAAGCGTGGGGTTATGGGCTTTCACAGTCGCTTCCTATTTGCATTCTTGCCAAGCCAAGTCGATCATAGGCCCAATGCTGATCTTTGCGCCTGGGATAGTCGGGTCAGCCTTCCAGATAGGCTCCGGCTCCCGCAAAGCCTCGTGAAGTTGCCATACCGTTCAGCCCATACTCTGACCTTGCCTGTCCGCAAAAATTGCCGAAATACCATCAGGACAATCAACATAGCCGGAGTCAACAGTAAAGGGCCACTTGTCACCAAGCTCTGCCTTGGTCACAAGCCTACCTTCAGCAGGTGGCTGACTCGGGTCTCCTGCGTCCCCTGGGACGATGGGGGCGGGGGCGGCTTCTCGGGAAGCTGAAGGATGATTTCCTCCTGCGGCCTCGGGTTGAGGGCTCCCGGCGGCAGGAGGAGGCGGGCGGCCGGCGGCTCGACGGGTGCCGGCGGCGTCTTTCCCGATGGCGTGGCCGGCGCGGCGGGCGCGGCCGGCGGCGGGGCTCCTGGGCGTCTCGCGTTCAGTTCCGAGTAGAGCTTGGCGGCGAAGGACTGGATCTCCGCCTGCTCCCCGGCCGCCGCGGGACGCGTCCCCTTGCCGGCGAAGATCAGCCGCGTCTCGAGCGCGCCGGGACGCAGGCTGTCCTCGGTCTGGGCTCCCCCCTCCTGGAACGGCTGCAGGCGGTCGAACCAGTCGTAGACCCGGCCGAGCGCTCCGGGCTCGAGACGCCCGCGGACCTCGCCGTCCCAGCCGCACGAGGTGGCGACCGCCTCTCCCGTCAGGTAGATCGCCACGTCCTGACAGTCCAGTGAGGATCCCCCCTGATGCCAGGCGAGGACCAGTCCGTAGGCGGCGCCGCCACGCCCGCCCGCGGCCTCGGCCGCCACCTGGCGGCTCCACTCGCGGATCATCCGCTGCTCGGTGGCGCCGGCCTTGACCTTCCCCTGCCCCTGAAAAGCGATCTCCCCCTCGGGCGTCTTCGCCTCGAACGGCGCGTAAGTCCGCAGGAAGTACCAGGCGACGTCGGCCCGGCGGGGATCGACGAAGAACTTCCGCGCCAGCGGCCCCGAGGAGGGTCCGATGATCACGCCACGGGTGCCGATTTGGACCAGTTCCCGGGGCTCCTGGCCGCGCCGCAGCTCGATCGCGATCCGCGGCGCCGCGGGCGCGGTGCGCGCCTTCCCCGCCGGCGCGGCCGGCCCGCTCCCGGCCGTCCCTTTGCCGCAGGCGACGGCGCCCAGGAGCAGGATGGAGAGCAGGAGAGCGCCGGCGTCGATCTTGCCCGTAGTCTTGCCCGTAGTGGTGGCCATGATGAAATCTTCCCTGGTGGACTGCCCCTGGAGCGATCGGGAGCAGGGCGTAACATACCGCAGGAACGCGGCTTCGCGCCCTGGAGCCGGAACAGGACATCGATGATTCGAGATCTCAAATACGGCTTCCGCCGCTTGCGCCAGAGCCCCGGCTTCACGCTGATCGCGGTGCTTGCCCTGGGCTTGGGCATCGGCGCCAACACGGCGATCTTCAGCCTGCTCGACACGGTGGTGCTGCGCCCCCTCCCCTATCCGGAGCCCGACCGCCTCGTGCAGATCTGGGCCAGCTCGCCCGAGCAGGGCTTGAGCGAGACCGGGCTGTCGGTGCCCAAGTTCCGCCTCCTGCGGGAGAGCGGCGCCTTCGCCGGCATCACCTCCTACTATCAGGAGGACGTGAACCTCACGGAGCGCGGCGATCCCGAGGTTCTCCACGGGGAGCGGATCAGCCGGGAGTTCTGCGGCGTCTGGGGGGTGAAGCCGCTCCTGGGGCGCTGCTTCTCCGCCGCCGAGGACCAGAAGGGGGGCGGCGACGTCGTGATGCTGAGCGAGGGGCTCTGGCGGCAGCGCTTCGGCGGCGATCCGGCGATCCTCGACGAAGGCGGTGCGGCTGGAGGGGAAGCCCTGGACGGTGGTCGGCGTCCTCCCCGGCGTGCTCCACTTCCCGTTCCGCGACATCCAGGTCTGGCTGCCGCGCCCGCAGGAGCTCTCGCTTCTGCCGGAGCGCGCGATCGAGCTGGGAGCCGGGTTCCTGGAGGTCGCGGCGCGGCTGAAGCCGGGGGCGGCGCTGGCGGCGACCCGCGGCGAGGTGCGGCGGCTCGACGGCCGCTACGCCCAGACGCTGCCGGGGAACCTGGACGCCGGGTTCCGCACGGACGTGGTGCCGATGCGCGAGCAACTGGTGGGAGACGTCCGCTCGTCCCTCGTCCTGCTGCTGGGGGCGGTCGCCCTGGTGCTGCTGATCGCCTGCGCCGACGTGGCCAATCTGCTGCTGGCCCAGGGGCTCTCGCGGCGCCGGGAGGTGGCGATCCGCATGGCCCTGGGCGCGAGCGCCGGCCGCGTGCTCCGCCAGCGGCTGGCCGAGGGATTGGTGCTCGCCCTGATCGGGAGCCTGGCGGGTCTGGCGCTGGCCTGGGGAGGGCTGCGCCTGCTGGTCGCCTGGCATCCCGCCAGCCTGCCGCGCGCCGATCAGGTGGGGATCGACGGCCGGGTGCTGGTCTTCACGCTGCTGCTGTCGCTGCTGACCGGCGTGCTGTTCTCGCTGATCCCGGCGCTGCAGAGCCTGCGCACCGAGGCCACCGCGCAGCTCAAGGAGGGCTCCCGGAGCTCGACGGCGGGCCCGCGCCGCGCCCGCTCCCAGGGCGTTTTCGTGGCCGTCGAGGTCGCCCTCTCCCTGGTGCTGCTGATCGGGGCGACGCTGCTGATCCAGAGCTTCCGCCAGCTCTCGCGGGTGGACCTCGGGTTCAATCCCGCCGGGCTGCTCTCGCTGCAGATCTCGCTGCCGGCGGCGAAGTACCCGGACCGGGAGCATCAGCGGGTGTTCTTCGCGCAGGTCCTGGAGCGGGTGCGGGCGCTGCCGGGGGTGCGGTCGGCGGCGATGTCGGACTACCTGCCGGTCCAGGGGTCGGCGAAGTCCCCCTTCTCCATCGAGGGCCGGCCGCTGGCGGTGCGCGACCAGCCGATCGCCTGGCTGATGGCGGTGAGCCCCGGTTACTTCCGCACCCTGCAGACGCGCCTGGTGAAGGGGAGCGAGTTCGATCCGGCGACGCCACCTGACGCACCGCTCACCACGGTGATCAACGAGTCGCTGGCGCGCCAGTACTTCTCCGGCCAGGATCCGCTCGGCAAGCGGCTGATCATGGGGAGCCGCAAGATGGAGATCGTCGGCGTGGTGCAGGACATTCAGCAGCTCGGGCCGGACGTCGAGAAGACTCCCGAGTTCTTCCTCCCCGCCAGCCAGGACATCAAATTTCCGATGCCGTTCATGAACCTGCTGGTGCGCACCTCCCTGCCGCCGGCCAAGGTCGCCGAGAGCGTGCGCAGGGAGGTACGCGTCCTCGATCCCGAGCAGCCGGTAGCCAACCTGCGGACGATGGAGGGGATCGTCGCGGAAGCCGTGGCCGGCCGCCGGATGACCATGGGGCTGCTCACCGGCTTTTCGGCGGTGGCTCTGATCCTCTGCGCGCTGGGGATCTACGGGCTGGTGGCGCACTCGGTCTCGGCGCGCCGGCAGGAGATCGGCGTGCGCATGGCCCTCGGCGCGCAGCGGCGCCAGGTGCTGGCGGTGGTCGTGCGGCAGGGGTTCCGCTGGGTGCTGATCGGGCTGGTGATCGGACTGGCGGGAGCGCTGGCCGGGGCCTTCCTCCTCTCGCGCGTCCTGACCGGCCTGCTCTACGAGGTCAGCGCCCGGGATCCGCTCTACTACCTGGGCGCGCCGGTGCTGCTGGGAGCGATCGCCCTGCTCGCCTGCTACCTGCCGGCCCGCCGGGCGGCGCGGGTGGAGCCGGGGGTGACGTTGCGGGCGGAGGGATGAGGGAGGGCGAGAGGTCCACCTCGGGTAGTACCCGCCTCCGAACGTTGATAAACCGTTGAGGGCCTGCCAGCAAGAGACGCCCCGCCGTTCGTGGCCCTATCAAAACCTTTTTCGTAGGGGAGGGGCTCGTCCCCTCCCCTACATAAGACGCCTTAAATGAACCGTACTGCGGGATGTTGGAATCTGTCACTTCAAGATTGACAGACCACCCTCTCAGAGACTAAGCGTTTCACCCAGCCCAAAAAACCTGTACTGATCGCCAAAGACCTTGCGGAAGACAGAAAACGCCAGATGCCCGGTGCAGTGAGCCGGCGCGACGGCCTCGACACCGTATTGCTCGTGCATCCGCTTCGCCAGGCCCTCGATGGACTCGCGGCCATACGGAATGAGATGGAAACCGCCGGCGACCAGGTAGATCTTCCCCTTCCGGACCTTCCGGGTCTCCTGGATGATCGTTTCAATCGTGCTGTGCGAGCAGCCCGCGAGGATGATTTCGCCCTTCTCGGTGGCGAAGGAAGCCGACAGCTCGGGCATGCCGATGAACTGCGGGTTCTCGTCGCCGAACGGCGGGTACTTGATGAAGGTCCCCATCAGCTTGGAGGTCGTCGGAATCAAGGTCACGCCCGGCAGCACCTCTTTGGCCGCGGTCACGTACTCCACGTTGGACTTCCAGAACCTCCCCGTCGGCACGGTGACCATGCCGTCGACCACCCGCTCGCCGCGAAAATACTGCTCGTCCTTGGGCAGGGTTTTCGCCACTTCCGGCTCGGGCTCGCGAAAGGGGAACTTGGTGGGCGCGCCGAGGGAAAAGAAATCGTTCGGGAGGTAGATCTTCACCTTCGGATTGACACTCAACAGGTAGTCGAACCCGCCGATGTGATCGTAATGCCCGTGCGACACGATGGCGATGTCGATCTTCCTCAGGTCGATCTTCATGGCCTTGAGGTTGCGCTCGAAGATCCTGGCATCGGTTCCCGAATCGAACAGAATCCACTTCCCTTTGTAGTTCACCACGCAGGAGAAGCCGAAGTCCTGCGCCAGCCCCTTTCGTTCCGCGCCGAAGGCGTCGTAGACATTGGCCAGGGTCACGCCCGCCGAAGGCGCCGCGGCCTGCGCCCTCCCAGGAAATCGGGCGCCAAACAATGCGAGGAGCATCAACGTCAGCAGAGCAGGTATCGCGCGTCTCATTCTCAGATCAACCCCCGAGCCGAAAGTTCTTCTTTCAGGTAAGCGTAGTAGATCGGCGCCGCGATCAATCCCGCGAGGCCGAAGGCGGACTCCATGACCAGCATCGCCAGCAGCAGCTCCCAGGCGCGGGCCTTGATCTGACTGCCCACGATCCGCGCGTTGAGGAAGTACTCGAGCTTGTGGATCACGATCAGAAAGGCCAGCGAGCCGAGCGCGGCGCCCAGGGAGTACGACAGGCTGACCACGACGATGACCGTGTTCGAGATCAGGTTGCCGATCACCGGCAGCAGGCCGACGAGAAAGGTCAGGAGGATCAGCGTCTTGACCAGCGGCAGGTGGACGCCGAGCAGGGGGAGCAGCACGGCCAGGTAGAGGGCGGTGAACGCGGTGTTGAGCGCCGAGATCCGCACCTGGGCGAAGACGATGCGCCGGAAGACCTCGCCCAGGCGGCGGGCCCGCTCGGTCAGGGCTTCGGCCAGCGGTCCGCGCGACCCGGCCGCCGCCACCTCGCTCAGCGAGACCAGGGCGCCGATCACCATGCCGATCAGGGCGTGGAGGAAGCTGCGCCCGACCTGCGCCCCGATCATCTGGAACTGTCCGGCGTGCTCGCGCAGCCAGGTGACTCCTTCGTTCTTCAGCTCGTCGGTGTTGTCCGGGATCTCGGCGGCCAGCCAGGGGGGGAGATGCTCCTTGGAGGTCTCCAGGATGTCCGCCATCTGGCCGAGCAGCGCCGGCAGGCTCGCCGGAGCGCCGCGGCCGCGGAAGAACGCGATGACGCCGACGACGGCGAGGGCCAGGGCAGCCACGACGAGCACCGCCAGGATGGCGACCGCCCAGCGCTTCCCCGCCTCCCGGCGGCCGCGGATGAAATGCAGCTTGCGGCTGAGGATGTGCACCAGCTCGTAGACCGCGAGCCCCCCCAGCAGCGCCGACAGCAGATGGAAATGGAGGACCAGGAGCAGGATCACGGCGGCGAGGATCCAGGAAGCGATCTCGACGGCCGAGGGGCGGCGCGGCGGCGCAAGGGTGTCCTTCATGGGCAGGATCGTATCCCGGGATGGCCTTGACAGCACAGGTCTGAGCTGGCACGATTTGAACGATGGTTCAAAACTCCGCCGCGCGCCGGCCCGAACCCCGCGACCCCCGCGAAAAAGTCCCTGAGAAGAAGCGCGAGATCCTCGACGCCGCTTCGCGGGTCTTCCGCCGCCGGGGGTTGCAGGCGACCGGGATGCGCGACATCGCGGCGGAGCTGGGGATGGCGGTCGGCAACCTCTACTACTACTTCAAGGACAAAGAGGAGCTGCTCGCCTTCGTCCAGGAGGACGCCCTCGCCGGCCTCCTCGACCTCGCGGCGCGGGTGCGGGCGGCTCCACTGCGGGCGGACGCCAAGCTCTTCCGGCTGATCGAGGAGCACGTCGTCCGCCTCAACGAGGGGACCCCCGGCTCGCTCGCCCACCTGGAGGTGGAGGCGCTCGGCGAGACCTGGCGGCGCGAGGTGCAGGAGCAGCGCGACGAGTACGAGCGCGCCTTCCGCGATCTCCTCGAGGAGGGGATGGCGGCCGGCGTCTTCCGGCGGACCGATTCCAAGGTGAGCGCGCTCGCCATTCTGGGCGCCGTCAACTGGACCGTGAAATGGTTCCGGCCGGAGGGCGGCAAGACCGCCCGCGAGATCGGCCGCGAGCAGGCCGAGCTGCTGGTGCGCGGAGTCCTGGCGCCGGGAATCACGCTGGCGCCGGGAATTGAAATGGAGAACGCATGGACGACCTGACCACCCTGAAGCTGCGGATCAACGGCGAGGACCGCCCCGTGGTCTTCCCCACCCATCACACGCTGCTCGAGGTGCTGCGCGAGGAGTGCGCCCTGACCGGCACCAAGCACGGCTGCGAGCTCGGCGAGTGCGGCACCTGCACCGTGCTGGTGGACGGCCGCCCCGTGCTCTCCTGCCTGATCCTCGCCGCCGAGACGGGCGGCAAGGCGATCGAGACCGTCGAGGGGATGCAGCTCGGCAACGATCTCCATCCGCTGCAGGCGGCCTTCGCCGATCTCGGCGCCGCCCAGTGCGGCTACTGCACGCCGGGCATCCTGATGGCCGCCAAGGCGCTGCTCGCCGAGAACCCGCGCCCCAGCCGCGACGAGATGAGCGAGGCCCTCGCCGGCAATCTCTGCCGCTGCACCGGCTATCACAAGATCCTCGAAGGGATCGAATGGGCCGCCGCGAAGATGCGCGGCGAGGACTGGATGCCGCCGAGCGAGGTCTTCTACGGCTCGGGCGACCCCGTGGAAGCCGAGCCCGCCGCACGCCCCCAATAGGAGGAAACCGTGAAGAGCCACCTTCGCGGCGTCGAGTCCGACCGTGGACATCTCCCTTCGGAACCGCGACCCATCTGAGGACGCTTTTAGAAAGAAATCCTCATGGCTGAACCGATCAGAAATCCCGAGACCGAAGACGAGCCGCAACGCGAGACCAACATCATCGGCAAGCCGTTCCGCCGCGTGGACGGCCGCGCCAAGGTGACCGGCGCCACCAAGTTCGCGGACGATCTCACCTTTCCGCGCATGTGCTACGTCCGCCTGGTCCGCTCCACGCAGCCGCACGCGACGATCAAGGCGATCGACTTCTCCGAGGCGGCGAAGGTCCCCGGCTTCCTCGGCTCGCTGACGGGCCAGGACACGCCGATCCCGTTCGGCATCCTCCCCGTCTCCCAGGACGAGCACGCCCTCTGCCCGGACAAGGTCCGCTTCGTCGGCGATCCCGTCGCGGCGGTCGCCGCCGTCACCGAGGACGCGGCCTACGAGGCGGCGCTGCGGGTGAAGGTCGAGTACGAGCCGCTGGCCACGATCTCGTCGATCGAGGAGGCGATCGCCACCCCCGAGCCGCGCATCCACGACTACGGCGACCGCGGCAACCTCCACAAGGTCGTCTCGATGACCTTCGGCGAGGTCGAGAAAGGTTTCGAGGCGGCGGACGAGATCTTCGAGGACACTTTCTATTACGAGGGGAACACCCATCTCCCCATGGAGCAGCACGCGTCGGTCGCCGTGCCCGAGGACGACGACCGGGTGACCCTCTACTCCTCCAGCCAGACCCCGCACTACGTCCACCGCGCCCTCGCCAAGGTGCTCGATCTGCCGGCCTCGCGCGTCCGCGTCGTCGCCGCTCCCAACGGCGGCGGCTTCGGCGGCAAGAGCGATCCGTTCAATCACGAGATCGTGGCGGCGAAGATGGCGCTCAAGCTCGGCCGGCCGTGCAAGATCACCCTCACCCGCGAGGAGGTCTTCTACTGCCACCGCGGCCGCCACCCCGTGCTGATGCAGATGCGGACCGGCGTGAAGAAGGACGGAACGATCACGGCCCAGCGCCTGCGCACCGCCCTCGACGGCGGCGCCTACGGCAGCTACGGCGTCGCCTCCACCTACTACACCGGCGCGCTGCAGACGGTGACCTACAAGATGCCGGCCTACGAGTTCCAGGGGGTGCGCTGCTTCACCAACAAGCCCCCCTGCGGCCCCAAGCGCGGCCACGGCACCCCGCAGCCGCGCTTCGGCTTCGAGGTCCATCTCGACAAGATCGCCATCAAGCTGGGGATCAACCCGGCCGACCTGCGGCTCAACATGCTGGCCGAGCCGGATTCGATCACCGCCAACTGGCTGAAGATCGGCTCGATGGGCCTGCGGAGCTGCATCGAGGCGGTGGTCGAGGGGAGCGGCTTCCGCGAGCGCTGGGGACGGCTGCCCGAGGGGCGCGGCCTCGGCCTCGCCTGCGGCTCCTACCTCTGCGGCGCGGGCCTGCCGATCTACTGGAACCACATGCCGCAGTCGGGCGTGATGCTGAAGCTCGACCGCTCGGGCGGCGTCGCCGTCTTCTGCGGCGAGTCGGAGATCGGCCAGGGGTCGGACTCGATCCTCGCCGCCGTGGTCGCCGAGGTGCTCGGCGTCGCGCTCGCCGACATCCGGCTCTGCGTGGCGGACACCGACCTCACCCCGGTCGATCTCGGCAGCTACTCCTCGCGGGTGACCCTGATGGTCGGCAACGCCGCCCTCCAGGCCGCCGAGCGGGCGCGCGAGATGATCGCCAAGGCGGTCTCCGAGCAGCTCGAGATCCCCACCTCGCGCGTCGTCTTCGCCGAGCGCCGGGTGTTCGACGCCCAGGACCCGGACAAGGGGCTGACCTTCCAGGACGCCGTCATCGCCGCCGAGGCCCGCTTCGGCACCATGGCCACCACCGGCAGCTACATCCCGCCGCGCTCCCCGGGCCGCTACCGGGGCGCCGGCGTCGGCCCCTCCCCCGCCTACTCCTACTCGGCGTCGGTGATCGAGGTGGAGGTCGATCCCGAGACCGGGCTGTGGAACCCGGTCCACGTCTGGATGGCCCACGACGTCGGCCGCTCGCTCAACCCGGTGCTGGTGATGGGCCAGGTCGAAGGGGGCGTCTACATGGGGCTGGGCGAGGTGATGATGGAGGAGCAGGTCTTCCGCCGGCTGCCGAAGCACCTCTCCTCCGCCCTGGTGCACAAGCACCCCTCGGTGCTCGAGTACAAGAGCCCGACGTTCAACGACATGCCGCCGGTGACGACCTATCTGATCGAGGACCCGGACCCGCAGGGCCCCTTCGGCGCCAAGGAGGTGGGCCAGGGGCCGCTGCTGCCGGTGATGCCGGCGGTGGCGAACGCGATTTACGACGCCGTGGGCGTGCGGGTCGACCAGGTGCCGATCCATCCGCACATGGTGCTGAAGGCGCTGGAGGCGAAGCGCAAGGGCCTCGAGCCGCGCTTCGGCCCCAAGGGGTTCCCGGAAGTCGACTTCGGCGAGGACCTCCACGTTCCCACCCCCGAGCAGGGGGGTGACGGCACCGCCATCAACGACTACCGCGAGAAGCTGCGCTCCGGCATGCGCTCGTCCGCGGGCACGATGATGACCCGCGAGGAGGCGCTGCGGAAGAAGAAGCTCGCCGCGCTGACCACCGATCTGAAGGGAGCGAAGTAGTCATGCTGCGGCTGCCGCAATTCAACTTCGTCCACGCCGGCACGCTCGCCGAGGCGGCGTCGGTATTATCTGGAGAAGGCGCCGGCGAGGGGGCCGTGGAAGGCGAGCTCGTCCGCCTGGTCGCCGGCGGCACGGATCTCTGGCCCAACATGAAGCGCCGCCATCAGCAGGCGTCGACCGTGGTGAGCCTGATGGGCATCCCGGGGCTGGCGGGGATCGACGTCAACGGCGAGATCCACATCGGCGCCACCACGCTGTTGAGCGACGTCGTCGCCCACCCCGCGGTGCGCGAGCGCTATCCCGGCTTCGCGGCGGCCGTGCAGTCGATCTCCTCTCCCCCGCTGCGCAACATGGGGACGATCGGCGGCAATCTCTGCGTGGACACGCGCTGCACCTACTACAACCAGACCGAGGAGTGGCGCCGCTCGATCGATTACTGCATGAAGGCGGAGGGGGAGATCTGCTGGGTCGCCACCAGCTCCCCCCGCTGCTGGGCGCACACCGCCACCGACTCCGCGCCGATGGCCTGCGCCCTGGGCGCGAAGGTAAAGCTGGTCTCGAAGGAGGGGGAACGGGTGATCCCGATCGACGATCTCTACCGGGACGACGGCATCCAGTACCTCGCCAAGCGGCCGGACGAGATCCTGACCGGCCTCTATCTCCCGGCGGACGCGACCGCGGACCGCTGCCGCTCCGCCTTCTGGAAGCTCCGCCGCCGCGGCTCGATCGACTTCGCCGTGCTCTCCGCCGCCGCCGCCGTCTGGATCGCGCCGGACGGCACGGTCGAGAAGGCGAGGATCTATCTCGGGGCCGTCTCCTCCCGGCCGCTGGCCGCCCAGGAGAGCGCCGACTTTCTCGTCGGCAAGAAGCTCGACCGCGAGACGATCGCCCAGGCCGCCAAGCTCACCCGCAAGGTCGCCACCCCGATGGACAACACCGATTTCCAGACCCAGTGGCGCGGCACCATGGTCCAGCGCTACACGGAAGCGGCGCTCTGCGAGGTGGCGGGATTGGACTCCCGGGCGGCTGGCGCCGAAGCATGCGGGGACGGTGTTGCCGGTGGTGGAATAGAGAGACGATCTTGGATTTCGGAACCGTCCTCGGCGTCGTCTCGGGTTTCCTGGAAGAAAAGGGATTCCGGTATGCCGTGATCGGTGGCGTGGCTCTCGTCGACTATAGGGTTTTCATCGTACGACCCTGGATCTCGACTTTATCGTTGAATTCCTCGGCGCAGGACGATCTCGTTCGATTCCTCGAGAGTCGTGGTTACAAGACGCTCCATAGATCCAGCGGCTACTCGAACCACCGCCATCCCGACTGCCACGGTGGGGTAATCTCGATTTCGTTTACGTACGGACGGCGAAACGAGCCAGGAGCTCTTATGCCGCGTTCCAGGACCCGACAGGGCCCGGGTGGGATTCAGATACCGTGCCCAAACCCGAGCATCTGGCTGCGTTGAAGGTCCTGGCGATGAAGAACGATCCCGGCACGAGCGCTCCAGGATATGGCGGATATCCGGTTCCTCTTGAATCTGCCGGGAGTCGACCGCATGCAAATCAGGGATTACTTTGATCGCCAAGGCATGCGAGACAGTTCGATGACCTCGAATAAAGTCCCTGACCTCCTCAATCTCGAAAGGGATATTCCCACCACTCCCGAGGATATCCGCGCCTTCGGGAGAACCGCCCCAAGGTGGAGAGGATTGGCTGAATCAGCTCACGAAGATGTCGGAGCAGATCCCCAATGCTGACGAGATCCGTTGACGGCGACGCACTTTCGAGGGATGTGAGCCTTTTAAGTTGTAACTCCTTGGGCGCCTTGGCGCCTATTAGGCCTTGATGAGGCTCCCCGTGGACACCCCAACCCTACGCCTCCAGATCACCCCCGCCGAAGGCGCTCCGTTCGACTATTCGCTCCGCGGCGACACCGTCGTCGTCGGCCGGGCCATGGATGCGGACCTCACGCTCGCGGACCCCTTCCTCTCGCGCCGGCACTCGCGGTTCTTCCGCACGGGCGCGGACCTCTTCGTCGAGGATCTCGGGTCGCGCAACGGGACGATCGTCAACGGCCAGGCGATCCGGCAGGCGACCCGGGTGCGGCCGGGGGACGTGGTCAAGATCTCCAACAGCGTGATCGCCATCCTGGCGCCCGCCCCGGTCAAGGCGCCGGAGCCCGCGGACGACTTCCTGGATGGGACGGTCTTCCGCCGCGCCTCGGAGCTGCTCGACCGGCAGAGCGCGCCGGCCGCCGCCAACGCCGCGGATCTCCGGCGCTACGCCGAACGCCTCAAGCTGCTCAACGAGGTCCATCAGGCGCTCGGCCGCTCGCTCACCCTGGAAGAGCTGCTGGAGCTGATCCTCGACCGGGCTTTCGACCACCTCCGCCCCGACCGCGGCGCCATCCTGCTCAAGGAGACGGACGGCGGCTACCGGCCCGCCGCGAGCCGCTCCTCCCTGGGCGGCCCGGAAGGGCTCGTGTTCTCCCGCAGCCTGGTCCGCGAGGTGGCCGAGAAGGGGATGGCGGCGATCGTGTTCGACGTCCAGGCGGACGAGCGCTTCGCCGCCGCCCAGAGCATGCTCCTCTCCGGCATCCGCAGCCTCATCGCCGCTCCCCTGCTCGATCCGGAGGGCTCGCTGGGGCTGATCGTGCTCGAATCCCGGGCCGGGGTGCGCCAGTTCTCGGAGGAGGATCTGGAGCTGCTGGTCTCGCTCGCCGCGGTCGCCGCCCTCCATCTGCGCAATCTCGCGCTGGCCCTGGAGGCGGCCGAGCGGCGCCGGCTCCAGGAGGAGCTCGCGCTCGCCCGGCGGATCCAGGTGGCGCTCCTCCCCGACCGGTTGCCGGAGGTCCCGGGCTGGGAGCTCTACGGCGGCAACATCCCGTCGCGCGGCGTCTCGGGGGACTACTACGAGGTGGTCACGCGCGACGAGGGGCGCGAGTGCGTGCTGATGGTGGCCGACGTGGCCGGCAAGGGGATGGCCGCCTCGCTGCTCACCGTCTCCCTCCAGGCCCTCTCGGCCGGCCCGATCGAGGACGGCCTGCCGCCGGACGAGATCTGCGCCCGCCTTTCGCGCCAGCTCTACCGCCGCACGCCCCCCGAGAAGTACGCCACCGCGTTCCTCGGCATCCTGGAGCCGGCGACCGGCCGGCTGCGGTATACGAACGCCGGGCACAACCCGCCGCTGGTCCTGCGCGCCGCCGGCACGGCCGAGGAGCTGGGATCGACGGGCGTCCCGATCGGCCTCCTCCCCCAGGCCACGTACAGCGCCGCCGAGACGGTCCTCGGCCCCGGGGACGTCCTGGTGCTCTACACCGACGGGCTGGTCGAGGCCGCCGATCCGGAAGCCAACGAGTACGGCCTGGAGCGCCTCCAGGAGGTCTGCCTGAGCGCCAGGGGCGAGACCTGTGAGAGTCTGCCCGAGATCCTCGGGACGGGATCTGGAGGAGTTCGCCCGCGGCGTGCCGTTCGCGGACGACCGGACGCTCGTCCTGGCCCGCCGGATTGGAGGACCCGACTCTCATGACCGAAACCGTTGCCGTCCTCCCCGCCGCCGGTGCCTCCCGCCGGATGGGCCGGCCCAAGCTCCTGCTCCCCTTCAAGGGCGGTCCGCTGGTCGGCAGCGTCGTCAACGCTCTGCTGGGAGCCGGCGTGGGAGAGATCGTGCTGGTGACCGCTCCGGACGACGAGGAGCTGCGGGGCTGGGCGCGGCGGGCCGGCATCGAGAGCGCGGTGAACCCCGATCCGGAGCGCGGCATGCTCTCCACCATCCGCGAGGGGATCGCCGCCCTGGGCGGCGCCGCGGAGCTGGCCCGGCGCGGCGCGATCCTCCTCGTCTCCCCCGCCGATCTGCCCAACCTGCGGGCCGAGACCGTCGCCGAGCTGCTCCGCCGGATGCGGGAGTCCGGCGCGCCGATCGCCGAGCCCGTCTTCCAGGGCCGGCGCGGCCATCCGCTGGCGATCGCCCCGGCGCTGATCCCCGAGATCGACACGCTCGATCCGAATGTGGGCCTGCGGCAGCTCCGCGACCGGCACGCGGCGGAGCTGCTGGAGATCGCGGTCGAGGACGCCGGGGTGGTGCAGGACGTCGATACGCCGGAGGAGTACGAGCGGCTGGCGGGTCTCTGACCGATGGGAAAGAGACCTGCCGGTTCTCTCATACCCATCATGATCGCCCACCGCGGCGCCAGCGGCTACCGGCCCGAGCACACGCTGGCGTCGTATGAGCTGGCGATCGGGATGGGCGCCGATTTCATCGAGCCGGACCTGGTCGCGACCCAGGACGGCGTCCTGATCGCCCGCCACGAGAACGAGATCTCGGAGACCACCGACGTCGCCAATCATCCGGAACTCGCGGACCGGCGGACGGTCAAACGGATCGACGGCCGCGAGGTCGCGGGCTGGTTCACCGAAGACTTCACGCTCGCCGAGATCAAGACGCTGCGCGCCAGGGAGACGGTTGCCGTTTCGGGATCAATCATTCAACGGCCGGTTCGAGGTGCCGACCTTCGCCGAGGTGCTCGCGCTGGCGCGGCGGAAGAGCGCCGAGACCGGGCGGACGATCGGCGTCTATCCCGAGACCAAGCATCCCAGCTACTTCCGCTCGCTCGGGATCCCGCTCGAGGAGCCGCTGCTCGCCGAGTTGCGGGACGCGGGCTTGCCGGTCTACATCCAATCCTTCGAGGTGGGAAATCTTGCAGGAGCTGCGAAAAGTGACCGATCTCCCCCTGATCCAGCTCCTCGAGGCCGCGGGGCAGCCGTGGGACTTCGCCGTGGCGGGCGACGCCAGGACCTATCAGGACCTCGCCACTCCCGCGGGCCTCGCGGAGATCGCCACCTACGCGGACGGCATCGGCCCGGACAAGCGGATGATCGTTCCCGCGGACCCCGGCGGCCGGCTTCTCCCCCCCACCGCGCTCGTCGACGACGCCCACCGCGCCGGGCTCCTGGTCCACCCGTGGACGTTCCGCAGCGACGGCACATTCCTCGCCGCGGAGTACGGAGGCGATCCGGAGCGGGAGTACGAGCAGTTCTTCGCGCTCGGCGTGGACGGCCTGTTCAGCGACTTCTCCGATGTGGCGGTCCGTGTCCGCGAGCGCTGGAGGCGTGGATGAGCCTCACGCTGGAGGAGATCGCCACCGGCACCGATCACGAGCGGGTCGTCTTCTGCCGCGACCCCGAGGCCGGCTACCGGGCGGTGATCGCCATCCACAGCTCGGTGGCGGGACCGGCCGTGGGCGGCACGCGCTACTGGACCTACGCCGGCGAGGAGGAGGCGGTGGCGGACGCCCTGCGGCTGTCTCGCGGCATGACGTTCAAGAGCATCATGGCGGGGCTGCCCATGGGCGGCGGAAAATCCGTGATCCTCCGCGATCCCCGCGATCCTGTCGATACCGCGGACCGCGCGGCGCTCTTCCGCGCCCACGGCCAAGCCATCGAGCGGCTCGGCGGCCTCTACACCGCCGGCGAGGACGTCGGCACCAGCCGGCGGACATGGAGACGATCCGCCAGGAGACCCGGCACGTCGCCGGCATCCTCGACGATCCTTCCCCTTACACCGCCCAAGGCGTGGTCCGCGCGATGAAAGCCGCCGCGTTCCAACGCTGGGGCGCGGACGATCTCGCCGGCCGGACGGTGGCGATCCAGGGTTGCGGCAATGTCGGCTTCCACCTCGCCCGCGAGCTCGCCGCGGCCGGGGCGCGCCTGCTGGTGGCGGACGTCGATCCCGAGCGGGTCCGGCGGACGGTGGAGGCCACCGGAGCGGCGGCGGTCGATCCCGAGGAAATCCAGAACATCGAGGCGGACATCTTCGCCCCCTGCGCCCTCGGCGGCATCCTGAACGCCGGGACGATCCCCGGCCTGCGCGTGGAGATCGTGGCCGGCGCCGCCAATAACCAGCTCCGGGAGGACGGCGACGGCGACCGGCTGCAGCGGCCGGGGCATCCTCTACGTCCCGGACTACGTCGCCAACGCCGGCGGCGTCATCAGCGGCGGCCGGGAGATCCTGGGCTGGAGCGGAGAGAAGACGAGCGAGCGGATCGCGGGGATCTACGATACCCTGCTCGCGGTGCTCCGGCTGGCCCGAGCGGAGGGGATTCCGCCCCACGCCGCCGCGGACCGGCTGGCCGGAGAGCGTCTGGCAGCCCTGGCAGCCGAGAGGAGACAGCAATGAGCCTGGAAGTGAAGAACGACGAGAAGGCGGGAAAGTTCTACGCCACCGTGGAAGGCCAGGAGGCGAAGATCGAATACGAGAAGTCGGGCGACGTGTACGACCTCCTGCACACCTTCGTCCCCGAGGAGCAGCGCGGCCACGGCGTCGCCGAGCAGCTCGTGACCGGAGCCCTGGAGCAGATCCAGCGGCAGGGCGGCAGGTTCCAGCCCGAGCTGCCCCTACATCCAGAGCTTCCTCAAGACTCACCCGCAGTATCAGAAGGCGGCGGCGGGCTGACGCAGGTCGAGAAGCTGAACGCATAGGCCCGCACCCCCGCCCGCGGGAAGCGCAGCACCAGGCGCCGGCGCCGGAACTCGGCGGAGTCGACGAGGCGCACCAGCCGCCCGCGCTCCCAGACGGCGAAGGTGCGGCCGTCCCGCTCCACCACGTCCGCCCCGCGCTCCGCCGCCGCGACCGGCGCGCCGTCCACCTCGATCTCCAGCTCCCCCGCCGGCGCCAGCACCAGGTTCACGCCCGCCGCGTCGCAGACCAGATCCAGCTCCGCTCCCGGCTCCCGGGCCTCCAGGAACTCGGCCTCGTGGAGCCACCGGCCGCGGGCGGCGAACATCCCCGGCGGCGCCGGCCCCTCCTCGCGCTCCCGGTGACTCACCTCCTCGCCCGGCCGGTACCCCTCGGCGGCCAGCAGACGGCCGCGGTGGAAGCCGAGATGGGTCTCGCGGGTCGCCGGATGGCAGACGGCCCCGGGCCGGTCCTCCGCGCGCACCGGTTCGAGGATCCCGGGCATCGGCGCCGTATCCCCGGCCTCGCGCAGCAGGCGCTGAATCCAGTCCTCGGTCTCGCCGTAGGCCCCCTCGCCGAAGCGCTCATAGCGCAGGTAGCCGCGGGCGTCGATCAGATACCGGGACGGCCAGTAGTGGTTGGCGAAGCGGTCCCAGGTGGCGCGATCGGCGTCGAGCAGCACGGAGTAGGGGATCCCCTCGTCGCGCACCGCCGCCGCGACCAGGGCGGGATCGGCGGAGAGCTCGAACTCCGGCGTGTGCACGCCGACGATCGCGAGCCCGCGGCCGGCGTAGCGCTCGTGCCAGGTCTTGAAGTACGGCAGCGTGCGCAGGCAGTTGAGGCAGGTGGATTCCCAGAAGTCCACCAGCACGACGCGGCCGCGCTGGGAACGCGGATCGACACCTCCGGCCCCTGGACCCACAGGCCGGGCGCCAGCTCGGGAGCGTGCAGGGGGACGGAGATCGCGGGCAAGGGAGAAGGTTGGGAACGCCGGGCCCGGACAAGCCCGAGCCCGGCGTGATGGATGCGGTTCTGCTAGTGGATCGAGACCGACATGTCGTAGTTGTTCCGGGTGTCGGAATTCAGGAAGACATGCCAGTAGGCGAAAGCCGGCTTGGCGCCGTCGTTGGTCAGGGAGAGCGACTCGGAATTGCCGGTCCCCGTCGAGGTGGAGAGCGGCTCGCCGCCGGAGCAGCTCGTGAACGTCTCGAGCTCGACGTCGCCGTTGGAGTTGTCGAAGTTCAGCGTGATGGTGACCGTCTTGCCCTTCGGCACGCTGATCTTGTACCAGTCGGTGTCGTTCACCTTGACGACGCGGTTGCTGAGGGTGCCGGCCTTCACGGTCTTCGCCTTGGCGCAGGAGTCGTTCTGCTCCGAGTTGTCGTCCGGACCGCCGGTCAGGTTCTTCTTGATCTTCGAGTAGGTGGTGACGAACGAGCCGTAGCAGTCGAACGTCTCCTCGCCGCAGGACGACGGGCCGTAGTAGAGCTGGCCGTAGAGCTGCTGGGTGTCGGCCCGGAAGATCCCCGAGCCCGAGGAGCCCCCCTCGGTGGGGCCGTCGGTCCAGGAGGTCCGCAGCACCTGCAGCCCGTTCGTGCCCTGGAACCGATAGCAGGCGGCGGCGTTGTCCTTGAAGCCGAAGCTGATCCGCTTGTAGTCGCCCGCCGGAT
The DNA here is from genome assembly GCA_963761645.1 of uncultured Acidobacteriota bacterium. Taxonomy (GTDB): domain Bacteria; phylum Acidobacteriota; class Thermoanaerobaculia; order Multivoradales; family UBA5704; genus DATARR01. The sequence goes on from CAVXIG010000049.1 coordinate 33,128, forward strand.
GGTGGATGGCCACGGCGTCGGTGCCCTCAGGCACCGCCTTCCCCGTCCAGCCGGCCCAGTAGAGATTGTCCGGCAGCGCGCCCTCGACGATCATCAGCGAGTAGTCGGAGGTCGGGTTGTGGGAGACGAGCGTCGCCCCGTTCGACCGCGGAACGCTCCCGATCGACGGCGGGTTGCCGTTGCAGCTCGCGGTCTGGTAGAGCCAGAAGAACTCGGCCGATCCCGCCGCGCCCTGCGTGCTGATGCAGTGATTGGCGGTCAGATAGTAGGGGGTGAAGTCCTGCGCGTTGTCGTTGATGAGCTGGCCGGAGCAGAAGAAGCTGCCGCCGTCGTCGACGAAGCTGATGCCGGAGACCGCCTTGGCCACGTTCGCCCACTCGGGGTGGCAGGTCACGTCGTTGTGGCAGGGGCCGGCCGCCTTCTCGCCCACCAGGCTGCGGGCCACCTTGTCCACCGGATCGAGGTAGTAGTGCTGCAGGTTGTCCACCGCGAACGGCAGCGCGCCGGCGTCCGCTCCGGCGGGGGCCAGGTACTCGATGCGCACCCGGTCGCCGAAGAACGAGCCGGTCCAGAAATCGCCGGCCCCAGTCGCCAGAGGCGTCGTGGAACTCGACGTTGCGGTCGGGGTCGAACCGCGAGTAGCCGCTCTTGGCGATGCCGCTCGTTGCGGTCGAGTAGACCGCCAGCTCGGCGCCGTCCGGCAGTTGGACGTTCTTGAAATGGAGACGGAGGCCGAGGGCCTCGGTCGAGGCGATCTCAGCCGCCCACAGACGGCGGCCGCCCGCGGCGTCATACCAGTTGCCGTCCTGAACCGAGACCTGGAGGCTGCGGCCGACGCCGAAACGGAGGGCCTTCACCCGCGGGCCACGCTCGACGAGCGCGTCCTCGCGCAGGAGCCCTTCCCGGTTCACCGCCGGCAGGCGCACCTCCGGCAGGTTGCCGAGGGCGATGCCCATCTTCTCCGCGGGAGTGGGACGCACCGTCTTCTGGGCCTTGTGGAGCGCGGGCCCCTGGACGCCGAAGGTCTCGGCCGGGTCGTTGGAAACCGGGGGCTGGGCGGCCCAGCCGGTGGTGCTCGACGCCAGCAGGGCACCGAAGCCGATCGCCAGCGCGAGCCGTCCCGCCTGACGTCTGGGAGCGAAGAATCCTTGCATCCTGATCTCCTTTTCGAGCTGCTGCAGAGCGCCTGGCGCCGGGGCTCGATGTTTCAAGTCATAGCATTTTACCACTGAGTCGCCCGGGGACCTACCGGCCCTCATCGGGGCGCCCCCTGCACGTAGGCCGGGTCATTGGTGGCGTTGTTGACCACCTGGCCCGCGGCGAGCAGCCGGCCGGACCGCACCAGAGCCTGCACGGTGAAGCCCCCCGCCACGCCCGCCGCCGGGATCGGATGCTGGTTCGGGCTGAGCTGCCGGGCCCGGCCCGGGGCGAGCGCGATGCCGTCGAGCCGGCCGAGCACCGAGCCGTCGAGCGCCCGGTAGATCAGGTCGTAGACGCCCCCCTCGCTGGCCGACGGGTTGAACAGCCAGAGCGTCGTCCGGTAGGCGGCGTCCTGCCGCAGGCCGGTCAGGACCACCTGATGCGACGCCGCCGCGGCGTCGGGATCCCCCAGGGCCGCCAGCGACTGCCCGAAACGCCGGGCCGGCTGCGCGTTGTTGTAGCTCTCCCCCTGGAAGACCGGCAGCGCGCCCGAGGGCTCGCGGCTGACCAGCGTCAGGATGCCGATGGCGTTGGTGATGTGCCACTGGCCGTCGATGACGTCCGCGAGGCGCCGCGTCTCCCCGGGCTGGAGGGTCAGCGACACCGGCGCGGTCGGCTGCGCCAGGGGACCGACGCTGGTGAACGAGAGGTCCGCGTGGAGCGCCTGGGCGCCCGGGTTGGCGAGCACCACGTCGGTGCGCCAGAGACTGCCGAAGGGGCCCGGCGCCGACAGCGCCCCCACCAGATAGGCGCGGAAGGTCTTGGTCACCGCCGCCTCGAGGAAGGACGGATCGAGGGTGGCCAGCCGGATGACCGACGCGTACGGATAGAGCGGACCGCCGGTGATCGTCTCCACCTGGACGCGGTAGTCGCGGCCGGAGACGCCGTACGTCCCGCTGATCTCCACCGACTGGAACTGCCGCTGGCCGAACGGCGCCAGCGTCAGCACCGGGGTGACGGCGATCTGCGCCCCCGCGGCGTTGAAGAAGCGGACACGGTAGGTGGCGGGCGCCGCGCCGGGATTGCTGACGCCGAAGTACGAGAGCCGCTCGGCGTCGCCGGTCAGACCGACCAGCGTCTGGACCGACGGCACCGAGCCGCCCAGCGTCAGGCCGGGCACGGTCTGGCCGAACCTGGCTCCCCCCTGGGTGGTGGCGTTGAACGAGGCCACGACGGGCGCCACGGCGACCGTCCCCTGCGGGGTGATCGAGAGGAAGCCGCTCACGTTCTCCCGGCCGAAGAGCTCCTCGAGCACGCCGGCGAGGAACAGGGTGGCTCCGGGCCCGATCGTGCGGGTCGCCCGCGGCGGCGCCGCCTCCGTCAGGCCGCGCTTGCGGAACTCGATCACCACCGTCACCGGCAGGGCCCCCGGGTTGTAGACGTAGAGATCGGTCGTCTGCACCAGCGCTCCCGAAGTCTCCGCGATCCACGGCAGGAGCACCCCCGGCGCCGGTTCGGGTCCGGGATCGGGGCCAGGACCAGGGCCCGGGCCCGTCGAGCTGATCTGGAACGTCTTGTTCGAGCTGCTCGACGTCTGGCCGTTGCTCACGGTGAGAGTCACCGCGTAGCTCCCGGCCTGAGCCCAGGTGTGGGTCACCGAGCGGCCCGAGGCCGTGGCGCCGTCGCCGAAGTCCCAGGCGTAGGTCACGCTGCCCGTGGCATTGGCGGTGAGACTCACCGCGGTCCCGGCGTTCGCCTCGCACTGGGTGAAGCCGAACTGGTTCTGGCACGGAGCGCTGGTCTGGAACGTGCCGTCGAGCGGCGGCGGCGCGGTCGAGACCACGGCCACCACCCGGCTGGCCTGGGCGGACGAGCCGGGACGGCTGATCGTGAGCAGGACGTTGTAGCCGCCGGCGGTGACGAAGGTGTGGGTGACGATCTTGCCCACCGCCGACGTGCCGTCGCCGAAGTCCCAGGTGTACTGGGTCGGCCCGCCCGTGGAGGAGCTGGCGTCGAAGGTGACCACCTGCCCGGGCTGGGGGGAGCTCGGCGAGTAGTTGAAGCTCGCGCTCAGCGCCCCGGTCCCCGAGATCGTCACCCCCTTGAGCCCGAGGGCGCTGCCGCAGGCGGAGTTGGTGGCCGAGACCGGCTTGTTCCCCGGGTTCGACCAGGAGACCGCGATCTGCGGCCCGGTGGCGGCGCCGGCGATCGCGCCGTCCGCGACGCTCCACGTCCAGCCGTTGGGGTTCGGCGTGCAGCCGGTCGCCGTGGCGGTGAACGTATACAGGGCGCCGACCTGGCCGGAATCAGGGCCGGCGAGGTCGATCGCCGAGCCGCCGCCGCCGGTCAGGCCGGTGCGCTGGTGGGAATCGAACAGCGACAGCGCCGCGCGGTAGAAGATCCCGCCCACGAACTTGCCGCCGCGGGGAGCCACCAGGTTGAAGCCCGTCGGCCCGCTCCGGTAGTACCAACCCCAGTAGTTGAACGGCGAGATGTCCTGCGGCGCCGCGGGATTGCTGACGTCGAGCAGCCACTCGTGCTGGGTGTCGTTGGAGCAGCGGCTGTCCGTCCCCAGGTAGAGGAACGGCATGCCGTCGCTGCGGGAAAAATCGAGGTACTCGGTCCCCTGCCCGTTGTATTCGCCGTTGGAGAGCGGCGCGCCGAGCCCCGAGCAGGAGCCCGCGATGCAGCTCACGTCGTAGATCGACAGCCGGTGCACCTCGCGGCCGGCGGCGGGCTCGAAGGCCGAGGTCCGCGCGGCGAGATAGTAGGCGCCCGCCTGCTTCCACAGGGCGATGCCGTTGACCGACCGGTCGTTCAGCCCCGAGAGCGCGAGCTGCGGGCTGGCCGGATTGGCGAGATTCCAGATCTCGAAGCCGCGCGAGGAGCCCGCGCTCGCCGCCACGAACTGATCCACGCCGTCGACGAAGCTCGGCGCCTTCGAGCCGAGCCGTCCCAGAAAGACCCCCGGGCACTGGACCGCCTCGCCGATGGCGGGAACCGCCTCGAAGCAGCCGTTGTAGAGCTTCGCCTGGGTCATGTCATAGAAGTACAGGCCGCCGCTCGGCTCGCCGCTCGGCGCCGCCAGAAAGGCGTAGCGCCGCCCGGCGAGAGTCGCGGCGTAGACCTGGTTTCCTTCCTTCTTGTGGTTCTGGTAGAGGAGCTTCGGGCTGGTCTTGTCCGTCAGGTCGATGATCGCCATGCCGATGCCCGACGTCCCCGCGACCGCCACCTCGTCGTCCACGTTGGCCGGCGCGTCCACGTCCTGGAGCGGCCACTTGATCTCCGGATTGCTGCTCCAGATCGGGGAAGGCCCGGAACGAGAGCTGGGAGAGCGGCTGCGGCAGCGCGCTGTGCGCGTCCCACACCTGGAGCCCGTGCGAGAGAGCGATGAAGAGGTACTGGTTCTCGGTGTCCAGCGACATGAACCAGGGGAAGCTCGAGTAGGCCTGCTGCTGTTCGAGGAAGGCGCTCGAATCCGTGCAGAAGGCCGGCCCGAACGGGCCGCAGGTCGTATAGGTGCTGACCGGCCGCAGGCCCCCCCAGCGGTCCGAGGGCGCCGGCGCGGCCGGGGTCGCGCAGGAGGCGCGCCCGCAACCCGAGCGGTCGCACGTCGCTCGCGGCGAGATCGCCGGGGAGCCGCGAGATTCAGGCAGAGCAGAAACAGAAAGGCGAGAGGGTAACCCAGGGTGCGCTTCTTCATCGCGGCTCCTTGTCGGAACGTGAACGTCGCCATCAATGCCACCAGAGCATATAGCAACTTTCGCACCATGGCTCCCTTTCGATAGGATGTCGCTCGACCGTGGCCGACCTGTCCTCCCCGCAACCCCCACCTCCGCGACGCCGCGGGCGCCGGATCTTCCTCGCGATCCTCGGCCTCCTCGCGGCCTGGCTCGCCTGGGAGGCCGCCAACTGGCCGGACGTCTCCGCCCTGACCGACCGGCACCCGCGGACCACCGCCTTCATCGCGCGCTACCAGGGGTGGGGGCTGTTCGGGCCGAAGAAGGAGGTCGAGTGGACCTGGGTGCCCTACTCCCGGATCTCCTCCAGCCTGAAGCGGGCGGTGCTGGTCAACGAGGACATGCGCTTCTTCTCCCACAACGGCTTCGACGAGGCCGAGATCCGGGCCGCCCTCCAGGACGCCTGGCGGGAGAAGTCGATCCCGCGCGGCGCCTCGACGATCACCCAGCAGGTGGCCAAGAACCTCTGGCTCTCCGGCTCCTACAACCCGTTGCGCAAGGTGAAGGAGGCGATCCTCACCCGCCAGTTCGAGAAAGAAGCTGTCGAAGCGGCGCATCCTGGAGATCTACCTGAACGTGGCGGAGTTCGGAGAGGGGATCTACGGCGCCGAGGCCGCCGCCCGCCACTACTACCGCCGGTCGGCGGCGAGCCTCAGCGAGCGCCAGGCCGCCGAGCTCTCCGCCAGCCTCCCCCGCCCGAAGAGCTGGCACCCGGGGGTCAAGAGCCGCGCCTACCTGCGGGAAGTCCGCCACACCCAGCGGCGGATGGCGGTGGCGCGGTGGCTGGCGCGGGAGATCTGAGTGGGTGGCTGGAAAGTCAGCCCCGCAGGGGCGTAGGCATAAAGCCTGGGGTTTCAACCCCAGGTAAGGCGCCCACCTCCTCTCCAGGAGCCCCGAAGGGGCGTAGGCAGACAACTGGCCGATCCTAGCCGCGCTGCCTACGCCCCTTCGGGGCTCGATGGGTTGGAGGGACTCGCTTCCTGGGGTTGAAACCCCAGGCTTTATGCCCACGCCCCTTACGGGGCTAACTTTCCAAACACCCAGGCCTGAGGCTGTAGATAGGGGCGACTGATATGAAAGAGGGCTCCTTGCGGGAGCCCCTTCACGCTAGCCCCAATGGGCTATCCACCTGCGGAATCCCGCATTACCGCTATTATAGCCTCTCTAGACGGACGCTGGCTTGCAGATCATGAACGCCGACGACAAGACCTGACCTCCACAAAAATCGGTTCCGTGCGTAGCCTCCCGGACCCAGGGCGTTGCCCTGGGCTGAGGGAGCCCGGGCCTTTGGCCCTTCCACCCCAGCCGGAATTTGTTTGAGGCCCAACGGGCCGCCCTCCCTCAGCCCAGGGCAACGCCCTGGGTCCGGGGGTCGAGTAGACGGATCGATCTTTGCAGATAACTCCACTCCTACGGCCGGCAGGCGCCGTGGAATCTTCCGGGCGCCATCGACCCGAAAGGAGACATCATGAAGAAGGCTCCGAAGAAGATCGCTCTCACCCGCGAGACCCTCGACCAGCTCGACAGGGTGCTCAAGCCGGAAGAGCTCGAGCAGGTGCAGGGCGGGAACCAGACCGGCAGGCGCACCTGCGATTGCCCGTAGAGATCGAGTCCTGCTTTACCGGCCCGGCGCCTTGGGTCCCGGCTTGTGCGTGGCCCGGACCCTCGGCGCCCGCGCATTCAGCGACAGAGGGCCGCCCAGTGTGGAGGCCACCGTGGCGGTCACCGCGTGGGCGGGCTGGTTCGAGGCCAGCCCGAAGAAGTAGGACGTCTCCCCTCTCCCCGGCGACGACCCGGAGCAGACCGGCGTCTTGAAGTTGAACGTGACCACGTTCCCCGTCTTGTCCACCGACGACGGCGCCACCGAGCCGAGACCGCCCACGGTGGTGACGAAGACCTGTTCGACCCCGCCGTTGCCGTCATAATCCAGCGAGACGACAGGGCCGAAGGTGAGCTTCAACTGCGTGATGCAAGGCGCCGCCGTAAGCCCTACGAGCTGCGTGAGGTCGAGCCGGTACTCGTAGGCGTGCATCCCCACTCCGACCGTGCCCGGCTTCCCCACCGGCCAGGTCCGCGACTGCAGGAATGCCTTGCCCGAGGTGCCGGGCAGGGTGAAGTTGGCGACCGTATCGGTCACAGGGATCGTGCAGGACGGGTCGAACTTGCAATTGACCGCCGGCTTCGCCACCGTGACGACGCTGAGGGGCGCGGCCGCCGCCGAGGCGGCGGCCAGAGACACGAATAGAAAAGACATGATTCCACGCATTGGGAAATCCTCCTGCCCCTATAGGCGAGGAGGAAGGCAGGACGTTACAGCGGTCGCCGCCCTTACCGGTACGTCGCCTCGTCGACGGTGACCCGGAAGAACTCGCCCTCCGTTTCGAACCGGTCGGTGCCGAAATACCATCCGATCCGCAGGCGCGACGGGATGGTGAAGCCGCCGAACGTCTTCTCGTCCTCGGCGACCCCGCCGAAATCCACGGCGTGGAACTCCGCGCCCTCCGGATTTCCCCAGCGCGGCATCTTGGTGGAGGTGAGCCGGCCCTTTTCGTCGACGCTGAATTCGAGCTCCGAGGTCTCCCCCTGCACGGTGACACGCGCATGCGGATGCGAAGGCTCCGGCGCCGTCCAGGAAACATCCTCCCCGCAGAGGACGGACGGCAGCCAGACCGACTCGGCCTCCACACGGCCCGCCGCGGAACGGGTGATGTCCGGCCCGGAGGCCGTCATCACCGGCACGATCCCGAGGAGCTTCCAGCGCATGGCGCCCTCGCCTTCGATCAGGCGGTCAAAGCCCGTGACCGGCAGACCGTGCATGCGCACCGTGGCCCTCCAGATCATCCCCCGATGCCAGGAGATGACCTGTTCGGCCGTGAACGGCAACCACCCCTTCAGCTTGATCTCGCCGTGCATCCGCAGCCGCACCGCCGACGCGAGCGGCGTTCCGGGGGCGATCGCGTGCTCGAGATAGCGCCTGGCGGATTCGGGAAGATGCGCGAGCTGACCGGGCTGAAACACCCGCGTGGCGGGAGGGGCCGAAGCCCAGAGATCGTCGAGGGAAGGTTCTTTCTTCATCCGATCACTCCGCCGCCCGCACCGTCTCCCACCTCAACCCCGTCTGCGTCTTCCCCCGGAACAGATGGGGAAAATTCTGTTCGCCGTACCGCCCCCAGTGCGGCCGCGCGCCGTCGATGTCCTTGAAGCCGTACTCCTCGGAGAGGCCCCAGGAGCTGTAGACCCCTCCCGACTTGCGCGACACCTGGGGGTCGGCGGCGAGGGCGGCGACCGCCCGGCCCACGAAGCAGGGGGTCTCGGAGCCGGCGAAACCGTAATTCCTCGCCTCGGGATTCGTCTCCGCCACCTCCCGCCAGCTCTCCTCGGTGGCGCCGAAATGGTCGAGGATCGCCTCCGTGCGCATGAAGCCGGGCGCGATGGCGAGCGCGCTCACGCCATGCGGCGCGAGCTCCTCCGCCAGGTCGTAGACCAGCCGCTTGAGGGTCATGATCGACAGGTCGAAGAAGAGCTGGCCGGCATAGCCGAGGTTGGGGTGCTCGGTGATCTCGACGATCAATCCCGACCTGTTCCTGATCAGCAGCGGCGCCGCGTGCCAACAGGTGGTGACGTGCGGCCAGACCCAGGCGTCGAACATCGCGCGCCCCGGCTCCAGCGGGAGCTTCCAGAAGGGTTTCCAGTCGCTGATCTTGGGCCCGGTGAGCAGGTTCACCAGCAGGTCCAGCCTCCCCTGCTCCTTCTCGACGCGTTTGAAAAGTCCCGCCACCTCGGCCTCGACGCCATGATCGACGCGGACCGGGATGCCGGTGCCACCCGCCGCCTGGACCTTCTCCGCCGTCTCCTCGATGGTCTCCGGACGGCGCGCGTAATGATGATCGGAATCGTTGGGCCTCTCCCGGCTGCCGCGGCCGGTGCAGTAGACGGTGGCCCCGGCCTCGCCGAGCATGCGGGCGATCCCGCGGCCGGCGCCCCGCGTGGCGCCGGCGACGACCGCGACCTTCCCCGCCAGCGGGCGCGCTTTTCTCAGGGCTTCTTTCGAGGCCGACTTCCGGGTGGGCATGGCTTCCTCCCTCCAGGTTTTTCCCTCACCCCCGCCACTCCTCGCTCAAGATAGCCCAGCGCTCGTGGTCCCGCCAGCGCCCGCCGATCTTCAGATACTTCAAAGACAGCCCTTCCAGGCGGAATCCCAGGCTGTTCACCAGCCGGATCGAGGCCGTATTGGAGGGCTGGATGTTGGCTTCCAGACGGTGCAGCCGGTGGGATTTGAACGCATGATCGAGGGTCAGGGCGAGCCCCTCGCGCATGTAGCCCTGGCGGACGTGCGCGGCGCCGATCCAGTAGCCCAGGTAGGCGCTCTGAAAATTGCCGCGAACGATCTCACTCAGGTTGATCGCGCCGAGGAGGGCGTGGTCTTCACGCCGCGCGACGAGCAGCGCCTCGAAGTGATCCGCGCGGCTGCGCCGCAGATAGGCCGCGAACTGCTCGGCGGAGAATGGCGGGGCGACCCAGCCGGCATGAAACCGGCGGCTGCTCCGCGCCAGAGCGATGAACTCCCCCTCATCCTCCTCGCGCGGGTGGCGGAGCAGGACCCGGGCGCCTTGCCGCAGAGTGCCGGACATCGCGTTCACCTCCCCGAAAGCACACATTCTCTCCCAATCCTCGCCCGATGTGCTCGGGGAGCGCCCCCCGAGGCACCCTTGAAAGAGAGGGGCGGCGTCCCCTCGGCGGAAGGGTTCTGGAATGGACAGCCGGCTGGCGGAAAGGATCTTCAGGGCGTATCGGGAGGGACTGCTGCGGCCACAGCCCGTCCGGAGCGGCCGTGATCCCCGAGTTCAACGCCCTCATCCCGCAGATCCTCTGGTCCAAGCTGCCGGTCCGCGAGCGGCTGCCGATCCGGAAGATCTGGTTCCGCAGCTACCAGGGATTGAACCTCTGCCGGGCTCGCCGCATGGACGAATCCGCCGCGCTCTTCCACCTCTGCTGGGAGCTGGTGGCGCACGGCGGGCTCTCGATCCAGGGGGAGCTGCTCGCCAGGACCTTCCTCGAATCCTCCCAGGCTTACTTCGAGCACCGGCGCGGGGATTTCGACATGGCGCGCACCCGCACCCGCAACACCATGGAGGCCGACCTGCAACTCGAGGCGGACGCGGACTTCAGCCTGCTCGAGATGCACCGGGTGCAGTCGGCCAACAACCTGATGCGGATCGACCTGCGGGCGGGAGAGCCGCGCCGGGCGCTGGCCCTGGCCGGCCAGATCCTCGCCTATCTCGAGGGTTTTCGCGACGAGCTGCCGGTCCACCGGTCCTGGCGGAGCGACCTGATCCGCGCCCGCACCCCGCGTCCGATGCGGCGCGACATGATCTCGCAGGTCGCCAATGAAGCGGCACTCGCGTTGCGCCACTTCCCCGATCTCGGATTGGAGAGAGAGCTGCTCGCCAACGTACGGATCGAGAGCTATCGCGGCGCCGCCCGGGTGATCCACCCCCGGCTGCGGCTCTGGCTGCTGGCCCTGCGGGCTCGCCAGGAGCAGGATTGGGAGCGGTATTTCGAGGCGCTGATCGAATTCCTGCCCATGGGCCACGTGGGGATTCATCCGCTCTGGTATTCGGCGATGATCGATCTCGTCCGCCGCTGCCGGGAGCTGGACAGCCGCGTCTCGATGTTGATCCATGATGGCATCCTGTGCGACGCGCGGAGGTGGCGCTGGGTTCCCGCCGCGTTCCGTCCCCTCCTCGACCTGGACGCGGACGGCGGCGGCGAGGCGCCGCCGCCGCACGTCCAGGCGGCGGGCTTCGGCGCGCCGCGCCCCCTCTGAAGATCCGCGGCTTCGGAGCAGGTTGGCACGCGTCATGCTCGCTTTTCCTTGCCGGCTTTCAAGGAAGCGTGTGGCTTCGGCCGTCGGTGTGAGGGGAAGGACCAATCCGTAGACGAGGAGGATGGGCGATGGCGAGGAACGTGGCATCGAAGAGTCCAACGAAAAAATCCGGGGCGCTGGCGAAGACCCCGTCGAAAAATGCCGAGGTGCTGGACCGGGCCCGGCCGCTGGTCGGTCAGAAGTCCGTGGAGATCCAGCCCTTCGGCACGATCGTCAAGCTGCCGATCGCGCTCAGCGAAACGGCCTGCCGCCAGAGCGTCGAGAACCTGAATCAGGTTCTGGCCGATACGATCACGCTGCGGGATCTCTACAAGAAGCATCACTGGCAGGTCGCGGGTCACACTTTCTATCAGCTCCATCTCCTCTTCGACAAGCATTACGAAGAGCAGAACGAGCTCGTCGACCAGATCGCGGAACGCATCCAACTGCTCGGCGGGGTCAGCCTGGCGATGGCGCCCGACATCGCGGAGACCACGCTCATCCCGCGCCCCCCGCGCGGCCGGGAAGAGGTCCCGGTCCAGATCTCGCGGCTCCTGCACGCCCACGAGATCATCCTGGAAGAGGCGCGCTCGATGGCGGGCCAGGCCGACGATGCCGGCGACGACGGCACCAACGACCTCCTGGTCAGCGACGTGGTCCGGACCAACGAGCTCCAGGTCTGGTTCCTCTCGCAGCACCTGGTGGACGTGCCGCTGGTCCGGGCCGACTGAGGGTGTTTCGAAAGTCAGTCGCGACGCCTTCGGCCCGGGCATGAATGCCCGGGCTAAGAACAGCGCCGGATGAATCCGGCTTCAAGCTCCCTTCAGGGAGCGCTGTTTCTAGCCCGGCGATTCATCGCCGGGCGGGGAGGCTTTCGAGACACCCTCTGAGGCCGCGAATCAGATCGCGGCTCCTGGCGGAAGGCGCCGCTTCACCGCCGCGGCGCCCTTCTGTCCAGTCCGTTCTGATGCAGGACGACCGCCACCACCTTGCCGGCCGCGTCGCGCTCGAAGGTCAGGGCGGCCTCGACGATGTCGTACTCGAACCGATCCTTGCCGACCGGGAACACGGGCGCCGCCGGCTGGCCGTCTTTGATGCATCTCTCCTGGACGTGATGCAACGTGGCGGCAGATGAAGCGACCTACCGGGAAGACGTCGCAACCTCCCCAGAGATGAAGCATCGTCCCGGTAGATGAAGCATCCTCCCGCTACGATGATGCAACGTCACCAGACGATGCATCATCTCCCGCGACGACGCTTCATATCCAGCGGCGACGATGCATCTCCAGCAGAGATGATGCAAAGTCGCTGGATATGAAGCGTCGTCAATTCAATTGAAGCAACCTGCGCAGAAACGATGCATCCTTACGCGACGTTGTCGCATCTTGGCCGGCTTTGAAGCATCTCGCGGAGATTTGAAGCATCATGGCGAGACGTTGCGTAGTTTCTGGAGCCTTTCAGCTCAGCGGGCCGGAATTCGCTTCGCCGCCGACGGATATGAAGCAACGTCAGCCCAGGTAGATCGCCGGCCTGGACGAAAGGCCCGCCGTCGAGATACTGTTGCAACCTGAACCTGGCGTGATGCAAAGTTCGGGAGCTGCTTCGCCGTCCGGGCCGCCGAGGCGGCGCGGGCATACGGCAGAGCCGCGGAGCCCGCGCTGTCACGCCGTATTCCCGGGAGGAAGCAGATGAGCTCGGATCTCTCCATCGCCCAGGTCCTGACCGACCTGGAAGCGCAGGTCAAGCAACTCGAGGGCCAGGAAGCCTTCCATGCCCAGCAGGAGGTCTTCCACCGGGAGCAGCGCGCCCTGCGGGCGGGCGAGTTGGAGAGCATCCGGCAGCGCTACGAGGCGTTCCAGGCCGCGGCGAAGGCGGCGGGAGAGGTCGTGCGCCGGGTCAAGGTGGAGGGCGCGGACGAATCCGCCCCGCCGGTGACGATCAGCCGGATGATCCGCCGGGTGATCGAGGGCAAGGTGAACGGCGAGAAGTTCACCCCTTCCGCCATGGCCGCGGAGGTCAACGAGACTTTCGGGAAGCGGCTGCGCCGCCCGGTCACCGACCGCACCGCCGCGGTCGCGCTCAGCCGGCTGGCCGACCTCGGCTGGGTCCACCTCGTCCGCAAGGGCAAGCCCTTCCACGAGGCCATCTACGCCAAGGGCCGGAAGGCCTGACCGGGGCGAAGAGGGGCCGATGGGGGCGGGACCGCCAAACGGAGGAAGATCACTGGTTTGTCTACCACTCGATGGTGGAAGACGAAATCCGTCGCACGGCCGTCAACGTGGGCCTTCGCGCTCCGGACCCGGGAATGCCTCACCTCTCCTGGCTCGCCGTGCCGCTTGCGAGCCGGCAAGGCTACGGCTTCACGCCCGAGGAGGGCGGCGTGCTCGACGCCCTGACGGAACGGCTCCTGTCACTCTCTCCGCCGTCGCTGCTGGGACGCATCTTCTCCGGGAAGCGGACTTGCATGACGGCGTCTACAATGGATGGGGAGCGGTCACGGTTCTCCCCGGGTGACCGGTCGGGAAACGGACAGCCATGCCAGAAAACCCGCGGCGGAGATGTCGTACGCCATACAGAACGCCGGCCACCAGGCCGGCACCCCGGGATTCGTCACGATGTGGCCGTGGAAAAAATCCAGGACGCCATGGCCAGCCAGCGCGGCGGCGACGAGCCAGAGATTGACCTTGAACCCAAGGACGGCCACGCACAGGAAGACCATCATGATCAGCGACTCGACGACCATCGCATGGACCGACCCGCCCATCACCGCGAACAGGACGTAGTAGGAAGCGATCACCATCAGCACCGTCGGATAGAACGCCCGGTCGCGGTCGAAGCCCACCAGCCGTGCCATGACGGAGACGAGAAGAGCGAGAACGATCCCTACGACATAGGCCATAGACCCTCCGGAAGATCATGGGTGAGGAAACCCTGATCATAGACCAACCCGCCGGCGAAGGCGTAAAGCGACGGCACAGGGGTGTTCTTAAGAGTTCCTATCAAAACCGGCCCAACGGGCCGGTTTTGATAGGAGCTCTTACACCTCCGGCGACCCTGCTCATTCAGCGCACAGAGCCACGCCGCCAGCCGGCACCCTCTCTATCAGATAGTCTTTCCGGTCGAGTCCGTAGCAGAGCATCTCCCGTCCGAAATGCTGAATGTGGCCTTGCAGCCGTTCACCAATCCGCTCGGCCACCCGGATGGACGCCCGGTTCTCCGGATGGATGAGGCTGATGACGCGAGCCTTTTCCAGAGCGATGAAGGCATAGGCCAGCGCGGCCCGTGCTCCTTCCGTGGCATAGCCACGCCCCCACCAGCGCCGCCTCAGAGTCCATGCGAGCTCGAAGCCGGGCCAGCCTTCCGGCGCGGCGAAGCCGATCACGCCGATGAAATCGCCAGTCTCTCTGTGCTCCACCGCCCACATACCGGCGTCCCCGAGCTGCCAGTGTCCGAGCAGGAAGGCCAGATGCCGCCAGGACCGCCCCCGGTCCCACGGCTCCGCTCCAGCCCCCGCCAGGTAGCGCAAGACCTCGGGATCGGCGTTCATCGCCGCATAGCCTTCGATGTCTCCCTTGCGGAAGGACCTGAGCCGCAGGCGTTCCGTCTCCAGGACCGGGATTTCAAGTGCGTCCATGAAGGCAGCCTAGAGAGAGGACTTTTCCGCTGTCAAACCACGGGACCCGGCGGTTCACCGAAAGGAACGGAGGATTCACCAAACGCCATCGTGGCGCGGGAGAGTCGTCGGAGCACCGGCCTTCCGTTCTCAATCGGTGGAAGCGGCGGGCGCTCCGGCGGGCGGTCTTCAGGGCTCAAACATGGCCGCTAGGGTCAAGGGAGGAGCCTTCGTCTTCCGTACCATTATGAGGAAGCGCACTGCTCGGGGTGCTCCCACCAGGGTTGCCACTCGGGTCTATGGAACTCCCCGACTTGTCCCATAAACTGACAAGAAAAGTCCACAGCTCAGAAACACCCCCTCCCTTGGATTCCGAGGAGAGGCGCTCAGCCCCTCCCCGGCTTCTCAGGTCAGTGCGAGCGAGCAGGGCAAACGGCCACGTGAACAGGATGACCAGGAACAGAGCGAAGGCACACCGGGCTTGGGCGCGAGTCATAACGTCCCCCTCTGGAGCGGCTGCGGACCGGTGCCACCACGGCCGCCGGCGAGCCGGCTCCCCAGGAAAGTGTCTCGCAGTAGACGTCCATCCACCAAAGTCAAAGAATCTTTCACCCAAGACAATGACTCGCTAGCCCTATGAGGCGGACAGCTCCGCCAGGACCCCAAAATACACTTCCTTCTTGAGAAAAGAGTTCACCCTGTACGAAAATAGGGCTCGTAGAGCTGGAACTTCGAGTGGCGGGCACCGTGCCGGCTCCTTTGAACGTCATTTCTGGAGGCCATATGGGAGGAGCAGGCACGTCGAGCGTCTCTTCGGATCTCGGGCTCATCCTCGCCGTTCTTCGAACCGGGCGAGGCTGGTCTCAAGCCAAGCTGGCGCGTGAATCGGGCATCCCCGCCAGCTCGATCTCCCAGTATGAGATGGGGAAAAAGCTCCCGGAGCTTGCAAGCCTCATACGCTTGCTGGAAACGATGGGCTTCGGATTCTCGGATGTGGACAGGGCGCGGCTCTTTCTTCTTTCGCTTCGTGTCGATCGAGCTCCTGCCGAAACCCGGCGTGTCCGCGTTGCTGAGATCGATGGTTCTTCTGATCCTCGCCTTGAGCAGATCGCGTCGATGACTACCGAGGTAGGTACGGCTGTATCTCGATTGACCGAGATGATTGCACTCCTTATCCGAGAGCACCCCTGCGCACACGGGCACCAGGACGCCGCAAGTGAGGCTTGCCGAGGCAAGACGAGAGAGACTCCCGTACCCGAGGACCGCCTAGGTGCCCAGACGCTCTGGAAAAGGCTTCAGAAGTACTCCCCCCCTTTCCGGGAGACACTCATCAAGGAATCCCGAGATTTCCAGAGCTGGGCACTCTGCGAGTTGCTCTGCATCGAGAGTGAGAAGCAGGCAGCACACGACGCTCCCACCGCCGTACACCTTGCGGCCCTCGCCCTCCAAATCGGCGAGTTGGTCGTAGGAGAGGAACTTTGGCAGTGCAGGCTCCGCGGCTACGCTACGGCCTTTCTTGGCAATGCGCTCCGGGTGCAGGGAGACCTGCGAGGCGCAGAAGAAGCCTTTGATAGATCAGACGAACTTTGGTGCGCGGGTGCCACCTGTGAGGTCACACTCCTGGAGGAAGGCCGGCGCCTTGGCCTCAAAGCGACCCTTCGCCGGGATCAGCGACTCTTTGGAGAATCCCTGGAGATCCTTGACCAAGCGCTTGAGGCGGATCAGCGGGGCGCCCTAACCGGATATCTTCTTCTCAAGCGGGCGAAGACACTGGAAGAACTGGGCGATCTTGAAGCAGCCATAGAAGTCCTCGGAGAGGCTAGTTCGCTTATCGATCAGGAACAGGACCCCAAGCTCTTTGCATGGCTGCAACACAATCGCATGGATTATCTAAGCAAGCTGGGGCGGTATGCCGCCGCAGAATCCCTGCTCCCGAAGGTGCAGGCACTTCTCTCTCGGCTGGATGATGATTTGAGTATGGCTCGATTGCGCTGGGTGGAAGGGCGCACCGCGGACGGCTTGGGCAGGACCGCTCAAGGGATCGAGATCCTTACCCAGGTGCGGGCAGACTTCGCCTCACGGAACATGCATTACGACACCGCATTGGTCTCCCTCGAGCTCGCAACGATACTCGCCCGGGAGGGGCGTACCGACCAAGTGAAGGCGCTCGCGAGACACATGACGCCTATCTTCCAGGCGCAGGGAGTTCACCGCGAAGTTCTTGCCGCGCTCGCCCTGTTCCGGCAGGCCGCCGAGAGCGAGAACGTGACCACAGACCTGGCCCGCCGCCTTCTTGAATACCTCCACCGTGCCCGCCATGATCCCAAGTTGCGATTCGAAAGCTAGTGGCCTGGCAAGCTTGAATAACAAATTCCAACATCCCTGCAGTACCGGGCCAACGGCCCGGGCTCCTTTAGCCCAGGGCATCGCCCTGGGATTAGGCCATCGCCTCATAGTCTGTTGTGGCCTGAAGGGCCGCGCTATCGACTGGGTGAATCCGGACCGACGGTTAGCGCGGCCTTTCAGGCCGCATCCGGAGTTTCAGGGTCCACCCGGATCCCAGGGCGATGCCCTGGGCTAAAGGAGCCCGGGCCTTTGGCCCGGTACTGCGGGGATGCTGGAACTGTCATTCCTGGGCTGACAGACTACTAGCACCACCATCAACCTTGAAATGACGGGGCTTTTGTAGGGACGTCCCAATGTAGCCACCCTAGCCGCATCACCGCATTACCGGCCGACGGCCCGGGCTTCCACGGCCGCAACTATCTCTTGAATATTCTCCTCAATGATTTCACGCAGTTCCGTTGCGACGGCATCATACTCTTCCGACCCGTCATTGCCGTCTTTGGGCCAGGGGTCTTTAACAATTCCGCTAAGCCCGACGAAAGGCTTCAACTCTAGCGTTTTCTCAGGTGGAAGGTCCTTCAAAAATTGAGGTTCCATGACGAAGATCAGGTCGGCCTGCTCCTTCAAAGAGTCGCTCATAGACCTTGCCCTATAATCTCCCAGCAGGTCAGCTTCGTCTCTATAAATTTTCTTTAGAGCATTGCGAGCTCCCGCAGAAGCGCCCGATTCACTGGGAGTATCACCGTGCGCTGCCGCTTCGACTTCTAGTTTGAAATCGAGGTCCATCGACTTCAGGACTCTCTGAGTTATGACTTTGGCCATCGCAGAGCGACAGGTACCACCGGCATCTACGTACAATAGAAGTCTTTTATTCATCGCTTCGTCGCCTTTTGGTTTCATTGACTCACCCCTCCCCCAACCACCCCAGAATCTTCTCCTGCGTCCGCGGCTCACCGAAGTACGTAGTGTGGGAGATGCCATCCCCCTGCCCGTAGACGAGCTTCTCGGCGATCGGGAAGTAGCCGCTGCCGTTCTTGTCGTAGACGCCCAGCATGGGGACCACGAGGTCGTTGGCGGCCTTCTGGAAAATGCGGTCGAGCAGGCGGTTGGCGGCCCAGGCTTTGAGGCCGGGATCGGTCGGGGTGTAGTCCGAGGCCAGGGCGAAATATTTGTCGATTCCCACGGGGCTGGTGTTGAGCTGGGTCAGGAAGCCCCCGTTGGGCACCATGGATTGCAGGCCGGGCAGACCGCGCAGCACTCCCACGGCGAGCATCTTCACCACGGTGATGACCCCTTCGAGGATTTCGGTCGCGCCGTTGCTCGGCAGGAAGTTCAGCAGGTTGGTGTAGGAGTCGACGAAGTCCCCCATGTACTTGCTGTCCGCCAGGGTGGTGCCGGCGTTCGGGGCGGCGACGAAAACGATCTTGCCAATGTCCAGGGTGCGGAAGCCGAGCGGCAGGTCGGACTGCCTTTCGGCCAGAATCCGGCTCACCAGCCCGCCGCGCGAGTGACAGATGATGTCGACATCGAGATGGAGGTTCGGGGGGAGATGATCGACGAACCAGCGGGCGTTCTGGATCGGATCCTCGGACATCGTGAAGTGATCGAACGCGAAGACGCGCCCCTGGTAGATCTCGTGCAGCTTCTCGACCGTCGGCCTGGAGAGGGCGCCGAAGGCGGAGAACGCGCGGCTGAAGGTGCCGTGCACGAAGAGCAGGGCACGGCCGCCTGACATCTGTCGCAGCCGCTCCGGGGTGATCGGAGTGCCGGCTTCCTGGTTGTAATCGTCCGGCGTGAAGGTGCGCAGGCCGTAGGGGCGCTTCTTCGCCTCCCATTTGCTCGCGAAGTCCTCGCCGATCTTGCCGATGATCGGATCGATCAGCGGAAAGACCAGCACCTTGAGCAGCTTCTTGCCGATGGCTCCGCCCAGGCTCCGCGTCGCCGCCTCCCCTTCCGGCGTGGGCGCGACGGTGCGCGGCACGAGATAGGTGCGCAGCTCGCCCCCGCGCGTCGTGGTGTCGACGGCGCCGCTCTCCTCGCGGGCGAGGGTCCAGGTCATCGCCCCGGATTCGTCGATCGAAAGCACGACCTGGCCGTAGTCCTCATTGGGGGATGGCACCTGGGCCTCGATCGCCGGCTCGTCCGACGGCGTCGAGCGGGTCGGCACCGCGGCCGCCGCCGCGACCTCGCGTGGAGCCGCGATCTCGACCGTCGCTTGCGGCTCGACGTTCTCGTTGCGGAGCGCCGTTTCAAAAGCGTCGGTCGTCTGCTCGACGTCGCGGATATCCCGCGTGGCGCCGGCTACCGGGCCGGGGCGATAGACCTCGGCGACACCGGCCAGCCCCGGGGTGCGCAGGCGAATGTTCCCAACCGTGACCAGACCGCCTGTGGGATCGAGCTCTTCCGCCATGACAGGACCTCACTTTCGCAGCCGGAGACGCATCTCCGGGTGGCCGAAAAATTGATAGCTGAGATAGGTCGCGGCCTGCTGGTCGCGATTGAATTTCGCGCGCTCCCGCCGCAGCACCTCGGCGGCCGGCGTGTCGCTGCCGTCGCGCAGGGTCGCCTGATAGAAGCTCAGGGCGATATCGTGCGCCACCTTGTCGTCGACCGACCAGATCGGCGCCACCACGGCCGACGCGCCCGCGAAGAGGAACGCCTCGGCCATGCCGGCATAGACGCCGAGCACGTCGTTCCCCTGCCCCACCTGGCAGGCGTTGAGGAAGACGAAGGGACCGCGGCGGAGATTGGTGCCTTTCACCTGCGCGGGCATGAGCCACTTGTTATCGATCAGGAGCAACCCGTCCTCGAGCCCGGAAGAATCGAAGCGGCCGTGGAGAGAGAAATGGAGCAGGTCGGCGCCGGGATCGAGCCGCAGGCATGCGAGGACCTCACTGAGCTTGGCGTCAACCCTGGTCACCCGGTCCGCCGGGCCGTCCTGGCTGAATTCGGTCTGCAGCTCCTCGACCTCGGCCTCGGCCTCCTTGAGCCGCCGCGGGGCGGTCGCGCCGGAGTAGACGCCGGTGACGAAGGACATCCGCCCGACTTCCAGCTCCGCCGGCGGGGGGAGCCGCGGGCGGGTCTGCCGGTCGCCGGGCTGGACCCAGCGGCCGACCACGGCCTGGGCGCCCAGGAACGGCGCCGCCTGCGGGTCGAACAGCGGCTCGTCGAGAACGGCGAGCTCCCAGGGGATGAACGGGTCCTGGGAAAGAAAGAGCACGGTGGGGAGCCCGGGCGCCGCGGCGTTCGCGGCGCGCAGCAGGTCCCAGAACTCGGGTGGCATGTGCTGCTGGATCTCGAGCCCGCGGCCGATCAGCAGCTCGTAGGTCCCCTCCTGCCCCTGGCTCTTGTTGACCTCGTTCATCAGCCGGCGGGCGAAGTCCTGCGGCGCCGAGCCGATCTCGATCGGGATCGCCTTGTCGGGGAGGTCGAGCGGATGTGGCGACTCGAAGGTCCATAGCAAGGTCGACGCCGAGCCCGTCTGGCGCCGGATCACGGCGGTGAGATCGGCCGCGCGCATCGCCGACGGCACCTGGACGTTGACGCCCGAGGCGGCGGCGGGCTCCTCCGGGGCGGCTCCGGCCTTGCGCACCACCGTCAGATAGCGGACGGCGAAGCCGAGCGGCTGGCCGTCGACGGTATAGGAGGCGTGGATCTCGCGCTTCTGTTTCGCGGCGGTCTGCGGGGCCGCGGTCAGATGCAGCGTGACGGTAGGGAACGGCGTCTCGGCGGTGACCGGCAACGCCTGGCGGAAGGACTCCCCCTCGCGCGGGGTGAACCCCTCGGCGATCACCTGGATGGTCATCGTGTAGGGCCCGACGCTCGTCTCCGGCCGTTCGAGCGGCGGCCCCGCGACTCCCGCCGGCGCCTCGCGCGAAAGGCCGACGATGAGCTCCATCTCGTCCTCCGCCACCACGGTCTCCGGGCATTGCAGCAGGCCGTAGGCCTTGCGCGGCGGATCGGCCCGCGGGGGTTCGGCGGCGGCAGCCACCTCGGCGTCATGCCCTCTTGGGGCAGGTGAAATCGAGAACCCGGAAGGCATCGGAGCGGTGAACTCCACACCCTTGGCGGCCTCTGTCGTCGACCTCGAACGCGCCGAACCCTGCGGGTCTGCCGATGCGCCGCGGCCCCGCGGACCAGGAGATCCGTATGGGCTTCCCCGAGCGCGATGAGCCTCCCTAGCCTTCTGGGAAAAACCCTGATGAGGTGAGAGATCGATGGGAGCGCCGGGAGCTTTTTTTTCTTTCCGTTTCCAGCAGGCGTTGGAGCGCATGGGTCAGGGCTTCGGCATCCCCGGAGGGACAGGGAGATTTCCGCCTTGTCCTTCTCTTTCCATCTCCACCTTCACGCGGTCGCGCAGGGGACCGTCGAGGCTGTCCAGAAGCTCGCGGACGAGCGCTTCCGTCTGCTTGCCGGCCGCGATGACAAGGGTGATGATCTTTCCGGAGGGCGCCAAGGTTATCTCGTCTCTGCAATTTGTGGATGACTAAATTGTACAGCAATTGGGGTAGGCGCCGCCCGGGATTGAAATCCCGGGCTACCGACGGTCGTCCCTTGGCCGGGACTTCCAAAACGATTTCGTGGTTCCTGAGAGTCCCGGAGGGACGGCCGTAGGTAGCCCGGGATTTCAATCCCGGGCTACCGGGGAGCCGCCAACCTCCCGAGACCGTGAGCCTGGTCGGGCCACGGCGCGATGCCGTCCGGAACGTAGAACATCGCCTCATTCCGTGCCGCGGGGGGGATGGGACGGCCGCCGGGGCCGCGGACCTCGCCGGCGTCGGCGGGCAGCACGCCGGCGAGGCATTCGAACAGCGTCGTCTTGCCGGCGCCGTTCGGACCGATCAATCCGAGCACCTCCCCCGGCCGTACGATGAAGCTCACCGCGTCCAGAGCCCGGCGCGGGCCGTAGCTCTTGGCGAGCTCCCGCACGGCGAGGAGAGGATCGGTAGTCATTCCTTCTAGAACCGCAGCCGGGCCTGGAACTGCCACTGGCGCGCGGGATCGACGTTGGCGAGGCCGCCGAGCGGCTGGCCGAAGGTCGAAAGCGGCTGACCCGAGGGGTCGTTGCCGTAGACGCCGTTGTAGCCCACCACGTTCTGGTGATTGGTCACGTTGAAGACCTCCCCGCGCAGGCCGAGGGTGGCGAAGCCGAGGGGGAAATCCCGCTCCAGGAAGAGCGTGATCTGGTAGAGATCGTCGCCGCGGCCGGCGTTGCGGCTGATCACGTGGCCATTGATCACCGGACGGTCGGTGTTCGCGCCGTCGCCGTTGTTGTCGACGCCGGTGGTGATGTTGAAGGGGCGGCCGGTGGCATATTCGGCGATGCCGCCGAAACGGAGCTCGAACGGCAGCCCCACCCAGCCGCTGAGGACGCCGCGATGGCGCTGGTCGAGCAAGCTGTCCGCCCACTCCTTGTCGAGCCGGTTGGCGTCGTTGGGATCGCCGCCCGGCGCGTCGGGCTCGACGTTGTTGCGGGTGTGCGACCAGGTGTAGCTGAGCAGCATGCCGCCGCGGGTGGCGAAGTTCTTCCGCAGGTTGAGCTGCAGGCCGTCGTACCGGCTCTCCCCCCTGTCCACCGTCACCAGGATGCGGCGGTAGCCGTTGGCGACCGGAGCGATCGGACGGGTGGCGTCGGCCGTGGCCGCCGGGCGGGTCTGCCCGGGGGCGGTGCGCACGAACTCCGACGGCGCGTTGAGGTCCAGGTTGCGCGGGATGTCGGTGGTGATCGCGTGCACGCCGTCGAGGCTCAGGAACCAATGGCTCCCGATCTCCTGCTCGGCGCCGAGCGTCGCCTGCTGGGTGCGCGGGTTGTTCAGGCTGTCGGGGTAGCCGCCGCGCAGCCGCGAGGCGTCGAAAAACTGATTGTAGAAACCGGCGCGACCCGGCCGCACCGTGATGTCGCGGGCCGGCAGCACCGCCCCCGCCGGGAAGGCCGGCAGCGGCGCCAGCGAGGTCGGGAAGCCGAACTGCCCCGGCGCGACGCCGATGGTGACGAACCCGGTCGGGCCGGCCAGCTCCCAGCCGGCGGCGGTGTTGGCCTGAATCTGCGAGTAGTAGATCCCGTAGCCGCCGCGCACCGTGGTCCGCGGCCTATTACCCTGATGACTGCCCGGGTTCCAGGCGAATCCGAGCCGCGGCGCGATGTTGTCGTCGTCGCCGGTCAGGTCCTGCCGGTCGTAGCGCACGCCGAGGTTGAGGATCAGGTTGCCGCGCAGGCGGTAGTCGTCCTGGGCGAACAGCGACCAGAGATCGTCGGTCACCCGGTAGCTGACGTTGCCGAAACCCTGGGTAAAGCGCGTCACGTCGTTGATCGTGAGCTGCGAGGTGGGGGTCGACGGCGAGATCCCGGGCCTGAAGGTGAACTGTCCGAGCACGAACGGCGAGCCGAACTCCTGGCCGTTCCCCCCCGAGCGGGAGTGGATGTAGTCGCCGCCGAGCTTGAGGAGATGGCTCCCCAGCGACAGCGACACCGTGTCGGCGAACTGCTGCTGGCGGTTGGTGAGGTTGGCGTAGCGCGACTCCCCCTCGGTGGAGACGCCGGGCCGGACAAACTGGGTGGAGGGGGTGTTGGGATCGAACTGCGTGATCGGATCGCCGTTCTGCCAGATCAGCCGCGCGTCGTTGAAGGCATTGGCGCCCAGCACGGCGGTATCGCCGATCTGGACCGACTCGGTGTCGCGCCGGAAGGTTCTCCCCGCGCTCGGCAGGTTGTTGCCGCCCACCACGTCCTGCGGATTGGTGTCGGTGAAGTGATCGAGATTGAAGCGGCCGAACAGATGGTTGCTCGAGCTCAGGTCGGCGTCGGCGCGGGCGAAGAAAAGCTTTTGCTTGTAGTGGCCGGTGAACACGCCGGGCGCCAGCGGCGAGGTGATGATCGAATCGCGATCCTGATCGTTGTACTCGCCGGCGACCGACCAGTAGGCCCGGTCATGGATCAGCGGTCCCGAGAAGAAGGCGCTCCCCTGCTTCAGCTCGTCGCTCGACTCCTGGCCGGTGACCGGCGCGTCCGCCTGCAGGCCGCCGGGCCGGTAGAGGGCCACGACATCGCCATGCAGGTCGTTCGTTCCCGAGCGGGTCACCAGGTTGATGGCGCCGCCGGCGCTGCGGCCGTACTCCGCCGAGAAGGCGTTGGTGAGGACGGTGAGCTCCTGGAGGGCGCCGAGCGGGATGTTGGTGAACACCGTCTGCCGCCCCCAGGCGTCGTCGGCGGTGCTGCCGTCGATGGTGAAGCCCGCCTGCCGCCGGCCGCCGCCGTTGATCACGAACAGCGTGTTGTTGAGGAACAGGTCGCCGGTGCCGCGCGCCGAGCGCACCGCCGAGCTGAGCAGCGGCAGCGAGGTGAGCTTGCGGCCGATGATCGGCGTCTCCTGGATCCTCGTGGCGTCGAAACGGTCGCCGAGCTGCGGCGAGCCGGACTGCACCCCCTCGGCCGCGCCGAAGACGGTGATCGCCTCCTCGACCGCCGCGGGATTGAGGACGACGTCGATCGCCGCCGTCTGCCCGGCGCGGAGCTGGATCCCCGCCTGTTCCTGGACAGCGAGCCCCTCGCGCGTGGCCCGGATCCGGTAGGTTCCCGTCAACGGCAGCTCGGGAAGGGTGTAGAGACCGCGGGCGTCGGTGCGCACCGTGCGCGTGAAGCCGGTGGCCTCGTTGGTGATCGTGACCTCGGCGCCGGCGATCGGCGCGCCCGCCGGATCGAGCACCTGGCCGCGGATGGCGCCGATCGCGGGCGTCTGCGCCTGGGCGCCGGCGAGCAACAGACAGAAGAGAGCGCAGAAAACGAACAGATTCCTGAAAGAAGACATGCGGGAAACTCCTCCTGCAAAGCAGGGCAATGAACGATGATCGATCGGGCCGCCACGCACGGGCGCCCCGCCTTCGCCAGACAGACGGCAAAGGTTTCGATCTATTCGTTCTGCCGCTGGATCAGGAGGAGGATGTCGAGAAAGAGAGCGGGGCCGGTCCCGGCGCGCGACAGAGCGGCCCGGCGGCCGGCGGGCGGAGCGCGCGGCGCCGGTCTCCGGCACGGAACCCGGAGACTCGGGAGGAGTCGGCTCGGAGGCGAGCACGGCGGCTTCGCCGTGCGTCTCCGGAGGAGCGAGCCGCGACCGCAGGCTGGGCGCCTCGGCCGCGACCACCTGGCGCAGCCCGCCGCCGCGGCGCGAGCCTTCCACCCAGGCGACGACTCCGGCGTGGCCCGGGAGGGCCGGCTCGCCCGGGGCGAACGCCGACCGCGCGAGCGGCAAGGTCTTGCCGAGGGCCGGGAGCAGACCCGGAGAGGCGGCGATCGCGAACCGCTGCGGCAGCTCGACGGCGGTCTCCCGGGTCTCGTCGCCGAAGCGCAGGAGGATGCGGACGTCCCGCGCCGGCAGGGGCGGGACCTGGAAGCGGACCCGGCGCAGGTCCTGATCCAGATGCGGCGTGATCCGTACCGGATAGGTCGCGCCGCCGTCGAGGCTGAGGAACGCCTCCCACTCCTGGACCTCCCGGAGCTCGGCGAAGCGCTCGCCCGGCGTCCACTCCAGCTCGGCCGTCGAGCCGGCCGCGAGCGCCGCGCCGGCCCACGGCGCCAGCAGATGGACGGGCGCATCTGTCTCCCCGCGCGAAGCCGGCGAAGGCGAACGCGAGGAGGCCCCAGACGAAGCAGGCGAGGGTGAGGAGTGGGGGTCGGGCGGCGCATCGGATGCCTATCATACCCGCCGGTGATAACCTCCCCCAAACGCCCGCGAGGGCTCATCCTTTCAGCAAGAGGTCCGACGATGATCCGCAACACGGGAGCCCCGTCCCTGATCCTTCTCGCGCTCTTCCTCGCGGCGCCCCTCGGCGCGGCGACCGACCGCAAGCTCACCAGCTTCACCGGCATCGAGCTCAAGGACAGAGACCCGAAAGAGGACGTGATCTTCGTGGTCGCCGGGGACAACCGGCCCACCGCCAAGGACGCGCCGATGCCGCGCGTGGCCGAGACGATCCTCTCCGAGATCGGCCTGATCCGGCCCGATTTCGTGCTCTGGACGGGCGACACCGTCTACGGCTACTGCGACACGCGCGACGACCTCGAGGCGGAGTACCAGCGGTTTCGCGAGGCCGCCCGGCCGCTGGTCGGCTTCGTCCCGTTCTACAACGCCCCCGGCAACCACGAGATCCACAGCACCCAGACGGCGAGCGACTGCGCGAAGAAACTCGACCAGCTCTGCTGGTCGGACCCCGATCCCGCGGCCAGGAACCGCTGCTCCGAGGAGGTCTTCGTCAGCCACTTCGGCCAGCTCTACGGATCGGGCGACTACGCCGGGGTTCATTTCATCGCCCTCGATACCGCCGTGCCGGGCGACGAGGACGCGATCTCCGGCCCGCAGCTCGACTGGCTGAAAAAGGACCTCGCGAGCAACGAGGACGCGCGGGCCATCTTCCTGTTCACCCACACCGAGTTCTACCAGTCCCCCTACATCGATCCGGCGGCGGGCCGGGGCCATCCGACGGTCGCCCGCGCCTGGGAGCTCCAGGACCTCTTCGCCCGCTATCCGGTGGCGGCGGTCTTCTCGGGGCACGAGCACATCTTCTGGCACGAGCCCCCGGAGAAGCACGGCTTCATCGACTACTTCGTGGCCGGCGGCGCCGGCGCGCCGCTCTACGCTCCTGCCGACCGCGGCGGATTCTCGCATTACGTGATCGTCCGGCTGTCCGGCCGGAAGGTGACCTACGACGTGATCGAGCCCGGACGGCTCTACATCGAAGGGGTGAAGAATCCGCCCGCCGGCGCGGAGCAGTTCTGGATCGTCAACTCGAACGACGCGGCGCAGCCGCTGCCGCTGCGCGGCCTCCAGGTCGAGGTCCCGGCGGCCACCCTGGGCGGCTGCGCGGGCCTGGAGGCCACCGGCGAGTTCCGGCGCCGCGACTCCTGGGACCCCTTCAAGGTCGCGATCGACTCCTGCGACGCCGCGGCCGGCGGCAAGCTGAGCCTCCACGTCACCGCCGCGCCCGTGCAGCAGGGCTCGATCCGGGTGACGGTGCGGCGCAAGCCGCAGACCTAGAACGCTCTGATTTCGCGGGCCGTCTCGAGCTCCGCCAGCACCGAGCGGGCCTGGCCGAGCCGCTCCGCGGGGACGAGCACGTCGATCTTGAACAGCGACCCGAAGAAGAAGTAGAGCGACCGGAATTGATGCCCGCGCGCGAGGGCCTCGATCCCCGCCTCCTGCAGCTTCTCCTCCAGGCGGTAAGAAAAGTGGACGTTGTCGAGCTGGACGAGGAGGGCCGTCGCGCCGACCCGCCGCTGGAACCGGTACTGGTCCCAGAGGTCGAGCCCGACGGTCACCAGGAGGAGAACGTTCAGGAAGGCGAACGAGAACGCGACCGCGTTGGGCTGAGACTCCCGCCAGGCCAGCACGGCAACGCTGCCGAGGGTCAGGAGCACCGTCGCGGAGACCGTCCGGCGCCGCAGGGCCGCCGCCAGCTCGTCCAGAAACTCGTCCGGATCGGACAGGTTCGCCTCCAGGCGGGGGCGGCTGCTGAACAGGTGAAACGTCAGCCATGAGAAGAGCGGGACCGTGACCAGCGCCAGCACGATCGGAGCGATCCTCGAATGTGCGAAGGACTCGGAGGGGCCGAACAACCAGGGGAGGGCGAGGAGCGCCGCGCCCAGCCCGCTCCATTGAACCGGCAGGACGCCCTGCGGGAACGCCGGGATCCACTGGTCCTCGGCCTTCCGGACGAAGCGGAACACCAGCCCGATCAGCCCCGCGGTCAGGAAGAGGCCCAGCACCGGAATCAGGGAATCTTCGAAAATGTCACCAGCCGTGGCGATCCTCTGCCAGATCGACTCGCCGACGTTGGTCAACAACAGCAGGGCGAATCCGTTGCCGATCCCGTAGGCGGAAAGGAGCTGGCCCATCGCGAAGATCGCGGCCGTCACGGCGGTCAAGGTAAGGACCGTGACCAGCATGAAACCCAACCCGGGAAGCTCCACGGCAAGGGCGCCGCCGTGGCTGGACAGGAGCTCCAACCCTTTGGCGGTCGCCGCCGCCTGGACCGCCGCGATCAGCAGGCTCGTGATCAACGCCGCCCGGTTGAGCCGGGCTCTCCCGGCGGCTCCGCTCTGCCGCAGGCGGCGGCCCGACGAGGTCATCAGGGCGAACAGCTCGACCAGGATGAAGCCCAGGATCAGGGGCTCGAGCCCCAGCATCAGCAGGTTCCTCCGCTCCAGGACCCGGGATGACTCGAGGGCCTCCATGTGCACCAGGGGCAGCGGTACGAAACGCCCGAGCACGTAGAGCGCCAGCAATAGGAGCGTCAGTGCGAGCCGCCCCCCATAAGGGATCGAGACCTCGGTTCGCGGGCGTTCGCTGACGGCATCGGTCACCATGCGGAGACCTCCGGGGCGTGGACAGGGTGGATTTTAGAGAGGATACAGGAGATTTTCTGCTCGGAGCGCCCTGGGGCTCTACGAGTTTTCGTTCGCTCCGGCCCTCAACTGCGCGTCGAGCTGATCGCCGATCTCCAGCGTCCGCCGGTAGGCGGCCTCGATCGCACGGTTGAGCACCGCTGAAAAGCGCCCCTCGTTCAGCTCGTGCAGCGCCCGGGAGGTGAGCCCGCCGGGCGACGTCACCTCGTCGGCGAGCTCGCCGGGGGGGCGGCCGGAGGCGAGCATCATTTCGGCGGTGCCGAGGATCGTCTCCAGCAGCATCTCGCGGGCGAGGGCCGCGGCTCGCCGACGAAGACCGCCGCGTCCTCCAGGGATTTGACGAACTGGGCGAGCAGCGCCGGACCGGTGCCGTAGGCGGCGGTGGCGCGTTCGACCTGGGCCTCGTCGGCGAAGTAGACCTCCCGCCCCAGGGTCCCCAGCACGGCCCGCACGGTCTCGCGCGCCACTTCGGGGACCTCGGGCGTCGCCGTCCAGAACGTCAGCCCGCGGCCGATCCGGCAGGGCAGGCTGGGGACGCAGCGG
This sequence comes from uncultured Acidobacteriota bacterium, assembly GCA_963761645.1. GTDB lineage: Bacteria > Acidobacteriota > Thermoanaerobaculia > Multivoradales > UBA5704 > DATARR01. The sequence continues at coordinate 61,771 of CAVXIG010000049.1, forward strand.
ACGACCGCGGGACGTCCCAGGGCGGCGCCGATCGCCGCCGTGCGGACGCCGGCCACGATCGACATCACGACGTGGTCCGGGCGCAGGCTGCCGCGGATCTGCCGCAGCACCTTGGCGAGCGTCGGCGGTTTGACGGCGAGGACGACCAGATCCGCGTTGTCGATGGCCTCCAGGCTGTCCGTGGTGCCATGAATGCCGTAGGTGCCGGCGAGCTCCTCCGCCCGCTCCGGCCGGGGACCGGCGGCCCAGATCCGGCCGGGCGAGGCCAGCTCGTGGGTGAGGAGCCCGCGGATCATGACCTCCGCCATGACCCCCGAGCCGACGAAGGCGATGCGCGTCTCCATGGAGTCTCTCCCTAGAGCGTGACCACTTTGCCGGCGTCACGGATCATCTGCGAGAAGCTCTGCCAACCGAGGAAGGCATCCACGGAGGCCTGGACGGCGGCCGTATCGAGCCCGAGCATGCGGGCCGAGGCGCTGCAGGCGTAGAAGCGGATGAGCCCCTCCTCCCGCCCGGCGGCGAGCATCTCGGAGAGCGGCGGCATGGCGAGCGACTCCAGCCGCTCGGCCGAGACGGGCGGCTGCGGATCGAGCTCATCCCACCGCCCCCGCACCCAGGCGTCGAGGGCGCCGAAGAACAGCGCGACATCCACCCGCTCCCCCGCCGCCGCCGTGCTCGCCGCCAGCGCGGAGATCTGGAACCGCATGTCCCACGAGCCGCCGTGGGCGAGGATGAGGAGGTCGGCCATGTATCCAGAGTAGCGCAGTGGGATCGGCAGGTCCTATCAGGACTTCATGTAACACACCCGCCCTCGGTACCGCCTAAGAAGGAGTAGGTAGATATCCAGACCTCCCGGCATGCCGCCGGGTGGCCGGCTCGAAGGAGAAGTCCACATGGCACAGGATAAAGCTTCCGACCAAGCCTCTCTTCGTGGAGCCGAGCAGATCTCACTGGAGCAGCTCGTCTCCTCCACCTCATCCGCGGTGCTCCGTATTCTCAAGGAGCACGAAAACCGGGAGACGGGCTTCGTCTTCAATCCCCGGATCTGGTGCGGCTTGTGGTTCGACCTCGATCGTTTCGGACCGAGGGGGCCGGTGGGGGGACCGGGCGGCCCCGTCTCGGGTGGCGGTGGCGTTTAATCCAGCGGCCTGACGCGATTCCCAGGAGCTCCCGACATGAACCGGCTGAAGGTACTGCAACCCTCTGAGCTGCCTAGCGCTACGGGCCGCATCCAGTGCCCCAGCGCACGTCCGGACATGCCGGGCAGCTCGGTTTTCGGGGTCGTTCAAGGCACCACGGAACGGCCGCGGGTGGCCTTCCTCGATCAGACCCTACCGGCCACTCCGGAGGTTCTGGCCCTCACCGGGCCGGTCTCTCCCACCGAGGTCTTTCGCTTCGCGGCACCGTGCGCTGGCAAAGGGTGCCAGCATTTCGACGGCACCAATTGCCGGCTCGCGACCCGGATCGTCGAGCGGCTCCCCGAGGCGGTGGACCTCCTCCCTGAATGCGCCATCCGGCCGGCATGTCGCTGGTGGCTGCAAGAGGGGGAAGCGGCCTGCCGGCGGTGCCCGCTGGTGGTCACGGAGAGCTACGGCACGGCGGAGATCTCCGAGCCGCTTCGGATTGCCGCGGATCCGGCCACAGCGGTGGCCTCGCCAACCGTATGAAAAAGCGCCGCGAGGGGCGCTCCTGCGGGAGCGCCCCTCGATCTTTTTTCTCAGCTCGCCGGCTGCTCCCCCACCGTCCAGGTATCCCCGGCCCTGAGGAGGTCCTCCAGCTTGCCGACGCCCAGCCGCTCGGTCTCGGTGTGCATCTGCGCGATCACCCGCTCTTCGTAGGTCGGCACCTCGACGTCGCGGAAGACGCCGAGCGGCGTCGGGAAGTGCGGCGGCTGGAGCTGCGCCATCAGGAAGGCGGTCGCGGGGTTCTCCAGCGTCTCGTCCCAGACCAGGCAGTCGTCGGCGCTGAGCTCGCCGCCCAGCTCGACGATCTCCATCTGCGTCCCCCTCATGCGGATGCCCCGGTCCTTGTTCTTGCCGAAGACCAGCGGCTTGCCGTGCTCCAGGTAGAGCGCGGTCTCGTCCTTGGTCTCCTTGTCGGTCAGGCCGGAGAACGCCTTGTCGTTGAAGATGTTGCAGTTCTGGTAGATCTCGACGTAGGCCGTCCCCTTGTGCTGGGCGGCCCGGCGCAGGGTGTCGCGCAGATGGCTCTGGAAGATGTCGACGCTGCGCGCGATGAAGGTCGCCCCGGCGCCGATGGCGAGCGACAGGGGGTTGAACGGGTAGTCGACCGAGCCCGCGGGCGTGGACTTGGTCTTCTTGCCCAGCTCGCTGGTCGGCGAGTACTGCCCCTTGGTCAGACCGTAGATGCGGTTGTTGAACATCAGGATCTTCACCCCGACGTTGCGCCGCAGCACGTGGATCAGGTGGTTGCCGCCGATCGACATCGAGTCGCCGTCGCCGGTGGCGATCCAGACCTCCAGCTCCGGCCGGGCCAGCTTGAGCCCGGTCGCCACCGCCGGCGCCCGGCCGTGGATGGTATGGAAGCCGAAGGTGTTCATGTAGTACGGGAAGCGGCTCGAGCAGCCGATTCCGGAGACGACCACGAACTTCTCGCGCGGAATCCCCAGCTCGGGGAAGACCTGCTGCACGGCCGAAAGGATGGCGTAGTCCCCGCACCCGGGGCACCAGCGCACCTCCTGATCGGTCTGGAAGTCCTTCTTGGTCAGCAGCAGGTCGGGGCCGGCGTCTCAGTTGGCATGCTTGTACTCCAGGAGCGACTGGATCTTGTCCAGGATCTCTTGACGGGCGAAGGGCTTCCCCTGCACCTTGCTGAGCGTGATGATGTCCTTGAGGAAACGGGCCCGCAGCAGCAGGGCGAGCTGGCCCAGGTTCATCTCCGGCAGCAGCACGCGGTCGAACCGCGCGAGCACCTCGCCCAGGTTCTGGGGGAACGGATTCAGATAGCGCAGATGGGCGCGGCTGACCGAGAGGCCCAGCCGCCGGGCGCTGGTGACCGCGCCGTGAATGGCGCCCGCGGTCGAGCCCCAGCCGAGGACGAGCAGCTCGCCCCCCTGCGGGTCGCCGAAGACCTCGAGATCCGGCAGCTCGCGGGCGATCCGCGCCACCTTCTCGGCCCGCAGGTGGACCATGTTCTCGTGGTTGACCGGATCGTAGGAGACGTTGCCGGTGACGTTCTCCTTCTCCAGGCCGCCGATCCGGTGCTCCAGGCCCGGCGTGCCGGGGACGGCCCACGGGCGGGAGAGCGTCTCGGCGTCGCGCTGGTAGGGCTGGAACCCTTCCGGATCGGCGCGGAACTCGATCCGCAGGTCCGGCAGCTCCTCCACCTGCGGCAGCTTCCACGGCTCGGAGCCGTTGGCGATGTAGCCGTCCGACAGCAGCACCACCGGCACCATGTAACGGGTGGCGATGCGCACCGCCTCCAGGGCCACGTCGAAGCAGTCCTTCGGCGAGGATGCCGAGATGATCGGGATCGGGGACTCGCCGTTGCGGCCGAACATCACCTGCAGCAGGTCCGCCTGCTCCGTCTTGGTGGGCAGGCCGGTCGAGGGGCCGCCGCGCTGGATGTCGCAGACCACCAGCGGCAGCTCGGTCATCACCGCCAGGTTCATCGCCTCGGCCTTGAGCGCGATCCCCGGCCCCGAGGAGGCGGTCACCCCCAGGGCGCCGCCGAACGAGGCGCCGATCGCCGCGCAGACGGCGGCGATCTCGTCCTCCGCCTGGAAGGTGGTGACGCCGAAGTTCTTGTAGCGCGACAGCTCGTGGAGCACGTCCGAGGCCGGCGTGATCGGGTAGGCGCCGAGGAAGAGCGGCAGGCCGCTGCGCCGGCTGGCCGCGATCAGCCCCATGGCCAGCGACACGTTGCCGGTGATGTTGCGGTAGAGGCCCGGCTCCATCCGCGCCGCCGGCACCTCGTAGCGGTCGTGGAACAGCTCCGTGATGTCGCAGAAGTTCCACCCCGCCTTGAGCACGGCGATGTTGGCCTCGGCCAGGGCCGGCTTCCTGGCGAACTGCTTCTTCAGCCATTCGACCGTGTTGTCGAGCGGCCGGGAGAACAGCCAGTAGCACATGCCGAGGGCGAACATGTTCTTGCAGCGGTCCATCGACTTGGTGTCGAGGCCGCTCGCCTCCAGCGTGCGGCGGGTCATCGTGGTCAGCGCCGCCTGGAAGACCCGGTAGTTGGCGAGGCTGCCGTCCTCCAGCGGGTTGACGGTGATGTCCGCCTTGGCGAAGTTGCGCGCGTTGAACTCGTCGGTATTGACGATGACGATGCCGTTCGGCTTGAGATCCTTGATCTCCTTCTTGAGCGCCGCCGGATTCATCGCCACCAGGACGTCCGGGGAGTCGCCCGGGGTGTGGATGTCGTAGTCGGCGATCCGCACCTGGAAGGCCGACACGCCCGGCAGGGTGCCGGCGGGGGCGCGGATCTCGGCCGGGAAGTCGGGCAGGGTCGACAGGTCGTTGCCCAGCAGCGCCGAGGTGTTGGTGAACTGGGTGCCGGTAAGCTGCATGCCGTCGCCCGAGTCCCCCGCGAAGCGGATGACCACCTCGTCGATCTTCTCGGGCGCGGCCGTATGTCTCTCGTTCTCTGCGATCATGGTTATCTCTCTGCCGGGGAGTGAAACAAAAAAGACCCGGCCTTCATGCCAGGTCCTCTCTGGAGCATGGCCCCCGGACGCAGTTTTCTGGGTCAAGACGGGAGAACGCGCTACGCGCCTCCTGGGCTTCCCCATCGTGGCCTGATCTTAGCAGAGTGGGGGGGGTTGGGGGGGCGCCCACACAGGGCGCCCCCGCGAACAGGCCGGGATCCGCCCTACGAGTGCGCGGCCTTGTGGGCCTCGCGCTCCTGGGCCTGCCTGGCCGCCTCGACGAGGTTGAAGGCGTCGCGGCGCATCTTGGAGCGCTGGACGTCCTCCTCGGGGAAGCGCGGCCGGTAGCCGAGCTGGTTCTCGTCGAAGGTGAACGGCTTCAGCAGGTCCGCCTTGCCGACGATCGACTGCTCGCGCGTGAAGTAGGCCATGTCGTAGTTGTTCGACATGATGATGGCCTCCTCCGGGCAGGCGTCCACGCAGAAGCCGCAGAAGACGCAGCGCAGCATGTCGATCTCGTAGACCGTCGGGTACTTCTCGATGTTGACGTCCGGATGCTCGCCGGCCTCGATGTGGATGCACTCGGCCGGGCAGTTCTGGGCGCACAGGAAGCAGGCGACGCACCGCACCGACCCGTCGGGACGGGAGGTGAGGATGTGATGCCCGCGGAAGCGATGGCTGTAGTCCCGCCGCTCCTCCGGGTAGCTGATGGTGTACATCCGGCTCGGGTTGAAAAGGTTCTTCAGGAAGTGCTTCATCGTCACCCACATCCCGCCCAGCAGCGGCAGGTAGAGCCGCTCCGCGAACCCCGGCTTGTACGGCTTGGGCTCGGTGGGATAGGGGGACCGCGGCGTCTGTGTCGCCTGGGGCGACTGGGGCGTCTGGGCCAGTGGCTGGCTCATCGTTCAAGCTCTCCGGCAACGATGTTCAACCCGCCCAGCGACACGATGGCGTCGGAGATCGAGCCGCCGTTGATCAGGTTGGGGAAGGTCGAGAAGATCGGGAAGCAGGGCGCCCGGCAGTGGTTCCGGTACGGCTTGCTGGTACCGTCGCTGATGGTGTAGAAGCCGAGCTCGCCGTTGGCGCCCTCGACCATGTTGTAGATCTCCCCCTCCGGCACGTGGATGCCGTCCATGATCAGCTTGAAGTGGTAGATCATGGCCTCCATCTGGTTGTAGCAGGCCTCCTTGGAGGGGAGCGCCACGTGCGGATCGTCGACGATCCAGGGCCCGGACGGCATGCCGCGGTCGAGGAGCTGCTTGATCATCTTCAGCGACTCGCGGATCTCCAGCATGCGGATGCGGAAGCGGTCGTAGACGTCGCCGCCGTAGAGCACCGGCACCTCGAAATCCAGCGTGTCATAGAGGTCGTAGGGGTGGGCCCGCCGCACGTCGTAGCCGACGCCGCTCGCCCGCAGGCAGGGTCCGGTCCAACCCCAGTTGACCGCGTCCTCGCCGGAGATGGCGGCGACGCCGACCGAGCGGTCGATCCAGATCCGGTTCTTGTTGACCAGCGTCTCGACGTCCTGCACGTACTGGGGGATCATGTCGACCAGCCGGCGGCAGCGCGCCTCGAAGTCGGGCGGCAGGTCCTGGATCAGGCCGCCGATGCGGCAGGCCGAGACCGTCAGGCGGGCGCCGCAGACCGACTCCAGCAGGCCGTAGATCTCCTCGCGCGGCTGGAAGAGGTACCAGAAGCTGGTCAGGCCGCCGGCGTCCACCAGCGTCGTGCCGTTGCAGACGCAGTGGTCCATGATGCGCGAGAACTCCGAGAGGATCATCCGCGCCCAGACCGCCTTCGGCGGCACCTCGACCTTCAGCATCTTCTCCACCGTCTTGCAGTAGCCGACGTTGTTGATGAACGCCGAGCAGTAGTTGAGACGGTCGGTGTAGGGGATCACGTGCTGCCAGGTGTGGGTCTCCGACATCTTCTCGAAGCAGCGGTGCAGGTAGCCGATCTCGACGTCGGAGGCGACGATCGTCTCGCCGTCCAGCACCGCCATCAGGCGGAAGGTGCCGTGCATGGCCGGATGGGTCGGGCCGATGTTGATCGTCATCCGCTCGAACATCTCGTCGCTGTTGTCCGGCAGGTCGAAGTGCGGCTGGTAGATCTTGTCCTCGGTGAGGATCCAGCGCTTGGCCGCGTCGTAGTCCTTGCGCAGCGGGTGCCCCTGGAACGCCTCGTGGGTGAGGATGCGCCGCAGGTTCGGGTGGCCGTCGAAGCGGAAGCCGAACATGTCGTACGCCTCGCGCTCGAACCAGTCGAGCGCCTTCCAGTGCTTGAGCATCGAGGGGAGCACGAGGTCGTCCTCGCGCAGCGGCACCTTGAGCCGCAGCCGCGCGCCGCGCTGGATCGAGTAGAGGTGGTAGATCGCCTCGAAGCGCTCCTCGCGGTCCGGGAAGTCGACGCCGCAGAGGTCGAGCATCATGTCGAACTGCGTCTGCGGATTCTCCTTCAGCTCGCGGCAGACCTCGAAGAGGACGTCGCGGCTGACGATCCAGACCGGCTGGTCCAGACCCTCCTGGGGCAGGATGCTGCCGGCCGGGAACTTCGCCCGGACCGCTTCGAGCTCGGGCAGGGCCGTGGTCTTAACTTGTGGGGGCGCCAGCGTTGACACTCTGGGTCTTCTCCTGGTCCTTGGATTCCCGGTTCTGCTTGCGGAATCGCTCGCGTTCGCGGATGACCTTCTCCTTGAGCTGGAGGATGCCGTAGATCAGCCCCTCCGGCGTCGGCGGGCAGCCCGGGACGTAGACGTCGACCGGGATGACCTCGTCGATCCCCTGCATGACGTGGTAGGCGCGGTAGAAGCCGCCCGAGCAGGCGCAGGCCCCCATCGAGATCACCCACTTGGGGTCCGGCATCTGGTCGTAGATCTTCTTCAGCACCGGGGCCATCTTGTCGTTGATGGTCCCCGCCACCAGCAGCACGTCGCTCTGGCGGGGCGAGAAGCGCACCACCTCCGAGCCGAAGCGCGACACGTCATAGTGGCTGGAGACCGTGGACATGAACTCGATGGCGCAACAGGCCGTGCCGAACGGGAACGGCCAGAAGGAGTTGCGCGTGGACCAGTCCTCCAGCGTGTCGAACGTGGTGGTGACCCAGCTTTCTCCGATCATATTGTTCATGGGGCAGTAGTCCTCTCGCAGACTGCGAGTCTACCACTTGTGACTGGCGGTCACAAGCTCGTGTACGTTGTATGTTTGCTGGGAGTTAGGTTGCGGCCGCCGCGCCGCCCGACCCCGCGCCGGGGCTCCGGCGGGCCCTCTCCCCTACCTCCTTCAACGTCCCGGGAGGAGGGGGATTCCCGGGTGGCCGCGGGACACCCCGAAGCCGAACCCGGGAAAAATCCCGAACCGGTTCGTCTACAGAACCAGCGGTATGTCCAGCGATCGGCGGGACCGGGCCGGATCTTGAACTCATGAAAGGAAGGCTCCATGACTACGAAAAACTCCTCGGACAGAGGTACCCAGCAGAAGAAGTACATCGTCAGACCAACCGCCGAGTCGATGAAGTTCATGGACCCTCGTCTCCAGGGTGCCGCCAGCGCGGAGAAGGAGAACCCCGAGCAACTGCTGAGCGAGGCTTTCGCCCGGATGAGCGCCGGCGGCAGGCAGGTGGTTGACGTCATCGCCGAGCTCAAGGACCCGGGCCAGGACGTCCCTGGGCTCGCGGTTGTCACGCAGCACGGGCTGCTGGTCACCGGCACGGTCGAGGTGAGCGATCTCGAGAGGGTGAGCAGCCACGACAATGTCCTCCGGCTGTCCGGAGGAGACCGTGTGGTCGGTGAGCTGAGCATCTGCCTGCCCGACATCCAGGGGCGTCCCCTGGACTTGCGGCCGGCCTTTCCGCCTGGTGCCAACGTGCCGGACGGCACCGGCGTCATCGTCGGGATCGTCGACTATGGTTGCGACTTCCTCCACCAGAACTTCCGCAAGGCAGATGGCAAGACCCGTGTCCTGTTCCTCTGGGACCAGAACGGCGGTGCGAGCGAGGAGACCCCGGCCCCGGTCCCGTACGGCTATGGCCGGGAGTTCAGTGCCAGCGTCCTGGACCAGGCGCTGGCCCGCGAGAGCGCCCCGCCGCCGCTGCTCCAGAACCCGTTCCACCCACAGGACCCCCAGAACGAGGCTTATCAATTCCTTGGCTACTTTCCGAGCAGCCCCCAAGCTCCCGCCCACGGAACTCATGTCATGGACATCGCGGCGGGAAATGGCCGCGGCACGGGCGCGCCCGGCGTCGCCCCGAACGCCGATCTGATCTTCGTTCATCTCTTCGAAAGCCAGGATCCCTTGCTGGACGAATCGCGCCAGTCCTTCGCCAATTCGACACGGCTCGTTCAGGCGGTGGACTACATCTTCCGCAAGGCCAGGGAACTGGGCCGGCCAGCCGTGGTGAATCTCAGCCTGGGCACGTACGGCGGCCCGCACGACGGCACTCGTGACGCCGACCGCATCTTCGATACCATGCTGGCGGAGCCTGGTCGCGCCATCGTCGTCGCGGCAGGCAACTCTTTTTTCCTGCGCACCCATGCCGCCGGCGAGGTGTCGTCGGATTCTCCCCGCGTGCTCACTTGGCAGATCCGGTCTACCGGGAGGTCGATCGACAATGAGGTTGAGATCTGGTATCCCAAAGGTTCCCTGCTGGAGGCTACTCTGATCGATCCGCAGGGGCAATCGATCGGCCCTCTGCAACTCAACAATCCGCCAGAGCACGACGTCCTGGTGGAAAACTCGCTCGTCATGCGCCTCCGGCATCTGCCGGATCCGATCAATCAGGATAACCTGCTGAATATCTTTCTTTTCCCCGGCTCCGGACTTCCCGCCGGCAATTGGCGGATCGAGTTGAGGACAGCCGATGCCACCAAGGTCCGGTTCGAAGCCTGGATCGACCGAACTTTCTCCACGGTCCAGTCGAGCTTCGTTGAGACGGATGCCACCTCGCAACAGACCCTGGGCTCCATCGCCTGCGGTAAGCGGATCATCGGCGTCGGCGCCTACAATGCTCGGGGCACCGGGCGACCGATCGCCTCGTTTTCATCCGCAGGCCCGACGCGCGATGATCGGCAGAAGCCGGAGATCAGCGCCCCCGGAGGAGAGATAGGTAATGGGAGTGGCGTCCAAGCGGCCTGGTCGCTGACCCACACAAAGACTGTCAGTATGGCCGGAACGAGCATGGCGTCCCCTTGTGTAACCGGGCTTGTGGCCCTCTTGCTGCAGGAGAGTCAGCAATCTCTGACGGCGGAGCAGATTCGACAGGTTCTGATCGACACGGCGCGGCGCAATCCACCGACCGGGAACGGATGGCACCCTCGCTACGGTCACGGAAGGATCGATGCCAAGAGCGCAGTGGCTGCCCTGGTCGCTCCTCTCGCCGGAGCGCGGCAGGCGGCCTCGGTTGAGTATCTGTCGAACGGCGAAGGCACAGCGCCTGTGATGGCAGCAACGGACGGCGTTCTTGAGCGCATGGCCGCCCTGGTTGCCACCAACCGTTTACGGATGCGCTTCCAGGTCGAAATCGAGCCTTACGAGTAAGTAGCACCGGGCGACGGTGTTCAGCCAGTTCCAGACCGGCGCCGTCGTCCGCCCTGTTGAAATGTAAGCTTTTGATGTTGCGTTACCTGGAGAGCCGGCCCGAACCGTAGCTCCGCCGAGCGTTCCAGGCCAGGGGGGAGCCGCTGGCGTCCAGCCAGATCCTCGCCTCGGTGACGAGGCGCTCGGGATTGCCCCCGGCGGTCTTCGGCTCATCCTGACGCTCCGCGGCAAGCGGATCGGGCCGGATGACCAGTAGCCGCGCCGGTTGACCCTGCCAGGCCACCTCTCCCCTGTGCGTGAGCTCGACGTCCACTTTGAGCCGGATCGGTTGATCGTTCCGCAAGGCGGCCAACCGCACCTGCAGTGGATCCAACGGCTGAGCCGGCAGAGCGCTTCCAAGCATCAACCCACCTGCCAAAAACCATCCCAAAGCTTTCCTGATCTCTCTCCTTGCTCACCCAGGACATCGGGTGTTTTTTACTTCCTGACATTCCTCAAATTGCAAGGGGAATGCCCTCCCACCGGAACCTATGGATTCCGCGTATACCAGGGGGCGGTCTCGAACCCGCACCCTTGATCTCTGTTCGAAAATATAGACATCTCTGTTCGCGGAGCCCTGCACTAACTCGCAGGCCTTCTGGAACCTTCGTGGATTTCCGGTACTATCGCACGAGTGGCAGATCGAGACAGCCCCGCCAGCGCGGGCACCCATACGGTGAAGGGCCCGCGCCGGCACTGGCTGCGCCGAGGTCTGAGGGGCCTCGCCGTGCTGGCCGCACTGCTCACGGCGTTCGCCGTCGCCGGCGGATGGCGGGATTTCGGGCGGCGTGCCGAGGGTGCGCGGCGGGCGCGCATGGAGGCCTCGCCGGAGTGGCTGGACGGCCGCTTCGTGAATCCGCAGCCGCTGCGCAACAGCTTTTGGGGAGCCCTCTCGGGCGCTCTTCACATGAGCCCCGACGTCAGCCCCGCGCGGCCGCTACCCACGGTCGCGGCGCGGGGCGGGCTGGACACCCCTCCGGCGACGGGCTTGCGCGCGACTTGGCTCGGGCACTCGACGGTCCTGGTGGAGATCGACGACCAGCGCGTCCTGACCGATCCCGTGTGGGGCGAACGCGCGTCGCCGTTCGGCTGGGTAGGCCCGCGCCGCTGGTTCCGGCCGCCGATCACCCTGAAAGACCTGCCCGCGATCGACGCCGTCGTGATCTCGCACAATCACTACGATCACCTCGACCGGCAAACGATCTCGGCGATGAAGGATTGGAACACGACGTTCGTGGTTCCGCTGGGCGTGGGCGCCGACCTCGCCTACTGCGATGTCTGGCTGGGCGGCTTCGGGTTGAATTCCCCCGCCATGGACAACGCTTTGACCTTCATCGATCTGGCAGTGTGCGCAATCTATCTGTACAGGCGACCGGCAAGGTCTATGGCGCGAGGGGTGCGCTCCGCGTCGTCAAGGCAATGACTCTTGCCCTGGCCGTTACCGGCATTTTGTTGGGTTATCGCTTCGTGCTGTTTCTGTTCACTTTGTACACCACGTAGCAGAAGGGAAGCGGCGGGGTCACCGCGATCAGTTGCTCCGCCTCGAGGGCTCAGGCGGCCAGTTCGTCGTAGACCGCCTCGACGGCGCGCATCCGCGCCGCGAACGAGAGCGGCCCTTCCACGAGCTCCCGGGCGGCGGCGGCGCGGCGGGCCGTGGCGTCGCGGTCGGCCAGCGCGAGCGCGATCGCCTCCCGCAGCCGCGCCGGATCTCCCGGGGGGACGATCAGGCCCTGCACGCCGTCCTGGATCAGCTCCGCCGTCCCTCCCGCGGCGGTCGCGACGACCGGAGTTCCGAGGGCCATGGCTTCCAGCACGACGTTCGGCGTCCCCTCGTAGTCGGAGGACTGCACGAAGAGGTCGAAGGCGTGATGGAGGTCCGCCACGTCGGAGCGGTGGCCGAGCAGGAGGCAGTCCTCCATGGACGCCGAGACGCCGGGCCGCGGCCTCGAGCTCGCCGCGCAGGACGCCCTCCCCCGCCAGGACCAGGCGGAGCCCGGGACGGTCCCGCCGCAGATCCGCGAACACTTCCAGGAGGCGGTCGAACCGCTTCTGAGGCTCCAGCCGGCCTACCGCCCCGAGGACGATGTAATCGGCGGCGAGTCCGAGGGCGGCCCGCACGGCCGGCCCGCGCGCCGGATCGCGCCGGAAAGCCTGGGGGTCGATGCCGTTGAGGATGGTCGTCACGCGCTCCGGGCGGGCGCCGCGGAGGAGGAGCTCGCGCCGGATCGCTTCGGAGACCGCGATGAGCCGCGGGAAGCGCCCGAGCACCCGTTTGTCCAGGGGGTAATAGAGCCAGCGCTCGCGGCGGCTGTGCCCCGTCCAGCCGTGCACCGTCGCTATCGGGACCACCCGCTCCGCGCGCGCGAGCATCCAGGCCAGGACGTCCGTCTTGTAATCATGGGCATGGACGATGCCGATCTCCCGTTGCCGCACCAGGCGGCGGAGCGCCGAGAGGACCCCGGAGTCGAGCGGATGCCGCTCCGCGATCTCGTGGTAGTCGAGGCCGAGCGCTCCCGCGCGCTCGCCGATCCCGAACAGGGGGTCCTCCCGCGACCTGAGATAACAGACCGTCACCGCGTACCGCGAAGGGTCCGCCGCCGCCGCGCCTTGCAGGATGGTCTTCTCGGGACCGCCGCCCGTCCCCCAGACGCAGCGCAGCTCGAGGATTCGGATCGGTCCGCTCATGCAGTCTGGATGCCCGGGCCGTCGTCCCCGCTCCGGGGGTGGGACGCGCCGTAGACCAGGGCCAGGGCGCGGGCCACGTCGTACACGCAGGCCACCGCGAAAGCCTGCAGGACATCGATCGGCCGCGCGCCGGGCCGGTGCGCCGTCATCAGGCCGGCGCGCAGGGCCGCCAACGCTCCGATGCCCAGGGGTGCGCTCGCCGCCAGGGGGAGCCCGGCCGGAGCGGCCAGGAGGCCGCCGACTCCGGCCGCCAGCAACCCGAGCTCGATCACCGGAATGAGCAGGCTGGGCAGCCCCCGCAGGGTGAGCGGCCCGCGCAGGCCCGCCCGCAGGTTGTCCCGGCCGTGCCAGAGCTGGGTGCGGAAGAGCTGCCGCAAGGTGGCCGGGTCCCCGTAGTGCACGCTCTTGAGCCGGTCGTCGCTCAGCAGACGCAGGCCGCCGGCGCGCAGGCGCTGGCAGAGGTCGTAGTCCTCGCAGGTCTCCAGCCCCTCATCGAATCCGTGCAGCCGCTCGAACTCGCGGTGCCAGACCGCCAGGTTGCCGCTCGCCAGCCACTCCGCCTCGAAGCAGCCGGCCCGCCGGTGCCGCATGCTGTCGAAAGCGCGCTGCACCCAGGTCGCCACCGCCGGCACGAGGTAGGGCGCGCCCACGGCTCCGACGCCCGGCCGGCTCAGGTCGTCGATCGCACAGGCCATCCAGCCCGGATCGATCTCGTGGTCGGCGTCGATGAACGCCAGGATCTCCCCACCGGCGGCGGCGGCGCCCCGGTTGCGCAGCGCCGCCACCCGCAGGCCCGGGCAGACCAGCAACCGGGCTCCGGCCTCCAGCGCGACCCGGTCGGAGCCGTCGCGGGAGCCGTTGTCCACGACGATCACCTCGAGGCTCTGGACGGGGTACTCGCTGCGGGTGATCGACGCCAGGCAGCGCCGCAGCCGCGCGGCGTCGTCGAGGACCGGGATGACACAGGAGACGTTCGGGACGCCGCTCATGACGCCCCCGGCAGCCGGGGCTTGCGCACCAGCACGTTGTTCATGATCAACAGGTCCAGGCCGCTGCTGAAAAAAGTGCGCAGCGCATCGCGCGGCGTGTTGACCATGGGCTCCCCCTTCAGATTGAAGGAGGTGTTGAGAACCATCGGCACGCCGGTCCGCTCCGCGAAGGCCGCGATCATGTCGTAGTACCGCGGGTTCACCTCTCGCCGGACCATCTGCGGCCGCGTGGTGGCGTCGCAATGCGTGACCCCGGCGAGCTCCGGAACCCGGTGCGGGCGCACGGGAAAAGTAACGAGCATGAACGGGGCGTAGAAGGCGCCTTCGAGATAGTCCTCCGCCGCTTCGGCCAGCATGCTGGGCGCGAACGGCCGCCACCAGTCGCGGTACTTGATCGCTCGATTGATGCGGTCGCGGACCGCTTCCCGGCGGGGATCGGCGATGATCGAGCGGGCGCCGAGGGCGCGCGGCCCCCACTCGCTGCCGAGTTGAAACCAGCCGGCGATCTGCTGGTCGGCCAGGGCCTCGGCGACGCACGGAGCGATGTCCCCGTCGGGGAGGACCTCGTAGGGGAGCTTCACCTGGTCGAGCTGCTCGACGATCTCCTCGTTGGTGAACGAGGGGCCCCAGTACGCGTGCGTCAGCTCCTGAGGCGGCGGCGGCGCGTGGCCGAGGGCCAGATGCGCGAGGTAGGCCGCCCCCAGCGCGCCGCCCGCATCGCCGGCCGCCGGCTGGATCATCATCCGATCCACCAGCCCGGAGCGTCCGATCTTGCCGTTGAGGGTGGCATTCAGGGCACAGCCGCCCGCGAAGCAGATATCGCGCAGGCCGGTGGCCTCGACGGCGCGCCGCACGATCTTCATGCCGAAAGCCTCGATCTTCTGCTGCAGGTCCGCGGCGAGGTCTTTATGGATCTGCTCCAGCGGCTCTCCGGTGCGGCGTGGCGGCCCCGCCCGCCTCAGGAGCTCCTCCGGGAACGGCGCCCGCTGCGCGAGGCGGTCCCCCCGCATGGAGAGCGTCTCCACGTCCACGAGGTCGTCCAGCAGGCCGCGCGGCGTGCCATAGGGCGCCAGGCCCATCAGGTTCCCCTTCTCGCTGGTGCGCAGGAACTCGTAGACGAAGTCGTTGAGCTGGCCGATCGAAAAACGTTCGAACGGCATCTCCTCGATCACTTCGATCCGCGATCCCTCGCCACGGGCCACCATGCCGGAGAGCTGATCGCCCCAGCAGTCCCAGGTGACGATGGTGGCCTGCGGGAAACCGCTGGCGTGGTAGGCCGAGGCGGCGTGAGCGAGATGGTGGTCGACGCAGACCAGGGGGGTGGCGGAGTCCAGGCCCAGCCAGTAGAGCAACTGCGAGCGCAGATGATCGACGATGCGCTCGGGGAGGAATCCGTTCGACAGCAGGGAGCCGATCTGCCGCGGCAGCACGTTGCGCGCCATGAACTGCGCCGTGCTCGCCAGCTCCCGCAGGACGAGCCCGCGACGCTGCTTGCTGCGCTCGGCCGACTTGACCGGATCCCAGTTCCACCCGGTGCCCGCCAGCTCGTGGATCGTGATGCCCGCGCGGGCGAGGCAGAACTGGATGGCATTCAGCGGGAAGAGCCCGGGCGCTTCCTTGATGCGGACGAAGCGCTCCTCCTCGCACATCGCCACCAGCGCCCCATTCCGCAGCAGGGCGGCCGCCGGATGGTGGCCGATGTCGTTCGCCGCCGCGGGCCTGTAGTTGATTCCCAAGACATAGACATCTTTGCTCATGGCGCGGTCACCTCGTGCTGTAAGCCCAGGTGCGGTGCCGAATCGAGCGGGCGCTCTGCGCGGGCAGAGTCTATCATCTACATTTTCTAAAATAAAATCGATAGATTGCGATTGCTCTTCGCGGGCTCGCGGCGCGGATCCGCCAGAGTTGCTGCCCTCCGGGCTTGCGGTCGGCGGCTACGAAGAGGGAGGCGAGCCCGATGCCGAGAAGACCTCACGTCTCAGGGTTGCTGCCATTGAACCTGATGAGCGGCGGGGAACCCTCTGGATCTACTGACCACCACTCGTGCGTGGCTTGAACACGGTCCGAAACGCCTTGAGAGCCGCGGGCTGGTAGATCGTGGAATGCTGCTCGTCGGGCATGCTCCCGTAGACCGGATCACTCCATCGCCTCTCATGGAAAAAAGTGTACCCGACGCGACACGAGACACACAAAGTTCGGCTCCGCTGCCTGGCTGGTCCAAACTTTGCACAAGAAGATCTCAAACGTAGAGCGACAGGAGGCCGCCGTCATGCCCGAGAAGAAGACGATCGAGAAGGCCAGGAAGGACAAGAGCGAGGGGAAGGCGCCGAGCACCCAGGCCGGCGAGTTCGTCCACCAGGAGATCGAGCACGTCAAGGAGGGGAAGCACGGCGCGCGGTCGACCAAGCAGGCGATCGCGATCGGCCTTTCGGAAGCGCGCCGCGCCGGCGTGAAGGTCCCGGCGCCGAAGAAGGGGAAGGCGTCGGAGGCAACGCGGCACAAGGCTCAACAGGATCTCGAGGCGGGAGCGAAGGGGGCGAAGAAAACGGTCTCGCGGACGCGCTCCAAGGCGACGACCGCGGCGCTGAAGAAGGAAGGGCACTCCGCCGCCTCGCACCAGGCGCTCTCCGAGCAGGCGAAGTCGGCGGCCTCGAAGCGCACCGTCGCCGAGCGTTCCGCGGCGGCCCGCAAGGCGGCGCGCACCAAGGGCGCCGAGGAGCGCTCGGCCGCGGCGACCCAGGCGGCGGAGACCCGGGCCAAGAAGGCGCCGGCGAAGAAGGCCGCGGCCAAGAAGTCCACGGCCAAGAAGTCTTCCTGAGACACGCCGGTTCGATCGTTCAGCACCTCAGCCCGGCGTCCCCTTCCGGCTCGAAGAGGACGCCGGTGAGCGATGACTTACGATCTGAATCGGGCAGCCATCCTCCGGTTTATCTCAAATACCTCAGAAGAGCCGCACGGAGTGGAACCGGGGGTAAGGAGCGTCGGCCGTGGAAGTACGGCTGAGCGTGATGACGACGGCATAGGCGTAGATGGAGTTGAAGTTGACCGTTCCCGCCGGGAAGGTGCACTGCACCTTGGTGGAAGTGGACGAGTCGACGCTGGTGTACGTGACGATCGACACCGAACCGCCCCCCGTGCTGAGCCGGACGAGCGTGGCCGTGACGGAACCGCTGGGCGAACGGTCGGTGTACGCCAGCTCGAGGGTGCTCCAGGAAGGATTGCCGGTCGCGGTGGTGTCGGTGACGTTGATGTAGGCCGTGATACTGCTCAAGGAGCTCGTCGCGCTGCTGTAGGCGAGGCTCCCGACACTGAGGTCATAGAGGCCGCCGTCTCGTCGATGCCGGCGGCGCCGGGGTTCCGATCCACGTTTGAGCCTGCGCCGCGACGGGTACGACGAGCGCCAGAAGGGCAACCCGCAGCACGCAATTCATTTTCGTCCAAAACTTTCCGATCATCTTCTTCTCCTTCGTTTTACCGCGTGTACACAGAAAGACCCCGGATCGAAAGCCTCGGTCTATAGAGGCATCGGGGCCTTCCGCGGCGAGGCCCGCTGGGAGCACTGGCTCTTCCGGATCGCCGCCAACAAGGCCATCAAGGCGTTGCGCCACCACGCCGCGGCCTCCTCCGCGGCCAGGGGACGGTCAATCCGATACGAATCGCGCCCCAGACCGGCCGCGTCACCGCCGCCCTGAGCCTGGCCGATCACCCGGTCTACGGTGAATACCGTCTCGAGCTGATGGATCGGAACGGCGAGATCCTCTGGTCCGCCCACCGCCCGGGAAAGTCCCTCCTGGGCGATGCAGGCACGAAGGTCTCGGTGAGCGGGCTCGAGCCCGGGCTCTACCGACTCCGGATCGAGGGCCTGCGACCAGAGCACGGCGAGCTTCTCGGCGAGTACATCCTCAAAGTTGAATAGCCGGTCGTCCCATGGCGAGCTCCTGCCATAAAGATCGGGCCGGGCCTTGAGCCGCGGGATCCGGCTCGACGAGCGGCGAGCCGTCCTCGGTCTGTGCCAGGCGCAGCCCCGCCAGCGGGAGGATCTCGTTCAGCGGCAGCGGATCGGTGCCCCGGATGTAGGCGCGATGGAAAGCGTCCCAATCCCGCGCGGCCGTGGCGTTCAGCGCGGCCTGGATGTCTTTCCATTCATAGGGTCGCACTGCCAATGCCCCATCGCGGCGACGAGCAGCCGGAAGCGGCCCGCGGTCACCTCGTCCGGGGCGGAACGGGTGAATACCACGAGGTTCTCGACGAGGTCCTGGGTGGACCTGGCGGCGAATGCGTTGGCGGCTCCCGGTTTCCGCTCCCAGGGCGTTACCGCGCGCCAGCTCCGGGGAAGAGAGAACTTCACCTGGCTCGCGCCGACCTCCCGCGTCGTAAGGAACAGAGACCGGCCGGCGATCACCAAATTTTTCGCATCCGCGAACGCCGACTCCCGGGGAGCCGGCCACCCCCGCGCGGCCAGGGCGGAATAGTCCACCTCATAGCGCGCGACCAGCCGGCCCGCCAGCTCTCGATCCAACCGCCAGCCGGATTGATCGGCCAGCAGCGTGACCCCGACCGGCCGGCCGCGTTCGTCGGAGACCCGCAGGTTCTTGACCAGGGCCGGCCACCCCTGGGCGTCGAGCTCCGGGATGTCGCCCGGTCGCGTGGTCTCCATGGCGAGAGCCTGTCCGCGGATCGGCAGACTGGCGGTGACCGCCAGCTTCGGGGCGGCGCCCGGAAGCATCCGCACCAGGTACTCCGCGGGCCCGGGAGCCACCTCGCCACGGGCCTGCGCGCGGGAGGGGCCTACCGCCCCGGCCGCGAGCACCATGGCGAAGGTGAAGATCAAAACAGCGCCGAAGCTGCTCCGCGGAGGAAGTCGCATTCCCTGTCTCCAGCGAGTCTCATCAGGTTTTCCTTTGCATACGGCGGCAAGATAGCGGAGTTTCAGCCGACCTGCTCTTTCACCTTCTCTCTTGAGCTATGCTTTAGCTATGTCAACCCGGCATATTCCCTCCGTCCTCCTGCTCGCCGCCACTCTGCTCGCCCAGGGAGCTGCGGCCCAGACGCCGGTCCGGCCGGCGCGGTTCATCATCCCGCCCGGCACCGCGGCCGGCCACTACCTCAGCGATCTGGCCATGGACGGTGCGGGCAACCTGAGCTTCCAGTGGTGGGACCTCTCCACTTCCTTCCCAAGGAAGCAGACGATCTTCACCTGGCGCTTCTCGAGCTCCGACGTGCCCCTGGGTCCGGTGGTCCGGCTGGATGATCCGCGCTTCAACTCGACCGGCGGCACGGTGGTGGCCAATCAGCGCGGCGATGTCCTGATGACCTGGAGCCGGGTCGCGTCCGGCCCCACGGAGTACGTCCTGCGGCGTACGAGCCCGGTGTTGCGCACCCTGACCCTGCGGCTCAAGGGGCCGGCCGACGTCGCGGTGGACCGCGACGGCAACTTCGTCGTCGTCTGGGACGCCCTCACCCCCGCCGGGACCCGCCGCGTCTTCGGCCAGCGCTACAACTCCGACGGCACAGCCCGGGGGCCGGAATTCAACGTCGCCACCTCGACGAACGGGATCAACAAGGTCCACACCGCGCCGAGCGTCGCCATGAACCCGACCACCGGCGAGTTCGTGGTGGTCTGGGAGGTGCAGAACGCGTACGGCGACGGTCTTGGGGTCTACGGCCAGCGCTTCGGGTTCACCACCGGCCGCCAGGGGAGCGAGTTTCCGATCTACGTGCCGGCCGTGAGCGAGCGCCCGACCTTTCTGCGTCTCTTCGCCGCCCAGGTCGCGCGGGCCGACGACGGCAGCTTCGTGGTGATCTGGAGGAATCCGGGCGACGGCTTCCTCGTCGACGTCCTGGGGCAGCGCTACGACGAGGCCGGAGCCCCGGTGGGAGCGCGGCTGACGATCGCCGAGGACGAGGCCATCCCGCAGAGCCGGCCGCGGATCGCCATGTCGCCGGCCGGGGACTTCGTGGTGGCCTGGGACAACGAGGGCAACTTGCCGCCGTCGCCGGCGCGGTTCCGCCTCTTCCACCGCGACGGCACGCCGGCCGGACCGGTGATCGTGGAGCTTCCCCAGGGGGGGTGCCTCCCACAACGGCTCCGGACGCGTGACGTACGGATGGAACGGCACGTTCGCCTACGGCTGGACGGGTTACTACGCCAATGGGGTGCCCGGCAACGCCGACAGCTTCCAGCGCTTCGCCGGATCGCCGGCCGACGAGCCCTGCATCTTCCGCAGCGGCCACTTCCGCTGCGACACCGGCCGCACCGGCGGCGAGCCGGAGGTCGACCACGTCTTCGCCATCCGCGGCGGCGTGCCCGTGCTGGGGGACGTCGACGGCGACGGGCGCGAGGACTTCTGCCTCTTCCGCACCAACCGCTTCGACTGCGACAGCGGCCACGACAATGGCGCCGCCGAGACCGCCATCGTCTTCGGCCAGGATGGGGACACCCCGCTGCTGGGAGACGTCGACGGCGACGGTCGCGCCGAAGCCTGCGTCTTCCGGCTCGACCGGTTCCTCTGCGACACCGGCCACGACGGCGGCGCCGCCGAGATCGAGATCGCCTTCGGCGCCCCGGGCGATCAGGCCCTGCTGGGGGATGTCGACGGCGATGGGCGTGCCGAGGCCTGCGTCTACCGCGGCCTCCAGTTCCAGTGCGACACCGGCCACAACGGCGGCGCCGCCGAAACCGTGATCGCCTTCGGCGCTCCCGGCGAGATCCCCCTCCTCGGCGACTTCGACGGCGACGGACGGGACGACGCCTGCGCGTTCGCCGGCGGCGTCTTCCGCTGCGACACGGCCCACGACGGCGGCGCGACCGAGGCCACCCTCACCGTCACTGGCGCGGGACGGCCACTGATCGGAAACGTGGACGGGCTGTAGGGCTTCAACCCCTCGCCCTCCTCTCTCCGGAGCGGAGGGCGGGGGTTGGCTTGGGTGCGGCGGTGCCCTAACAATTCGCCGAGCAGAATGCGCCCGTATGGCCCGAGCAAAGGCAGCAGGAGTAGCAGTCGCCGCAGACGTTACAGCGAGTGCAATACGATGGGGTGGAGCAGTATTTTGCCGTGCTGCCGCAGGTGACGGAACCTGTCAGGTTGCTGCAGGTGCCGTTCTTGGCCGAGCAGTTGGTGCTCGTGCAGGACACGGTACCGCCCCCCATACAGCTCGCGGTGCACGTTGCTTTCTCCAGGAACTGCGGGCGCTTGGCGGCGAAAGCCATGGCGCCCTGCTGGGAATCGGAGGCCGTGGCAGGGGGACCCAGGATCACCGCCAGAGCCTCCTCGGTGAGAGGCGCCCGATCTGGCGCCTGGGCAAAGCAGACGGAAGAGATGAAGAGAACGGCGCAGGCCAGCAACAGGGTTTTTCTCATGATTTTCTCCCTCTGGTAAAAACAGCCGCTCGGACAGTGTATTCGCTTTGGCAAAACAAAGTAAGTGCCCTCTATACTTGGCGGTCTGCCGGCTCGAAGCGGTTGGCTGACCGCGGGAGACTTACCCCGTCAGCGGATCGCCGCGCAGACATCCCGAACGTGGCCGCGCAGCCAGCGATGCGCCGGATCGGCATCCAGCCGCGGGTGCCAGAGCAATGAAACCGTGAACTCCGGCGTGGAGACCGGAAGGGGAAAACTATGCATTCCGGCGCGCAGGTTTCCGGTGTGCCGTTCGGGAACACTGGCGATCAGGTCGGAGGCCCGGGCCAGAGCCAGCGCGGTCGAAAAGCCACCGACGATCGTGACGATCTCCCGTTCCAGCCCGAACGGCTCCAGGGCTTCATCGATCGGTCCCTTGTCGAGACCCCGCCGCGAGACGCAGATGTGCCTGCCGGCCGCATAACGGGCGGGCGTGATCTTGCCCTTGCTCAGCGGGTGCCCCATTCGCACGACGCCGATGAAACGATCCCGGAACAATGCCTGCGCGCGCACCTCCGGGCCCGTCGTCTTCTCCACGACGCCGGTTTCCAGATCGACGGTCCCGTCGCGAAGCGGCGCGCTGTCCTTGTCCGGCTTCTGCACGAAGCGCAGCCGCACGCCGGGAGCTTCCTCGCCGACGCGAGCAATGAGGTCCGGTCCGAAGTTCTCCACAAAGCCTTCGCTGGTCCGCAGCGTGAACGTTCGGACGAGCTGTTTGAGGTCGAGCTTCTCGGCAGGGCGCAGAACCGCTTCTCCGTCCTGCACGAGCTGACTGACCCGCTCGCGGAGTTCGAGCGCCCGGGGCGTGGGAACGAGACCGCGTCCGGCCCTGACCAGCAGCGGATCGCCCGTCGTCTCACGCAATCGCGCCAGCGCCCGGCTCATCGCCGACGGGCTGAGCCGCAACCGTCGGGCGGCGCGCGCGACGCTGCCTTCCGCGAGCAGCACATCCAGGGTGACCAGCAGGTTGAGATCGGGCCTCGACATGCATCGACCATAGCACAGTTCGATCGTGATATGGCGTCAAACGCACGAATAAAGTGCAAATGGTGCGTCTTCCGCCATGTCAGGCAACGGCTACGTTTCTGACAGCTCCATTCGGAGCATCGGAAAGCGAGTTCATGTTGAAGCCAATCATTGCAGGACGAGATGAGGCAGTCGCCGGAAGCGCGGAACGGACACCTTCGGTTCGGTGGGCGCTCGCCAGCCTTTCGCTCTCCATGCTGCTGTCCTCGCTCGGCACCAGCATCGCCAATGTCGGCCTTGCCGACGCTGGCGCAGGCGTTCAACGCCTCCTTCCAGGAAGTCCAGTGGATCGTCCTCGCCTATCTCCTCGCCATCACCACCCTGATCGTCAGCGTCGGACGGCTCGGCGACATCATCGGCCGCCGCCGGCTGCTGCTGGCCGGGATCTTCCTGTTCACGGTGGCCTCGGTCCTGTGCGGCGTCGCGCCCACGCTCTGGCTGCTGATCGCCGCCCGGGCGGCGCAGGGCCTCGGAGCGGCCATCATGATGGCCCTCACCATGGCCTTCGTCGGTGAGACGGTTCCGAAGGCAAGGACCGGCAGCGCCATGGGGCTGCTCGGAACGATGTCCGCGATCGGCACCGCGCTCGGTCCATCGCTCGGCGGCGTTCTGATCGCCGGACTCGGTTGGCGGGCGATCTTCCTCGTCAACGTGCCGCTGGGCATCCTGACTTTTCTTCTCGCGCATCGCTACCTGCCCGTCGATCGCCGCGGAGCCGAAGACGGATCGGGCCGGCTTCGACCATGTGGGCACGCTGCTGCTGGCTCTGACGCTCGCGGCTTATGCGCTCGCCATGACGATCGGGCGCGGCAGTTTCGGTCCGCTCAACCTGGCCCTGCTGCTGGCTGCCGCCGTCGGAGCCGGCCTCTTCGTGCTCGCCGAGGCGAGAGCCGCATCGCCTTTGATCCGGTTGGCGATGTTCCGCGATCCGGTGCTGAGCGCGAGCCTCGCCATGAGCGCGCTCGTCTCGACGGTGATGATGGCGACGCTGGTGGTCGGGCCGTTCTATCTCTCGCGCGCGCTCGGGCTCGACGCGGCCCTGGTCGGACTCGTCCTGTCGGTCGGTCCGCTGGTCGCCGCGCTGACCGGCGTGCCGGCCGGCCGCATCGCGGACCGTTTCGGCGCACAGCGCATGACCATCGTCGGGCTCGTCGGAATGGCGGCCGGTTCCTGTCATGCTCTCCATGCTGCCGGCGACGCTCGGCATCGCCGGCTACATCGCCCCCATCGTCGTCATCACCGCCGGCTATGCGCTGTTCCAGACGGCCAACAACACCGCCGTCATGACGGATATCCGCCCGGACCAGCGGGGCGTCATTTCCGGCATGCTCAACCTGTCGCGCAATCTCGGGCTCATCACCGGCGCATCCGTCATGGGCGCGGTGTTCGCGCTCGCATCGGCGACGACCGACATCACGACGGCGCGTCCCGAGGCCGTTGCCACCGGCATGCGGATCACGTTCGCCGTCGCGGCGATTCTGATCGTCGTCGCGCTCGCCATCGCGGTTGGAAGCCGTGCTCTCGCGACCCGCCTTTCGCTCCTTGCAGACGTGTCATGACGCGAGGTTTGGCACTGCAAGCTCAAATGCGCGCGAGGCACTCCTCGATGGCGATCCCGACCACCTTGGCGGTTTTCCTGCCCACACCTGCCTGGCGCGCGTGGGCGCTCCAGCGGGACCGCGGCCGAGGCGACTTCGTCGAGAATCGCCTGGGCCTCCCGGCTCGATAGACCCGCCGGACCCGCCAGGCTCAACAGGTGGCCGCGCCCGGGCGCTCGGCCTTCTCCGGCGACGGTCATGGTGTGCTCGCCGCCGGGGCCCGGAGCGAAAACGAGATCGTAGGCCGGCGCCAGCTCCCAGGTGCCTTCATCGGTCAACCGGAAAGCGAAGTTCTTCACGTGGTCGTCACGGTTGTGCGTCACTACGTTGAACACCATCCGGCGGTAGCACTCCAGGACGTCCTGATGATTCCTGGTCAGGATCCGCGTCACCTCGAGGAGCTGCCGGTAGTCGCAGCTCGGGATGCGGAAGTTGGATTGGATGAGATTGCCGAAGGTGTGTACGTGGTAGCGATGGTTGCCCTGGCGATCGAACCGTTCCACCCCGAAGAACCGCTCTCCCTGAGGCGTCTCGAAGAGCCGCGCGGGCGGCATCGCGAGGCCCGCGTCTTTCGCCATGAGGGAGTAGGCCAGCTCCCCCGGACCCGCGTCCGGCGAGTCTTGCCGGGTCTGAAACTTGACGATCCAATGCGTGTAGCCCGGTGGCAGGTCGTCCTCCCCCGAGAGGATCGCATCCCCACGGACTCCGACCAGCACCTTCGGCCGCGCACCCCCGGGGCTGCCGCCGGCCCGTAGAAGCTGCGGCAGCACCTCTCCCGCGGTGCCTTCGATCACCTGCTGGGAAGCGCGTGCCATCTCGTGCAGGTCGAGGATCCGTGCCTGATCATCTCCGGGAACGGCCGGCGGGTGATAGGTGAGCGCTCCCATGGTCCGGGTCCCGAGATAGGCCAGCCGATCGAGCACCGACACTTCGGCGAGGGCCGATCCTCGCTGCTGGAAAAACCGATCCATGAGCAGCAGCCCCCAACCGTCCGGCAGGGAGTCGTCAAAGAGGCCGAAGATCGGACCGAAGGCGTGATCGCGGTGCTCGATGAGGCCCGGCTGCGGCGGCAGCTTGAAAGGAGACAGCCAGAGGGGATCGCGCAGGAAGGCCGGATCGTACTCGAAATAGATTTGCCGGCTGGCCGGCCGCGGTCCGGCTTCCGCCAACTGGCCGACGATGCGCTCCTGGCCCGGCTGGCGGGTGAGGCGCACCTCCAGCTTCTTCATATCCGGCCCCGTTTACGCTTGGGCCGCGTCTCGCCGGCCTCCAGCTCCGCCAGCGACGACGCCCGAGGTCCCTGGAAAAGGACGTCGAAGTCATCCAGCCGGTTCAGGGCAAAGGCGAGATCGAGCAGGTTCTGGAGCGACACCCTGCCCTGACTCCTCGAAGCGCCGCAACGAGGCCAGGCTGACCCCCGACCGTTGGGCCAGGGTGGCCTGCTTCCATCCTCTGGCCAGCCGCAGCTCTTTGATCCGGGCAGCCAAGGTCCTGCTGACGCTCTCAGGCGTCTCCAGAGAAAAGCCGTTCATGGCGCCGTCTCCTCAAGGACCGCGAGCCTCACAACCGCTATTATAGTAGCGATAGTCGGCTATTGCGAGGAGAAACGCCTAAATATTGGCTACTGCGCGCTATTCTCGAAGTATCGCTCGCAGGGCGGAGAATCGCGAAGAGCTCCAGAAAATCGGCTGGCACTTCTTGGCTGGCACTTCTTGGCTCCGGCTCTCCTTTGGCCCGCCCATTGACGGTTCACCATAGATCTAATAAATTTGCGAATCCTGAGAACTGAAAAGGAGATCGAGATGAAGAAGCTGTTGAGGTGCGCTGGTCTTGTGTTTGCCTTGCTGCCCTTCGTAACTTCGCCGTCCCAGGCCGTGGTTCGGTACCTGACGTGTGATACCTACTGCTGCTGGGGGTACGGGACGCCCTCATCCCAGTGCAATGACAACGGCTTCATCACCACATGCGGCGAGTGGGGGGAGAGGATGGCCTGCCCGTAGAGGATCCGCAGTCGGCCCGAGTGCCGTCGCCAAAGAGTCACCTGGCACTTCTCGGGGTACTGCGTCCTGAGAGAGAATGTCTCGGTGCCCTCCTGCATCGACGGCTGCCCCTCCGCGATGTGCCCGACGACGCTAGAACCGGACTTCACCACGGGCTAGCCCAATCTCACCCGCCAAAGAATCGCCTGGCACTCTCGGGCGGGTGATGATGGCGACGCTGGTGGTCGGGCCGTTCTATCTCTCTCGCGCGCTCGGGCTCGATGCGGCCAGGGTTGGCCTCGTCCTGTCGGTCGGTCCGCTGGTCGCCGCGCTGACCGGTGTGCCGGCCGGCCGCATCGCGGACCGTTTGGGCGCGCAACGCGTTACCCTGGCAGGGCTCCTCGGAATCGCGGCCGGTTCCGTCCTTCTGTCCATGCTGCCGGCAACGCTCGGCGTCTTCGGCTACATCGTCCCCATCGTGGTCATCACCGCCGGCTACGGCCTGTTCCAGACGGCCAACAACACCGCCGTCATGACCGATGTTCGCCCGGACCAGCGGGGCGTTATTTCCGGCATGCTCAACCTGTCGCGCAATCTCGGGCTCATCACCGGCGCCTCCATGATGGCGCGGTGTTCGCGTTCGCCTCGGCGACGGCCGACATCACGACGGCGAGCCCCGCGGCCGTTGCCACCGGCCTGCGGATCACGTTCGCGGTCGCGGCCCTTCTGATCGTCGCCGCGCTCGCCATCCGCGCACTTCTGGCCAGGGAGCGATCCGCTCTCACGCCTCAGAGGTCAGGTCTGGCGGTAGCGAGGTTGCTACCTCGGCGAGGGTCATCGGAGCTCCCGCGGAGGTAGCCGACGCCCTCGACCGACAGTACCCGACCCTCCACAGGGCGGCGACGATCGTCATTGATTGCGCCGTTATCCAGGAAATCTAACGCCCGCCACCAGTGCGTGGCTTGAACACGGACCGAAACGCCTTGAGAGCCGCGGGCTGGTAGATCGTGCCATGCTGCTCTTCGGGCATGCTCTCGTGGTGCCAGTGGAGCGTCGATGGCGCGTTCGCGGCGAGGATTCCCGCGAATCGTTGGGTGACCGCCGCGATGACCTTTTCATCACTGCTGGCCAGATAGAGGGTCTTCTCCAGCTTGGGCCGGGCGCGAAGTTGCTCGGCGGCGGCGTCGACCAGCTTCCCGTTGTTCCACCAGAGGCTCGGGGTCGATGGCGATATAGGTATCGAACAGATCGGGCTCCAGCAGAAATGTCTCCACCACGAACAGCCCGGCCAGCGACTCGCCCACGATCGCGGTTTCACCGGTCGTGCGATAACGCCCTCGCATCTCCGGCATCAGCTCGTCCGGATGAACTTTCGGAACGCTGCCGATCCGCCGACCCGTGGCGGCGATCTTCTTGTCCTCGTCGTTGCTACGTCGGGCCCGTCATGTCACGACGGCGCTGCGTATTCTCGATCCCCACGAGCAGGAAGGGCCGCATGGTTCCATTGGTCACGGAGATCTGTACCAGGCCCGCCACGTGCAGGAAATCCTCCGCCATTCCACCGTCGGGCATGTACAGCACGGGAACGCGCGAACCGGGCGCCTCCTTGTAGCCGGGCGGCAGATAGACGTTGATGCGGCGTTTCTCTCCGAGAGCCTTGGAATCCATAGTGAACGTGTCGCCAACCACCAACGGCGCCGCGCGATCCGCAGCCGCGGCAAGTCCGAGTCGTGGAACGAGCAGCGTCCAGACGATAACGGCCGCCAGGGCAGACCTGATCACTCTATGGCCTCTCATGGGGAAGAGTTTACCCAACGTGACACGAATCCAGGAACGATCCAGCCTCTCCTATCGCGGAGGACGTCGCGCCACATTCGGAACGAGCCGCTCGTCTGGTGGGTCCAGAAATGGAACGGGGACGTTCGCCTCAGCTCCCTGAGACTCTCATCTCATTGATGTATAACATCTTATCCAAATAGCGCCGAGGTGGCACAGCCTCTGCGATCTGCCGGCCCAGCCGAGGCGATCAAGCCTGGGCAGGTTGAAAGAGAGGCTCACTGATGTTCCGAAAGCTGATCGGAGTCCTGGGGTTCGCCGCCATGCTGGCTGTCTCTTCGAGCGCGGGCGCTCAGATGTGGGACGCCGTCGCTTCGACGGGTGCCATCGAGGATATTTCCATCGGGAACTACCTTGCGGGCGGTTCTAGTCTCGCCTTCCGATCTGGCGCCACCGGTACCGTGGCCGCCAACTACAACGTGACCAACCCCAAGGACACACCGGGCAGCCCGGCCTGGACCACCATGGAATTCACAGCGAAAAACCCCGGCGGCAGCCCCGCCACCTTTGCCCAGGCGATCCTCTACCGGGCGCCCAGAGGAACCGCCTCGGGAGCCTCCTCGGTCTGCATTGCAATCGCACCCGCTGGGCCGTCTGCCACGACCACCACCTGCACATTCGCCTCTTCGATGATCGACTTCAACAACTACCGCTA
Source organism: uncultured Acidobacteriota bacterium (assembly GCA_963761645.1). Classification (GTDB taxonomy): domain Bacteria; phylum Acidobacteriota; class Thermoanaerobaculia; order Multivoradales; family UBA5704; genus DATARR01. The sequence continues at coordinate 90,117 of CAVXIG010000049.1, forward strand.
CTTCGTCCGCGTGGTCCTGGGACGCGATTCGACGGCCAACATCGTGGCGGCTTTCGAAGTCCGGATTTTCTAGCCATCTCCGGGCAGTCGGGGCGTCCTGATAGTGCCCCGGCCGCCCTCCGGGTCGAAGCCAGGCACCAGGTGCACAGAAATACAAGGCACAAGCCTCTCAGCCACCGTGGCCAGCTCGTGCAGATAATCCACGAACGAGCGCACCCCTGGGATACAATCAAAGAATGACTTCCGAGATCGAAATCCCGGTCGTCCCCCGCCCGGAGAGCCTTTTCTCCTCCAGCTTGAGGGCTCTCCTGGGGATTGTGCCCGCCATGTTGCTGATGGCCACGCTGATCGCACAGGATAAAGGGCCTGACGAGATCGGTTGGATCTTCGCCTTCTCGGCGCTGTTCGGCATCCTTCTGGTCTTCCTGACCGTCTCCTTCGATCGCCAGCGCCGGCCCCCGAGCGTTCTGCGGATTGGACCCGATCACATCTGCTGGACCGCGATGGGAAGAGAGGTCGAGCTGCCATACGAAGATCTGTGGGTCGCTCACAAGGTGGGCCGAGGGCACCAGGAGCAGCTCGTGCTGAAGTCGCGGCTGAAGGCGCCGATCGCGATTCGGACGGCGCACCTTCCCGAACCACGTATGGCCGACTCGGCGCTGGAAGCGATCCGCGAGCGAATCGGCCTCCTGCCGGAAGGGCCACAGAAGCTGGACGGCATCGCGGCCCGCCAGACCCTAGCGGAGCGGGTCGCCTCCGGGCGGAAGACCGTCACCCTCGCCGTCTCGGTCTTGCTGGGGCTGGTCTTCCTGGCCGAGTTCGCGACGGGCGAACTCGCGGATCCCTTCCGTCTGTGGGCCTTCGGCGCGAACTCCTTCCCACTGGTAAAGGACGGAGAGCTATTTCGCCTGGCGACGGCCAACGTCCTCCACGGCAGCGTGATCCACTTTCTATTCAATGCCATGGCCCTGGTCAGCCTCGGCTGGTTTCTCGAACCTCTGCTCGGGGCCGGCCGGTTCCTCTCAGTCCTGCTGGTCTCGGCACTGGCGGGTGCGGCCGGATCGGCCTTCCTGGGCCACCATGCCCTGGCGCTCGGGGCCTCGACCGGCATAGCGGGCCTGATCGCCACTTATGTGGTGATCCTGTAGCGATGGCCCGCCGGCTTTCGAACCCTCCCCACCAAGACGACATGGATATGGCTTGACTTTGCTTTCGTCGGCCTGCGCTGATGTTCCAGAACATCGACCACATGGCGCACTTGGCGGGATTTCTCGCCGGTCTCGCCTTCGTGGCTCTGGAAACCGTCAGGCGGATCTGGCGGAGCTGGCAAACCGGCGGCGAGCCTTGTTCCGGGGCATCGCGGCTGTTCTGGCGGCCCTGTTCCTGGCGGCCGGCTGGGTCGCCGTCCAAAGGGCGGGTGATCCAGCCCGTGATCGCAAGATCGCTTCCACTCTCCTGCAAGATCCCTTCGCTCTCCCCCGTGCTGTTGAATAACCTGGCCTGGAAGGTGGCGACGAGCCCGGCGGCCTCCCAGGCCCAACTCGCCCTCGCTCTGCGGGGTATCGAGCGGGCGGTCGAAAGCGATCCCAGGGATACCGCGCTCCGGGATACCCGGGCAACCGTGCTCTACCGCCTGCATCAATGGCAAGAGGCCGTCGGGACGGAGTACAGCCTGATTGCAACGAATAGAACACCTTTTTACGTCTCGCAAGTGGCGCGCTTCGAATGGGCCCTGGTCAGAGACCGCGGCCCGCTCTTCCTGGGCCACCTCCGAAGGTGCTCCCCCGCGCGCGGATCGTGTCCGACGGCTCGATTCTGCTCGACGCTGGAGAACTGCGCCTGCCTTCGGGCTCGATCCTCACTTCGTGCTTTCACGAGGAGAGAAGGCCTCCGCTCTTCTCGAGGTCACCCTCGGAGCCACCGAAACCTCCGGGCTTCTCAGCTACGCTCTCCCCCGGCACCTCTGGTTTCCCAGGCCTGACGAGATCTCCCTGGCCCTCGTGGATACGCGGAAAACCAGTCAGTCGGGCGTGACGCGCTGGCAGCTACAGCCGATCGAGCCGAAGGCCGCTGCCCTGCCGTGAGCCGAATCCCTGCGGACGGTTCGACGCATAAAACTCTCCTCTGAGGGGTGACGATCCGCTCTCACGCCTCAGAGGTTAGGTCTGGCGGCAGCGAGGTTGCGCTGCCCTCGGCGAGGGTCATCGGAGCCCAAGGGAGGCAGCCGACGCCCTCGACCTACAGTACCCGCACCCGCCGACGGCTCTACCCGACGGCCCCACAAGGACGACCGGAAAGCTAAGTGCACTTGAAATAACTGTTGACTGTGTAGAAGCAATCCGGATCAAAGCTAGTAGTAATGGTGCCTCCTGGTGCTCTGCCGTTGACCTCGGGCAGTTGCTCCTGGGTCAACGCCCGCAGGGTTTTCTTCGAGCAAGACGAGCTTCGTATTTTTCTTCATGGCTTCCGAAGGCGGGCGACAGCCTTGGCGAAGCCCTCAATCGCAGGATCCCCGTCGGCGTCGACCAGCGTGGCCAGCGCCTGCACGGGGTGGAAGGCCGGGCTGTCGAGACGCGCCCGGTTCCTGGAGTGGACGTCCTTCCTGGGCCCCTCCCCTACTTCTCGCCGCTCCCCACCAGTTCTAGCTCGGCTGGCACTTCTTGGCTTGGCGGCTTGGCCGCGCTTCCCTACCTCTTCATGGCCGGACCCGCGAGACGGTTGTCCTTTTCGCGCCACAGCATGGGATTTCGGAACACGGAACCGTCTTTCAGCGCTGAAGACCTGTAACTCGGGCCGGAATTCAGAGCTTCTGGGCCGAGAACATTAAGATCCAGCGCGGAATCTCATGTTTCTGGACCAAAAGCATGTAGATCCAGAGCGGAATCTAATACATCCGGACAAGAAGCATGTAGATCCGGAGTGGAATCTAATGCTCCCGGACCGGAAGCATGTAGATCCAGGCCGGAATCTAATACGTCTGGACAAGAAGCATGTAGATCCAGAGTGGAATCTAATGCTTCTGGACCGGAAGCATGTTGATCCGGCGCGGAATTTCAGGTTTCTGGACGTGCTGGTGATTCCTGGTAAGAATCCGCGTCACCTCGAGGAGCGGCCGGTAGTCGCAGCTCCGGATGCGAAAGTTGGCGTGGATCAGAACTGGCCGACGATGCGCTCCTCGCCCGGCTGGCGCGTGAGGCGCACCTCCAGCTTCTTCATATCCGGCCCCGTTTACGCTGGGGCCGCGTCTCGCCGGCCTCCAGCTCCGCCAGCGACGACGCCCGAGGCCCTTGGAAAATGGCGTCGAAGTCATCCAGCCGGTTCAGGGCAAAGGCGAGAGCGAGTAGATTCTGGAGCGACATCCTGCCCGACTCCTCGAAGCGCCGCAACGAGGCCAGGCTGACCCCAACCGCTGGGCCAAGGTCGCCTGCTTCCATCCTCTAGCCCTTGGTTCGGTTCCGGCACCCTTTGGCTCACTCATTGACGGCTCGCCATAGATCTACTAAATTTTGCGAATACCGAGAACCGGAAAGGAGATCGATATGAAGAAGCTGTTGAGGTGCGCTGGTCTTGTGTTTGCCTTGCTGCCCTTCGTAACTTCGCCGTCCCAGGCAATGGCGCCGTGCGATGCCCGCTGCTGCTGGGCGGATTGGACGCCCTCATCCGTGTGCAATGACTACGGCTTCGTTACCACCTGCGGCGAGTGGTCGCAGAGGACAGCCTGCCCGTAGAGGATCCGCAGTGGCCCGAGTGCCGTCGCCAAGAATCGCCTGGCACTTCTCGGGGCACTTCTCGGGCGGCGCACTTCTCGAGTGGGATGCGCCGCTCGGAGAAGAGCTCAGAGGGTGTTTCGAAGTCAGCCCCGCAGGGGCGCGGGCGTAAAGCCTGGGGTTTCAATCCACCCCTCTTATACACATCTCTGCTTCCAGCCCGTAGGCGACAGGAAGTAGCCCGGTGGCGTAAGCCCCGGGAAAACAAGGGGGTTCCCGTTATCCATAGCCCCGCCAGGGGCGGCAGGTCTTCTTCCATAAGGCCGGAGATCGCAGAGCAAGATCGGGTACGTCGAGGAATCCTGTCGCCCCTGGCGGGGCTTCGGAGAGACTGAAACTCCTTATTTCCCGGGGCTTACGCCGCCGGGCTACTTCCTGGCGCCCCTGCGGGCTGGGGGAAGATGTGTATAAAACGGTGGGTTTCAACCCCAGGCTCTACGGCCTACGCCCTGCGGGGCTGACCTTCGAGACACCCTCTCAGGCCTTGACTTGGTCCACTCCTTAGCCCAACGTGCGTGGCATGGCACAGGTCAACGTCCATGAGGCCAAGACGCACCTGTCCCGTCTGCTGCTGCGGGTAGCCGGCGGCGAGGAGATCGTGATCACCCGCGCGGGCAAGCCGGTTGCCAAGCTCGTTCCGATCGAGCCCAAGCCGCAACGGGTCTTCGGGCAGGACGAGGGGCTCTTCGAAGTCCCCGAAGATTTCGACGCGCCCTTGCCGGTCCGCGGCGGCCGCCCGGTCGCCGGCTACGGCCCGTCTCCACCACCCAGACGGTTTGCGGCCGTTCGGCCTCTGCGCCGGCGCTTTCACGGTCCCGGACGACTTCGACGCGCCACTGCCGGAGGAGATCCTCCGGGACTTCGAGGGGCGATGAGGCTGCTGCTCGACACTTACGATTTCCTCTGGTCCATCACCGCAGACCCGAAGCTCCCGGCCACTTTCAAGGCGGCCGTCCAAGACCCGGCCAACGAGGTTTACCTCAGCGCGGCCTCGGCCTGGGAAGCGGTGATCAAGTACCACCTCGGCAAGCTCCCGCTCCCGGCTCCGCCGCCGACTTGCTGCCCCAGGAACGGGACGCACGGGATCGCCAGTTGCCGGCAACAGCTAATCCCCTCAGCCTAAAGCCACCGCGCCCGCCGCCGACTCTCCCCTCTTTGGCGGGGCCTTTTTTAGGTCACCTCTTCGGCTCTTTTCTTATTTTCAACATCATATGCTAAGATCTATTAGAAAGGTGATTGTCTCAAACATACAAGTGCAAATTCTGCCATTTCTGTACGTCTAGCAGAAGATGCTGGTTGAGAGAAATGCAGGCTTCTTGAGAGCTACTTTCTGGGGTAGTCGGTTGCGGGAGGGAGCTACTGGAGATAACGGCTGAGGCGGTAGAGGAGGACCGCGGCAAGAGTTCCCGTCGGAAAGACGATAGGACAGGTCGCCAAGCCTCCGATTGCCAAAGTACTGACGAAGAAGACGAACGGATTCAACTGCTGCTCGCTGAGCAACTGATAGGAGGCCGTGAACAGGAGAGAAAAAATAACGAAGGATTCTAGCGCAACCACCAGCCCTCTACCAGCGGCTCTCAGCAAGCCTTGGGTGCCGTTTGCCACTAGGAGTTGCCAACCGCTGAAGTAGCCGGCGAGCGCTCCCGACAGGCAGGGGAGAACGAGATAGAGAAGGTGATCCCCAAAGCTTCTTGCTAGAGTGGGGAGCAGAAACATTCCCGAGGTTGCCCCTAGAGCAAACATGCCAAACCAGACTGCTGCCGCCACTCTAGAGTGGCGCAGGAGTAAGCTGATGAGAAAGCGCCGCAGATTCATGTTCCCAGCCGCTCAGAGACGATAACCCATTCCGTTTTGGAGGCCAACATGTTGAATCGACCGCAACGCATAGGACTCCTGACTCCTATTCGCCTTTGTTCAGCATTTTTTTTGGCAACGACCTTATTTATCGGCTGGAATACCGCCTTGGCGGCGGACCGACCGCCAAGCCGCTTTTGTCATGCGACCGACGGCACCTTCACCCTTTGTCCCGATGGTGCGATGGAGTGGTCAGACGTGGCGCCACAGTTCTTTCCGCAAAGCCAAGCGTATCTTTACGGCGATCAGGCGGATCTGGATCCGAACCTCAGAACCACGGACTTGCCGGTCGACACCTTGATGTTGATGTACGACGAATGCGGCCGCACGACACCGCTTGGTGCAGATGAATATACCCTCGTGAGCTTTACCACAGTTGAAGTCGAGAGCGGTGTGAAGAAGCTCAACCACTATGCCATCCACGTCTTCAGCGATGGCACGGTCATCTTCCTGGAGAATGGGGAGGCCCAGTCTGACCCTCTGGGGAACATTCGGGTGGGTGAGATTGAAGGCCAGCGGGGCCGTGTCGGCTTCGGCCCGTCTCCAAACTGTTCCTTTCCCCACGTCATTACTGAATTTGAGATCAAGCTCTCCGATGCTGGCGCGATCGTCGACGGTGCGTACTCTCCAGACCCGTTGTTTTGGAGCAGCGACGTCCCGCCGGACAAGTTACCTCCCTGCCCCGGCGCTGGGAGCACCGTGCCCGTCACCTTGGCTCGGGTCACGACATCGGTGCGGCTCGGCCTGAAACCCTATCGAATTATCTACGGCAAACTACCCTTGCAGTTTACAGTTGAGAGCAGCGGTTCAGGGGGCGCTTGCCGTCTCGTGTCCAACGCAGGAGAACTGCCGGTCCTGGTCGACCCGCTAGGGGACCTCCCGCCGGGACCGTTTCAGGTCGCGACCAGCAAGGCGACGGCACATCTGGACTTCGCGCCGGACTTCGACGCCGGAGGAATTCCACGATGCAATTTCCAAAACGTTGCCAATCGGTGCTTCCTGAACGGCCCCCCTACGGGTTCCGGCAAAGTCGCGCACTGGTCAACGAGCGGTTTCCAGGAATCCGCCTTCGGCAAAAATATCACCAACACCGGTCCACTCGATTCTACGTTAACCTGGACGACTTCAGCTCGTCGTTCCAGTCCTTTTCGGGAACGCTCCAGAATGTCGAGCAGTACATTCATCAGACGCTGATCGCCAACCTCTCGGGGATTGCCAAGCTGGGAATGATCCAGGATCCTCCGAGCGATCTTCTCGTGGTCGACCCGCAGGGCCGGCGCACCGGCTTGCCGGCGCCTGGAGGAAGTCCACTGCAGGAGATCCCGGCCAGCGGCTACTTCCAATTCCCGGAGCTCACCGCCGTGGTCCTAGTCGAACCTGAGGAAGGTCCGTACCAGGTGCAAGTCGTAGGATCTCCGGGTGAAGCCTTCTCCCTTTCGATGTCCACTGTATCCCTGCAGCGACGGCTGGCAGTGCCCTTCGTGAACGAGCAGACTGCCGAGGGAACGATCTCTCCGGCGGGCACCTTCTTTACGTTCAACCTCGCGTTTGAGCCACCGGCAAACGCCAAGTCCATCCGTACGGGCTTCGATGCCAACATCCTTCCTGGCAACGATGATGGATCGGCAGGGCCCGTCGGTCTTGGATTCTCCGTAAACTTCTTCGGGACGGATTACAGCTCCCTCTTTGTTAACAACAACGGCAACGTCACTTTTGACGCGCCGCTTTCAACCTTTACGCCCTTCGATCTCACGACAACCGAACGAGCAATTATCGCTCCGTTCTTCGCCGACGTCGATACCCGACTCGGCAACGCGGTGAGGTACGGCCAGGGCATTGTGGAAGGCAGGCCAGCGATGGGGGTTACCTGGCCCGGTGTCGGCTGTTATTCGCAGACAGTGAGCGTAGTAAACTTCTTCCAAGTGATTCTGGTGGACCGCTCGGACGTTGGAGCAGGGGATTTCGACATCGAGTTCAACTATGACTCCATCCAATGGGAGACGGGCCAGGCGAGCGGCGGTGACGTGATCTGCCAAGGCGGAACCTCGGCCAGGGTGGGCTATGCCAGCGGCAGCGGAGAACCGGGTACATTTTTCGAGCTTCCGGGCTCGGATGTGCCTGGCGCGTTTCTCGACAACAACACCGTGACGGGGCTTATCCACAACTCACTCAACAGCCTTCAGCCGGGTCGCTATATCTTCGCCGTTCGTTCCGGATCTCCCGTCACGATCGGGGACCTGGATGGTGACGGTGTAAAAAACGATCTCGATAACTGTCCGGGTGTCTTCAACCCTGAACAGCGTGACAGCGATCTGAATGGTATTGGCGATGCCTGCCAAGCCGGCGACCTGCAGCACAGCACCGCGGTTTTCTTGCAGGCCAAGAAGGATGGCACCACCGCCGTCGAGCCGTTCCCGCTCAGTGTGGCGGAGGAACCGAACCTAGTGGAAAGGCTCAGTCGCATTGTTGAGTTCCGGCTGAATGCCGGTTTGGACAACTCGGCAGCCCAACTCACACGGGAGTTGGTGGAAAGTCTCGTTGAGAGCGGTCGGATCTCACCTGAAGAGTCAGAAGATCTCATAAACCAGGTGCTACAGGCTCTGAACCAGGCTCCCGTCTGTAGCGTCGCAGCGCCCAGCGTTTCGCGCCTCTGGCCTCCCAATCATCAAGTTGTGCCGGTCAGCGTCCTGGGTATCACGGATCCGGACGGAGATCCAGTGAGCATCTCGGTCGTGAGCATTCGTCAAGATGAGGCAGCCAATGTACCGGGAAGCGGCAATACGTGTCCGGACGCGACGGGCATAGGAACGGCGACGGCGCAGGTTCTAGCCGAAAGGACTGGAAAGGGTGACGGGCGTGTTTACCACATCCGTTTCAAGGCCAGCGATCCCAAGGGCGGTGTCTGTACTGGTGAGATAGCAGTCTGTGTGCCGCAAGCCATGGGAGCAACAAATAGATTCTGTACTGATCAGGGTGCGCTCTTTGATTCCACGGAGTGCCGTTGACCTGATCGCTCCAGGGCATACCGCCCGCTGGGGAGGGAGCGATTCCCCCCCTCCCCGGCTTCTCATTTCGTCCAAGCGTGGCATAACCCCACCGGTTGGGTGCATCCAATTCCGGCCAGCGCCAGGAGGATCAAACTGGATGTACCGGAACCTATCAATGTCTTTGAGACACGAGTTGGTGCTTTCCAGAGAAGCTCCGGCGAGGAACTATCCTTGGGATCATGGGAGTTCGTTGGCGGGTTGATCTCTTCGAATTCCCCGGGCCGCGGTTGGCTCTCTGAAGGCCAACTACCTGAAGACTCTGGAGATGGCACCCGACCGGCCCTTACACAGGGTCCTGTTCTGAGCAAGCCAAAGAGGTCTTCACAGGCGCCTCGGCGGTTTTGATGTCCGTGCCTGGCGTATGGAGGTCAACAGCTCGTCGACGGCCGCAGCGGTCTCGGGAGCGACCGTGCCGAACTCGGAGAGGAGCAACTTTTTGCTCTCGGACTCCGGGCCGCCGCGCAGGGGCACCATGGCCTTCAACTGCTTTGGCGTGAGCGGCTGAGCATCAGGATCGCTCTTGGCCGCCGCAGTAATTGCCCTGTCTTCTTCCGTGGTGGGCATCACCGAAGAGGGGCGCTTAGAAACTTTGGGCATAGCGCTTCACCTCGCGACGATTGGGTGACTGTGAGGGCAAAATCACCTTCTCGAGCTTCAGAGAACAGGCGCCAAGCCATCCTGACGGCCCGACTTGCGGCATTTTGGAAGTGATCTCTCACCCGCCGGCCTGATTTCGGTCCTTGCCGGCTCCGGCATGCGGCGAAAAATCCAAATTCCTCCGCGAATTGACGCCGGAAAGCGGTATAACGGCCCTAACTCGCGGTATAATATCGGAATTCTCCCGCTTGCCGGCACCATCATGCGGCAGATCAATGAGATAATGCCGCTAGAAACCTCCGGCATGCCGCTTACCGGCCCCGTTATGCGGCAGAAAACGGGCTCGACGGCATCCGCCGGCTCTGGCATGCCGCAAACCCGGGCTCAAGCCACCGTGGCCAGCTCGTGCAGAT
>CAVXIG010000050.1:0-90491 GCA_963761645.1 uncultured Acidobacteriota bacterium
GAGAGCGATTGAGCCTGACGAAGGAAGAGTTCGATCGGCTCGTGAAGCCGCTCCTCGGCCTCGAGATCTCACGCCCCTGGCAGGGCTACGGTTCGGCCCTGGGGATCGAGTTGGGCCGCCTGCTGACCACGTTCGAAAAAACTGGCTCGCTCCAGGGTGAGGCGTCGGTCATGCTCGAATGGAGCTGGAGGTTTGAATCGGAGCGCGAGGTCGTCTTCGGAGCGTGCGATTCGCACCCGGTGATCGAAACGGGACTGGCCGGGTTGACGGGTTCGCGGATCGTGGACATCCGGCTCGAGGGGAGGCTGCCGGAGCTGGTCCTTCGAGCTCTCCAGCGGGCTCTGGCTGCGATCGTTCGCTCCGCTTGGAGGGGATCCCAGAATGGACGATCTTCCTCCTGGACGGCTCCTGGCTTTGATCGACAAGGGTGTGGTCCAACGGCAGCGGTCCGAGGAGTCGAGCCCGGCCGGATCGGACCCTGAGGAGGATGCGGGGGAGACGTTCCGTTCGGGGATCGCCGCGGCCGCGGCCGCGCGGTGGGGCAGGAAGGAGATCCCCGAGGCGCGGGGCCACTGTAAGGACTGTGTCTTCTACGTCCGGCTCGATGGCGTCGGGACATTACCTCGATTACGGCGCCTGCAGCTCGCCGCGCAGCATCTTCGACGGCCGGATCGTGTCCTTCCGCTCGGGCTGCGCCGCCTTCACGCCGTTTCCCTCGGACGAGGATTGAGCTCGGAGAAAACGTCCTTGGAACCCCGCGTCAGTTTCATCACGCTCGGCGTCCGCGATCTGGAGCGCGCGACGCGCTTCTATAAGGACGTGCTCGGGCTGCCGCAGCTCCCTTCGCCGCCGGGGGTGGTCTCGTTCTTCGAGATGGGCCGCACCTGGCTCGCCCTCTTTCCGCGCGAGGATCTGGCCGCCGACGCCGGGGTGACGCCCGAGGGGAGCGGATTCCCGGGGTTCGCCCTCGCCCACAACGTGCGCTCGGAGGCGGAGGTCGACCAGCTCCTCGCCGAGGCCGCCGCCGGGGGAGGCCGGATCGTCAAGCCGGGGCAGCCCACGGACTGGGGCGGGTACGCCGGGTATTTCGCCGATCCGGACGGGTTTCTGTGGGAGGTGGCGTGGAATCCGAAGTTTCCGCACGTGTAGGGGGGGTGGGCCTCGACGTTACGGCTCCGGAAGGATCAGGCTTGGCAACCCGGCCCGAAGTCGTCCTCCTTCTCCTTCATATAAGGCGATCAGCCGAGGTCTCAGGCCCCGGCGCCTCGCCGAACAGCGATCCCAACAAAATTTTGTCCATCTGAATCCTCCCCGGAAGGCCAGATTTCAGCCTGGAGAGGAGCCGCGCCGGCTCCTCCGGCCACCGGACCGTCCCCACGATCCAGGGGTGTCCCCCGCCCCGACCCCTACAGGTAGAGGATGTCCCGTCCAAGGGGCTCTTTTTTCCCTTTCCTGCACCCTCCTCCGGACCGGGGATCCGCACCCCCGCTGGCGCTCAAACACTGACAAAAACTGGCAAAATACCTCTTGCAACCTAGATAACAGGGGTGTAGAGTTCCCGCACTGGACAATATAGCCATAGATGCATGGGCGTCTTGACACGGGTGTTGTTTGCTGGTACCTTCCAGCGAAGCTTTAAGTAACACTCGGTAAGTTGCCTTAAACGTTGGACTTTGAGGGAGTTCAAAGTGCTCTTCTCTCGTACCAAGAAAGGCGTGGTCGGTCTGGACATCGGCAGCTCGGCCATCAAGCTGGTCGAGTTGCGCGAGCGCAAGGGTGAGTTCCACCTGCAGCGCTTGGGCGTCGAGCCTTTGTCTCCGGAAGCGATCGTGGACGGCTCGATCATGGACTCGTCGCTGGTGGTGGACGCGATCCACCGGCTGAACGACCAGACCAAGGTCAAGGGCCCCAACTATGCGACATCGCTGTCGGGCCACTCGGTCATCATCAAGAAGATTCAGCTTCCGGCGATGAGCGAGGAGGAGCTGGCCGACTCGATCCAGTGGGAGGCGGAGCAGTACATCCCCTTCGACATCAACGACGTGCGGCTGGATTACGTGGTGCTCTCCGAGGGCGAGCCGGGGCGGGACAACATGGAGGTCCTGCTGGTGGCGGTGAAGCGCGACAAGGTCAACGACTACGTGTCGGTGATCAGCCAGACGGGCAAGTCCCCGACGGTGGTGGACGTCGACGTCTTCGCGGTGCAGAACGCCTACGAGGTCAACTACGACCTGGATTCGCGCAAGGTCGTGGCGCTGATCAACATGGGCGCCGGAGTGACCAACATCAACATCCTGGCGCGCGGCGGCACGGTTTTCTGGCGCGACATCTCTTTCGGCGGCAACCAGTTCACGGAGGCGCTGCAGCGGGAGTTCAATCTTTCGTTCCAGCAGGCCGAGGGGTTGAAGCAGGGGGAGTCGGTGGATCGCTATTCGCCGGCGGACGCGCGGCCGGTGCTCGACGCGGTCTCGGCCGAGATGGCGTCGGAGATCCGCAAGACGTTCGACTTCTTCTCGGCCACTTCCTCGGAGGGGCCGGTCGACGAGCTGGTGCTCTCGGGCGGCTGCGCGCTGACGCCGAACCTGCAGCCGGTGCTGCGGGAGCGGTTCCAGGTGCCGACGGAGCTGATGAATCCGCTGCGCCGGATCCAGTTCAAGGAAGGTGATTTCGACGGCGCCTGGCTGCAGTCGATCGCCCCGATGATGGCGGTCGCCGTGGGTCTCGGCATCCGGAAGGCGGGGGATTAGCCCGATGATCAAGATCAACCTGCTCTCCGAGGGCAAGCGCCCGGCGGCGGTCCGCAAGTCGAAGGGCGCGGGCAAGCTCGACGGCAAGGACGTCGGCCAGTACATGCTGCTGGTCGGCATCCTGATCGGCCTGATGGCGGTCGGTGCCGCCTGGTGGCTGCAGAGCAAGAAGAACGAGGCCAAGGAGGCCGAGGTCGCGGCGGCGCAGCACGAGGTCGATCTGCTGGCCTCGGTGATCAAAGAGGTCGACGACTACAAGGCGAAGAAGGCCGAGCTGGAGCGCAAGATCGGCATCATCAACGATCTCAAGGCCAACCAGCGCGGGCCGGTGCGGGTGATGGATTACGTCTCCCGCGCGCTGCCGGAGCTGCTCTGGCTCGACCAGTTGCGGATGTCGGCCGACTCGATCCACGTCGAGGGGCGCGCCTTCAACACCAACGCGGTCGCCAATTTCATCGAGAACCTCGACAAGGTGCCGGAGTTCGACGAGCCGACGCTGAAGAGCACGGAAGCGCAGCAGGGCGGCATCTACAAATTCGTCATCAATTTCAATTACTCGTTCGCTTCGCACAAACCGGCGGTCGAGGGTGGCACCAGCGGCACCCCGGCGTCGGCGCCGACAGCGACGTCTCCGAAGGCGCCGGCAACCCCGGCGGCGACGGGGTAGGAGGCGGGCCCGTGGCGCTGAAGACGGGACTGGAAGGAAAGCCCTGGTTTGTCGGGCTCGGAGTCGGCCTGGGGGTCGGGCTGTTGCTGTTCGGCGCCGGTTACTGGCGCGTGCTGCAGCCGATGCGCGACGACTATGACCGCTCGCAGCTCAAGCTTTCGGAGCTGCAGAACAAGCTCCAGGAAGGGCGGGCGGCCAAGCAGGAGCTGCCGAAGTTCCGCGAGGAGGTCCGGCAACTGGAGCTCGAGCTGGACAAGCTCCTGCGCATCCTGCCGGCGCGGCGCAACACGCCGGACCTGATGCGGCGCATCCGTTCGCTCGCCGAGCAGGGGGACTTCGCGCTGAAGAAGTTCAACCCCCGCACCCTGTCGGACAAGGAGTTCTTCAGCGAGTGGCCGATCGAAGTGGACCTCGACGGCTCGTACCACAACCTCGCGCTGTTCTTCGACCGGATCAGCCGCTTCTCGCGGATCATCAACGTCGAGGATCTGCTGGTCAGCGCGCTGCCGGTGGTGAAGAACCCGAAGGACCCGAACGCGGTGAACCCGCACACGATCACCGCCACGTTCATCGCCAAGACCTTCGTCTACAAGGAGCCGGAGCCGGAGGACACGTCCGCGGCCGCCGACAAGACCAAGGGCAAGAAGCCGGCCGCCAAGGGCCCGGCGCCGGCGGAGGGGCCGGCGGCCAGCATCCGTTCCAACACCAGCGGTGGCGCGGGAGGACCTGACTGATGCGTTTCAACAAGCCGGCGATCCTGATCGCCGCCACCATCCTGGCCGTCAGCCTGGCGGTCTCGTGGGCCGCCTTCGCGCAGGGGCAGAAGCCGGCGGCCCCGGCCGCTCCGGCGGCGCCGCCCGCGGCGTCGTCGCAGCCGGGAAGCACGACCGGGAGCACGGACGCGGGCGGGGCGGATCTCGGCAACATCGACGAGATCCTCGAGGGGGAGGAAGAGGTGCTCTCGGGCAGCGGCTTCTCCTACGATCCCGGCAACCGCCGTGATCCGTTCAAGTCGCTGCTCGCCGCTCCGGACCGCCCGGAGATCCGCGGACCGCGTCCCGAGGGGGTGCCGGGGCTGCTGATCGACGAGATCGATCTCACCGGGATCTTCCGCACCAGCAAGGGGTTCGTGGCGCAGGTCGTGGCCTCGAACCAGAAGAAGAGCTATCTGTTGAAGGAGGGGGACCAGCTCTACGACGGCGACGTCGTCAGCATCAACAAGAACGAGGTGGTCTTCAAACAAGTCGTACAGGATCCGACCGCTCTCAAGCCGTTCCGTGAGGTGGTCAAGAATCTGAATCCTTCCTGAGCCTGAAAGGTTTCGGCGGTGACGGGTTTCGAGGGTCCGTGGGCGATAAGGGAATCAGTGGCCCGTAAGGGAGGCGAGTTGCCATGGGAGATGTGGTCATGAGAAGTCAGAGCGCTGGCTGGCGGCGGCGAGGGATCGCTACGGCGGTGATGTTCAGCGTGTTGTTCGGTGCCGACGGCATCGTCTTCATGCCCGCCAACGTAGCCGAGGCCTCACCGCGAGCCACCAACAAGGCCGAGGTCAAGCCGGCGACCGGAGCCCCTGTCGAGATCCGTTCTCTGGATCTGCGGGAGGGCGCGCCGGAGATCTTCGTCGACCTCGACGCGAGCGCTCCCCTGGTCTGGACCAGCTTCCGCAATGCCGACGGCCGGGTGATCATCGAATTGCCCAACGCGGTGCCCGGGTCCAGGGTCGTCGACCTCTCGCCGGAGGAGGGGCTGGTCTCTTCGCTGGCCGTCCAGAAGAGTGAGGACGGCTCGCGGCCGCTCACCCGCCTGGTGATCGCGACCCGGCAGGAGGTCGAGCACGCGGTCACCGCCGACGGCAACAAGCTGCGCATCCAGTTGCTGCCGGTCGAGGCGCAGGCCCAGGCCAAGGGGAAGCTCGCGTTCGAGCCGCTCCACGAGGAGCCGGCGGCGGGCGGCGGCAGCCCCGCCGGTCCCAAGGCCGGCGCCCGGCGGCCGGCTCGGCGCCGCGGCGCCATCCGCCCCGCGGGCGGCGGCCGGCACGCCGGACCAGCCGATGACCGGGCCCGCCCCCGCGGGGTCGCCCGCGACGCAGCTCCAGGCCGTCGAGGTGCTCGCCTCCACCGGCGGCGCGGTGATCCGCATCGCCGGCGACGGCGAGTTCCCGTACTCGACCTTCGCGCTGTCCGAGCCGCCGCGGTTCGTCGTCGATCTCGGCGGCGTGATCAACCGCAGCTCGCGCTCGACCGTCCAGGTCGAGGGGAGCGTCGTCGAGCGGGTCCGGGTGGCCCAGTTCAAGCCGGCTCCGAAGCCGGTGGCGCGCGTGGTCTTCGATCTGCGCGGCAATACGCTGCCGACGATCGAGCGGACCGGCGACGCCCTCGTCCTCTCCTTCCCGGCCGCCGACGGCAGCGCGGCTCCGGCCGTCGCGGCCGCCGCTCCGAGCGCCGCGCCGGCGAAGCCGGTCAAGGCGCCGGCGAAGACCGGCAAGACGGCGGCCCGGACCCCGAGCCAGACCGTCGCGCTGGCTCCGGCCGAGACCGCCGGGACCCGCCGCTCCGGCACCACCCCTCACTCTACCGCGCCGGATCGGAGCCGTCGGACCTGGCGCTGGCCCAGAAGGCCCCGCCGCCGGCTCCGAAGATCACCCGCGCCCGCATCGAGTCCGAGGACGCGGCGCCGCTGCCGGCCGCTTTCCCGCCGTCCACGTCGGGCCCGGTGCAGGTCTCGCCGGCGCGCGGCGCGGCGCCGGCCGCCAGCTCGGTCGGCTCGCAGCTCGGCATCAAGGCGCCGATCGGCAAGCCGGTGGACGTCTCGCCTCCCGGCCACGCCGCTGCCAGGGCGGTCTCGCGCAGCGCAACGCCGGGGGCCGGGAGAAGCCCTACTTCGGCGAGCCGATCGACCTCAAGGTCACCAACGCCGACGTCACGGACGTGCTGCGCACCTTCGCGCAGATCAGCGGCCTGAACGTCATCGTCCAGCCGGGCGTCACCGGCGTGGTGACGGCGGAGCTGGAGAACGTCCCCTGGGACCAGGCGCTCGAGGAGGTGTTGAAGATCAACAACCTCGACTATGAGCTCGACGGCAACGTCATGCGCATCGCGCCGACCGAGACGCTGCGCAAGGAGGCTCAGGAGCGGCAACAGCTCGCGGCCGCCAAGGCGCTGTCGATCCCGCTGCGCACGGTCTACCAGCGCCTGAGCTACGCCAACGCCGACCAGGTGGCGCGCCTGCTCAAGACCGGCACGTCCGGCCTGCTCACGCAGCGCGGCAGCGTCGTGGTGGACCGCCGTACGAACGCCCTGATCATCAAGGAGCTGCCGACGAACATGGACGCGGTGCTCTCGGTGGTCGACCTGCTCGACTCGCCGGAGCCGCAGGTGATGATCGAGGCGCGGATCGTGGAGACGACCAAGCGCTTCAACCGCGACATCGGCGTCAACTGGGCGGTCAACGCCATCGCCGACGCCGCCCACGGCAACACGACGGGGCTGGTCTTCCCCGCGCAGGGCTCGCTCGGCGGCGGCGTCCAGCCTGCCCGGCAACAGCAACAACGGCACGCTCCACCTCAAGCTCGGCAACATCCTCAATACCTTCAACCTCGACGTCGCCCTGCAGGCGGCCGAGAGCGAGGGGTTGATCACGATCCTGTCGGCGCCCAAGGTGGCGACGCTGAACAATCAGCGGGCGACCATTCAGAGCGGTCTCCAGATCCCGGTGCAGACCATCATCAACGATGCGTTCGCCGTGCAGTTCATCAACGCCACCCTGCGGCTGGACGTGATTCCGCAGGTCACGGCCGAGGGGACGGTCCTGATGGATATCAACATCTCGAAGCGCGAGGTACAGCTCGCGTTCGTGGTGGCCGGCAACTCCAACGCCCCGATCTCGACCAAGGACGCCAGCACCCGTCTGGTCGTCCGCGACGGCGGCACGGCGGTCATCGGCGGTATCTACAAGGTCACCGGGCAGAACGGCGAGGAGCGGGTGCCGGGCCTGTCCAACATCCCGATCATCGGTCATCTGTTCAAGCACAAGACACGCGACGAGGAGAACGATGAGCTGCTCATCTTCATCACTCCGCGCGTGATCAAGATCTAACCTTGGGAGCGGGTCATGAAGAAACATAAAGCCATCCTCTTCCTGCTGATCGCCGCGTCGCTCGCCGTGACGAGCTGCCGGAGCCGTACCGACCGCAGCGAGGGCTCGGTCGTCCTGTCGGTGACGAAATTCAGCGGCCTGCCGGTCTCCGTCTCGCTGCGCTCGCCGGCGTCGGGAGAATTCCAGATCGGCGACGTCACGCTCACGAACTTCTTCAAGGATCCCACGGTCACCACGCCGCAGGGGCATCAACTGGAGGGGATCGAGCTGAGGAGCTACGAGGTCACCTACCGGCGGCGCGACCGCGGCAGCCGCGTGCCGCCGCCGGCGGTGCTGGGGACCTTCGGCCTGGTGCCGCCGGGCGGCGGGATCATCGATCTGCTGAACCTGCCGTTCCTGACCAGCGATCAGATCCTCAGCCCGCCGCTCAAGGATCTGATCGATTTCGGCCGGGACAGCGAGACCGGTACCGCCGTCATCGTCCTGGATGTCAGCCTGCGTTTTTTCGGCCGCACTCTGTCGGGAGACGAAGTCGCCTCCGCGCCGGCCACGTTCACGATCGAAGTCACGCCTTGAGGGATGTAGGAGCTTAGCTATGAGAATCTTCCGGAACGCCAATCTTTTTCTGGCTGCATCCGTCCTCGTGGCGGCTCTCGGCTGTACGTCTTCACCGACCGAGCCGAGCAGCCCCCCGGTGACCTCCAAGCCGCCGGTGCCGCAGACCTCGTATACCGTGTCGGTGACCGCCAATCCGCCGAACATCACCGGCGGCGGCACCAGCCTCGAGCACCGTCACGGTGGAGGTGCGCCGCACCGACAACGGCCAGCCGCCGGCGGACGGCTCGCAGGTGACGGTCACCACCACCCTCGGCAACTTCAACTCCACGAGCGGCCCGCAGACGGTGACGCTCGCGCTGGTCAACGGCCGGGCGCAGGCCGCGCTGTTCGCCGGCACCGAGGTGGGCACGGCCGCCGTGACCGCCTCGTTCGGCGGCGGCACCGGAGCGGCCAACGTCAACATCGGCTCGCCGGCGACCTTCTTCGTCTCCTCCGTCTCGCCGAGCGCCGGCGACGCGGCGGGCGGCCAGACGGTGACCATCCTCGGCGGCGGCTTCGCGGCCCCGGTGCAGGTGACCTTCGGCGGCGCGGCGGCCACCGTGCGCTCGGTGAGCCCCGGCCAGATCGTCGTCGTCACCCCCTCGGCGGCGGCGGCGGGCGCGCCGGTCGTCGTCGGCCAGACCTCCACGGTGACGGTGAACGTGACCAACCACGCGAACCAGGTCAACGAGATGAGCGACTCGATCGACCGCGGGTTCACCTACTCCCTGGGCGGCGGCCCCGGCGGTCCGCCCTCGGTCTTCTCGGTCAACCCGGCCTCGGGCGGCAATGAAGGCGGCACGCGCGTCGTCATCACGGGCACCGGCTTCGTGGCTCCCCTGCAGGTGCTGTTCGGCCGCGGTTCGAGCGCCTCCAACTTCGACGGCGTCGAGGGGACGGTGGTCTCGGTGACCCCCACCCAGATCGTCGCCCTCACTCCGCCGGCCCGCGCCCTGGGGCAGAACCTGACCAATCAGGTGGTCGACATCCTGGTCAAGGAGCCGGGGTCCGGATTCAGCGGCATCGGTTCCCAGCAGTTCAAGTACGGGTCCAAGGTGCAGATCACGGCCATGGGGCCGGGTGGCGGCTCCTACCTCGGCGGCACCCGGGTGACCATCGACGGGTCCGGCTTCGAGGGACCGGTCGCGGTGTCGTTCCAGTTCTCCAACCCCAGCGTCTCGGTGGCCCAGCAGGTGGTCTCGGTGAGCGGCAACCAGATCGTGATCCTCACCAGCCCGGCGCCGCTGCCGACGACCTGCCCGGCCAACGGCCTCGTCTCGGCGACCTCGGTGACGGTGGTCAACATCAACACCGGCGACGGCGACACGGCCAATCTCGGGTTCAACGCCCAGATCCCGCTGCCGGCGATCACCGGCATCAGCCCGAACACCGGCGGCACCGGGGCGAACGTCACCATCAACGGGCGCGACTTCTCGCCCCAGAATGTCGGGGTGACCTTCGGCCCCGGCACACCGGCAGCTCGGCGCAGGTGCTGAGCAGCACGGCGACGTCGATCAGCCTGATCGTGCCGGCGCCGCCGCAGGGCTTCACCTTCGACACCCAGCCGTGCGCGAACAACGGCATCATGAACGTCGCCACGCCGGTCACGGTCACGGTGACCGATCTGAGCACCGGCTGCCGCTCGGCGTTCACCAACGGGTTCCGGCTCTCCCCGACGGACGGCAGCTGCCGGAACCAGACGCCGCCGACCGCGCCGACGGCGTCCTTCACGGCGACGCCGATCAACGGGCACACGATGCAGTTCGCCGATACGTCGAGCGGCGCGCCGACCTCGTGGCTCTGGGACTTCGGCGACGGCAGCACCAGCTCGCAGCAGAACCCGAGCCATGACTACTCGGCCAGCGGTCCGTTCCCGAAGAACTTCTCCGTCAAGCTGACGGTGACCAACGCGGGCGGATCCAACCAGACCGTGAAGGTGATCACGGTGACCGGCCCGTAAGGCGCCCGGCACCTCCGTTGCTCTTTTCCGGGGCGGTCGTCTGGACGGACGGCCGCCCTCGTTCGTATACTGGGGACTATGAATTACCGCGCTGTTGCTTATTTCTTGTTCCTGGTCCCAATGCTGGCGATGCTGGCGGCGGTGGGGTGCGACAAGGCCTCCCCGGTGGCCCCCTCCGGCTCGATCCTCGCGGTCAGCGCCAATCCCACGCGGATCGCCCTGAACGGCAGCTCCACGATCACCATCATCGGCCGCAAGCCGGACGGCAACCCCCTGAACCCGGGCACCGAGATTCACCTGAGCGCCACCCTGGGGACGATCCCGTCCATCGTGACCACCAACGGCAGCGGCACGGCGACGGCCACGTTCCAGTCGAACGGGCGGCTGGGGACGGCGAGGATCTCGGCGGCGATCGGCACCGCGCCCGCGAGCGGCGGCGGCGGCTCGGGGACCAGCGACACCCCTCCGCCGTCCACTCCGACGAGCGCCAGCGTCGACGTGCAGGTCGGCTCGGTGACCACGACGATCATCCTGCAGCCGACCCCCACGACCCTGCCGGCCACCGGCGGCAACGTGTCGCTCCTGGCGGTCCTGCGGGATGACAGCGGGCAGCCGCTCGCCAATCAGGGGGTGAACTTCACCACCGACCTCGGCACGCTGGGCTCCCGGGGCAACACCGTCACCACCAACTCGTCGGGAGTGGCCCGCGACACCCTCCGGCTGACCGAGCAGGACCTGGCGAACAACGCCTCGTCGGTGACGGTTGACCGTGCACGCCACCGGCGCCGCGGGCGCCGCGGTCACCCAGACCGCCACCATCCACATCCAGGGGGACCGCCCCGTCGCCTCCTTCACCTACGAGAAGGGGAACACGGATCTCGAGGTCCAGTTCATCGACACCTCGACCGCTCCGGGCGAGCTGACCTACTCCTGGAACTTCGGCGACGGCGCCAGCGCGATCGGGTCCCAGCCCGAGCCACACCTACGCCGCGCCGGGCTCGTACAACGGTCGTCCTCACGGTCACCGCCGCGGGCTTGAGCGACACGGCGACGGCGCGGATCACGGTGCCGGTCACCGCGCAGGGGAACGGCACCTAGAGCGCGGGAACAGGGCGTTCTTCTCCGGGGCGGGCTTCGCGGCGACGCGAGCCCGCCCCGCACCGTCTCCAGGATCGCCGCGGCGAAGGCCAGAACGGCTGTATGTTGCTATAATGCAGCCACTTTGCCGTTACCCCTGATGCCTCCCGCCCGGTTCCCGCACGCCCAAGCTCCGCCCGAGGTGTCGCGGCATGAGTGACGGCGCGTTCTCCGACCGTCTCACCCAGCTCAGGAACCGCTGGGAAGCCGATCCCTCCTCCCGGATTTTTCTCCAGCTCGCGGAGGAGTACCGCCATCAGGGGCGGATCAAGGAGGCGCTCGCGGTGCTCGACCGCGGGCTCAAGGAGCACCCCGGCTACCTCTCCGCCCTGGTGGCGAAGGGGCGGTGCCACCTGGAGCTGGGCGAGCCCGAGGCGGCTCGCGGAGTGCTGGAGCGCGTGGTCAAGCAGGATGCCACGCAGATGGTGGCCAACAAGCTGCTGGTGCGGGCGTATCTCGACACCGGCGAGGCCGACAAGGCTCGCGAGCGGCTCGACCTCTATAGTCTGCTGAACGACAGCGACCCTGAAATCGAAGAGCTGCGCCGGAGGCTCCGCGCGATGGAACAACCCCCACAGGCCCCCCACCGACGTCGGACCGCTCTTTCGCGGAGGCGCCGCCTCCCGCGACGGGCGGGGATGTCTTCGATCTTGGCTTCACGCCGCCCCCCGCGCCGGTCCGGCGCGGCGGCGACGACCTCTTCGCGCTGGATCTCCCGGCGCCCCGGCCGGCCCCGGCCGCTCCGGCCGCTCCGGCCGCCGCTCCGGCTGCTCCGGCCGCCGCTGTGGCCGCCGCGCCCGCCGTGGCGGAGGAGCCGGAGCCCGAGGGGGTGGTCTTCCCCGGTCTCGGCTCGCGGGAGAGCCGGAGCCGCTATCTCAACGCCCTGGCCGCCGAGGGGCTGTTCGGCTTCGAGCCGGCTCCCGAGGCGGCGGCGGTAGCGGGCGTGGCAGAGGCCACGAGGGATATCGAGGAACTGGAAGAGACCACTCCCGTGCCGGGCTGGCCTGGGAAGAGCCCGCGCCCGAGGCTCCGGTCTTCGACCTCGAGGAGACGACCCCCTGGGCCGCGGAGCCGGCGCCGCTGTTCTCCGAGCCCGCCCCGCCCACCTTCGAGCCGGCCTTCGAGGCCACGGTGAGCCGGTTCGCGAGGAGCCCGCGTTCGAGCCGATCGCCGAGCCGATGGCCGAGCCGGCCGCCGAGCCGGCCGCCACGGCGACGCTGGGGGAGATCTACCTGCGGCAGGGTCATCTCGGCGAGGCGAAGCGGATCTTCGACGAGGTCCTGCGCCGGGAGCCGGACAATCCGGCGGCGCACGAGGGGCTCCTCCAGCTCGCCTCGCGGCGGCAGGAGCGGCGCCCGCTCGAGGGGCGCGACCTGCTCGCCGGCTACGAGCCCGGGGAGGAGGGCGGTGAGGCGGAGGCGAAGGCCCGCAAGGTGTTCCTTCTCAACAGCTATCTGACACGATTGCGGCGGGGGGGACAGCGCGATGTTTCTTGAGCACTTGAGCCGTATCAGCAACCGGATCGACGGCGCGGTCGCTCTCTCCCTGGTGGCCAAGGACGGCATCCCGGTCGAGTCGTTCAGCTCGGACCCCGACCTCGACCTCGACGTGCTCGCGGCGGAGCTGGTCGCCCAGGCGCGGTCGATCAGCGAGAACCACCGCGAGCTGGACGTCGGCGAGGTGCAGCAGCTCTCGGTGATGACCGACCGGCTGACGCTGATGGTAAGCTCCGTCGCCGCGGATTATTATCTGCTTCTCGTGCTGGGCCCGGAGGGGAACTACGGGAAGGCCCGGTTCGAGCTCCGGAGAGCGCGTCTGCTCCTGGAGGCGGATCTTTCCTGACTCGAATCCGGGCGACGCGCGCCGCCGGGCGCCGCGGGAGGCTTGCAAGGGGGCGTCTACGTGCTGACTTTTGAACAGATCAAGGAACTGATCGGGCTGGTGGCGCAGAACCGCCTCCAGGGTATCGAGCTGGAGCGCTCGGGGTTTCGCCTGAAGATCGACGGCCAGCAGGCCCAGAGCGTGGCGGCGTCGTTCTCCGCCGAGACCGGAGCGGCGAGCGTCAGCGTTCCGGTCGCCGGCTCCGCCGGCCCTCTCCACGCGCCGGCGGCGCCGGCCGCCGCCGCGCCGCCGTCCCCGCTGCCCGCCGCTCCGGCGGCGCCGGCCGGACCGCCGGCGGGGTCGCATGTGCTCACCTCGCCGATCGTCGGCACCTTCTACCGCTCGTCGTCGCCCGACGCGCCGCCGTTCGTCGAGATCGGCGCCCGGGTGAAGAAGGGGCAGGTGCTCTGCATCATCGAGGCGATGAAGCTGATGAACGAGATCGAATCGGACGTCGACGGCACGGTCGCCGAGATCTATCCGCAGAACGCGCAGGCGGTCGAGTTCGGCGAGCCGCTCTTCGCCATCAAGACCAGCTAGGCCGGGCGCCAAATGTTCAAGAAGATCCTGATCGCCAACCGGGGCGAGATCGCGCTCCGGATCATCCAGGCCTGCAAGGAGCTGGGGATCCAGACGGTCGCCGTCTACAGCACGGCGGACCGCGACAGCCTCCACGTCACCTACGCCGACGAGGACGTCTGCATCGGCCCGCCCCCCTCGAAGGGGAGCTACCTCAACATCTCGAGCATCATCTCGGCCGCCGAGATCACCGGCGCCGACGCCGTCCACCCGGGCTACGGGTTCCTCGCCGAGAACGCCCACTTCGCCGAGGTGCTCGACGAGTGCAAGATCGGCTGGATCGGGCCGCGCCCCGAGGTCATCCGCCTGATGGGCGACAAGGCCAAGGCGCGGCAGACGGCCGAGGCGGCGGGGGTGCCGGTGCTGCCCGGCAGCCCGGAGCCGCTGGAGGACGCCGAGCAGGCCATCGAGATGGCGGCGAAGGTCGGCTATCCGGTGATCCTCAAGGCGGCGGCGGGGGGCGGCGGGCGCGGCATGCGGATCGTCCACTCCGAGGCCGAGCTGGCGCCGCAGCTCGCGGCGGCGCGCGAGGAGGCGGAGAAGGCGTTCGGCGACGGCTCGGTCTACTTCGAGAAGTACCTGATGGAGCCGCGCCACATCGAGTTCCAGGTCTTCGGCGACAAGCACGGCAAGGTGGTCCACCTGGGCGAGCGCGAGTGCTCCATCCAGCGCCGGCACCAGAAGCTGATCGAGGAGTCCCCCTCGCCGGCGCTCACCCCCGAGCTGCGGGCGGAGATGGGGGCGGCGGCGGTGCGGCTCTGCGAGACGGTCGGCTACGAGAACGCGGGGACCATCGAGTTCCTGCTCGACAGCGACGGCCGCTTCTACTTCATGGAGATGAACACCCGCATCCAGGTCGAGCATCCGGTCACCGAGATGGTGACCGGCATGGACCTGGTGAAGATGCAGATCGAGGTGGCGGCCGGCCGGCGGCTGGAGATCCCCAACGGCCTGAAGCCGCGCGGCCACTCCATCGAGTGCCGCGTCAACGCCGAGAACCCCGACACCTTCGCGCCCAGCCCCGGGCCGCTCAAGACCTTCCATCTCCCGGGCGGCCCCGGCACCCGCGTCGACACCCACGGCTACGAGGACTACGTCATCCCGCCGTACTACGACTCGCTGGTGGCCAAGCTGATCGTGCACGACCGCACGCGGGAGTACGCGATCGCCCGCATGCGCCGGGCGCTCGACTTCTTCGTGGTCGAGGGGATCCAGACCTCGATCCCGCTCCACAAGCGCATCCTCCGCGATCCCGACTTCGTCGCCGGCCGCCTCTCGACCCGCTTCATGGAGCGCTTCCTGGATCGCGAGCGGGCGGCGAGGGCCCAGGACGGCGCGGACGGCGGTACGAACTAGATGACCGGCGCCGTCTATGCCATCGCCGACGCCGGAGTGCTGGGCGCGCGGGCGCTCCCCGCGGCGGTGGCCGAGATGGCGTCGGCGGGCATCGGCTGGATCCAGGTGCGCGCCAAGGAGCTCTCCGGGAGCGGCTGGTACGAGGCCCTCGCGGGGTGCTGCCGGGCGCTCGAGGGGAGCGGCGTCAGCCTCTGGGTGGACGATCGCGCCGACCTCGCGGCGCTCTTTCCCGTCGCCGGGCTCCACGTCGGGCAGCGGGACCTCCCCCCGGCGGCGGCCCGCCGCGTGGTGGGAAGCGGCGTGCGGATCGGTCTTTCGACCCATGACGAGGAGCAGCTCGCCGCCGCCGACGAGGATCCGGACGTCGACGTGATCGCCGTCGGCCCGGTCTTCCCGACCACCGGCAAGGCGCTGCCCGGCCCGGTCGTCGGCCTGGAATTCGTGCGCTGGGCGCGGGAACGCACGCGCAAGCGGCTGGTGGCCATCGGCGGCATCGACGCCGGGAATCTGGCCGCGGTCCTGGCCGCGGGGGCGGATTCGGCCGCCATGATCGGCGCGGTCTGCAAGGGGGATCTCCGCGACGTGCGCGCCAACTGCCACCGGCTGCTGATCGCTGCCGCCAGTGCGGCCGGCGCGGGGGAATGAGGATCTACCTGACCGGGTTCATGGGGTGCGGCAAGACCACGGTCGGCCGCCGCCTGGCCCAGCGGCTGGGAGTGGGGTTCGTCGATCTCGACGAGGAGATCGAGCGGAGGGCGGGGATGACGGTGCGCCAGATCTTCGAGCAGCAGGGGGAGCCGGTCTTCCGCCAGATGGAGGCCGAGGCCCTGCGAGGGACTCTGGCGCTGCCGGACGTTGTGGTGGCACTGGGCGGCGGCACGATGGCGTTCGAGACGAACGCCGCGCTGATCGGCGCCAACGGCCTGTCGGTCTGGATCAATCCCGCCTTCGCGACGATCTCGTCGCGGATCGGCGGGAGGGGCAAGGCCGACCGGCCGCTGTTCAAGGATGACGTCCAGGCCCTCGCGCTCTACCGCGAGCGGCTCCCGGCCTACCGCCGGGCGGACGTGACGATGGACGTGGCCTCGGATGAGGGACCGGAGGAGATCGCGGCGAGAATCGCCCTGCTGATCGGGAATCGATAGTGCGTTATCTGATCCTCTCGGACATGCACGCCAACTGGGACGCGTTCGAAACCGTCCTGCGGCGGGCCCGGCGCAAGCGCTTCGAAGCGGTGCTCGTGCTGGGCGACCTGGTCGGTTACGGGGGAGCCCCCAACCAGGTGGTGGACGCCGTGCGCCGTCTCGGTCCCCGGCTGTTCACGGTGCGCGGCAATCACGACAAGGTGGTGGCGGGCATCGATTCCGGCAGCAACTTCAACCAGACCGCCCTCACCGCGGCCCAGTGGACGACCGGCCGCCTGACCCCCGGCAACCTCCGCTACGTGCGCGAGCTGCCGCAGGGGCCGATGCTGGTGGAGGAGGGGGTCGCCATCTGCCACGGCTCGCCGCTCGACGAGGACACCTACGTCTTCTCCGACGTCGACGCCTGGGAGATCTTCTCCCGCTTCGACATGCCGGTGACCTTCTTCGGCCACACGCACATCCCGTCGCTGTTCTGGCTGGAAGGGCGCGTCCTCGGGGTGAAGGCGCTGCGCGGCACCTCGGGGCGGATCGCGCTCGCACCCGGCGGGCGGTACCTCATCAACCCCGGCTCGATCGGCCAGCCCCGCGACCGCGATCCCCGCGCCTCCTACATGATCTACGACAGCGAGAGCCGGGTGGTGCGCTGGTACCGCATCCCCTACCCGATCGGCGAGGCCCAGACCCGCATCCGCAAGGCCGGCCTGCCCAACAGCCTGGCCGACCGGCTGGCGGTTCGGGGTCGTAGGGCGGCGTGCTAGCTCGCTAGGCGCGTATCGATCTCTGCCTCGCCCCTCCCTCGATCGCCTCCAGCACCCGCATCTGCCGGTACCGCTGGATCATCGTCAGGACGCCGCCGATCAGCATGACGTAGAGGCCGCCCCAGACGAGCTGGATCAGCGGCTTGCGGGTGACGTCGATCGAGATCTTCGCGGGCGTTGCCGATGCCGGTGGTCTCGAGCTGCACGGCGCCGGCGCCGGCGTTGATCCCGGAGACGAGGACGGCGCCGCCGCCGGGGAGGGCCAGGGGCGGGGATTCGACCGCGCCGCTGCCGGGGTTGAGCCGGTAGACCGGCGTCGCGTTGAAGGTCCGCCCCCCCTTGCGTGATCGCCAGCTCGGCGCCGATGGTGACCTGCCGCCCCTGCTGCATCGCCGCCAGGGCGTTGCCGTCCATGTTGAGGTTGAACTGGACGAAGCGCACCTCGACGTCGCCGATCCTTCCCGACTGCCCCTTGGTGAGCTGCAGCCGCGGCTGCCCGGGGTCGTACTCGATCGGCGAGACGTAGAGGTCCTGGAACGGCGAGCTCTTGATGTCCGGATTGACCATCATCTGGCGGGTGCGGTCGTTCATGAACATCTTCGGGTAGACCATGAACGGCTTGCCGCCGGCCCGCGCCACCTGGATCTCCATGCGCTCCTTCTCGCGCCCCTGGCGCGGGATGAACCGCATGAAGGTGAGCTCCATGTCGTCCACCTGGCGCTTGACCCCCTGCGTCAGCGTCACCTTGGAGCTCTGGTCGTAGCCGGAGGAGGCGATGATGCCGAGCAGGATGACGCCGACCCCGACGTGGGTCAGGTAGCCGCCCATCGCCTTCAGCCCGCCGGCCCGGAACTTCTCGACCGTCTTCTGGAAGTTGGTCGCCAGCGCCATCGCCGCGAGCAGGATGAACGACCAGGTGGAAGGCGTCGCGGACCCGCCAGACCGCCGCCGCCACCGCCACCGCGACGCCGAACGCGACCGGCAGGGAGACCTTCCGCAGCAGCTCGCGCGGCGGCGTCCCCTTCCAGGTGAGGTAGGGGACGAAGGCGAGCAGGAAGGCGACCAGCATCGCGATCGGCAGGTTCACCTTGTTGTAGAAGCTGGGGCCGACCTGGCTCTGGCTCTCCATGAAGTGGGTGAGCAGCGGCGCCGAGGTGCCGGCGGTGATCACGAACGCCGCGAGCAGGATGGTGATCGTCCCGAGCACCAGGAAGGTGCCGCGCGACAGGAACGGGTCCTCGTTGGGCGCGGTCGGGATCTCCCGCCAGCGGGTGGCGATCAGGTAGATCCCGAGCAGCATGAAGCCGCCGAGCAGGAAGGTGAGCCAGCCGGAGATCCCGAGGTCGACGAAGCTGTGCACCGAGAAGTCCGCCAGCACGCCCGAGCGGGTGAGGAAGGTGCCGTAGAGGACCGCGATGTAGGTCAGGAAGGTGAAGATGTAGTTGGCCCGCCGGAAGCGGTTGCGGGTGCGCTCGAGGTAGAGGCCGTGGATCAGCACCGTGCCGAAGAGCCAGGGGATGAACGAGGCGTTCTCGACCGGGTCCCAGCCCCAGTAGCCGCCCCAGCCGAGGGTCTTGTAGGCCCAGTAGCCCCCCATCAGGATGGCGGTGCCGAGCACCAGGAAGCCGCCGAGGGCCCACGGGAACGCCCGCGCCGCCCAGCCGTCGTACTTGCGCCGCCAGAGCGACGCCATCGCGAAGGCGAAGGGGATGGCGGTGGCGGCGTAGCCGATGAACATGATCGGCGGATGGATCACCATCCAGTTGTCCTGCAGCAGCGGGTTCAGGCCCTGGCCGTCGAGCGGGGTCTGCTTGAGCATCACGAACGGGTTCTCGCGCACCAGGATGAGGAGCAGGCCGAGCAGGGTCAGGGTGTAGATCCCCATCACCGCGGGCTCGGTGCGGCCGGTCGTCCGCCGCACCAGCAGGCCGAGCATCGTCCCCCAGAAGAGCCAGATCATGAAGCTCCCCTTCTGGCCGGCCCAGAAGGCGGCGAACTGGTAGTAGCCCGGCAGGTCGAGCCCGGAGTACTGGAAGACGTACTCGACCCGGAAGTCGCGCGTCATCAGCAGCAGCGACAGGACCATGGCGGCGAGCAGGATCGACAGCGCGAAGAAGCCGTAGGACCGCCGCGCGAAGGTGAGCGCGCTGGTGTCGCCGGCTTCGGCCGTCAGGGCCATCGCGTACCCCCACATCGTGGCGAGCGCGAAGAACAGGGCGGCCCAGATGGCGACCGCCCCGGGCAGGTAGAGATGGGAGAGGTATTCCACGCGTGCTCCTTGACCCGCTAGCTGTAGGTCTTCTCGACCTCGGCGCCCTGATATTTGCTGGGGCACTTCACCAGCAGTTTGTTGGCCTCGAACTCCTTGGCCCTCTCGTCATAGTTGCCGATGGCGACGATGCTGATGGCGTCCTCGAAGTTCGCCGGCTTCAGCCCCTTGTAGCGCACCCGCAGGGTCTGCTTGGTCTTCGGGTCCTGGAGGGTGAAGAAGAGCGATTCGCGGGCCGCCGCATAGGAGTAGCTCCCCTTCTCGAGCGCGCCGGCCACCTGCACCATGCGCCCCCCCTCGCGCGCCTTCTCATAGGAGACGTAGGGGGTCATCGAGTCCTTGAAGGTGGAGAAGGAGAACGCGGCGAAGGCGAGGAGCAGCAGAACGCCGAACAGGTACAGACGGGTCTTTTTCATCTTCATGGTTTCTTCTCCAGTTCGCGCAGCCGCGATCCCAGACGGAGCAGGTAGAGAAACAGCCCGGTCCAGATGATGAGATTGACGGCCACGACCCAACCGATCCCGCCGGTTACCATAGAGAACCTCTACTCATAGAGTGCAGATTTCCGCTCCGCGTGAGCCAGGAGCCGGCATTTCAGATTGTGGATCCAGAAAAACAGCGCGGTGCACCCCGCCGAGCCGGCGAGCAGCACCTGCACCATGCGCGACTCCATCTCCACTTTCCCCTGGGCGTTGATCACCGACTGGGGGTGGAGGGAGAACATGATGCGCGGCATGATGAAGAACAGGAACGGCGCCACCACCAGCCCGAGCACGGCGTAGGCCGCCGAGAGGCGGGCGCGCTGGTCGCTGTCCTCGAGGCTCGAGCGCAGGGCGAGGTAGGCGCCGTAGAAGAGCAGGGCGACCACGATCGAGGTCTGCCGCGGGTCCCAGTTCCAGAAGGCGCCCCACATCACGCGCGCCCAGAGCGAGCCGGTGATGGTGGCGAGGACGCCGAAGACCAGCCCGAGCTCGACCGCCACGGCGGCCGCCCGGTCGTGGCGCGGCTGGCGTCCGAGGTAGAGGAAGCGCAGGCTCCAGACTCCCGCGGCGATGAACGCCACGAAGGAGACCCAGGCCATCGGCACGTGAAAGAAGAGGATGCGGCTCGACTGGCCGATGAACCCCTTGGCCAGCGGGGCGTAGAGGAACGCGCCCACGATCACGGCCGAGATCCAGAGCCAGAGCAGCCATGCGAAGAGTTTTCTCATGGGTTCCATACCACCGGGAAGAGCATGAATCCGGCTACGGTGACCGAACCATCATACAGAAGTAGCTGCAACAGGGCCACATCGGCGGGGTCCCCGGCGACGGCGTGGCGCGTCAGCTCGACGGCGATCAGCAGCAGCGGCAGGAGGACGGGGAAGGCGAGGACCGAGAACAGCGTCCCCTTGCTCCGCGCCTGGGCGATGATCGCCGCCACCAGGGTGCTGCCGGCGGCGAGCCCGTACCCGCCGGCGGCGAGCACGGCCGCCAGCAGGCCGGGGGATTTGACGTCGAGGCTGGTCATCGCCACGAACACCGGCGTGACCAGCGCCTCCAGGGCGAGCGTCAGGGTCATGCCGTAGAGCAGCTTGCCGCAGAACAGGGCGGACGGCGTGGCGGCGAGGCGCAGGGCGGTCGCCGTCTGCGTCTCCTCCTCCTGCACGAAGGCGCGGGGGAGCCCGGCGGCGGCGGAGAAGAGGAGGATCACCCAGAGCAGGACCGGCAGCACGGCCGTCCCCTGCGAGACCGACACCCCCAGCGGGCCGAGGCTGACGCTGACCACCACCAGGGTGGTGAAGGCGAACAGGCCGAGCGTGTTCAGGGCGTAGCGGGTGCGGAACTCGCACCGCCACTCCTTGGCGAACACCGCCAGCGCCTCAGCGGCCCAGGTCGAGGTGTCCTGCCACATGTCCGAACTCGAGGGGGGAAGGGTTGGCGACCACGGCGAGGCCGCCGGCGGCCAGGTGCTCGGCGAGGAGCTCGCGCGCGGCGCGCTCCCCCGGGGCGTCGAAGTTCTGGAACGGCTCGTCGAGGAGCAGGAGCCGGGGCGAGTGGAGCAGCGCCCACGCCCAGCGCAGGCGCTGCCGCATCCCCGAGGAGAGGGCGCCCGCCATGCGGTCGAGAGGGAGCTCCAGGCGGGCGAGCACGGCGAGCCCATGCTCCGGCGTGGTGCGCCGCAGCCGGGCGAAGAACTCCAGGTTCTCCCGGACGGTCAGCTCGGCGTAGAAGGCGAGGTCGGGCGTCACCACGCCGGCCAGCCGCCGCCGCCCCGCGGCGTCGAGGCTCTCTTCTCCTTCTTCCCGGTACTCGATCGTCCCGGCGTCCGGCGCCAGCAGGCCGGCGAGGCAGCGCAGCAGCGTGCTCTTGCCGGAGCCGTTGGGGCCGGTGACGAGCAGCATCTCGCCGGGGCCGGCGGCGCCGGAGACGCCGGTCAGCACCGCCAGGCGGCCGAAGCGGCGGCGGACGTTCTCGAAGCGGAGGGTGGGCACGGGTGGACTATATCCTCGGTGCTAGCATCGCCGGATCATGAAACGGACCCTCGGCCTGATCTCCCTCATCCTCCTGGTTACCGCCTGCGCTTCCGGCCCCCGCGCCGGGACGGCGCCGGACCTGCCGTCCGCCACGGTGCCGAATCTGGAGGAGCGGGCGCTGCTGCTGCTCCTGGTGGACCGCCAGGCCTACGACGAGTTCGTCGTCCATCAGGCGCTGCGGGGGGATGCCTCGCTGCGCGAGGAGCTCGCGGTGGCCCTGGGGCGGATTCCGGACCGGCAGGGGCTCTCGGCGCTCCAGGGGCTGCTGGTCGACGATCAGCCGGCGGTGCGCCGGGCGGCCGCGTTCTCGATCGGCCTGCTGGGGGATCCGGAGGGGCAGCAGGCGCTGTTCGCCGCCGTCCGCGACAAGGACCGCGAGACCGGCGTGCTGGCCGTCGAGGCCCTGGGCCGGCTCGGCGGGCGGACGGTGGACGTGCTGGAGGCGCTCCTGCCGCTGCCCGAGGAGGAGCGCTGGGCGCGGCTGCTGCCCCATCTCTTCCGCTTCAAGGACGACACCGTGGTGTCGCTCGCCGAGCGCGGGCTCAAGATTCCGGACCCGGCGCTCCACGCCGCCGCCGCCTTCGCCCTGGCGCGCGAGCCCAAGGCGCAGGCCCTGCCCACGCTGCGCGCGCTGCTGGCCGATCCCGCGCCGCGGGTCCGCGCCTGGGCCGCCCGCGCCCTGGGGATCGTCGGCGGCGAGGAGGACCTCGCGGCGCTGCGCCCGCTGCTCGACGATCGGCGATCCCAAGGACCCGGGGCCGCTGATCCAGGCCCTGCGCTCCGCCCGGGCGCTCGCCGCCGGCAAGGCGAAGCCCATCCCCGGCTGGACCCCCCGGCTGCGCGCGCTCCTCGACGACCCCCGGCCCGGCGTGCGGGCGAGCGCCGTCGAGGCGGCGGGCGTCTGGGGATCGCCCGAGCTCGACGACGTGCTGGCGGCGCGGCACGGTCCACGGGAGACGCGGGGGAGCGGGGGACGGCGCTGGTGGCCCTGGCGGCGGGTAAGGCGCCGCGAGCGCTGGAGCTGGTGACCGCCGCCGCCGGCGACCAGGACGACGCCCTGCGGACCCGCGCCGCCGAGGCCGCGGGAGCGCTCGGCCTGCCGCCGGCGTCCGCGGTGATCGAGCGGCTGGCCGGCGATCCGAAGCCGCGGGTGCGGGCCGCCGCGCTCTCCGCCCGGCTGACGGCGGATCCCAAGGCCACCGACCCCAAGGCCGTCGATCCCAAGTCCGTCGAAGCCGCCCGCAAGGCGCTGACCGATCCCGACGCCACCGTGCGCGGCACCGCGCTCGACTGGCTGGCCGAGCATCCGGTGGTGCCGCTCGCCGACATCGGCGCCTGCCCTGCCGGGGGTCTACCAGGAAGCGACGCAGGAGGAGGGGCTCGCCGCCTTGCGGGCCGTCGCCGCCCGCACCGAGGGGGAGCCGCTGGAGAGGGGTGAGGGGATCGCCCTGCTCGAGCGGCTGGCCACCGGCGGTCCCTACGTGCTGCGGCGCGCGGCCGGGGAGAGCCTGGGCAAGCTCGGCGGCAAGGTTCCCGCCCTGGAGCCGGCGGAGAGGGTCAAGGACGTCGCCCTCTACCGCGAGATCGTCCAGCGAACGCGCTCGCCGCGGACGGTCGAGATCCGCACCCCGCGGGGGACGGTCACGGTGCGGCTCGCCTGCCCGCTGGCGCCGCTGACCTGCCTCAACTTCCTCAACCTCGCCGGCCAGGGGTTCTTCGACGGCCTGAATTTCCACCGGGTGGTCCCCGACTTCGTGGTCCAGGGTGGGGACCCGAAGGGGGACGGCAGCGGCGGCCCGGGCTACGCCATCCGCGACGAGATCAACCGCCTGCGCTACAACCGCGGGGTGGTCGGCATGGCCCTGGCCGGCGCGGACACCGGCGGCAGCCAGTTCTTCATCACCCTCTCGCCGCAGCCCCATCTCGACGGCGGCTACACCGCCTTCGGCGAGGTGATCGCCGGCGCCGAGGTGCTGGACAGGATCCAACTCGGGGATCGGATCGAGAAGGTCGTGGAGGTGCGGTAAACTCGCGCGTCATGAACACCAGGATCCTACCGCTCGCGTTGATCGCCGCCGTTCTCGCCGCCATGGCCGGAATCGCCGGAGTGTCCGCCGCGCCGCCGGCCCAGCCGGTGGCGAAGCCGGCCCCGGTCCAGGCCCCCGCGCAGGAGACCCCCGTGCTGGTCGGTCCCACCACCCGCGACAAGGTCGAGGCCGCGCCGGAGTGGACGCTGGCCGAGGTCGAGGCCCGGCCGGAGGCCGACGCGTCGCGGGAGCTGGCGGAGGTCCGGCCGGGGGCCGAGGTGGTGGTGTTCCTCGGCACCTGGTGCGGCGACAGCCGGCGCGAGCTGCCGCGCCTCTGGAAGGCGATGGACTCCGGGAGCGGCGCGGTCAATTTCCAGATCCGCTACATCGGCGTCGACCACGCGAAGAGAGAGCCCGCCGATCTGATGAAGGAGTACAACGTTCTCTATCTGCCCACTTTCATCGTGCGCCGCGACGGCCGCGAGGTGGGGCGGATCGTCGAGACGTCGCCGCACGGCATCGAGAGGGATCTGCTGGCGCTGCTCACCGGCAAGGCGACGGGCGTTCTCACCACCCGGACGGATCTGGTGCCCGCCAGCCCCCCTCCGCCCCAGGGATGACCCCCTTCCTTCCTTCTTTCCAGCACCCCTGAAACCTTGGCCCTGGCCTTGCGTATCCACCCATGACGCGGGGAGCGGAGCAACCGACCGACGAGGATCTGGTCGCGGCGGTCCTCGGGGGCGATCAGGAACGTTTCGGCGACCTGATCGACCGCTACCAGGGCCGCCTCGTCAACTATCTGTTCCGGCTGCTCCGCAACGCGGACGACGCGCACGATCTCGCGCAGGAGGTGCTCGTCAAGGTGTACCAGGTCCTGGATCGGTACGATCCGCAGTACAAGTTCTCCACCTGGCTGTTTCGGGTGGCCCAGAACGCGGCGATCGACCAGATCCGGCGGCGGCGTCTCAAGGTGGTCTCGCTCCGTCAGGAAGATGACGAAGGGGAGAACCGGGATTGGGATCTGCCATCCCCCGAGCGGGGGCCGTACGGCGAGCTGCGCAACCGGGAGCGGGGGAGCGCGATCCAGGACGCGATCGACTCCCTGCCCTGGGAGTACCGGGAGCTGATCCTGCTGCGCCACTTCGGCGAGCTTCCTTACGAGGAGATCGCGAAGCTCAAGCAGATGCCCCTGGGCACGGTGAAGAACAAGCTCTTCCGGGGGCGGCAGATGTTGAAAGAGAAGCTGCAGGACTTCTTGAGCGACTGAGCTGCGGTTAAGAGAATGAGCGATTGCAGGTCCGGGGGACAGGTTATGAGCAGGCCCGATCACAGCACCTACCGTGAATGGTTGAATCTGGACGCCGACGGCGGTCTCGACAGCGGCGACCGGGCTCTCCTCGACGAGCACCTGGCCTCCTGCGCCGACTGCCGGCGCGAGCGGGAGGAGATCCTCGCCCTCGACGGCCTGCTGCGCAGCTCGGCTCTGCCGGTGCGCCCGGACTTCCGCGTCTCGGTGATGTCGGCGCTGCCGACCGTCGGCTGGCAGGCCCGTTCCCCCCGCGCCTGGCGGTTCACGGCGGCGGTCATCGTGCTGCTGGGCGGCTTCGCGGCGGCCCTGCTGATCGCCGGCTCCGCTCCCGCCGCCTCGGGGTTCGGCGCCCTGGCCGCGGTGGGCGGCATGCTGCAGGCCTCCATCCTGGCCGGCGCCGGCCTGCTCGGCGCCTCCTGGAAGGGGCTCGGGCTGGTCGTCGACCATGTGATCTCCTCGCCCGTGAGCCTCGGGGCGTTCGGCTTCCTGGTGCTCTGCCTCAACCTGCTCCTGATCTCGCTGATCCGCCGCCGGCGGCCGGCCACGGCGCCTTCGAGGGCGGACCGGAAGAGGTAGGGGCGCCCCTGTGCGGGCGCCCCCGCGGCTTCAACCCTTTCCTCACGTAAGATCTCGTTGTGAAAGCTCTCCTGCCGCTGCTGCTGCTGGCCCTGGCCCCTCCGGCGCTGGCCGCCCCGAGCCCCGAGGCGGAGCCGGCGATGCGCCTGGAGGCGGGGAGCACCACCGGGCAGCAACTGGTGGCGATCGGACGGGACGTCAGCGTCGAGGGGGAGGCGCTCTCCGACGTCGCCGCCATGAACGGCTCGGTCGACGTCTCCGGACGGGTGGACGGCAGCGTGATCGTGCTGCGCGGCGACGCGCGGCTCGCCCCCACGGCGCGGGTGGGCGGCGACGTCTTCGTGGTCGGCGGCCGGATCCACGCCGCCCGGGGCGCCCAGACCGGCGGGCGCATGGTCTCCTACCCCAACGCTCCCAACGCCTGGCTGACCCTGCTCGAAGGGCCCTCGATCGGCCTCGGCTTCGCCTCCCGCCTGGTGCTGGGGGCGAAGCTGGCCCTGGTCGCCGCCTGGGCCCTGCTCCTCCTGCTGCTCTTCGCGGCCAGCGGCCGGCAGCTCATCGAGACCGCCGAGGGGGTCCGCCGCGAGCCCTTCCGCAGCTTCTTCGTCGGCCTGACGGGGATCGTCTGCCTGGTGCTGACCGCCCTCTTCTTCACCGCCTTCGCCCGCGGCATCCTCGGCGCCCCGTTCGTGGTGCTCATCGTGCTGCTGGGGATCGTGCTGAAGCTCTGGGGGACGGTGGCGGTCTTCTACGCGCTGGGCGACTGGCTCTCCCGCCGGGTCTTCCGCCGCCGCTTCCAGCCGCTCAACGCCGCCACCATCGGCCTGCTGGTGCTCGGCGTCGTCAAGTTCCTCCCCTGGCTGGGAGTCCTCGCCTGGTACGCCGTTACCTTCATCGGCGTCGGCGCCGCGCTGTCGACCAAGTTCGGGCGGCGCGAGCCCTGGTTCGAGATGGCGTAGTCGTCCCTGGTTCCCCTGCCGGCTGAGCCCTATTTCTGTTATTTTTGTCTCCAGTCATTTCTTTGTTGGAGATCTATCTATGCGTTCGGCCGTGAGCCGCGTGGCTCTTCTCCTGTTCGCGTCCGGATTCTGCGCCCTGGTCTACCAGACGGCGTGGCTCCGGATGTTCCGCCTGGTCTTCGGCGCCTCGACCGCGGCCTCGGCCGCGGTGCTGGCGATCTTCATGGCCGGGCTCGGCTTCGGCGGCCTGCTGCTGGGCCGGCGGGTCGACCGCCACCCCTCGCCGCTCTCCCTCTACGCCGGGCTGGAGGCGGGGATCGCGATCTCGGCCGGACTCTCGCCGCTGCTGCTGGCGGCCGTCGAGTGGCTCTACATCGCGATGGGCGGGAGCGCCCGGATGGGGCTCGCGGGGAGCAGCGCCGTGCGCCTGCTGCTCTCGCTGGTGGTCCTCGGGCTGCCCACCTTCCTGATGGGCGGCACCCTGCCGGCGGTGGCGCGGGCGGTGGAGAGGCGGGCCGACTCCGGCCGCCGGACGGTGGGCCTGCTCTACGCCGTCAACACCCTGGGCGCGGTGCTCGGAGCCCTGCTCACCACCTTCTTCGCCCTCGAGACGCTGGGGATCCGCAAGACGATCTGGATCGCCGCGCTGCTCAACCTGCTGGTGGTGCTCGCCGCCAAGAGCCTCGCCCGCGAGCTGCAGACGGAGAGCGCGGATGCGGCGGCGCAGCCCGCTGCCGCCGAGGAGGCGCCAGAGGCGGAGGCGCGGCGGTCCGGCTGGCTGGTGCCCTTCGCGGCGGCGCTCGTCGGCTTCGCCTTCCTGCTGATGGAGCTCGTCTGGTACCGGATGCTCGGGCCGCTGCTCGGCGGCTCCTCCTACACCTTCGGGCTGATCCTCGCCATCGCCCTGCTGGGGATCGGCCTCGGGGGGCTGCTGTACGGGGCTGGGGCGAGCCAGCGCCGGCCGACGATGCTCTCCTTCGCCGCCACCTGCTCGCTCGAGGCGCTGCTGATCGCCCTCCCCTTCGCCACCGGCGACGGGGTGGCGGTGCTCGCCGCGCTGCTGCACCCGCTGGCGAGCTCGGGCTTCCTGTCGCTGGTCGCGGGGTGGACGGTGGTGACGGTGCTGGTGGTGCTGCCGCCGGCGATCGTCGCCGGCTACCAGTTCCCCCTGCTGATCGCCCTCCTGGGCTCCGGCCGCCGCCGGATCGGCCGCGAGGTGGGGGTCGCCTACGCGGCCAACACCCTGGGGGCGATCCTCGGCTCGATCGCCGGCGGCTTCGGGCTGATCCCGCTGCTGACCGCCCAGGGCGTCTGGCGCCTGGTGACCCTCCTCCTCCTCGCCCTCGCCGCCGTGGCGGTGGTGGCCGGCCTGCGCGCCGGGGCGCCGCGGCGCGCGGCGTTCGTGCCGGTGGCGGCGGGGATCGTGGGGCTCCTGTTCTGCGCCGCGACCGGTCCCACCGCCTTCTGGCGGCACAGCCCGATCGGCGCCGGCCGGCTGAACATCGCCAACTGGAACGGGCCGAACGACATCCGGGACCAGATCGCCAGCGTGCGCGCGCGCACCGTCTGGCAGGCGGACGGCGTCGAGAGCAGCGTCGCGCTCAACCTCGGCGAGGAGTACGCCTTCATCGTCAACGGCAAGTCGGACGGCAGCGCCCTCGGCGACGCGCCGACCCAGGTGATGAGCGGACTGGTCGGCGCCCTCGTCCATCCCAACCCGCGGCGAGTGCTGGTGATCGGCCTGGGCACCGGCAGCACGGCCGGCTGGCTCGCCAAGGTGCCCTCGGTGGAGCGGGTGGACGTGATCGAGCTGGAGCCGGCCATCGAGCACGTCGCCCGGGTCTGCTCCAAGGTCAACCAGGACGTGCTCCACAACCCCAAGGTCCACCTGGTGATCGGCGACGGGCGGGAGTTCCTGCTCACCACCGGCAACGACTACGACCTGATCTTCTCCGAGCCCTCGAACCCCTACCGGGTCGGCGTCGCGAGCCTCTTCAGCCAGGACTTCTACCAGGCCGTGCGGCAGCGGCTGCGCCCCGGCGGGCTCCTGCTGCAATGGCTCCAGGGGTACGAGATCGACTCCCAGCTCGTGCGCACCGCCTATGCCACCCTCGGCTCCGTCTTCCCGGCGGTCGAGAGCTGGCAGGTGCACCGCGCCGACCTCCTGCTGATGGCGGGGCGCGAGCCGCTGGTGCACGACCTCGACCTCATCCGCTCGCGGGTGGGGCAGGAGCCCTATCGCACCGCCCTCGCCCGCATCTGGGGGGTCGAGGGGATCGAGGGCTTCTACGCCGGCTACGTGGCCAACCCGGCCTTCGCCCGGGCGGTGGCCAAGGCCGAGGGGAAGGCGATCAACACCGACGACCACCCGATCCTCGAGTTCGGCTTCGCCAGGAACCTGGGGCGCTTCGGGCTGTTCCGGCTCCCCGATCTCTACGCTCTGGTCAAGGCCCGCGGCGAGGGGCGCCCGGCCATGCGGGGGGCGCCGCTCGACTGGTCGCGGGTCGCGGAGATGCGGGTGGCGCGCGGGTCCTACTGGGAGGACCTGGTCGACGATCCCGAGCCGCAGGGGGACCCCGCCGGGCGGCTGCGCGTCGCCGCCCGCCAGGCCTGGACCCGGAAATCCCTCCCGCGGGCCTGCGCGAGCTGGTCCGGGCAGCCGGAGCCGCCGCAGACGCACTCCGACCGTCTGATGATCGCCGAGTGCATGGCCGACCGCCACGACCCCCGCACCCCGGAGGCCGCGGCGCTGCTCGCCGCCGAGCAGCCGATCGAGACCGACCTCGTGATGGCGATCTGGCTCGCCGGCGTCGGCCGGACCGCCGAGGCGGCCGATCGCCTGATCGCCGCGCTCACGGCCTACCGGACCGACCCCTGGGTCTACCGGCCGCTGATGCGGGAGACCATCCCGCTGGCCGTCCAACTGGCGACCCGCGACCACTCGCTCGCCCCCCGGCTCTACGCGGCGTTCGGCCAGCCGTTCGCCATCGACATGTTCGAGCAGCAGCGGCAACTGTCCAGGATCTGGATCGCCCGCGCGGTCGACGCGCGGAACCTGTGCGTCGAGGCGCTCGCCCCGCTGGAGCCGAACACCCCCTGGGAGGAGGCGTTCCTCACCTACCGGTACGGGTGCTATCAGTTGCACAAGCATCCGCTGGCGGCCCGGGCGCGGCGGGACCTGGAGGCGTTCCTGGACGCCGCGCCGCCCAAGCTGGCGCAGGGGCTGGTGCCGTAGGATATCGTCCTGCCCCTATCTCCTTGACCCCCTCCCCCCGATTTCATACGCTCGGGCCTCACCGCCGCAGCGCGGCGGCATGGGAGGGGTTTAGTCGTTATGGATTCCATTCACACGATCGGCGTTGTCGGCGCGGGCACCATGGGGCATGGGATCGCCCAGGTGGCCGCCCAGAACGGATATGAGGTGGTGCTGGTCGACGCGGTGCCGGCGGCGCTCGAGCGCGGCCGCACCCAGATCGGCAAGGGGCTCGAGCGGCTGGTCGCCAAGGCGAAGCTCTCCGCCGAGGAGCGCGACCAGGCCCTCGGACGCCTGACCACCGCCGGCGATCTCGGCGGCCCTCGCGGCTGCCGACCTCGTCGTCGAGGCGGTGGTCGAGCGCGAGGACGTCAAGCGGACCGTGCTCTCCGAGCTCGACCGCCTCTGCGCGCCGGCCGCCATCCTCGCCACCAACACCAGCTCGATCTCGATCACCAAGCTCGCCGGCGCCACCTCGCGGCCGGAGAAGGTGATCGGCATGCACTTCATGAACCCGGTGCCGGTGATGCAGCTCGTCGAGGTCATCCGCGGCCTCGCCACCAGCCAGGAGACCTGGGAGGCCGTCGAGGCGGCCTCCCGCAAGATGGGCAAGACCCCGGTCGAGGTGCACGACGCCCCCGGATTCGTCTCCAACCGGGTCTTGATGCCGATGATCAACGAGGCCATCTTCTGCCTCTACGAGGGGGTCGGGAAGGCGGAGGCCATCGACGAGGTTATGAAGCTCGGGATGAATCATCCGATGGGGCCGCTGGCGCTGGCCGACCTGATCGGCCTCGACGTCTGCCTCGACATCCTCAAGGTCCTCCAGCAGGGGTTCGGCGATCCCAAGTACCGCCCCTGCCCGCTGCTGGTCAAGATGGTCGACGCCGGCCGTCTGGGACGCAAGTCGGGCCAGGGCTTCTATTCGTACGAAGGAAGATAGAGAGAAGAATGTACTGCCAAGTCTGTGGCGCTCCGAACCGGGACGACCACGAATTCTGCGTCCGCTGCCACCAGAAGCTGCTGGTGCTCTCCGGCTCCCTGCGCGAGGAGGAGGAAGGGTACGAGGAGGGTGGCGAGGAGAGCTTCTCGTTCGACGAGCACCTGCTCGAGCGGATCTCGATCCTCGAAGAGGCGGTCAAGCGCACCGCCGAGACCGTCCGCCAGCTCCTCGGCGCCCTCCACAAGCAGGAGAAGAACACCCTGGTCAACCAGACCGGCCTCTCCGCCCTGCGCGAGCTGCTGGAGCAGAAGAAGTACATCGGCTGGGACGAGTGGAGCGAGCTCTGGGAGTCCAAGATGGACTACCAGCTCCTCGCCCTGGAGAAGCGGGAGCGCTTCCTGGCCACCAAGGAGCGCATCGCCGGCCTCTATCACGGCGACAAGCGGAAGCTCTTCCTCCAGCAACTGGAGGACGCCGAATACGCCCTGTTCGCCTTCGACATCGAGCGCGCGGTGAGCGCCCTGGAGGCCGCCTACAAGCTCGACCGCGGCAACTACGAGCTCGCCTACTTCCTCGGCGAGACCCACTTCAACGAGGCCAACAGCGAGGCCGCGCTGACCTACTTCACCCGCGTCCTGGAGGTCAAGCCGGACCACTACGAGGGGCTGGTCTACAGCGGCGTCATCCACTACGAGCGCGGCGACCACGCCCGCGCCGAGGAGTACCTGAAGCGGGCGGTCGCCATCTACCCGGACAGCTTCCTGCCGCACTTCAGCCTCGGGGCGGTCTACGCCGGCAAGGGGGACCTCGCCAAGGCCGTCCTCTTCCTGGAGCGCGCGGTCGAGGTCGATCCGGTGCCGCAGGCGCTGTTCCTGCTGGGGAGCTGCTACTACGAGATGGGCAAGCTCTCCTCGGCCGTCCACTTCCTGCAGGAGGCGGTGCGGCACGATCCGGCCTTCGAGGAGGCCCACCATCTGCTCGGGCTCGCCTATCTCGACCGCCACTGGACGCGCAAGGCGCTCGACTCCTTCCGCCAGGCGCAGCGGCTCAACCCGAAGCGGCTCCAGTACCAGGACCTGGTGAGCTACCTCTCCGGCCACAACGGCGCGCCGCTGCCCGAGGTGGAGGGGGAGGCGGAGGTCTGGCTGCGCAAGGGGGAGGAGTACCGCTCGCGCGACAACCTGAAGCAGGCCCACTCCTGCTACCGCCGCGCGCTGGCGCTCGATCCGGACAACCCGACCCTGCTGATGTCCTACGCCCTCCTCTGCCTGAACATGAACCGCAGCCAGGAGATCGAGGCGGTGACCCGCAAGGTGCTCGACCTGAACCCCGGCGAGACGCTGAAGGCGACCGCCTACGCCGCCCTGATCGAGGCGATGCGCAGCCAGGGGAAGTTCCGCGAGGGGAACCGCATCGGCGAGCGGCTGCTCGACGAGGGGAGCTCGAACTTCACCAAGTCGATCGCCTACTACGAGATGGCCTACAACCTGGCGGAGATGGAGGAGGACCTCGACGAGGCCCTCGACTACGCCCGGCGGTCGGTGGAGCTGGCGCCCGACGAGATCAAGCAGTTCCCGCTCGCCGCCCTCGGCTGGGTGCACTACAAGCGGAAGGAGTTCGACAAGGCGGTCGACTTCCTCTCGCGGTCGAGCGAGCTGGGGGATTCGCCCACCACGCTCACCCATCTCGGCATGGCCCTCCTGGCCTCGGGCGAGGAGGATCAGGCCCGCTCGGTGCTCGCGCACGCCCGCGCCCTCGGCGACCGGGGCGAGGCGCTGCAGGAGAAGATGATGGAGTGCATGAAGGATTCCGCGCGGCTGATCGAAAGGTCCCGGCGGAGCCCGAGGAAGTAGGCGCCGCCCGACCCGGGAATTGCGTCGCCGGACCCGGGAATTGCGGCATTGGACCCACGGGTCCGGCTTTCCGACCCGCGGGTCCGACTCTCCGACCCACGGGTCGTGCACCCTGGACCACGGGTCCAACTCTTCAGACCGTGGGTCGCGAACTCCGACCCACGGGTCCAACTCCTCGGACCGTGGGTCCAGCCTCCGACCCCCGGGTCCGACTCTCCAATTCACGGGTCGCGCAACCCGACCCACGGGTCCGGCGACTGGACCCGTGGGTCCAACAGCGCAATGCGCGGGTCCAGTCACCTGCTCAGTCTGCCCGTTTACCCAAGTCGTATACTTCGGCCGGTGCTGACCTTCAGGGTAAGTTTGCCCCCTCCTCCACCTGAGACAGGCCGGGCCATGTAGAATGTCGCCCCTTCGGGGCTTGACGCCCGGGGTCCTAAGACTGGAGAACGCGATGCGCTGGAGCCGCTACTACCTGTACACCACCCGCGAGGTGCCGAACGACGCCGAGGTGATCAGCCACCAGCTCATGGTGCGCACCGGCATGATCAAGAAGACCGCCGCGGGCATCTATACCTATCTGCCGTTCGGCTGGCGCAGCCTGCAGAAGTTCATGGCGATCGTGCGCCGCGAGATGAACGCGGCCGGCGCCATCGAGCTGTTCATGCCCGCGATCCAGCCGGCCGAGCTGTGGGTGGAGTCCGGCCGCTGGGAGCGCTACGGCAAGGAGCTGCTGCGCATCAAGGACCGCCATGAGCGGGAGTTCGTCTTCGGCCCCACCCACGAGGAGGTCATCACCGACGCGGTGCGCCGGGACGTCAAGAGCTACCGGCAGCTGCCGTTCAACCTCTACCAGATCCAGACCAAGTTCCGGGACGAGATCCGCCCCCGCTTCGGCCTGATGCGCGGCCGCGAGTTCCTGATGAAGGACGCCTACTCCTTCGACACCACCGTCGAGGGGCTCGACGCGTCCTACGAGGCGATGCGCGCCGCCTACTGCCGGATCTTCGAGGCGTGCGCCCTCGACTACACCATGGTCGAGGCCGACACCGGCTCGATCGGCGGCTCGGCCTCGCACGAGTTCATGGTGGTGGCCGAGACCGGCGAGAGCGCCGTCGTGCGCTGCCCCTCCTGCGGCTACGCCGCCAACGTCGAGCGCGCCGAGACCCGGCGGGTCGAGGAGGCCGGCGCGGCCTTCGCGCAGCAGGAGATGCAGGAGGTCGCCACCCCCGGCAAGCACGCCGTCGAGGACGTCGCCCGCTTCCTCAAGGTGGCGCCGAAGCGGCTGGTCAAGACGCTGATCTACGAGACCGAGAAGGGGCTGGTGGCGGCGCTGGTCCGCGGCGACCGCGAGGTCAACGAGATCAAGCTCGCCAACCACTTCGACGTCCAGCACCTGGCGCTCGCCAGCGAGGAGAGGGTGCGCGAGGCGACCGGCGCGCCGGTCGGCTTCGCCGGTCCGGTGGGGCTCAAGGACATCCCGGTCGTCGGCGACCTCGGCGTCCGCGGCATGACCAACTTCGTCACCGGCGCCAACAAGGGGGACGCCCACCTCACCAACGTCAACTGGGGCCGGGACGTCGACCTCTCCAACTGGACCGACCTGCTGCTGGTCTCGGGCGGCGACCCCTGCCCGCGCTGCGACGGCACGCTGGAGGCCTTCCGCGGCATCGAGGTCGGGCACATCTTCAAGCTCGGCACCAAGTACTCGGAGAAGCTCGGCTGCGTGTTCACCGACGAGGCGGGCGAGGACAAGCCGATGATCATGGGCTGCTACGGCGTCGGCATCGGCCGCACGGTGGCCGCCGCGATCGAGCAGAACCACGACAAGGACGGCATCATCTGGCCCCGTCCGCTGGCGCCGTTCGAGGTGCTGCTGATCGCCGTCAACCCCGAGGACGAGGCGGTCAAGCGCGCCGCCGAGGAGATCTACGCCCAGCTCCAGGAGAAGGGGATCGACGTCCTCTTCGACGACCGCGACGAGCGCCCCGGCGTCAAGTTCAAGGACGCCGACCTGATCGGCGTCCCCGTCCGCGTCACCGTCGGCGCCAAGTCGCTGGCGGACGGCAAGGTCGAGGTGTCGCTGCGGCGGGACCGGGAGAAGCGGATGGTGGCGCCGGCGGAGGCGGTGGGGAAGGTGATGGAGTTGCTGGCGGGGTAGGGTAGAAGGGGACTCGCCCTGAAAGGGCGAAATTTGAATAGCCTGGCGCTTCAGCGCCAGGTTGGCAGTCCCCCATCCCTCATCCGCCCCCGAGGGGGCGGTGCCTCCGTGCCGGCCCTGGAAAGCGCCGGAGCGCTCTCCGAGCTGGGCGCTTTGACGGAAGAGATCGCTGCTCTGACGGCCGGAGTACCTGCTCTGGCCCAGTAGTGGGCCGCTCCGCCCCATCACTGGGCCGCTCCGCCCCATCACTGGGCTGCTCCGCCCCATCACTGGGCCGCTCCGCCCCATCAATGGGCCGCTGCGGGCCCTCTACTGGGCCGGACCGCCCCACTACTGGGCCAGACCGCCCCGCTACTGGGCCAGACCGCCCCGCTACTGGGCCAGACCGCCCCACTATTGGGCCAGACCGCCCCACTACTGGGCCGGACCGCCCCACTGCTGGGGCCGAGCGGCCCACTGCTGGGCCGGACGGCCCACTATGGGGCGGAGCGGCCCATTGATGGGCCGGAGCGGC
Organism: uncultured Acidobacteriota bacterium; assembly: GCA_963761645.1. Taxonomy (GTDB): domain Bacteria; phylum Acidobacteriota; class Thermoanaerobaculia; order Multivoradales; family UBA5704; genus DATARR01. The sequence goes on from CAVXIG010000050.1 coordinate 35,302, forward strand.
CCACTGGTGGGCCAGAGGCTCTCTGTCTCTGGGCACGGCGGCGAGGGGGCAGGCGATCCGTCGCGGCAGGATCCGCCTAAGTGTCAGGCGGATCAAGACTTACAGGGTCAACGCTCCCGCTCGAAGCGCAGCTCCGGGTCCAGGCGGGCGCGGGTGAGGTAGGTGGCGAGGTCCCGGGCCAGATCGGCGGTGGCGGTGTCGAGGGCGACGGCGGCCTGGAAAACGGCGAGGGCGGCCAGGGTTTCCCGGTGGACGTCGCGAGCCCGGAAGATCTCTGCCATCTCCTCGGCCAGCTCGCGGACCTCCGCCGTCTGTCCATTCTCGATCAGGAGGACGGCGAGCTCCAGGGAGACCAGCGCCGCGTCGTAGGCCATCCCCCGGGCGGCGAACTCCCGCCGCGCGCCGTCAAAGGCCTGCCGGGCCGCGGTCCGGTCGCCGAGGCCGGCTGCGATCCGGCCTGCCACCCAGCGGAGGCGGATCTCGTCGAGACGGCTCCCCGCCGACCGGCAGAGCGCCTCCACCTCGGGCAGCAGCTCCCGCGCCTCCGCGAACCGTCCCGCCGACGCCAGGTTGTCCAGCAGGTTGTGCCGGAGGCAGAGGAGCAGGCGGGGATCGCGGTCGGGGTCCACGAGTTCCTCGGCTTCCCGGAGGATGAGGATCGACCGCTCGGGCTCTCCGAGGTCGGTAAGGACCACGCTTTTCTGCACTAGGACGCGACCGGCACGGTGAGGGTCGCGGTGCTCGGGATCTCCCTGTAGGTAGGCGGCAAGGGAGCGGTCGAGCAGGCTGAGAGCTTCGGGGAAGCGGCGCTGGTCGGTACGGAGCGAAGCCTCCAGGTCGAGGATCGCTGGACCGTAGCCGAGAGCATCCCCGGAACTCTCCTCGCCGGCCTCCCACCAGGGAGCGGACATGGCGAACGCCTCGTCCGCTCCTCGGAGATCACCGTGCACCCGCCGGGCGTTTCCAAGGTGAGCCCACGCGAACGCGCGGAGCTGGTAGATCCAGCCCGCCTCGAAGGGTGACCCCTCCTCGAAGGAGTCGGCGACCAGCACCGCGAGTTCCGCCAACTCGGCCGTCCTGCCTGGATCGTTCGAGGCGGCCTTCCGGCTCTCCCGGCAGAGCAACTCGCAGAGACCCCAGCTCGCGAAGCGCCGGGTGGCGCGAGCGAGACCGAGACGGCGTTCGTGAGGATGGCGCGCGAGGATCTTCCAGAGGCGCGGCGCCTCGGCCCGGGAGCGGGCGAGGGTCACGTCCACCGGTCCGAACAGCGGCGGCAGGGCACCGGTCCGGTGGAGATCGAGGAGATAGCCGCCGGCTTTTCGGCATTCCGGGCAGACGGCGATCAGGTGAAGCAGGCTGCGGTTCTCGTCTTCGGTGCGGTCCTGGGCCAGGAGGCGCTCCAGGGCGGCCCCGTTCAGGTGGTCGTGCTCCACGCGCGGTTCTCCGTTTCTCGTCTATATAGAGAAGTCACCTGAAGCCGCCGAAACGGGGCAGACACGAGAAAAATCCGGGTCGGAGCTGCTCCTGTCCGGCCCGGAGACCGGCTGTTACCTCGCGCCGTCCGGATCGAGGCCAGATCCGCCATCGTTCTGAGCGCCGTTCGGGTCGAGCCTGGATCCTGAATCGCTCGTATCTCCACCGAGAACCTTGTCCCGGATCTGGGCGACCCGGTCGAGGAGGAGGTCCAAGAGGCTGACGGCGGCGGTGGTCCGTTCGGCCGGCGCGGGGCGGGGCTGGGCGAGGGCGGGGGAGAGGGAGGTCAGGGCGGCCAGGGCGAGGACCGCGAGGATACGGCGATGGGGCATGGCGCACGGCTCCTTTCGGACGGCCGCGTCCCCTCGGCCATCCTGACCGCGAGCGGGCCGTCATCAGAAAGGGTGCGGGGAGCGGTGACAGATGATTCGGCCGGCCCCTTCGGGGGCTTGGGGAAGGGGGGGGTCTCGAACTGGGGTTGACACCCCAGGCTGGATAAATTTCGCCCTGCGGGCGGGGCCACATCCACGGAGAAGGCGAGGGCGGAGACGAGCCCCGCCGTTTGACACCCCGCCACCTCTTCGGCTTCAATACGGCTCCACGATCCAGCCACGGTTCTTCACAGGGGGAGCGGCAGTATGGCCTTAGACGTTCTCAACCGGCGATCCTTCGGGGAGACAGCGCGGCGGGATGCGTGGTGGGTGCAGCCGCTGGTGGTCTTCCTCGGGCTCTCCACCTTCATCGTCTACTCCACCTGGGCGGCGTTCCAGGGCGCGCACTACCGCTTCGGCAACTATCTCTCCCCGTTCTACTCGCCCGAGGTCTTCGGCGATCCCGAGACCAGCTGGTTCGGCGGCAAGCCGGGGTGGTGGCCGGGGCTGATCCCGTGGTCGGCGGCTTTCTTCATCCTCTGGGCCCCCGGCGGTTTCCGCTTCACCTGCTATTACTACCGGGGCGCCTACTACAAGGCGTTCTGGGCCGACCCCCCGTCGTGCGCGGTGGGCGAGCCCCGCAAGCGCTATCTCGGGGAGCGCTCCTTCCCGCTGATCCTGCAGAACGTCCATCGCTACTTCCTGTACCTCGCCCTGTTCTTCCTGGTCTTCCTCCTCCACGACGTCTGGAAGGCCCTCTGGTTCACCGACCCCGCCACCGGCCAGACCTCTTTCGGGCTCGGGGTGGGCACGCTGGTGCTGGCCGCCAACGTGGCCCTGCTCGGCAGCTACACCTTCGGCTGCCACTCGCTCCGCCATCTGATCGGTGGATACCGGGACCGGCTCTCGGGCTCGCCGGCCCGGCTCAAGGCCTACAAATGCGTCGGCTGCTTCAACCGGCGGCACATGATGTTCGCCTGGATGAGCCTGTTCTCGGTGGGGTTCTCCGATCTCTACGTCCGCCTCTGCTCGATGGGGATCTGGACCGACTGGAGGATCTTCTAGGTGGCCGACTTTCCGCGCTATCAGTATGACGTGCTGGTGATCGGCGCCGGCGGCGCCGGCCTGCGCGCCGCCATCGAGGCGGCGGCCACCGGCGCGAAGGTGGGGGTGGTCTCGAAATCGCTCCTCGGCAAGGCCCACACGGTGATGGCCGAGGGCGGGGTCGCCGCGGCCCTCGCCAACGTCGACGACCGGGACAACTGGCGGGTCCACTTCACGGACACCATGCGGGGCGGCCAGTATCTGAACCATCCGCGGATGGCCGAGATCCACGCCAAGGAGGCCCCGGAGCGGGTGCAGGAGCTGGAGACCTGGGGCGCGGTGTTCGACCGCACCCAGGACGGGCGCATCCTGCAGCGCAACTTCGGCGGCCACCGCTACCCCCGCCTCGCCCACGTCGGCGACCGCACCGGCCTCGAGATGATCCGCACTCTGCAGGACCACAGCATCCATCTGGGGATCGGGTTCCACATGGAGTGCACGGTCAACACCCTGCTCAAGGACGGCGGCCGCGTGGCGGGCGCCTTCGGCTACGAGCGGGAGCGCGGGCGCTGCGTGATCTGGGAGGCCAAGGCGGTGATCCTCGCCACCGGCGGCATCGGCCGCGCCTTCTCGGTGACCAGCAACAGTTGGGAGTACACCGGCGACGGCCACTCCCTGGCCTACGACGCCGGCGCCGATCTGATCGACATGGAGTTCGTCCAGTTCCACCCCACGGGGATGGTCTGGCCGCCCAGCGTGCGCGGCATCCTGGTGACCGAGGGGGTGCGCGGCGAGGGGGGCGTGCTGCGCAACAGCGAGGGGCGGCGCTTCATGTTCGACGACATCCCGCCGAACTACAAGGAGCAGACCGCCGACAACGAGGAGGAGGGGTGGCGCTACTGCCAGGGGGACAAGAACGCCCGCCGCCCCCCGGAGCTGCTCACCCGCGATCACGTGGCGCGCTGCATCGTCCGCGAGGTCAAGGAGGGGCGGGGGAGCCCGCACGGCGGGGTGTTCCTCGACATCTCCTGGATCAAGGAGCGGATCCCCAATTCCGCGGAGCACATCAAGCGGAAGCTCCCCAGCATGTACCACCAGTTCAAGCAACTGGCGGACATCGACATCACCAAGGAGCCGATGGAGGTCGGGCCCACCACCCACTACATGATGGGCGGCGTGCGGGTCGACCCCGAGAGCCAGATGTCCACCGTGCCCGGCCTCTTCGCGGCCGGCGAGTGCGGCGCCGGGCTGCACGGCGCCAACCGCCTCGGCGGCAACTCGCTGTCGGATCTGCTGGTGTTCGGCAAGCGCGCCGGCGAGCACGCCGCGGCGTTCGCCCGCGAGCAGGGCGCCGGGCGCGTCGACGAGGCGCAGGTGGAGACGGCGGCAAAGCAGCTCTTCGCCCCCTTCGAGCGCCATGGCGAGCCGGGTGCCGAGGCGCCGTACCAGGTCCAGCACGAGCTGCAGACGATGATGCAGAGCCTGGTCGGCATCGTCCGCACCGAGGCGGAGATGAAGCAGGCCCTGGAGGAGATCGAGGGCCTCCGCCGGCGGGCCGCGGCGATCGCCGTCGTCGGCAACCGCGAGTACAACCCGGGCTGGCACACGGCGCTCGACCTCCCCAACCTGCTCACCGTCTCCGAGGCGGTCACCCGGGCGGCGCTGGAGCGCCGGGAGAGCCGGGGCGCCCAGTTCCGCGCCGACTATCCGGAGAAGGATCCCGTCTTCGGCGCGGTCAACATCGTGGTCCGCAAGGAGCCGGACGGCGGGATGCGGATCTCCCGCGTGCCGGTCGTCCCGGTCCCCCCCGAGCTTCAAGGCGATCATCGAGGAGATGAAGTGAAGTGGCGCAGCAGGCAACCTTCAGGATCTGGCGCGGGGACAGCGGCGGCGGCGCAGTTCGAGGACTACGCGACCGGGGTCTCGGAAGGGATGGTGGTGCTCGACGCGGTGCACCAGATCCAGGCCGAATCGGCTCCCGACCTCGCCGTCCGCTGGAACTGCAAGGCGGGCAAGTGCGGCTCCTGCTCGGCGGAGATCAACGGCAAGCCGAAGCTGATGTGCATGACCCGCCTGAACGACCTGCCGCTCGAGGAGCCGGTCACCGTCGAGCCGATGAAGGCCTTCCCGATCCTCCGCGACCTGGTGACCAACGTGTCGTGGAACTTCGGGGCCAAGCAGAAGATCAGGAAGTTCACGCCCCGCCCGGCCGACGCGCCGGACGGCACCTGGCGCGCCCAGCAGGCGGACGTCGACCGGTCGCAGGAGTTCCGCAAGTGCATCGAGTGCTTCCTCTGCCAGGACGTCTGCCACGTGCTGCGGGAGCACCATCTGCACGACGAGTTCATCGGCCCCCGGCTGCTGGTCTACGCCGCCGCCCTGGAGATGAACCCCTTCGACGCCGGCGACCGGCTCGGCGACCTCAAGGACGCCCACGGCATCGGCTACTGCAACATCACCAAGTGCTGCACCAAGGTCTGCCCCGAGGGGATCACGATCACCGACAATGCCATCATCCCGCTGAAGGAACGGGTGGTCGACGAGTTCTACGACCCGCTGAAGAGGCTCCTCCGCGTCTTCCGGAAATGATTCTCAGCGAGAGCCAAAGGAGGCCGGCCCATGTACACCTTGAAGCCCCTTTCCCGTGAAGCCATCCCCGCGGCCCTGGAAAAAGCGCAGCGCTACCGCCTTCTGAACGAAGGGCTGGAGGCCGAGAGCATCTGCCGGGACATCCTGGCGGCGGAGCCCGGCAACCAGGAGGCGATCATCACGCTGGTGCTCGCCCTCTCCGACCAGCTCGAGGAGCGCGCCAACCCCTGCCTCGAGCAGGCCAAGCAGCTCCTCCCCCAGATCGCCGACGAGTACGGCCGGTCCTACTACGCCGGCATCCTCTGCGAGCGCCGGGCCAAGGCGCAGCTCAAGCGCGGCGGCCTGCACGCCGGCCATATCGCCCACGACTGGTTCAAGGAGGCGATGGCGCACTTCGAAAAGGCCGCCGAGGTCCGCCCCCCCGGCAACGACGGCGCCATCCTGCGCTGGAACACCTGCGCCCGCATCCTGATGGCGAACCCGCGCCTGGTGCCCGCGCCGGAAGAGACCTCGCGCTCCTGGCAGGAGTAGGGGCATTGTATTGGTGTACCATTGTCGTGGTACACTAACCGCCCATGCCCCCCCTCCTCCGCATCGACCCCCGCGACGCCCGCCCGATCTGGCGGCAGATCGAGGAGGGGGTGCAGCATCTGGTGGCGCGCGGCGCGCTGCCGGCGGGGGCGGTCGTGCCCTCGGTGCGGGACCTCGCCCGCGATCTGCAGGTCAATCCGGCCACCGTCTCCAAGGCCTACCAGCGGCTGACCGACGCGGGCGTGCTCGCCGTCCGGCGCGGCGAGGGGACGTTCGTCTCCGCGACGCCGCCGCCGCTGGAGGACACCCGCCGCAACGTCCGCCTGCTGGAAGAGGCGACGCGTTACGCGAGTCTGGCGGTGACCCTGGGGGCGAGCCGCGAGGAGGCGCTCGCGACGTTCGACACCGCCTGGCGGAGCCTGGCGGACGGCAATTCCGAAGGACCGGAAGGAGAAGAAGGATGAGCTCGATCTCCCTGGACGGCCTCACCGTCCGCTATGGCCAGCGGCTGGCCCTCGATCAGGTCTCGCTTCAAGTCCCGGAAGGATCGGTCTACGCCCTGCTCGGCAGGAACGGCGCCGGCAAGTCGTCGCTCGTCCGCTGCCTGCTGGGGGAGCAGAAGCCCTCGGCGGGCCGGGCCCTGCTGCTCGGCCGGGACGTCTGGCGGGAGCGGGCCTCGATCCTCTCCGAGGTCGGGGTGGTGCCCGAGGACCCGAACGCGCCGCCGGCGATGACGGCGCGCCAGCTCTCCCGCTTCTGCTCGCGGCTCTATCCGCGCTGGGACGCCGCCGGGGTGGAGGCGCGGCTCAAGCGGTTCGGGGTGCCCTCCGGCACGCCGTTCGGCAAGCTCTCCAAGGGGCAGAAGGGGCAGGTCTCGCTGGCCCTGGCGCTGGCCGGCTCGCCGCGCCTGCTGGTGCTCGACGATCCCACGCTGGGGCTCGACGCGGTGGCGCGCAAGGCGGTCTTCGAGGAGCTGATCGGCGATCTCGCCGACCGCGGGACGACGGTGTTCATCACCACCCACGACCTCGCGGGCGTCGAGCGGATCGCCGACCGGGTGGGCATCCTGAACCAGGGGCGGCTCGTGCTCGACGAGGAGATGGAGGCGCTCAAGGCCCGGTTCCGCCGCATCAGCTTCCCGCGCTCGCGGGAGGCGGCGGTGGGGCGGCTGGCGGCGCTGGCGCCGGTCGCCGTCGCCTCGCGCGGCTGGGAGGTCGACGCCGTCGTCTCGCGGTACGACGAGGGGAGCCTGCCGGTCGAGGACGGGCCCGAGGTCACCTCGCTCACCCTGGAGGAGATCTTCATCGCCCTGACCGGCACTCCGGAGGGGGACCGGTGAGGGGGTTCGCCGCGGTCTTCGGGCGGGAGGTCGCCGAGCGCCGCATGCTCGCGCTGCTGGCGTTCGGGCTGGGGCTCGTGCCCCTGGCCGCGCCCTGGATTCCGGGGGCCGGGCGCGAGAACCCGGCGGAGCTGAGGAGCGCCCTGGCGCTCGCGCTCGGCCTGGGGCTCAGCGCGGTGACCGCGATCCTCCTCGGCGGCTCGGTGATCGCCCGCGATCTCGCCGAGCGGCGGCTCGGCTTCTACTTCTCGCGCCCCCTGGCCGGCTGGGAGATCTGGGCCGGCAAGCTGGCGGCCGCGGCGGCGCTGACCCTCGGCTCGGCGCTCCTCGTGCTGCTCCCGACGGCGCTGCTGAGCGGCCTGCCGGGCCTGGACAGCATCGACCTGCCGGGCAGGGCGGCTCCCTGGTTCTTCCTGGCGCTGGGGATCTGCCTGCTCCAGCTGATCCTGCTCAGCCATGCCGGCGGCGTCATCCTGCGGGCGCGTTCCGCCTGGGTGGCGCTCGACCTCGCCGGTGCCGGCGTCTTCGCCATCCTGGGCTGGGAGGCCGTCCGCCACCTGCTCCTCGCGGGAGCTTCCATTCCCGCCCAGTGGGTATCCCAGGCCCTCGCGCTGCTGGTGCTGGCGGGCCTCCTCGCCGCTGGAGCTGTCCAGGTGACCGCGGGCCGGACCGATCCGCGCCGGGGGCACCGCGTCCTCTCGCTCACGCTCTGGGGGGTTCTTCTGGCCAGCGTCCTCGCCGCGCAGGGGTATGCCCGCTGGGTGTCCGCGGTGGCACCGGAGGATCTGGACCTGGTGTCTCAGGTCAAGGCCTCTCCCGGGTCGTGGATCGGGGCCTGCGGCTGGGACTCGCGCCGCCGGTTCGAGCCCTGTTTCCTGGTGGACGTGCCCACCGGCCGCTTCGTGCGCGCTCGCTCCGTCCAGCTTCCGGGCACGATCGGACTGGCGGTCCGGTTCTCGCCGGACGGCCGCTGGGCGGTCTGGCTCGAGGCCGAGGAGGAGAGGAGGACCGCTGCGGTTGAACCGGCTCGACCTCCAGCGTCCGGACGCCTCCCCTCTCCAGGCCAACATCTGGTATCCCGGGATGCCGGTGTCCCTGGCCCTCTCCCCGGACGGCTCGCTGGTCGCGGCGATCGAGGGGGGAGGATCGCGGTCGACGAGGTCGCCACCGGGAACCGGCTCGCGGCGGTGCCGGTCCCGGGGGCCGGCGAGCCCGCGAGACTGGAGTTCGCGGGTCCTGGGCGGCTCCGGATCCTCAGGAGTGATGTCCGCAGGGACTTTGGAAACACGGTGGTCGCCCACAGTGTCTGGCAGATCTGGGAGATGGACGTCGCCACCCGCCGTCTCCTGCGGACCGGGGGGTTCGAGGATCACCTCGAAAGCGTGAAGTGGGGCCCTGACGGCTCGCGGATCCTCGTGCTCGAGCCGCGGGAGAGAGCGACCGCGCTCCTCGACGGATGGACGGGCCGGCCGCTCGCCGCGCTCGCCTGGGAGGGCGCCGCTCCGAGCTCGGCCGGCTTCCTCGCCGATGGCCGGATTGCCGTGAATGTCCCCGGGGAAGGGGGGACCGAGGTGCGGATCTTCTCGCCGGACCTCTCCACCGAGCTGCGCCGCCTCCGCGTCCCTGGAGAGGGGCGCCTGTGGCTCGCGGGGCAGCCCGCCCCGGACCTCCTGGTCCTGGACAGGAAGCTCCAGGATGAGCGGCGGGGACGCCGGTCGCTGCTGCTCGACCTCGCCACGGGCTCCACGCGCGACCTCGGAGGGGGGCTGCGGTCTCAGGGGGGGCGCCTGTTCCTCGACCGCGGCGGGCGGCTCCTCCAGCTCGATCCGGGGACGGGCGGATTGCGCCCGGTCCTGGGGAAGAAGGCGGCGCGGTGAGAGGGTTCGCCGCCGTCCTCGGGCGCGAGCTCTTCGAGCGCCGCCTGCTCGCCGTGGTGGCCCTGTTCCTGGGGCTGGCCGCGGTGGCGCTGCCGCTGATGCTCGGCTTCCGGCCGGGCGGGGTGGCGGTCGCGGATGTCCAGGGGGGGATGGCGTTCGGGTTCGCGCTGCTCCTCACCTTCCTCATGGCCCTGTTCCTGGGCGGCTCGGTCATCGCCTCCGACCTCGCGGAGCGCCGGCTCGGCTTCTACTTCTCCCGTCCGCTCCCCGGCTGGGCCGTCTGGGCGGGCAAGATGCGCCGCCGCCCTGGTGCTGATCTTCGGCGCCGGGCTCCTCGTCCTCCTTCCGGCCGTCCTGATGGGGGGCAACCTCAGCCTCGACGGCATCTGGGGCGTGGGGGGCGTGATCAGCGTGAGCGGGCCGGAGCTCCTCCTCGCCTGGGGCGCCGGCCTCCTCTTCCTTCTTTTCGGCGCCCACGCCGCCAGCGTCGTCGTGCGCTCCCGCTCCTCCTGGGCCGTGCTGGACCTGGCGGCCCTGGTCGCCGTCGCCGGCCTCTTCTGGGCGATGGTGCGGCGGATGGTGCTCGAGGGGGTCCTCCTCCGGCTGAGCCTCGCGCGGCAGGAGGAACGGCTCGGCATCGTGGCCTGGATGGAGCTGGGGTTCTTCGCCGCCGCCCTGCTCTCCCTGATGGCCGCCAGCGCCCTGCAGGTGACGAGGGGGCGGACGGATCTGCAGGCGGTGCGCACCGGGTGCTCTCGGCGGGCCTCTGGGGGATGTCGGGCCTCGCCGCGCTCCTCTTCGCGGGCCTCGCCCTCTGGGTGCTGGCGGCGGGGCCTGAAGACCTGCGGGGAGTCCAGCGGGTCAGCGCCGCCCCGGCGGGCTCCTGGATCGCCTTCAGCGGACCCGCGGCGGGGCGCCCCGGCTACAGCCCCAGCTTCCTCTACGACGTGAGCTCCGGGCGCTCTGTCCGCGCCCGCTTCGGGCTGATCGGCTACGACCTCGGGGAGTCCGCGGTGCTCTTCTCGGCGGACGGCCGGCGGGCGGTCTGGATGGAGTACGACGGCGTCCCTTTCCGAGTCTCCCGTCGTGGTCTTCCGGCTGGACCTCGACCGCCCCGGCGCCCGTCCGGTCCGGACGTCCATCTCGTTCCGGCATCCTCCCAGCAGCCTGGCCCTCTCTCCGGACGGCCGCCGGCTCGCCGCTCACGAGCGGCAGGCCCGCATCACCGTCAGCGACGTCGACTCCGGCCGCCTGCTCGCCTCGGTGCCCTACGACAGCCTGCGCCCCTGGCTCGCGTTCGCCGGCGCCGACCGCGTCCGGATCTACGACCTCCCGTTCTACCAGTGGTACGGCGATGTCGGGATCAACTACGCGTCGACCCGGAGCCGCGGCATCGCCGAGCTCGATCTGGCGTCGTCGCCGCCCAGGCTCGAGCCGACCGGCTCCATCCCTGGCGAGAAGGCGATCTTCGGCTGGAGCCTTTCCCCGGCTGGCGACCGGGGGATCCTGCGCACGCGCGAGGCTCCTGCGGCTCTGCGACGCCCGGACGGGGGAGCCCCTGGCCGGGCTCGCCGACGGCAAGTCCCACGGCGCGTTCCTGGCGGACGGCCGGATCGCCGTCACCCGAATCAAGCCCGCCGTGGAGCTGCGGATCTTCTCTGCCGACGGGCGCTCCGAGCTGCGGCGACTCCGCTTCACCGGCGTCCGGAACCTGGAGGTGGTGGATCAGCCCGCGCCCGGCCTCCTCCGGGTCGCCGGGCTGCGGACCGGCGCTCCGCGCCCCTCCTGGGAGGTCTGGCTCGTCGATCTGGAGACCGGCGGCGCCAAGCCCCAGGGCACGCGGCGGCTCGCGGAGCTGAAACCCCCGGTGATCGCCGGACCCCGGTTTTCCCTGGAGGACAAGGACGGCGTGATCTGGTACGACCCCTGGAGCTCCCGGGGCCGGATCGTCCTCAAGGGTCCCTAGCTCAGAGCGCCCGCCGCACCAGCCGCCGCAACCCCTCGGTCGCCAGACCGTAGACCAGGTGCGAGCCGAGCGCCCGTGCGTGGACCATCGGCGGGTACTCCCAGGGCGGACCGGAGAGCCCCAGGGCCGGCACCGTGATCTCGTCCGCCGCCAGCCAGACCGCCGCCCCGAACGGCGCTCCCGCGCCTCGCGTCACTCCGGGAATGATCTCCGCCAGCGCCCCGTAGGCCGCCCCGGTCAGCGCGCCGAAGCCGTAGTGCAGGGCCGGGCCGGCGACCTCCTTCTCCCGCTTGCTGAGCCCATGATGGAAGAGGCCGCGGGAGAGCCTGGCGGCCGCCCTCACCGTCGCGTCCTCCCCCTGCCCGTTCCCCTTCGTGCTCTCCCGCGTGCCGCGCTTGGCGGAATGCTGGGGAGCGCGTGGCTCGTCCTGCTCATGAAATTCGGCGAGCTTGCCGGAGAGCTCCTGAAATTGAGTCATCAACCAGGTCGCGGCCAGCCCGGCGACCAGCCCGGCCGCGGCCCCCTTCCAGCCGTTGTCTTGTGGATCCCGCATCGGTTCCCTCCTGACAGTGAAGGGAGCAAGCGACGTGCCGAAGTGGCCAAGTATGGACAGATAAATAGGATCTACAGCTCGTGTCAATAAATTAGTACTCATAAAACGGTTGACAATCTTCTTTTGTCCATATATTGTCCAATTTGTTGGGGCGAGTTGAGACGCACCGACACGATGGACGGACAGGAGCCAGCCCGCCCCTTCCGGCCGGCTGGCTCCTCTTTTGATGACGGAAAGGTGATGGAAGGCGCGCGATATTTTTGTGACTGATCGCCCGATGCCTGGAAGCGGGGAGGGGAGGGTGGAAGCGCGGGGGGGAGGGTGGGTGCGAGGCCGTTGCATGCAACGGTTCCAGGCACCGGGCGTTTTTTCTTACAGGGTGTTCCATTCATGCCGGAAGGGCTCATCGGCGGAACACGTCCAGAGGGGCGCCGGCAACGTAATCCCTTCGAGAACGAACGCGGCGGCGCCCAGGCACTGTTCTTGCGAGTCGGGGTTGCCTTGGAACCTATGGCCGCCTTGCGGTGTCTAACAGGGTGAGGATCTTTCCAGGCCACGGACGTTGAAGCGAGAAGAAGGAGGGCGGAAGATGCGGCATCGATCGATGGACAATCCGGTACCGAGGCACCTGGGGCATGGCGCCGCCCGGCGGACGACCGTCGACGTGATCCTCGAGCATCTCCACGCCCCCCAGGCCGACGCCGAGCTGCGCAAGGTCTCGGAGATGCTGAGCCGGAAGCAGCGGCTTCAGGATCAGCCCTGGCGCCGCCCCCGCCGTACCGGCGCCGAGAGCGCCTCGACCATGGAGCTCATCCGCCGCTTCGAGGCGCGCCAGAAGGCGCACTGACCGGCCCCCTCCAGGGGCGGTCGCGCGGCGGTGGCCGCTCCTGTGTCAAGATCCCCGACCATGCAGGCGCCCCCGTTCTCCGTCGTTCACGAGCTCGCGGGCTGGGATCTCTTCTGGGCCCGCCTGGAGACGATCCCCGGGCGGGACGAGGCGCTGGCGGACCTGCGCCGGCGCGCCGGCGAGCGGGCCCGGGCCGGACTGGAACGGGGAGGGCCTCTCGTCGGACCCCACGGTGGCCGCCCTGCGGTCTCTGTTCCGGGCCGCCGGCTGCGATCCCACCCGCTACCGCCCCTCCTCGGAGGCGCTGATCCGCCGCCTGCTCAAGGGGGACGACCTGCCGGCGATCCACCCGCTGGTCGACCTCAACAACTGCCTCTCGGTGGCGCTCGCCGTCCCCTGCTGCATCGTCGCCGAGGGGAGCTTCACGCCGCCGGTGGTGCTGCGGGCGGGCCGGGCGGGCGAGAGCTACGAGTCGCTGCGCGGCCCCTTCAATCTGGAAGGCAAGCCGCTGCTGGCCGACGCCGAGGGCCCTTTCGGCACCCCGATCACCGACAGCCAGCGGGTCAAGGTCACCGGCGACACCCGCGGCGCCTGGATGGTCGCCTATCTGCCGGCCGGGGTGGTCCCCCCGGAGGCGGCGGCGAAGGCGCTGGACGATCTGCTGGCCGGGGCCGCGGTCGCCAAAGTCGAGGAGCTCGGGACTTCCACGGGAGGGGCGCGATGAAGATCACCCATCTGTTCACCGATCTCGGCGGCGTGCTGCTGACCAACGGCTGGGACCGCGGGCTGCGCAAGCTCGTCGCCACCCAGTTCAACGTCGACCCGGCCGAGATGGACGAGCGCCACCATCTGACCTACGACACCTACGAGGCCGGCAAGATCAGCCTCTCCGTCTACCTGCGCCGGGTCATCTTCTGGGAGCCGCGGGAGTTCACCGAGGAGCAGGTGGTGGACTTCATGCTGTCGCAGGCGAAGTGCTTCCCGGAGATGATCGAGCTCTACAAGCGGATCAAAGCCCACAACGAGATCAGGATCGTCGTGGTGAGCAACGAGGGGCGGGAGCTGACGGCGGACCGCATCGAGCGGTTCAACCTCAAGGAGTTCGTCGACATCTTCGTGGTCTCCAGCTACGTCCACTTCCGCAAGCCGGACGAGGACATCTTCCGCATCGCCCTCGACGTCGCGCAGGCCGAGCCGGGGGAGGTGGTCTACGTCGACGACCGCCAGATGTTCGTCGAGGTGGCCTGCCGGCTGGGGATGCGGGAGGTCTGGCACCGGGATCCCGAGCGGACCCGGGCGGCGTTCGCGGAGCTGGGACTGAAGTTCTGACCTGGGGAGGACGATCGTGGGGACAAAGGCGACCAATCCGACGGCTTTCGTGATCTTCGGCGGCGGCGGCGACCTGGCATGGCGCAAGCTGATCCCGGCCCTCTACAACCTCTGGCTGGACAAGTCGCTCGCCGAGCCGTTCAAGGTCGTCGCGCTCGACATCAAGGAGATGGACCCCGCCGTCTACCTCCAGCACCTGCGCGAGGGGGTGGACCGCTTCAGCCGGCGGGGGAAGGCCGAGGACGAGCCCTGGCAGAAGTTCGCCGCCCACATCGAATACCTGCGGGCCGACTTCGCCGACGCCGCGGCCTTCAAGACCCTGGCCGAGGGCCTCGACGCCTTCGACGCCCAGTCGGGCAAGCCGGCGGTCCGCGTCTTCTACCTCGCCACTCCCCCCTCGGTGATGCAGCTCATCGCCCAGCAGCTCCACGACCACCGGTGCCTCGCCGACGTCCAGCGGTCGCGCCTGGTGTTCGAGAAGCCGTTCGGCCACGACCTCGACAGCGCCCGCGAGCTCAACACCTTCCTGGCCGGGCTGTTCGAGGAGTCGCAGATCTTCCGCATCGACCACTACCTGGGCAAGGAGCCGGTGCAGAACATCCTCGCCTTCCGCTTCGCCAACTCGGTCTACGAGCCGCTCTGGAACCGGCGCTACATCGACTCGGTGCAGATCACCGTCGCCGAGGAGGAGGGGGTCGGCACCCGCGGCGGCTACTACGACCATGCCGGCGCGCTGCGCGACATGGTGCAGAACCACCTGACGCAGGTGCTCTGCCTGGTCGCCATGGAGCCCCCGGTGGCCTTCGAGGCGGACGAGCTGCGCAACAAGAAGGTGGACGTGCTGCGGGCCATCCGCCGCCTGAAGCCGGAGGACGTCCACCAGTTCGTCGAGCGCGGCCAGTACGGGCCGGGGCTGGTCCGCGGCGAGAAGGTGGCGGGCTACCGGAGCGAGCAGGGCATCGATCCCCACTCGACGACCGAGACCTTCGTCGCCCTCAAGCTGTTCGTGGACAACTGGCGCTGGCAGGACGTCCCCTTCTATCTGCGGACGGGCAAGCGGCTGCCGGTGCACGCCTCGCAGGTCTGCATCCAGTTCCGGCCGGTGCCGCACCAGGCCTTCCCGGCCTCGGCGATCGGCGAGATGGAGCCCAACCGGCTGCTGCTCTGCATCCAGCCGCAGGAGAGCATCGCCCTGCGTTTCCAGGCCAAGCGCCCGGGATCGAACATGCGCCTCGCCGCGGTCGAGACCTGCTTCAGCTACAAGGAAGCGTTCAAGATGCCGGAGCCCGAGGCCTACGAGACGCTGCTGCTCGACGTCATCAACGGCGACGCCTCGCAGTTCATGCGCCGCGACCAGGTGGAGGAGGCGTGGAAGATCGTCATGCCGATCCTCGAGTACTGGGAGGAGCAGGGGCACTCCGATCTGCCGATCTACCCCGCCGGCACCTGGGGCCCCGAGGCCGCCTACGTGCTCACCGCCCGGGACGGCGGGGTGTGGGTGGAGCCGCGGTGCGAGGAAGGGGAGGAGGAGAAGGGGGTGGAGAAGGCGAACAAGGGGGACCAGGGGTAGAGAGCCCCGCTCCGGGCATTCGATGCCCGGGAGGAAAGCTACCGCCCCACCGAAGCCATCATCGCCTCCGGGTAGCGCGTCCCCGCCGCGACCCCCTTCGGGGCGACCTCGTCGATCCGCCGCAGGTCTTCCGCGGTCAGCACGACGTCCAGGGCTCCCACGTTCTCTTCCAGGTACTTGCGGCGCTTGGTGCCGGGAATGGGCACCAGGTCGTCCCCCTGCGCCAGCACCCAGGCGAGGGCGAGCTGCGCCGGCGTGCACCCCTTGGACCTCGCGATCTCGCCGATCCGCTCGACCAGGTCGAGGTTCTTCTGGAAGTTCTCCCCCTGGAAGCGCGGGGAGTTGCGGCGGTAGTCGTCCGGCTCCAGATCCTCGAAGCGCGCGATCTGGCCGGTGAGGAAGCCGCGGCCGAGCGGGCTGTAGGGGACGAAGCCGATACCCAGCTCGCGGCAGGCGTCGAGGACGCCGTCCTCCGGGTCGCGGCTCCAGAGGGAGTACTCGCTCTGCAGCGCGGCGATGGGGTGGGTGGCGTGCGCCCGGCGCAGAGGTCTCCGGGCCCGCCTCCGAGAGGCCGAGGAAGCGCACCTTCCCCTCCGCGACCAGCCCGGCCATGGCGCCGACCGTCTCCTCGATCGGGGTGTCGGGATCCACCCGGTGGAGGTAGTAGAGGTCGATCGTCTCCACTCCCAGGCGGCGCAGGCTCCCCTCGCAGGAGGAACGGACGTAGTCCGGCTTGCCGCTGATCCCCCGGATCTGCGGGTTGACCGGATCGCGGACGATGCCGAACTTGGTGGCCAGCACCACCCGGTCCCGCCGGCCGCGGTCAGCGCGGAGGAATCGGCCGACCAGCTCCTCGTTGGTGTGGGGGCCGTACATGTCGGCGGTGTCGTAGAACGTGATCCCCAGCTCCAGGGCCCGCTCCAGGGTGGCGAGCGACTCCTCGTCGTCCCGGCCGGCGTAGAACTCCGACATGCCCATGCAACCCAGCCCCATCGCCGAGACGGCGGGCCCGTTCTTCCCCAGTCTGCGTTCTTTCATCGCGCGCCTCCTTTTACTTCTTTACTTCCTTCGCGTCCTTCTTCTGCTTCTGCGGCTCCTGCGGCAGCGGCTTGCGGGGGAGGGGCTCGGGGCGCATGGCGGCGTCGTAGAGGAAGGCGGCCATGAGGACCGAGGCCTGCTCCATGTCCCGCGCCTGGACGTGATCGTAGGTGTCCAGGTCCGTGTGGTGGGTATGCGAGAAGTAGTCCATCTGGTCCTGGATGAACTGGAAGCCGGGCAGGCCCACGCCGTCGAACGACACGTGGTCGGTGCTGCCGGTGTTGCGCAGGGTCACGGTGCCGGCCCCGAGGTCGGCGAAGGGGGCGAGCCAGGCGGCGAAGATCGGCCGGACTCCGGCGTTCTCCTGCCCGTAGATGCCGCGGATCCGGCCGCCTCCGTTGTCGAGATTGAAATAGGCCGAGAGCCTGGCGTGCTCGGGCTTGATCTGGAGCGGCCAGGTCTCCTCCCGGAAGTACTCGGGTACGTCCTTCTGGGCCGTGTTCTCGGGACGGGACGCGAAGTGCTGGCGCACGTAGGCGATGGAGCCGAGCAGCCCCTGCTCCTCGCCGGTCCAGAGCGCGAAGCGGATCGTGCGCCGGGGCTTGACGCCGAGGGCCTTGAGGATGCGCGCCGCCTCCATCACCAACGCGCTGCCGGCGGCGTTGTCGGTGGCGCCGGTGCCGGTGTGCCAGGAATCGAGATGGGCGCCCGCCATGACGATCTCGTCCCGCTTGTCGGAGCCGGCGATCTCGGCCACGGTGTTGTAGGCCTGGGGGTCTTCCTCATTGAACTGGGCGGTGACGTCGATCGCGAGCTCCACGGGCTGGTCGTGCTCCAGCAGGCGGAGGATCTCGTTGTAGTGCTCGGCGGCCATCACCAGACCGGGGACGACGGCGGCCTTGCCGGGCTCCCAGCCGCCACCTCCGGACACGCTCAGGATGCCCTCGTTGCGCGAGCTCGCCTCGACCGTCGCCAGCACCTTCTCCCTGGCCGCGAACTCCTGGAGCGCCGCCCGCATCTTATAGCGCTGGAGCGCGCCGGAGCGCCGGTTGGGATCCCGCGGCGCCCGGATCTCGAACCCCGCGATCCTCTCCAGGTCCTCGGCCGAATAGCGCTCGGACTGATCGGCGAAAGACTCCGGGTCCGGCGGCGCCTTCGCATCCGCCGGCGGCTTGAACTCCCGGGCGTCGTCGAGCAGGAGGATCTTGCCGGCGACCTTGCCGCTGTAGGCCGCGAGCTCCTCGGGGGTCTCCGCCTTGACCCGCGTCACCGGGCCGCGCAAGGTTCCGCTCGTCCCCGGCGTCCAGGCCTTGGGCAGGGCGAGGAGGACGGCCGGGCGCGGGGAGACCATGCGCACCTGGCAGGCGCTGAACGACCAGCCGCGGCCGAAGGGGTACCCCTCCAGGTGGGCGTTGACCAGGCCCCAGCGCGTGAACTGATCGCGGGTCCACTCGTTCGCCTGTTTGGCCTGCGGCGAGCCGGTGAGCCGGGGGCCGATGACGTCGGTCAGATGGAACAGGGTGTCCATCACTTGCGAGTGGTGGAGGCCTTCGTCGCGGATGCGGGTCATCATCGAGAGATCCACCGGCTCTTCGGCGCGCAGGGGGAGCGCCGAGAGGGCGAGGACGGCGAGAACGAGCGTACGCTTCATGAGAGCTCCTTGGCCGATACGGGTGGGATGGCCGGCGGGAAAGTCTACCTGATCCCCCGGGCGGCGGTCCTGCTAGGATTTCGGCCAACGGACCACGAGGAAAGACCATGAACCGACGCACTACCTGTCTGGCCAGCCTCGCGCTGGCCGCCCTGCTGACCTTCCCGCTCGCCGCCGAAAGCACCCGGCGCCCTCTGAAGGTGGACGACATCTTCGCCCTGAAGACGGTCGGCGACCCCCAGATCAGCCCGGACGGGAGCTGGGTCGCCTACACCGTCCGGTGGCTCGATCCCAAGGAGGACTCCTCCGACACCGACATCTACATGGTCCCCTTCGCGGGCGGGACCCCCCTGCGGCTGACCTCCAGCCCGAAGGCGGAGAGCCATCCGCGCTTCAGTCCGGACGGCCGCTATCTCGCCTTCCTCTCGGGGCGGGAAGGGAAGAAGGCCCAGGTCTGGCTCCTCGACCGCCGCGGCGGCGAGGCCGTCAAGCTCACCGATCTCAAGTCCAGCGTCTCGGACTTCGCCTGGTCGCCGGACGGCAAGCGCCTCGCCCTGGTGGTGGGCGACGTCGATCCCGACGATACGGACGACGAGGACAAGGCGGGCGGGGACCAGGAGAAGAAGCCGAAGACACCGAAGCCGATCGTCATCAACCGCCTGCAGTTCCTGCGCGACGGCGACGGCTTCCTGCGCGACCTCCGCCAGCACCTCTACGTCTTCGACGTCGCCGGCAAGTCGAGCGTCCAGGTCACCTCCGGCCCCTATGACGACGCCGAGCCCGTCTGGTCCCCCGACAGCCGCTGGATCGCCTTCACCAGCAACCGCACCGCCGATCCGGACGCCAACGACAACAGCGACATCTTCGTCGTCGAGGCCAAGGCGGGGCAAAAGCCGCGGGCCGTCACTACCGCCGCCGTGACCGACCGCGAGCCGGTGTTCAGCCCCGACGGCAAGTGGATCGCCTATCTCGCCGGGGGCGATCCCAAGGACATCTGGTACGCCTCCAACCATGTGGCCGTGGTGCCGGTCGCCGGCGGCGAGCCCCGCGCGCTGACCGCGCAACTCGACCGCAACGTCGAGAGCCCGCGCTTCTCGCCGGACGGCAGGTTCATCTACTTCGGCCTGGAGGAGGGGGGCAACGAGCATCTCGCCCGCGTCCCCGCCGCCGGCGGCGCGGTCGAGCGCGTGGTGGACGGCGAGCGCTCGCTCGGCGCCTTCGAGATCGGCCGCGACGGCAGGATCGTGGTGCTCGAGAGCACCCCGTGGCGCCCGTTCGAGGTCGCGGCGGTCGAGGGGGGCTCGCTACGGCACCTGACGAAGGCGAACGACGAGTTCCTCTCCGGGATCCGGCTGGGCGAGGTGAAGCGCTTCCAGGCCACCAGCGCGGACGGCACGAAGATCGACACCTTCCTCACCCTGCCGCCGGACGCGAAGGCCGGGGCGAAGTTGCCGACCATCCTGCGCATCCACGGCGGGCCGACCTCCCAGTTCAACACCGCGTTCCAGACCGAGTGGCAGATGCTGGCCGCCCATGGCTACGCGGTGGTCGCCTGCAATCCGCGGGGGTCGACCGGCTACGGCGGGGCGTTCAGCCGGGCGATCTGGGCCGACTGGGGAAACAAGGACTACCAGGACGTGATGGCCGCCGTCGACGGCGCGATCGCGATGGGAGTGGCCGATCCCGACCGCCTGGGCGTGGGGGGGTGGAGCTACGGCGGCATCCTTACCGACCACGTGATCACCAAGACCGACCGCTTCAAGGCCGCGACCTCGGGCGCCAGCGAGGTCAACTACCTCGCCAACTACGGCACCGACCATTATCAGAAGGAGTGGGAGGCCGAGCTGGGGCTGCCGTGGAAGAACCCCGAGGGGTGGATGCGGATCTCCCCCTTCTTCCAGATCGAGAAGGTCACCACCCCCACCCTCATCCTCGGCGGCTCCGACGACGTCAACGTGCCCCTGCTCAACGCCGAGCAGCTCTACCAGGCCCTGCGGCGGCTCGGCCGCGACACCGAGCTGGTGATCTACCCCGGCCAGAACCACGGCATCAACAAGCCGAGCTACCAGAAGGACCGTTACGAGCGGTATCTCGCGTGGTACGGCAAGTACCTCAAGGGGGAGAAGGGGAAGAAAGAGACGGCGAAGGCGCGGTGAGCGTATAAGTAAGGGGGGATACGTCCGTCAGGGCGGCCCCCCCTCCAGGTTTGTGAGAGAGTCCCCTTAACGATGTACGACCAGTTCTACGGCTTTCAGCAGCCGCCGTTCAACATCACCCCCGATCCGCGGTTCCTGTTCTTCAGCGACCGTCACCGGGAGGCGTACAACCACATCCTGTTCGGCATCCGGGAGCGCAAGGGGTTCATCCAGATCACCGGCGAGGTCGGAGCCGGCAAGACGACCCTCTGCCGGGCTCTGCTCGAAGAGCTGGGACCCAACTACGTCACGGCGCTGATCCTCAACCCGTGCCTCAGCCCCACGCAGCTCCTGCGCACCATCCTCACCGAGCTGGGGCTCAAGCCGGAGAAGGCGGAGGACCGCGCGACCTGCCTGGAGATGCTCAACCACTTTCTCCTCGAGCAGCTCGCCAAGGGCAACGACGTGGTGCTGCTGATCGACGAGGCGCAGGATCTGGACGCCGAGCTTCTCGAACAGATCCGCCTGCTCTCCAACCTGGAGACCGACCAGCGCAAGCTGCTGCAGATCGTCCTCGTCGGGCAGCCCGAGCTGCGGGACAAGCTCAACGACCGCAGCCTGCGCCAGCTCCGGCAGCGGATCACCGTCCGCTATCATCTGACGCCGCTGTCGCGCCTGGAGGTCGAGCGCTACATCCATCATCGCCTGCAGGTGGTCGGCGCCAACGGCCGCCCGGCCTTCACCTCCTGGGCGATCCGCTCGGTCTTCCGCTATTCGGGCGGCATCCCGCGGCTGGTCAACGCCGTGTGCGACAAGGCGCTGCTCGCCGGCTTCGTGGACGGCACGGACCTGCTGACCTGGCGGCAGGTGCGGCGGGCGATCCGCGAGTTGGAAGGGAAGTTCACATGAGTCTGATCAGCGACGCGTTGAAGCGGGCCCGGCAGGAGGCCGCGCGCCAGGATTCCCTCCGGCAGGGAGTGCCGTACGCCATGGGAGTGGCCGATCCGCCGGTCCGCCGTACCCCCTGGATCTCGCTGCTGGCGGGATTGGGGGCCGGCTGCATCCTGGCGGCGGCGGTGTTCGCCCTCGCCTTCTTCGCCGGCTGGGGGCCGTCCCGCAAGCCCGCGGTGGAGACCCGGACGGCGGAGATCCCCGCGGCGGCCGTACCGCCATCTCCGGTGGCCGCTCCGGCCGCTTCGGTAACCGAGATCGCCGAGTCCGTGCGCGCCGCGCCCCGCTCCCGACCGCGCCACCCCAGGAGAAGGCGGCCCCCGCGCCGCCGCCGAAGCCCGTCCCGGAGCCGCCGCGGGTGATCGAGGAGCGCCGTCCAACTCCGCAGGTCGAAACCACGCCGCCGTCGTCCGCCGCCCCCCTCCGGAGACCGTGCCGGCAGCACCCGCGCCGGCTCCGGCTCCGACCGCCGAGGTGGAGCGTCCGGCCCCAGCGCCGGTCCCCGCCGCTCCCGCTGAAAATTCGGGTAGCCTGGTAGAAGGTCAGGCCTACACCGGCGAGGTGCCCGTCCCCGGGGGAGGGAGCCTCAAGCTGAACGGCATCGTCTTCTCCCAGGACCACCCGATCGCGGTGCTCGACGGGCGGGTGATGGGACCGGGCGAGAGCGTGCAGGGATTCACGGTCGTCGCGATCGAGTCCGGCCGCGTGAAGCTGCAAGGGCACGGCACGACGGTCTACCTCTCTCCGAAATAACTTTCCCCGCGGCCTGACGAGTGAGGATGGAGGTTGTCCGGGAACCAAAATGGCCGTCCGGACGGCAAAAAACAGGGCCAGGACGAAAGACGGCGGCTCAGCCGAGGATCTCGTCGACGGCGAAGCCCGTCTCAGGGAAAGCCTCGGGGTAGATCGTCTCCCCCCGCCGATAGGCGCGCACGTCCTGATATCCCTCGGGGGACGGCCGGCGGTAGACAAAGATCGTTTCCGTATTCAGGGCGACCAGCCAAGCCTCGGGGATACCCAGCCTCCGCATAGAGGGGCATCTTGACGTTACGGTCATAGGCAAGGGTGGAATCGAGACCTCTACGACGAAGAAGGGCGTCCTTGCCGCGTGGAGGGCGTGTCTTGAAGAGTCGACCGGCGCCGGAAGACCACGGCGTCCGGCTGCGGGACTGATTCCTGTACGGGCAGCACGGAGCGGGTTCTGCAAGCTCGAGATTCCCTTGGGCCTGAGCATCCAGGCAAGAGGTCGCGGAGAACACATGACAGAGAGGGAGTGGCGGGTCTCCGATCGGCGACATCTCAACGACCTCTCCCCGGATCAGCTCCAGCCGAGCATCCGGGGCAAAAGCGCCGTCTTCCCACGCTTGTTCGAACTCGTCGATCGTCATGAACTGCTTCTGGAACGGTACCGCCATGAGCCACCTCCACCTCCCATTCTACTCCGTGAGCAAGGCGGGGATGCTATCCCACGGTTTCGCCTGGAGGGAACTGCGTTGCGCCTTTATGCAAGACCTTGGTTCCTGTTGACAGTCCATGCGGTCTATGCTGTATGATGTGCATCGATTTGCAGCGAGAGAACCGACGATGCCACCCGACCACGAGAACCGCGAAGCCCGCCAGCAGGAGATCCTGGCGATCCTCGACGCCCACCGGGTGACGAGCCAGGGGGATCTCGTGGAGCGGCTGCGCGAGCGGGGGGTCGCGGTCACCCAGTCGAGCGTCAGCCGCGATCTGCGGGACCTCGGGGTGGGGTGGATCGGCGGCCGGTATGCCCGCCCCGTGGAGCGGGAGGAGAACGATCCCGGGGTGGCGGAAGTCGCCCGGTTCCTGCGCGGGGTGAAGCCCGCGGGGGCCAAATCTCACCGTCGTCTTCACCATGGCCGGGGCCGCCCAGGCCGTGGGGATCGCCATCGACCGGGCCGGCTGGCCCGAGCTGGTGGGGACCATGGCCGGCGACGACACCGTCTTCGCCGCCACCGCCTCGGCCGGCGACCAGAAGCGTTTCATCCGCAGGCTCGAAAGCTTCCTCAAGGAGGGCTGAACCATGCCCGATCCGATCGTGCTCGCCTTTTCCGGCGGGCTGGACACCTCTTTTTCCATCCCCTGGCTCGCCGAGACCCTCGGCCGGCCGGTGGTCACCGTGACGGTCGATACCGGCGGGCTCGACGCGGCCGCCGCCGAGGATCTCGCCCAGCGCTCGCGCGCCCTCGGGGCGGTGGACCACCTGCGGATCGACGCGCGGCAGGACTTCTTCGACCGGGTGCTGCGCTTCCTGATCCTCGGCAACGTGCGGCGCGGGCAGGTCTATCCGCTCTGCGTCGGGGCCGAGCGGGTGATCCAGGCGCAGGAGGTGGCGAAGGCCGCCGCCCGGTTCGGCTCGCGCACCATCGCCCACGGCTGCACGGCGGCGGGGAACGATCAGGTGCGCTTCGAGGTGGCCCTGCGCACGATCGATCCCGGGCTGGAGATCCTGGCGCCGGTGCGCGACGAGCCCCGGCCGCGGCCCGAGCAGGTGGCCTATCTGGAGGAGCGGGGGCTGCCGGTGCCGCCGTTCGGCGCCGCCTACTCGATCAACCGCGGGCTCTGGGGGGTGACGATCGGCGGCCAGGAGACGCTGGACACGGTCTCCTCGATCCCCGAGTCCGCCTGGGTGCTGACGCGGGGGGCCTTCGACGCGCCGCTCGCGCCGTCGCGCCACACCGTGGCCTTCGAGGCGGGCGTGCCGTCCGCCTGGGACGGCGAGGCGCTGGGGCCGGTCGAGCTGATCGAGCAGATCGAGGCGGCGGCGGCGGCCTACGGCATCGGCCGCGGGATCCATCTGGGCGAGACGATCCTCGGCATCAAGGGGCGGGTCGCCTTCGAGGCGCCGGCGGCCGAGGTGCTGCTCAACGCCCACCGGGAGCTGGAGAAGCTGGTGCTGACCGGCCGCCAGATCCGGGTCAAGGAGACGGTCTCGGGGGTCTACGGCGACCTGGTCCACGAGGGGCAGCACCTCGATCCGGTCTGCCGCGACATCGAGGCGCTCCTGCTCTCCTCCCAGCAGCGGGTCAGCGGCGAGGTCCATCTCCTCTTCCGGCAGGGCCAGGTGTTCGTCGAGGGGGTGGCGTCCCCGTTCTCGCTGCGGGCGGCCTCGCGCGGCATCTACGGCGAGGCGGCGGGGGAGTGGTCGGCCGCGGACGCCCGCGGCTTCTCGCGGATCGTGGCGCTGCCGGGGGAGCTGTACGCCCGGATGGCGCCCGACATGGCGGACGAAGGAGGTGCTTCATGAAGACCGTGCTGCTCGACAAGATCGCCTCGGTCACCCGCGCCTGCGGCCTCAAGCGGGAGGTGCGGGTCAGCGCCGAGATCCCCTGCGAGGAGGGGGTGGTGGTGGCGGTGCGGGTGCGCAACGACAAGAGCACCTACAGCCAGCTCGAGCTGCCGAGCGGCCGCATGGCGCAGGTGAAGAAGGGGGACGTGATCGCCGGCGCCCTCGGCCACCGGCACGCCCTGTTCGGCTACTCGGGGCACCTGCCGGAGCGGCTGGCCCCCGGCGATACGGTCCACCTGCTGAACATCGGCGGGGTGATCGGGATCTGCGACTCGGTGAACCCGGACCTCGGTCCGCCGTTCGAGTGCGAGGTGCTCGGGGCGGTGCTCCACTTCCCCTATCTGGGGGAGCGGATCGGCGTCGCGGCGCGGATCGGCGGCGAGCCGCTGGCCCTGGACGCCCCGATCGACGCCGCCGGGCGTGCCGGTGATCGCCCTCGTCGGCTCGTGCATGAACTGCGGCAAGACCGCCGCCGCCTGCACCCTGGTGCGCGCATCTCAGCCATGGCGGCCTGACGGTCGACGGCCTCAAGGCGACCGGCGTCTCGCTGCGGCGCGACGTGCTGGCGATGGAGGACGCGGGAGCGCGGGCGACGGCGATCTTCACCGATTTCGGGGTGGTCTCGACGACGCCGGCCAACGCGCCGGCGCTCACCCGGACGCTGGTGACCCGCCTCGCCGCCGGCCGGCCGGACGTCATCGTGGCCGAGCTGGGGGACGGGCTCCTGGGCGCCTACGGGGTGGCGGCGATCCTCGAGGACGAGCGGATCCGCGCCGCCTTCACCGCCGTCGTGCTGGCGGCCAACGATCCGGTGGCGGCCTGGGGCGGGGTGCGGATGCTGCGCGAGCAGTTCGGCATCGAGCCGGTGGCGGTGACCGGGCCGGCGACGGACAACGTGGCCGGGACGCGGATCATCGAGGAGGTGGTGGGCGTGCCGGCGATCAACGCCCGCACGGACGGCGAGCGGCTGGCGGCGCTGGTGAGGGGACGGCTGGGGATCGGCGTTCCTGTGCGAGGCGGTCGCGGGATGAACGGCGCCGGTGCCCGCGGTCGTGCTGGGGGGGACGGGCTATGTCGCCGGGGAGCTGCTGCGGCTCCTCGCCGGCCATCCGCGCCTCGCCTCGGCGGCCGTGCTCTCGGACAGCCAGAGCGGCGGCGGGGTGGAGTCCGCCTTCCCGCACCTCGCGGGGTGCTACCCGGGGCTGGCGTTCTCGGGGCGCGAGGATCTGGCGCGGCTGGTGGGGGAGTCCCAGACGGTCGCGCTGCTCTGCGCCGCGCCTCACGGCGCCGCGGCGCCCCTGCTCGACGAGGCGCTGACCGCGGCCGGGCGGGCGGGGACCGAATTGAAGGTGGTGGACGTCTCGGCGGATTTCCGCTTCGCGGACGGAGCGGCCTACGAGGCGGTCTACGGGCATGCTCACGGCGCTCCGGGGCGGCTCGCCGGAGTTCCGGTGCGCGCTGCCGGAGCATCTGGCGGCGACGCCGGCGGGGCACGTCGGCCATCCCGGCTGCTTCGTCACGGCGACACTGCTGGCGGCGGTGCCGCTGCTGAAGCTGGGGCTGGTGGAGCCGCGGCTCTCGGTGGTGGCCGTCACCGGCAGCACCGGCGCGGGGCGGACCCCCACGGCCACCACCCACCATCCGGCGCGGCGGAGCAATCTCTTCGCCTACAGCCCGCTGAAGCACCGGCACGAGCCGGAGATGCGGGCGCTCGCCGCGGCGGCCTCTGGGGTGGAGGCGGAGATCTTCTTCACCCCGCAGTCGGGGCCGTTCGCGCGCGGCATCTACGCCACGCTCCAGGCGCGGCTGCTTGCGGGGGATGGAGACCGAAGAGGTCCGCCAGGCCCTGGCCGGCTTCTACGCCGGGGCGCCGTTCGTGGACGTCCTCGCCGATCCGCCGCGCCTGCAGGACGTGGTGGGGACGAACCGCGCCCGGCTCTCCGTGGCCGTGTCGGGGGATCACCTGGTGGTCTTCTCGGCGATCGACAACCTGGTGAAGGGCGCCGCGGGGGGCGCGATCCAGTGGATGAACCGGCTGCTGGGGTTCCCGGAGACCGCGGGGTTGAGGGTGCCGGGGCTGGGGTGGCTGTAAAGGAGATTGAGATGACCGAGACCGCCGTCGAAACCGTTCTCCAGGCCGAGCTGGACGAGGCCCGCTGGCTGCTGCCCGTCTACCCGCACACGCCGGTCGAGCCCGTGCGGGGCGAGGGGGCGATCGTCTACACCCGCGACGGCCGCGCGCTGATCGACTTCTACGGCGGCCACGCCGTCGCCCTGCTCGGCTACCGGCACCCGCGGGTGCTGGCGGCGCTGGGACACCAGGCGGAGGAGCTGTTCTTCCAGAGCAACTCGGTGCCGCTCTCCCTGCGCGCCCGGGCCGCCGGACGGCTGGTGCGCTTCGGTCCCGAGGGGCTGACGCGGGCCTTCCTGGTCAACAGCGGCGCCGAGGCCAACGAGAACGCCCTCCGCCTCGCCTTCCGCCATACGAAGCGGACCCGGATCGTGGCGCTGGAGGGGGCCTTCCACGGCCGCACCGCGGCGGCGGCCGCCATCACCTGGAAGTCGGAGCGCTGGTACGGCTTCCCGCGCGCGCCGTTCGACGTCACCTTCGTGCCGCGCGGGGATCTGGACGCCCTGGAGGCGGCGCTCGAGGAGCGACGTGGCGGCGCTGATCGTGGAGCCGATCCAGGGGCAGGCCGGGGCGGTCGACCTCGGCGCCGCCTACCTCGCGGCGGCCCGCGAGCTGACGTCCCGCGCGGGCGCCCTGCTGATCTTCGACGAGGTGCAGTGCGGCATGGGGCGCACCGGCCACCCGTTCGCGGCGCAGGCGTACGGCGTCACCCCGGACCTCCTGACCACCGCCAAGGGGCTCGCCGCCGGCTTCCCGGCGGGGGCGGTGCTGGCGAGCGACGCGGTTGCGGCGGGGCTCCAGTACGGCGACCTCGGGAGCACCTTCGGCGGCGGTCCGCTCGCCTGCGCGCTGATCGAGGCGGTGATCGACACCATCGAGTCCGAGGGGCTCATGGCGCGGGTGCGGTCGCTCTCGCAGGCGATCCGCGACACCTGCCAGGTGGGGCCGGTCGAGTCGATCCAGGGGGACGGCTTCCTGCTCGGCCTGCGCACCTCGCGGCCGGCGCGGGGGGTCGTCGACGAGCTGCTGGAGAAGGGGATCCTGGCCGGCACGAGCGGCGATCCCGACATCGTCCGGCTGCTGCCGCCGCTGATCCTGGAGGAGTCCCACGTCGCGACGCTGGCGGCCGCGCTGGCGGAGATCCGCCCTTGAACGGATTTCTCAGCCTCGCCGACCTCTCGCCGGGAGAGGTGTCGGAGCTGCTCGACCGCGCCGGCTGGCTGGAGCGCCATCCGGAGCCCGAGGCGCTGAAGGGGAAGGTGCTGGCGCTCCTCTTCTTCAACCCGTCGCTGCGCACCCTCGCCTCGTTCCAGGCAGGGATGTCCAGGCTGGGCGGCAGCTCGTTCGTGATCTCGCCGGGGCAGGGGACCTGGGTCCTGGAGACCCGCGACGGGGTGGTGATGGACGGCGCCGCCGCCGAGCACGTGCGCGAGGCGATCCCGGTGCTGGCGGGCTATGGCGACGCGCTGGGCATCCGCTCCTTCGCGGGCGGTACGGATCTGCAGGCGGATCTCGCGGACGCGACCTTCCGCTCGATGGCGGCGGTCTGCCCGGTGCCGCTGATCAACCTCGAGTCGGCGATCGACCACCCCTGCCAGGCGCTGGCCGACTGGAAGACGATGGACGATCTCGGCATCCCGGCGCGCGGCGGGAAGTTCGTCCTCTCCTGGGCCTGGCACCCGAAGCCGCTGCCGCTCGCGGTGCCGGCGGCGGCCGTCCACATGGCGGCCCTGCGGGGGATGGACGTCACCGTGCTGCGCCCCGACGGCTTCGCCCTGCCGGAGCCGGTGATGGCGAAGGCGCGGGCGGCGGCGGCGATCTCGGGGGGCTCGGTGCGCGAGACCGCCGACCGCGGCGAGGCGCTCGCCGGTGCGCACGTGATCTACGCCAAGTCCTGGACCTCGCCGCGCGCACTACGGCGACCCGCAAGCCGAGGCGGCCTTCCGCGCCGGGCTCCGCGACTGGTGCGTGGACGACGACTGGTTTTCGACCGCCGCGCCGGACTGCCGGTTCATGCACTGCCTGCCGGTGCGGCGCAACGTGGTGGTGAGGGACTCGGTGCTGGACGGGCCGCGCAGCGTCGTGGTCCACGAGGCGCGCAACCGCATGTGGGCGCAGATGGCGGTGCTCCACCGTCTGCTGACATGGAGAGTCATAGAAGGAGATAGAAATGAAAGACGTCGGCCAGCGGACCGCGGAAGCGACCGCCCTCAAGCACGCGGTCCCCTACATCCGGATCTTCAAGGGGAAGACCTTCGTCCTCAAGGCGGGGGGCGGCGCCCTGGAGCGCGAGTCGACCGCCCGCGACCTGATCGAGCAGATCGAGGTGCTCCATCAGGTGGGCATCCGCGTCGTGCTGGTCCACGGCGGCGGCACCCAGTCGACCGACCTCGCCCAGGCGCTGGGCGCCGAGACCCGCTTCGTCGAGGGGCGGCGGGTGACCGACGCCAAGGCCCTGGAGGTCGCCGCCATGGTGCTCAACGGCGCGGTGAACACGCACCTGCTCGCCGTCTGCCGGAGCGTCGGCCTGCCGGCGGTGGGGGTGTCGGGGGTCGACGCCGGCCTGATCCAGGCCCGCAAGCGCCCGCCGGTGCGGGTGGGCGGCGAGATGGTCGACTTCGGGTTCGTGGGGGACATCGAAAGCGTCGATCCGAAGGTGCTGACCGACCTGATGGACGCCGGCTACGTGCCGGTGGTCAGCCCGCTCTCGGCCGCCGAGGACGGCACGGTGCTCAACATCAACGCCGACACCATCGCCTCCGCCCTGGCGGTGGCTCTCCAGGCGGAGAAGCTGCTGTTCCTGACCGGCGCGCCGGGGATCCTCGAGCGGGCGGAAGACCCCGGCTCGCTGGTCTCCTACACCGATCTCGCCGGCCTGCGCCGCCTCAAGGACGAGGGGGGGCTCCTGCGCGGCATGCTCCCCAAGACCTCGGCCATCGAGGCGGCGATCCAGGGGGGCGTGCGGCGGGTCCACATCCTCTCGCACGACCTGCCGGACGGCCTGCTGGCCGAGGTGTTCACCAACGAGGGGGTGGGGACGCTGGTGGTCGAGGACGTGCGGGCGCTCTCCCCGGCCGAGGCCGCGGCGGGCGCGGTTCCTGATCCTGTTCTCACCGGCGTGGGAGCGGTCTGATGCTGCCCGAGCGGGAGATCCTGGCGCTCCACCGGGCGATCACCGCCATCCGCTCGGTCTCCGGGGAAGAGGGGGAGCTCGCCGGCTTCCTCGGGGACCTGCTGCGGCGCAACGGCGTCGCCCTGACCCGGCTCGGCTCCAGCCTGCTCGCCACCGTGGGCACGGGGCCGGTGCTGCTCTTCGACACCCATCTCGACACCGTGCCGCCGTCGCCGGGGTGGACGCGCGACCCGTGGGACGTGCAGTCGGTCGACGGCCGCGTCTACGGGTTGGGATCGAACGACGCCAAGGCTTCGGTCGCCGCGATGACCGCCGCCTTCCTCGCCTTCCGCGAGGCCGAGCTGCCGTTCACCCTCGCCCTCGCCCTGGTCGAGGGGGAGGAGACGCGGGGGACCGGCACCGAGGCCGTGCTCGCCGAGCTGGCCCGCCGCGGCACGCCGCCGGAGGCGGCGGTGGTGGGGGAGCCCACCGGGCTCGACATCGCGGTGGCGCAGAAGGGCTTGATGGTCCTCGAGCTGGTCGCCCGCGGGGAGGCCTGCCACGCCGCCAACGCGGCGTCGCTGGGCGCGGCGAACGCCGCCCGCCGGCTGGCGCACGACCTGGTCGCCCTCGAGCGGGTGGATTTCGGCCCCCCCACCCGCGCCTCGGCCGGGTCACCCTGGAGCCGACGCAGCTCCGCGCCGGCACGGCGCGCAACGTGGTGCCGGGCGAGGCCACGGCGGTGCTCGACGTGCGGACGACGCCGGGCCTCCACGGGCGCGAGCTGGTCGAGCTCCTCGAGCTCGCCGTGGCGGGGGAGGTGCGGGTGATCTCCGAGCGCCTGCGGCCGCGGGAGATCCCGGAGACCTCGCCGCTCGTCGGGGCCGCCCGCGAGGCGCGGCCGGAGGCCCGCCTGTTCGGCTCGGCGACCCTCTCCGACCTCGTCTTCATGGAGGGGATCCCCGCCCTGAAGTGCGGCCCGGGGAAGACCGAGCGCTCCCACACGCCGGACGAGTACGTGCTGGAGAGCGAGATCCTGGAGGGCGCCCGCTTCTACACCCGCATGGTGCGCGCCTACGCCGAGCGGCTGGTGGAGAGCGCGGCGTGAGCCGTTTGTGGGACAAGGGGGAGCCGCTCGACGAGCGCGTGCTGCGCTACACCGCCGGCGAGGACCACGCCCTCGACGCCCGCCTCGTCCCCTATGACGCCCGCGCCTCGATCGCCCACGCCGGCATGCTCCACGAGGTGGGGCTGCTCTCCGCGGCGGACCTCGCCGCCATCCGCGAGGGGCTGGAGGCGCTTGCCGCGGAGCACGCGGCGGGGGAGTGGCGGATCGCCCTCGCGGACGAGGACGTCCATACCGCCCTCGAGACCCGGCTCACCCGACGGGCGGGGGAGGCCGGGGCCCGCCTCCATCTCGGGCGCTCGCGCAACGATCAGGTCCTCGCCGCGCTCCGCCTCTACCTGCGGGACGCCGTCGCCGCCCTCGCCGCCGGTGCCCGCGAGGTGGCCGGCGCGCTCGACGAGCTGGGCGCGCGCGAGGCGGCGACCGTCCTCCCCGGCTACACCCACCTCCAGCAGGCGATGCCGAGCTCCGTCCCGCTCTGGGCCGGCGGCTTCGCGGCCGAGCTGCGCGACGACGCCGAGGGGATCGAGGCCTGCTCGCGCCGGATCGAGAAGAACCCGCTGGGCTCGGCGGCGGGGTACGGCGTGCCGCTGCTCCCGATCGACCGCGAGTCGACCCGCCGGAGCCTGGGGTTTTCAGAGATCCACGAGCCGGTGACGGCGGTCCAGCTCTCGCGCGGCAAGGCCGAGGCGCAGGTGCTGTTCGAGATCGCCCTGCTGATGCAGGACCTGGGGCGGCTGGCCGCCGACCTCGTCCTCTTCGCCGCCGCGGAGTTCGCCTTCGTCAGCCTGCCGGCGGCGATGACCACCGGCTCCTCGATCATGCCGCAGAAGCGCAACCCGGACGTCTTCGAGCTGGTGCGGGGGCGCTCCGCCACGGCGCAGGGGTGTCTGCTCGAAGCGCTCGCCGTCCCCGCCAAGCTGACGTCCGGCTATCACCGCGACCTCCAGCTCCTCAAGGCGCCGCTGTTCCGGGGGATCGACCTGGCGGCGGAGACGCTCTCGATCCTCGCCGCCGCCCTCCCGGGGGTCCGCTTCCACCCCGAGCGCATCCGCCTCGACCCCGGCCTCCACGCCGCCGAGGAGGCCTACCGGCTGGTGCTGGACGAGGGTATCCCCTTCCGCGAGGCGTACCGCCGGGTGGGAAAACGTTTCCGAAAGAGCGAATCTTAGATACTCTACCGGCTTGGAATCTCTCAGAGAAGAACGCTGGCTCGGCGCCCTCTTCCTTACCCTGGCACTGCTCTACATCGTCCCGTTCTGGATCGTCCACTACCTCCCGACGGTGGACGGGCCGTGCCACACCTACAACGCCTGGATCCTCCGGCAGTACCACCACGTCCCGCTGTTTCGCCAGTACTACCAGATCAACGCCGAGCCCTACCCGAACTGGATCGGGCACGGGATCATGGCGCTGCTGATGTTCGCCGTGCCGCCGCTGGTGGCGGAGAAGCTGCTGGTGAGCGGCTACGCGCTGACTCTGCTGTCGGGGGTCTGGTACCTCCGGGGGGCCGTGCGCCCCGAGCGCAGCCGCTGGCTCGCCTTCCTGGCCTTCCCCTTCGTCTTCAACTACATGTTCCAGTTCGGGTTCTACAACTTCTCGGTGAGCCTGGCGCTGTTCCCCTTCGTCCTCGGCTTCTGGTGGCGGCATCGCGAGCGGCCGGCGGCCGACCCCCGCTACGTGATCGGGATCAACCTGCTGCTCTGGCTCTGCTACTTCTCGCACATCGTCTCCTTCGGGCTGGCGCTGCTGGCGATCGCCATCCTCTGGCTGGCGACGCTGCGGCGGGACGGCTGGCGGCGGCACCTGCTGCACGTCCCCGTCCTGCTGCCTCAGTTGCTCCTGCCGGTCTGGTACTTCTCCATGGAAGGGGGGAACGCCGTCGCCTCGTACTGGCCGTTCCACCGCCTGGTGCTCTACTTCCTCGCGCTCCGGGCGCTCCCCAGCTTCGGACCGCCGCAGGAGCTGATGAGCGAGCTCCTGGCGCTGGCGTTCAGCGTCCTCTTCGTCCTCACTCTCCGGCGGGAGGGGCTCTGGCGCCCGCTGGGCGGTGAGCGCGCCTTCCTGCTCCTCGCCGCGGTGTTCACGCTGCTCTACTTCGTCAGTCCGGACGGGATGTCGGGCGGGACGATGCTGAAGAACCGGCTCTGCCTCTACCCCTACCTGATCCTGATCCCGTGGCTCGCGCCCGGCTTCGACGCCCGGGGGCGCCGCATCGGCGCCGCCGCGCTGGCCGTCGTCGCCCTGCTCAACCTCGGCTACGTGGCCTACTGGTACCGGCTGCTGAGCGGCGAGATGGAGGGGTACCTCGCCGGGCTCGATCCGGTCGAGCCGAACACCCGCGTCCTGCCGCTGCTCTTCACGCACCAGGGGCACGGCGCCAAGGTGGACGTGCTCGGCCATGCCATGAGCTACAAGGCGCTGGAGCGGGGGTTGATCGACTGGGACAACTACGAGGCGGCGTCGACGCACTTCCCGACGCAATTCCGCGATCCGTGGCCGCCGATCCCGGACATCGAGGCGCGGCCCGGCACCCTGCGCACCAAGGAGTGGCGCCACCGGGCGGACTACATCTACACCTGGCGGATGCCGCCGCGGCATCCGTTCTCCGGCCGCCTGACGCGGTTCTACGACCGCGTCTCCGAGACGAACGGCGGCATCCTCTGGAAGAAGAGATCCCAGGAATGACCGAGCCTCGTCTCCGCCGCCTCTTTTTCGCGCTGGCGATCCTCTACGTGCTCCCCTTCTGGGTCGTCCGCCACGTCCCCACCACCGACGGCCCCAGCCACACCTACAACGCCTGGGTGCTCCGCCACTACGCCGACGTCGAGCGCTACCCCCTGTTCCAGCAGTACTACGAGATCAACCCCCGCCCCTACCCCAACTGGATCAGCCACGGGGCGATGGCGCTCCTGATGTTCGCCGTGCCGCCGGTCGCGGCGGAGAAGCTGCTGGTGAGCGCCTACGTGCTGACCTTCCTCGCCGGCGCCTGGTATCTCGCCGGCGCCGCGCGGCCGGGGGAGCGCTGGCTCGCCTTCCTGGCCTTCCCGTTCGCCTATCACCAGCTCTTCCAGTACGGCTTCTACAATTTTTCGATCAGCGTCGCCCTGTTCCTGATCATCCTCGGCTACTGGTGGCGGCACCGCGAGCGCCCCGGCCTCGCGTACGCCGTGGCGGTCAACCTGCTGCTCTGGCTCTGCTACCTCTCGCACATCCTGTCCTTCGGGCTCGCCCTGATCGCGATCGCCGTCCTCTGGCTGGCGACGCTGCGGCGGGAGACCTGGCGGCGCCACCTGCTCCACGTCCCGATCCTGCTCCCGCAGATCGCGCTGCCGCTCTGGTTCCTCCTCAAGCAGGGCCATCAGGAGGTCCCGGCGGCCTGGCCGCTGGCTCAACTGGTGAGGTACTTCGTCCGCATCGAGGCGCTGTTCACTCTCGGCGAGGCGCAGCTCTGGTACGGCATGGCGCTCGCGGTCCTCTTCCTGGTGCTGATCGTCCTCTCCTGCCGGCGTGGCCGGGGGGAGGAGAACGCGTTCCTGATCCTGGCCCTGCTGTTCACCGTCTTCTACTTCGTGAGCCCCGAGGGGATGGCCGGCGGCTGGCTGCTCAAGAACCGGCTCAGCCTCTACCCCTTCCTGGTGCTGATCCCCTGGCTCTCCCCGCGGCTGGGAAGGCGGGCGGAGACGATCGGTGCCGCCGCGCTGGCGCTGGCGGCGCTGGTGAACCTCGGCTACCTGGTCCACGGCTATCGCGAGCTCGGCGCGGCGGTCGACGAGTATCTCGCCGCGCTCGCGCCGGTCACCCCGAACACCCGCATCCTGGCGCTCACCTTCGCGCACACCGGGCCGACCGACGTCTTCTCCCACGCGATCGCCTACGCGGCGCTGGAGAAGGGGCTGGTCGACTGGGACAATTACGAGGCGAAGTTCGCCTTCTTCCCGGTGCGGTTTCGCCGTTCCGTGGTCTTTCCAGACATCCCGGGAATCCAGTGGGATCCCGGTTCCTATCCCGTCCGGAGAAACCGCGAGGTGATCGACGCCCTCTATCTCTGGCGGATGCCGCGGGGGAGCTCGCTCGGCGACCGCCTGCGGCGGTTCTACGCGCTGACCGAGGAAGAGGGTGAAGGCCAGCTGTTCGAGCGCGATCGGCCGCTCCTTGATTGACTTCCCGGGATGCGCACGGTACCCTCCACTAGCTCAATTCGTTGTTGGATGCGGTTTTTTTTGCGGAGGCGGGAAGCGTAGAGCCCCGCCGCCGGATGGGACGATACTGACGCCGTGCTTCGGGTGCTGATTCTCGACGATGAGTCGATCGTGGTCGATACTCTGGCCGCCTGCCTTCGGCTGCCGGGCATCGAGCTGACCACCTGCATGGAAATCGAGGCCGCGGAGGCCCTGCTCCGCTGCTTCCGCTTCGATGTCGTGATCACCGATCTCTCGGTCTCGCACCTCGGCGGGCTCGACGGCATGCGGCTGGTCCGTTTCGTCACCGCCAACTTCCCCGATACAGCGGTCTATGTGCTGAGCGGCTACGTCGATCAGGCGGTGCGCGGCCTGTGCTCCGTCCTCGGCGTCACCGCGGTGCTGGAGAAATCCGAGGGGCTGACGCGGCTGCGCGGCTACCTGCTCGACCGCCGCGCCGCGCAACTCGCCCCCGGCACCGTGCTGGAAGGGGAGGGGGAGGTCCAGCAGGTCGAGCTGCTCGAGGACTTCATGGCGGCCAATCCGATCCGCGCCGTGCTGCAGCCGGTGGTCAAGCTGCAGGACGGCTCGCCGCGGTTCGAGGTGTTCGGCGTCGAGAGCCTGGCGCGGGGGCCCAGCGGCTCGGTCCTCGGCAGCCCCGCGGTCTTCCTGGCCTACGCGGCGCAGAAAGAGCTCCTCTTCGAAGCCGACATGATCTGCATCCGCGCCGCGCTCACCGAGGTGGTCCACCTCGGCAACAGCGTGGTCGTCTTCCTCAACGTGCAGCCGCGGTCGCTCACCAACCCCGATTTCGCCGTGCGGCTCTGCGACGCCGTGCGCGCGGCGGGGATGGCGGAGAAGGAGATCGTCCTCGAGCTCACCGAGCAGCAGACGATCGTCAATCCCAGCGCTTTCGCGGCGACCCTGCAGCGGCTGCGCGAGCGCGGCTTCCGCATCGCGCTGGACGACTTCGGCGAAGGCTCCTCGAACCTCAATCTGTTCCAGGATCTGCATCCCGAATTTCTGAAGATCTCCGGCACGTTCTGCCGCGGGCTCGCGCACGACCCCTTCAAGCAGATCATCGTCCAGAGCACGGCCGAGATGGCTGCGCGAGCCGGCACCGCGACGGTGATGGAAGCGGTCGAGACGGCGGAGGACGCCGAGGTGCTCCGGTTGCTCGGCATCGACTACGCGCAGGGGTATTTCTTCCAGCGGCCGCTGCCGGGCCGCGAGCTCGCCCTGCTGTTGAAGGGCGGCTCTACCGCCGACGGCTCGGGTGTGCTCGAGCCGCTCGGCGTCACACCGTCGGCGGTCTGAACCTCGGTTTTCCGAAAGTTTCAGCAGGGTTGTCCCGCTATTCAGGACATCGAGCACTAGAGAAGCCGGACGTGCACGCTCCTGCGTTTCCGTCGTCTCTTTTTTTGACTTTCCAATGGGGGGACTTTGACATGCCAGGGTGTCTCACCTGACGGTCCTGACGGGCCGTCGGTTCTGTAGTCGTTTTCTCGCATCAAAAAACTTTAACGGGAGGGCCACAGGTCCTCCATGGGGAGAGCTACGTCAATGAAGATCCATGATTTCTATTCGAAGCTTACGTCCGTCACCGAAGAGAGCGGCCTGTTCCAGGCGCTCCGCACCCTGAGCCAGATCGAGGACCCGAAGAACGTCCTCAGCGCCGAAGGCGATGCCACGATGGGCGAGTGGGCGGCCTGGCCGGCCATGGATCGCAGGACGCGGTCAGCCTCGCGGCTGCCTGAGCGCTGACCGGTCTGATCACTCATTCCGCAGATCGGCACGGAATTTGCAAAAATTCTAAACGCTGATCTCTTGCAGTTCCAGGAGCCCCGGCGGGCACGAGCGCCCGCCGGGGCCCGATCTGAAAAGCCTTTTCCGGAGCGGAGAGTTTCGCGATGCGATTCGAGGAATTGAAGGACCGGGTCCGCAACCTGCCAACCGTCTCTTCGTGGCCGCAGATGCTCGCGATGATCGAGCGTGTGGTCCATCGGGAGTCGATCTCGGTCTGGGAGCATCCGGTCTCCGCGTGCCGGGCGGTGGGAGGGCGCGAGGAGGATGCTCTGCCTGCCGCGGCGGCCCTGTTCTGCTCGCTGATCAGCATCCATCTGGTCGACGACATGCTCGACGACGAGCCGCTGGGGGATTTCCGCTATCTCGGAACGGGGCGGACCGCCAACCTGGCGCTGGCTTTCCAGGCCGCCGGGCATCGCCTGCTCGAGGAGTCCACGGCGCCGGCCGCGATCCGCGCCGCGCTGCAGTCGAGCTTCGCGCAGATGTCGATCGCCACCTGCATGGGCCAGGAGCTGGACGCTCGGGAGCTCGCCAGCGAGGAGGAGTACTGGCGGGTGGTGGGGACGAAGACGCCGCCGCTGTTCGGAGAGGCGCTGCGCATGGGCGCCCTGCTCGGCGGGGCGCCGGCGGAGGTCGCCGACGAGCTCGCGGGGATCGGTCACGTCCTCGGCCGCTTCATTCAGGTCAGCGACGACGTGACGGATGCCCTGGAGACGCCGGCGCGCGCCGACTGGAAGCGCCGTTCGAACTGCCTGCCGCTGCTCTTCGCGATGACCGCCGCGCATGCCGAGAGGGAGGAGTTCCTGGATCTGTCGGCGCGGACCGACGATCCGCAGGCGCTCGCGGCGGCACAGAAGATCCTGTTCCGCAGCGGCGCGATCAGCTACTGCACGCTCAAGCTGATCGAGTTCTCGCGGGAGGCGCGAGACACGTGTCGCGCGGATTCCGCTCCGCGACTCCGGGCCGATCGAGCATCTCCTCGAAGTGCATATGCGGCCGCTGCACCGGCTACTCGAGAAGGTGGGCGTCCAGGATCCCGTGGCATTGACGACTCGTTGAGGAATAGGGTTGAAGAATGAGGAGTTTTGCCTCATAGTTTTGCCTAAATTGAAAACTGCATCCAGCTCCCTGGCTGGAGGACCGAGAGGGCTCTCGAGATGCTCACGTTCTGGCGCGTTACGCTGAGCATGATGGTGGTGGAATCCAAGCGGCGGACCGTGCCGGTCGGGAATCTCCCTGCGAGCTCGTTTTCCCCTTCCCGGCAGTCCCGCGGTCGTTCCTCCCGGCGCGCGGCCCCCCTCCGCTCTCTCTCGTCCCGTTCATCGGCACCATCAGCACCTTCATAGCTATAGGAGGGATAAATCATGTTAATGCAAGAGTTCGTGTCCCGTTTTTCATCCAAGGATGAGGGCAGCTTCCTGTTCGAGATCCTGCGCCGGGTCGGCAGGCTCGATCCGCTGGCGATGATGACCGATCCGCCGTCGGAAGTCTGGGCCGAATGGGCGCCTACCGACCCTTCCAGTCCGCCGAGCCTTGGAGTTGCACGAGCCTAGCGCGCGCCAGCGCCCGCGGGGCCCTCCGTGTCCGTCGTCCGAGAGGGCCCGCGGGCGTTGTCGCCCGCCGGGTGTGGACCGGGCGCGGTAAAGCCTGCTATAAAGGCTCTCGCCTCTTCAGTTCGCAGTCACGATATGGACACCCGGCACGCTTCCTCCTGGAAGACCGTGGACCTCTTCCTGGTCCTCGCCTCGCTGTTTGTCCTTTTCCCCTGCCTGTACTACCCCTACGCCGCCCAATCTCCGGAGCTCGGTTTCACCCTCAGCCCCTCGGACTGGAAGGTGGTCAGCTCACCTCCGTGCCGGCAGTCTCCGGACGCCTGCCTCCTGGTCGGAGACCAGATCCTCGAAATCGAGAAGACCAGTTTCGAAGAGTTCTCGCACGACCGCCGGATCTCGGTCGCACGCCTGTTCGGCGCCGACGGCGTCGCGCGCGTCCGCCTGATCCGGGAGGGCCAGACGCTGGTGCGCGACGTGAGGGTCCGCTCCCCGCACGTGGACAGGCCCCAGGTGCTCCTCTCCACCATCGCCCCGCTCATCTTCTGGCTGATGGGGACCGTGGTCATCATCTTCCTGCGGCCGCGCGACGAGCGCTGGCTGGTCCTGGTGCTCTTCAGCTATTCGATCGCGCTTTGGATCGCCGCGGGGATCGGCCAGCGGGCGGGCGGAGCCGCCCTCGTCTTTCATGCCGTCATCTGGTTCTTCCTGCCGCTCGCCGTCCATCTCCATACCATTCTGCCCAGCGAGATCTTCGAACGGCGGACGCGGCGAGCCCTGCAGATCTCCCTGTATGCCGTCTCCGCGCTCCTGGCGATCCTCGACGCGCTGTACCTGCTGGAGGGTTACGCCTATTCGTTCGTCTGGTACACGCTGGCGGCGATTCTGCTCTCCCTCACCCTGCTCTGCCTGCGGCTCGTCCTGCCGGCCGAGCCGGCGACGCGGATCGCGGTCCGTATCATGCTGTTCGGCGTCACGCTCGGGCTGGTCCCTTTCGTGGCGTTCCACGGCCTGCTGCTCGTCTGGTTCAAGCACATGTCCCTGGCGGGGCGCGGCCTGTACCAGTTCGCCCCCTACATGGTCGGCATCGCGCTGGTCACGATGCCGATCCTGCCGATGGGCTACATCTACGCGATCTACAAGCATCACCTGGGCGCCCTGGAGTTCCGGGCCAACCGCCTGCTCGGCATCTACACCTTCTCGGCGCTGCTGTTCGCGTCGTACACGCTGACCTTCTTCGCCCTCAGCAGCCATCTGCCGGTCGACAAGGGACCCTACCTGGCCATCCTTCTTCTGGTCTCCCTGCTCTACATGGCGGCGGTGCCGGTGCTGCGCGACCGCTTCCAGGCGCTGGTCGACCGCTACGTCTTCGGCATCAAGCACTCGGCGGACGAGGTCATCGGCATCGTCTCGGCGCGCATCCCCACGGCCTTCGACCGCCAGGTCCTGGGGCGGGTGGTCGCCGAGGAGATCCTGCCGACCCTGCTGATCCGCCAGTCGGCGCTCTACCTGTTCGGGGAAGGGCGTCAGGAGACCCTCTACGAGCAGGCCGTCCCCGCCGGCGCGCCGGAGCCGGTGGAGGAGGATCTGCGGGCGGCGCTCGTCCAGAGCGGCAGGTATCTGCCAGTCGGGACCCGGCGACCCCGCGCTCTCCTGGGTGCGGCTGGTGATCCCCCTCCTGCTCCAGGGGCAGACCCTGGGGATCTGGCTGATCGGCCGGCGCGACCCGGACGACTACTATCCGGCCAGCGACATCCACCTGCTGTCGACGGTCGCCAACCAGATCGCCCCGATGGCGGAGAACGTCCGCCTCTACGAGAAGGCGCAGCAGGAGATCGCCCAGCGCAAGGCGGCCGAGGAGGAGATCCGGCGCAGCGAGGAGCGCTTCCGCACCCTGTTCGAGGCCACGCTCGAGGGGATCGCCATCGTCCGCAACGGCGTGATCCTGGAGGTCAACCACGCCCTGCTGGCCATCTTCGGCGCCGCGCCGGACGAGCTCCTCGGCCGCCGGCTCGCCGATCTCGCCGCCGGCGAGGTGGATCTCGCGGGGGTGCCGCGGGAGAGCATCGGCTACAAGCAGGACGGCTCGACGGTGGACATCGAGATCGCGGGCAAGCGCTACGTCTTCCAGGGCGAGGAGGTCTCGGTGGTCGCCATCCGCGACATCGCCCAGCGCAAGAGCGACGAGGCCGAGAACAAGCTGCTCCAGCGCCAGCTCCTGCATTCGCAGAAGATGGAGGCCATCGGCCGCCTCTCGGCCGGCGTCGCCCACGACTTCAACAACTGCCTGCTCGCCATCTTCGGCTACAGCGACCTGCTGCTCGAGCGCTACCAGGCCGACCCTTTCCTCGCCCGCAACCTGACCGGGCTCAAGGAGGCCGGGCAGCGGGCGGCGGCGCTCACCAAGCAGCTCCTCGCCTTCGCCCGCCGGCAGCCGATGGAAACCAAGGTGATGAGCCTGAACAGCGTCGTCTCGGGACTCGAGAAGATGCTCCAGCGGCTCCTCGGCGAGGACATCCACATGTCCTCCGCGCTCCACCCGGAGCTCGGCAAGGTCAAGATCGATTCCGGGCAGATCGAGCAGGTCATCGTCAACCTCGCCGTCAACGCCCGTCACGCCATGCCCTCCGGCGGCCGCCTCAGCCTGCGCACCCTGCCGGTGGAGGTCGCCCCCGGGAGGCCCGCCCCCCATGAAGACGTGCCGCCGGGGACCTACGTCCTGCTGACGGTGACGGACACCGGACAGGGCATGGACGCCGCCACCCAGGCGCGCGTCTTCGAGCCGTTCTTCAGCACCAAGGGGGAGGGCACGGGGCTGGGGCTCTCGACCGCCTACGGCATCGTCCGCCAGAGCGGCGGCCAGATCTTCGTCAACAGCGCGCCCGGGCAGGGCGCGTGCTTCTCGATCTACCTGCCGGTCACCCAGGAAACCGAGGTCGTCCGCGGCGCCGCGGCGCCCGGCATTTCCGACCGGGGCTCGGAGACGATCCTGCTGGTCGAGGACGAGGACGAGGTGCGGGCGGTGCTCCACCAGATCCTGGTCAGCCGCGGCTACCGGGTGCTCCAGGCGGGGTCGGGCGAGGAGGCGCTGGTCATCTCGCGGCTCCACCGCGGCGCCATCCACCTGCTGCTGACCGACGTCACCATGCCCGAGATGAAGGGGACGGAGCTCGCCCAGCGCCTGAGCGCCGAGCGCCCGCAGACCCGGATCGTCTTCATGTCCGGCTACAACGACGAGCTGCTCTCCGATGGCGGGGAGGATTCCCCGCTCTGCCTGCAGAAGCCGTTCTCCCCGAGGACGCTGGGCGAGACTCTGCGCACGATTCTCGACCAGGGCGAGGGCGAGCTGCGCGCGACTGGCTGAGAGCACGGACGAATACGGAAATACCCGCGGGGCGGTTCTTTCCTGGTGTCCTTGTTGGTCCGTGTCCGTCCCTGTTCGTCCGTGTGTCCGTGCCCCTCGAAAAGTCCTGCCGGCGCGGTCGCGGTGCCGTCGGCCACCAGGAAGAGGGCGTGCGGTCCCGCGGGGCGGCGCGAGGCGAGGAAGGCGAGCAGCTTGTCGAGCTGGCGGCGGACCAGGACCTGGAAATCCCCGGGCCGGAGCGCCTTGCCGGAGAGGTTGTCGGGGAGAGCGACCACGACCTCGCGCTCGCGGATGTCGAGCTGCCCCGAGAACGTCTGCGGCGATTGATGGGGCGGCTGAGCGGGCGCGCCGTTCGCGAATGCGAGGAGGGCCGCCAGCGCGAGGAGTGAGCGCGTCATCCCGGGATCGACTCGCAAAGCGCGTGCCGCGCGGGCTCTCCTCGGGCGGGCGCGGAAACCGTCCGTGAAAGGTGTCGGAAAAAGCCTACAACCGTCTCATCGCTCCGGTTCGATCACGCCACCCACCCCCGAGCCGCGGGGGTCGGAGGCCGCCTCCATCCGGCCGTCCGGGAGGAGGTGGACGGCGTGGATCTTGGCGGTGTACGACTCGATCAGGATGGTGTGGCCGCGGCGCTCGAGGCTCGGCCCGGGTCTCGGGGGAGAGGGCGTCGGGCTCGGCCTCCAGGCGGTCGGGGAGCCACTGGTGATGGATCCGCGGGCGGTCGATCGCGGTCTGCAGAGGATCGCCGTCCACCAGCAGGTTGAGCAGCACCTCGATCACGTTGGTGGGGATGCGCGAGCCGCCGCGGCCGCCGAGGGCGTAGGCCTCCTTCCCCTTCCAGAGCGATCACCGGCGTCATCGAGGAGAGCATCCGCTTGCCGGGCGCCACGGCGTTGGCCTCGCCCTGGATCAGCCCGAAGAGGTTGGGCCGGCCCGGGGCGGTGGCGAAGTCGTCCATCTCGTCGTTGAGGAAGAAGCCCGCGCCCGGCACCCACAGCCCGCTGCCGAAGAGGTTGTTGAGCGTGGTGGTGAGGGCCACCAGGTTGCCGTCGCGGTCGACCACCGAGAGGTGCGTCGTCTCGGTGCCGCCGCCGGCCGCCGCCTCGGCGCCGGGCCAGGGCTTCACCCGCGCCGACGGGGTGGCGTGCCGGGGGTCGATCCGCGCCGCCCGCCGGGCGATCCAGTCGGGCGCCAGGAGCTGCGCCTCGGTCGCCTGGGTGGTCGCCGGATCGCCGAGCAGGAAGCGGTCGGCGAAGGCTTGCCGGAGGGCCTCGGTCAGCAGGTGGCCGCGGTCGGCGCCGAAACGGGGCAGCCCGGCCCAGCCGAGCCGCTCGAGCATGCCGAAGGTCTGGCCGAGGATGACGCCGCCCGAGGAGGGGAGGGGCATCGAGGCGAGCTTCCAGCCGAAGGCTTCGAGGATGAGCGGCTGCCGCCACTGCGGACGGTAGGCCGCGAGATCGGCGGCGG
Source organism: uncultured Acidobacteriota bacterium (assembly GCA_963761645.1). Lineage (GTDB taxonomy): Bacteria > Acidobacteriota > Thermoanaerobaculia > Multivoradales > UBA5704 > DATARR01. Next base: position 78,613 of record CAVXIG010000050.1, read on the forward strand.
TGAGCACGCCGCCGTAGGCGTTCGACGTCTTCTCGACCGCGGCGGCGACCGGGCCGGTGGTGATCCCCCGCGGCCCCTGCTCGGCGTAGCGGCCGAGAGTCGCCGCCAGGTCGGGGAGCCGCAGCACGCTGCCGACCGCCGGCGGCTCGCCGTTCGGGAGCCAGACCCGCGCGCTCTCCGGGAAGCGCAGGAGGAGCTTGCGGGTCTCCTCCTTGCCGAGCAGATCGTGGAGATAGCGGCTGACGTGGAACCCCTCGCTCGCCAGCCGCCGGGCGGGGGCCACCACCCGTGTCCAGGGGAGACGGCCGAAGCGCCGGTGGAGCTCGTGAAGGCCGGCCGGCGAGCCGGGGACGCCGGCGGAGAGCGGCCCCACGATCGAGGCGTTCTCGACCGGCTTGCCCTGGGCATCCAGAAACATCTCCTTGCGGGCCCGGGCCGGCCCGACCTCGCGGAAGTCGAGGGTCGCGAGGTCCCCTCCCATCCGCACCACCGCGAAGCCGCCGCCCCCCAGATTGCCCGCTTCCGGGTAGACCACCGCCAGCGCCAGGGCGGTGGCGACCGCGGCGTCCACGGCGTTGCCGCCGGCGCGCAGGATCTCTAGCCCCGCCGCGACGGCCAGCGGGTCGGCCGCGGCCACCGCGCCACCGGTGCCGGCCGGCGCCGGCACGGAAGCTGGCTGAACGGGGAGGGGAAGGAGCACGGTGAACAGGAGCAGCAGAGGCGCTTTCATGAGGCGATTACTTTACCGCATGCCGCAGGACCTCGGCCCTGGCGGCGAGCACCCGCTCCAGGAGCTGCGTCTCGCCGCTCTCGCGGTAGCGGGCGGCCGCCAGCTTCAGCAGGGCGGCCGCCTCGCCGCCGCGCCCCTGATCCCGGCGCACCGCCGCCTCGAACTCCAGCAGGCGCGCCTCGACGAGCAGGTCGCCGGTGCCGTGGGCGAGGCGGGAGGCGGCGGCGCGCACCGCCGCCTCGGCGCCGGCGAGGTCCCCCTGCCGGCGCCGCGCCTCGCCGGCCGCGGCCCAGGCGCGGGCCTTCAGGTCCTCGACCACCGGCGCGGCGTGCCGCGAGGGATCGAGCCGGTCGGCGCCGGCGAGCGCCAGCCCGGCGAGGGCGTCCGCGGCGGCGGGATCCATCGGCGGGGTCGAGGCTCCGGGTCAACAGCAGCTCGCAGAGCCCCCAGGTCTGGAAGCGGTCGTCGTGGCGCAGCCGCTCCTCCCGCCGGTCGGGGGCGAGCGCGAGCAGCTCGGCCGCCAGGGCGGGGGCCTCGGCGCGCTCGCGGTCGAGCGCCGACCGCAACCGGCTCAAGGCCGCGAGCAGCGAGTCCGTGCCTTCGCCGTCCCCCGGAAAGAGGAGGGAAGTGGCCGGCTCGGCGATCTCGAGCGCGCCGCCGCGGTCGTCTTCAGTCATTCATGGTCGTCCAGCCCACGGCTGGCGCGGGCAAATACAGAACCTGCAAGAAGTTGGGCCTCTTGTTTCACCAGTGCGGGGAGCTGGGCGAACCGGGACGGGAGCAGAACAAGGGACCTGAGGGACTGCAGGGACACCAGGATCGTGCTTGTCGTCCCTGCTGTCCCTGTTGTCCCTGCTGTCCCTGGCTCTGCTCTTAGGCCGGCACTTCCGGGGTCGCCAGCAGCTCGGCGATCGGCTTCTGAACGACCTGGCCGGCGTGGGTCAGGAGGGACCCGGCGATGATCTCGTCCTCGAGGTTGACCGCCAGCTTCCCCTCCTTGTCGAGGAGGAGCTGGAGGAGGGCGTAGACGTTGCGGGCGAACAGGAGGCTGGCGTCGTGGGGCATGGCGGCGGCCAGGTTCGAGGGGCCGAGGATCAGGACGCCGTTCTCGACCACCTCGCGGTCCGCCTGCGACAGCTCGCAGTTGCCCCCCTGCTCGACGGCGAGGTCGACGATGATCGAGCCGGCGCGCATCGCGCGCACCATCTCGGCGGTGACCAGGCGCGGCGCGGGCCGGCCGGGCACCAGGGCGGTGGTGATCACGGCGTCGGCCTGCGAGAGGTGGCGCTGGACGATCTCGCGCTGGCGGCGCAGGAAGTCCTCGCCCATCTCGCGGGCGTAGCCCCCCTGCCCCTCGCCGCTCTCGGCCTGCGGCAGCTCGATGAACTTGCCCCCCAGGGACTCGACCTGCTCCTTGACGGCGGGGCGGATGTCCGACACCTCGACCACCGCGCCCAGCCGCTTGGCGGTGGCGATCGCCTGCAGGCCGGCCACCCCCGCCCCCATCACCACCACCCGCGACGGCTTGATGGTGCCGGCGGCGGTCATCAGCAGGGGGAAGTACTTGGGCAGCCGCCAGGCGGCGAGGAGCACGGCCTTGTAGCCGGCGATCGACGCCTGCGAGGAGAGGGCGTCCATCGACTGCGCGCGGGTGACCCGGGGGACCATCTCCAGGGCGAAGGAGGTGACGTTCCCCGCGGCCAGGGTGCGCACCATGTCGAGGTTGCGGTGGGGGGCGAGGAAGCTGATCAGCACGGCGCCGGGCTTCAGCCCCTCGGCCTCGTGGCCGGGCAGTCCGGCGAAAACGCCCGGCGGCGTCACCTTGAGGACCACGTCGGCGATCTCCCACGCCTCGCTGGGATCGGCGACCAGGTGCGCGCCGGCGGCCTCGAACTCGGCGTCGTGGAAGAGAGAGGCCGCTCCGGCGCCCTGCTCGACGGCGACCTCGAGGCCGAGCTTGATCATCCGTCGCACGGTTTCCGGAGTGGCGGCGACGCGGGTTTCCCCCAGGCGGCGCTCCCGTGGGATGAAGACCTTCACCATGGCCAGGACCTCCGATCGGATTCTGAATTCCGCCGGAATCCTACACTACCTCTTGCGTTCTTCCTCGATCGCGTCCTCGATCTCCATCTCCCGCGCGGCCGGACAGCTCGCGAAGTCCGCCTCCGTGTTCTCGCCGCGGATCGTGCAGGATCTCCTCATCCTCGGGCGGCGACGCCGGGCGCGCCAGCGAGGCGCCGATGGCCACCGCCAGGATCGCCAGCACGATGCCGAGCGAGATCCCGGTGGGGATCTCGATCCAGTCGTGGGTGACCATCTTGGCGCCCACGAACACCAGCACCAGGCCGAGCCCGTAGTTGAGATAGCGGAACTTGTGCATCAGCCCGGCGAGCAGGAAGTAGAGCGCGCGCAGGCCGAGGATGGCGAAGATGTTGGAGGTGAAGACGATGAAGGGGTTGCGGGTGACGCCGAAGACCGCCGGGATCGAGTCGACGGCGAAGATGACGTCGGTGGCCTCGACGACCACCAGCACCAGCATCAGAGGGGTCGCCTTGAGCCGGCCGTCCTCGCGCACGAAGAAGTGCTTGCCGTGGTACTGGCCGGTGATCGGGACGAAGCGCCGGAACAGCGTTGACCACCGGGTTCCTCTCCGGATGGACCTCCGTCTCCTCCTGGCGGAAGATCTTGAACCCGGTGTAGACCAGGAAGGCGCCGAAGACCAGGATCAGCCACTCGAAGCGGGCGAGCAGCGCCGTGCCCATGGCGATGAACAGGCCGCGGGAGACCAGCGCCCCCAGGATGCCCCAGAACAGCACCCGGTGCTGCTGCTCCGCCGGCACGGCGAAGTAGTTGAAGAGGACGACGAAGACGAAGATGTTGTCGAAGCTGAGCGACCGCTCGATGACGTAGCCGGCCAGGAACTCGAGCCCGACCTGCCGGCCGAAGCGGTGGGCGATCCAGAGGTTGAAGAGCAGGCCGACGACCGTCCAGACGACGCTCCAGAACAGCGCCTCGCGCAGCCCGATCCGGTGCTCCCGGCGGTTGAAGACGCCGAGGTCCAGCGCCAGCATCCCCACCAGCAGGACGAAGAAGAGGCTCCAGTGCAGGGGGGTGCCGACGACGGCCTGTTCCATGGAGATCCGAGAGCAGAGGCTTGAAGCGGAAAAGCCGTAGGGGCGCAGCCGGCTGCGCCCCTACCCGCCGTCTCTCCGTTCAGCCCTTCTTCAGGTGGGCGTTGACCAGCTTGGTCAGCTCGAACATCGTGACCGAGTCCTTGCCGTCGAAGATCGCCTTCAGCTTCGCGTCCGCCCTGATCGTCCGCTTGTCGTTCGGGTCCTGCAGGTTGTTCTGGCGGATGTAATCCCAGATCCGTTTCGTGACTTCGGTGCGCGGCAGCGGATCCTTGCCGACCACCGCCGCCAGCGCCGTCGTCCGGCTGCAGCGGAGCCATGAAGGCACTGTTTGCCGCCCCGCCCTTGGAGCCGCCACCCGCCTTCTTGGCTGCGCCAGCCTTGGATGCGCCACTCGACTTTTTCTCGGCCATTGAAAAGCTCCTCCACAATCCGAAGGTTAAAGTTCACCACAGGTCAAAAGCCGCCGGGTACATATGCAAATCTCCCGCCGTCCTTCCCTCCGAGCGCGTGACCAGCCCCTCTATCGTAGCCCGGTTTTCCCCCGGGCCGCGCGAATGGTAACGTTGGCGCCCCATGTCGCCCCTGTTCATCACCTTCGAGGGGCTCGACGGCAGCGGCAAGTCGACCCATCTGCGGCGCGCCTCCGAGTGGCTGACCCGGCGGGGAATCCCGCACCGGGTCACCCATGAGCCGGGGGGGACGCCGCTCGGCGACGCCGTGCGCGCCATCTTCCTCGACTCCCGGTGGGGCGCGGTCGACGGCCTCGTCGAGCTGCTGCTCGTCTTCGCCAGCCGGCGCCAGCATCTGCTCGAGGTGATCGAGCCGGCGCTGCGCGCCGGCGAGCATGTCCTCTGCGACCGCTTCACCGACTCGACGCGAGCTTATCAGGGGTATGGCCGCGGCGTCCCGCTGGCGGCGATCGATCAGGTGGACCTGCTGGCCACCGGCGGGCGCCGGCCCGACCACACGCTGCTCTTCGATCTGCCGGCCGAGGCCGCCCGCGCCCGCGGCCACTCCCCTTCCCGCCAGGGGCGCGGCGAGGCCGACCGGATCGATTCCGAGGACCTCGCCTTCTACGAGCGGGTGCGCCGGGGGTTCCTGGAGATGGCGGCGGGGGACGCGCGCTTCCAGGTCCTCGACTCCGCGGGGCCGGTCGGCGTGACCGAGCGGCGGATGCGCCGCATCCTGAAGGGTCTGCTCGGGGAGTCCGGGGAGCTGGAGCTGGAAGAGGTGGACGCTTGACGTACACCGCGGCCCTCGCTTCCGCCCGCCAGGGGAAGCTCTATCCGTCGGTGATCCTCGACGGCGGCGGCGTCGAGGCGCGGCGGAGCGCCGCGCTGGAGCTCGCCCGCACGCTGCTCTGCGAGGCGCTCCCCGAGGCGCGGCCGTGCGGCGTCTGCCGCCATTGCCGGCGCATCGTCTGGCCCGGCGGCGAGGGGACCGCCTTCCATCCCGACTTCCAGGTGCTGGAGCGCGACCTCAAGGCCTCGACCTCGGTGGACGCCACCCGCGAGATGCTCAAGGATCGCCCAGGTCTCCCCCTATGAGGCGCGCGGGCAGGTGTTCGTGGTCGCCAGCGCGGAGAGCCTGACCGGCGAGGCCGCCAACGCCCTGCTCAAGACCCTGGAGGAGCCGCACGTCTCGGCGCCGCGTAACTTCTTCCTGCTCGCCCCCTCGCGGCTCGACCTTCTGCGCACGTTGCGCAGCCGCTCGCTCGCCATCTTCCTCGGTCCCGCCGAGCCGGTGGACCCGGCCGTGATCGAGCCCCTGGCGCGGGCCTTCTCCGCCGCGGTCCGGGCCTGGAGCGCCAGCGGCTCGCCGATCTACCTGCTCTCGGCGGCGGCGGCCCTCGCCGGCGTCGGCGGGTGGGAGGATCCGCGCTCGGGGCGCCCCTGGGCGCTGGCGGCGGCGGCGGTGCTGCGCTCGCTCGCCCTCGAGGAGGAGGGGGAGGCGCCGAGGCGGCCGGCCGGCGAGCCCGGCTGGCCCTGGCCGAAGCGCTCCTCGAGGCGCCCGCCCTGCGCCTGCGCGGGATCACCGCCGAGCGCATCCTCGAGGGGCTGGTGGCTCGCCACCTGGCGGTTTGAGCACCTGTTCCAGTGAGTGGAAGGAAGGTCCGGAACAGCGGCCTGTGCTAAAATATGCATCCGTTTTTTGATGTCCATAGGAATCTGTCCCGGTCTCGATCTGTTGGCAGCCTCTGAGACACCGTCCAAGAAAAAGGAGTTTGACCCATGAATGCATTTCGTAAACAGCTGATCCCGGGTGCGCTCGCGCTGATCGCTCACCCTGGGCGTCTTCCTGCCGGCCTGCTCGGCGCAGGACAAGGGCAAGAAGATGGACAGCATGTCCACCGGCTCGAACCAGGTGCTCGCCGTCGTCAACGGCCAGCCGATCACCGAGGCCGACGTGCGCAGCGGCGAACGCCGACCAGTTCAAGGCGCTCGACCGGGAGTACCAGCAGAACCTCCACCAGCTCATCGAGAACAGCCTGACCCAGGCCGTCCAGGACCGCATGCTCGAGTCCGAGGCCGCCGCCCGCAAGATCACCAAGGATCAGCTCCTCGCCGAGATCAAGCCCGCGGCGGTGACCGACGCCGAGGTCGACGCCTTCTACGAGCAGAACAAGGCCCAGATCCCCCGCCCGAAGGACCAGGTCGCCGGCCAGATCAAGACCTACCTCGAGCAGCAGGGGCAGCAGAAGGCCCGCACCGAGTACTTCAAGACGCTGGAGGCCAAGTACAAGGTCGACTACAAGCTCGAGCCGGTCCGGGTCGACGTGGCCGCCACCGGTCCCGCCAAGGGCCCGGCGAGCGCCCCGGTGACCATCGTCGAGTTCTCCGACTTCCAGTGCCCGTTCTGCTCGCGCCTGCTGCCGACGATCGCGCGAGGTCGAGAAGAAGTACGGCGACAAGGTCCGCGTCGTCTTCCGCCAGTTCCCGCTGAGCTTCCACCAGAACGCCCAGAAGGCGGCCGAGGCCTCGCTCTGCGCCCAGGACCAGGGCAAGTTCTGGGAGATGCACGACGCGATGTTCGGCAACCAGAACGCCCTCGGCGTCGACCAGCTCAAGGCCAAGGCGGCCGAGCTGGGCATGAACGCCGACAAGTTCAACAAGTGCATCGACTCCGGCGAGAAGGCCGCGGCCATTCAGGCCGACAAGAAGGCGGGCTCGGAGGCCGGCGTCAGCGGCACCCCCGCGATGTTCGTCAACGGCCGGTTCATCAACGGCGCGGTGCCGATCGACCAGATCACCCCGGTGATCGACGACGAGCTCCGCCGCGCGGGCAGCAAGACCGCCTCGAAGTAAGCTGGACGGTTTCCAACGGGACTTTTCAAGGGCGGCCTCCGGGCCGCCCTTTTTCGTGTCCTGGTGAGAGGGGGAAGCGGATATTCTTCCCCCCATGTCCAAAGACCTCCCCGCCGACGAATTCCGCTCCGCGATGCACCGTGTGGCCGACCTGGTGGCCGATTACCTGGAGGGGGTGGGCGAGCGTCCCGTGCTGCCCGCCGTCAAGCCGGGCGAGGTGCGTCGCGCGCTGCCCGCCTCGCCGCCGATGGCGCCGGAGCCCCTCGACGCCGTCCTCGACGACTACCGGCGGCTGATCGAGCCCAACCTCACCCACTGGAACCACCCCGGCTTCTTCGCCTACTTCGCGATCACCGGCTCCGGCCCCGGCATCCTGGGCGAGACCCTCGCCGCCGCCCTCAACGTCAACGCCATGCTCTGGCGCACCTCGCCGGCCGCCACCGAGCTCGAGGAGACGGTCTGCGCGTGGCTCGCCCAGATGATGGAGCTGCCGGCGGACTTTCGCGGGCACATCAACGACACCGCCTCGACGAGCAGCCTGGTGGCCCTCGCCGCCGCCCGCCACCGCCTCCCCGGGCTCGACGCGCGGATCAAGGGGCTCTCCGGCCGCCCCGACGCGCCGGCGCTCACCGTCTACGCCAGCGACCAGGCCCACTCCTCGATCGACAAGTCGGCGATCGTCCTCGGGGTCGGCCAGGAGAACGTGCGGCGGATCGAGAGCGACGGCGAGTTCCGGATGTCCGTGCCGGCGCTCGCCCAGGCGATCGCCGCCGACCGCGCCGCCGGGCGGCTGCCGATGGCGGTCGTGGCCACCGTGGGCACCACCTCGACGACCAGCATCGATCCCGTCCCCGCGATCGCCGACCTCTGCGCCCGCGAGGGGATCTGGCTGCACGTCGACGCCGCCTACGCCGGCTCGGCCGCGATCTGCCCCGAGCTCCGGGCGGCGATGCCGGGCCTCGAGCGGGCCGACTCGCTGGTGGTCAACCCCCACAAGTGGCTGTTCACCCCGGTCGACTGCTCGGTGCTCTACGTGCGCGACCCCGCCCTGCTGCGCGCCGCCTTCTCGCTGGTGCCCGAGTACCTGCGGACGTCGGAGGAGGAGGTCACCAACCTGATGGACTACGGCTTCCAGCTCGGCCGGCGCTTCCGCGCCCTCAAGCTCTGGATGGTGATCCGCTCCTTCGGCGTCGAGGGGCTGCGCGAGCGCATCCGCTGGCACTGCGAGCTCGCCCGCGAGCTGGCCGCCCGGATCGAGGCCGATCCACGGCTTCGAGCTGGCCGCACCGGTCCCCTTCAGCACCGTCTGCTTCCGCGCCCGCCTGGACGGCCCGGTGGAGGCCCAGGACCGCTTCAACGAGCGGCTCCTCGCCCGCGTCAACGCCGCGGGCCCCGTCTTCCTCTCCCACACCGCCCTCAAGGGTCGCTACACCCTGCACGCCGCGATCGGCAACCTGCGGACCGAGCGGGAGCACGTCGAGGCGCTCTGGGATCTGATCGTCCAGGTCCGCGAGGAGCTCCGGCGGGAGGAGGGGGCTTGAGCGGGGACGTACCCCTTCATCCCTTATCGCCCCCAGCGTCTCCCCGAAGAGGAGATGCGCCGCCGGGCGCAGGATTTCCATGCCGAGATGGACCGCCGGCGCAGCGTCCGCGCCTTCTCCCCCGATCCGGTGCCGCGCGAGCTGATCGAGATCGCCATCCGCACGGCGTCGACGGCCCCCTCGGGCGCCCACCGCCAGCCGTGGAAGTTCGTCGTCGTCGGGGATCCGGGGCTCAAGCGCGAGATCCGCGCCGCCGCCGAGGCCGAGGAGTACGAGAGCTACGTCGGCGGCCGCATGCCGGAGGAGTGGCTGGAGGCCCTGGCCCCGCTCGGCACCGGCTGGGAGAAGCCCTTCCTCGAGACCGCCCCCTGGATCGTCGTCGTCTTCGAGGAGCTGTACGGCGTGCGTCCCGACGGCGGCAAGCGGAAGAACTACTACCCCAAGGAGAGCGTGGGGATCGCCTGCGGCCTGTTCATCGCCGCCCTCCACCGGATGGGCCTCGCGACGCTCACCCACACCCCGAGCCCGATGGCCTTCCTCTCCCGCCTCCTCGACCGCCCCGCCAACGAGAAGCCCTTCATCCTCTTCCCCATCGGCTACCCGGCGCCGGACGCCGAGGTGCCGGATATCAGGCGGAAGGGGCTGGAGGAGGTTGCGGTCTGGTATGAGGAGGGAGAGCTATGACCAAAGTAGTCGTCTATGGGGTGGATATCGCTGTTATCAAGATAGGCTGAAAGAGGCAAGCCTATCGGGAGGAGAGGATTCGCTTGGGCTCGGCTCGACCCTCCAGAATTTGGAGTCATAGACCCATCGACGTTTAGGGGGACCAGATTCAGGAATCGATCTGAACACGTTGGTTTCCAGCATTGCTGAGGATCTCAGAGCCGGTGCCGATGTTGCTTTGGGATTCGAGGCTCCGATGTGGACTCCCGCCCCTTCAGTACTCCCTGATGAAGGCAACCTCTTCGACCTTCGCTTCAATCCGCAGGAAGTGGCTACGGATGGTATATGCAGTCTGGTGCTGCCGCGACGATGAAAGCTCTGACCCTTGGCAAGATTCTGATTTCCCAGCTTGTCCGTTTGGGATGTCGACCTCGATTCATAACCGAGCGAAAGCCTCCAAGTCCCGGAGAACTTTGCCTGTTTGAAGCCTTCGTAACTGGTGACCAATTCAGGACCCCTCCGCCCAATCGATTTTCTCAAGATGCATGGGATGCTATTACGGCAGCTCTGGCCTATGCTGGAGTGATTCTGAAGATTTCGATTCAGGAATACGATGCGGTTGAGTTCGAGCCTGCGCCTGCCTTGTCAAGTGAAGTCTTTTCACACTGGGCGACAGTGGTTTCGGCCTGTGGTCTCGACGCGCAAGGTTGTCTTATGCCTTGTCCTGTCGTGGCGTTGCGGCAGATACCAGTTCCAGGTTAGAGCGCCTAATAAAAATCGGTTTTGTACGTAGGGGAGGGGCTTGTCCCCTCCCTCGCCCCGGAGGGGCGAACTTTGAACAGCCCGGGGTGGCAACCCCGGGTTGGCAGGTGAACAATTCTCCAAGCCCCGAAGGGCCGGCCGAAACTTCAGCGGCCGGCCGGCCCTTCGGGACTCGACGGATCGGGTTTTCTCATTACCTGGGGTTGCCACCCCAGGCTGTTCAAAGTTCGCCCCTCCGGGGCGAGGGAGGGGACAAGCCCCTCCCCTACATAAATATTGGGACGAGCTCCTTCCCTACGAAAAAAGGTTTGATAGGGCCTCTCAATGACATGCTGGACTGAACCTGACCTCACGCGCGCCAAAGATTTTTACATACACAGACAAAGGATCCATTCCGAGGCTTTTCCTGCGCTCATCGACGGTTTCTGGCAGCTCGGTCGGCAATACGATCGGCTGACCTGCCGGGTCCTTCCCCATCCGCGTGCCGTAACATTGCTTCTTGCCCAGAAGGAGCTGGATGCGATCATACAAGAGTGCGTAGGTGTCGCCTTCCAATCGCCCGGCTTCGACCTCAGCTTTGATTTTCGGTAGTGCTGCCAGCATAAGCGGCAGATCCTGGCTGTGCTGAGCGAGCAGAAAGGCGTAATCCGCGGCGACCGCGCCAAAGCGCCGCGAATCTATCCAGCCCAGTTCAGTCACAGCTTCTTCAGGAACTGTGGTGTTAGCCTTTACGGCGACCATGTTCAGAGTATTCAGATCTTCCGGTAAAGCCTGCCGCGCTATCATGGATGACTGTGTCGCCCCGATTCTCCAGAGCTGCTCGAAGTGTAACTTCTGAGCATCCCTGGTCGGCTCTCACGCGCCTTCCAAGCTCCCCTTCGACCTGCTGGGCGATATCGGCTGCAACCGGCATCGGCTCAGGGATCTGAAGAGCCACGATCCGTCAGACTCCAGGTGGCCTGCGCGGTACTGCGGAGATGATGCTCTTCATCCGTCCGCGGATCTCGGATTGTCAGATTGTTACGGTCCCAAGAGAGCTCTCGCATGGAGTCCTGGCCATCCTCGCAGAGGCGCAGACTAGATCCCATGGAATCGAGAATGGTCGCGACCTTGCGCGCCTGGCCGCTGAAACGAGACGACAATCTGCTCCTTCCCGACGGCAACCAGATAATCGGCCTGTTCGTGTCCTGCCAAAGGCCCTCAACCCGTGGGTTTTCGCCACGAGGAAGGCTCGAGCAACCGGATAGCGCCAGGAAGAGAGAGACTGCGGGTAAGAGAGGAGGCGCATCTTGCGTGTCCAGGATCTCCCAAAACACCGTTCATGACAATGGAAGTTAACACACCACTACCCCTTGCTTGCCGGCCGGCAGCCGGACCTTCTCGCAGACCCTGCCCTTTGTTTCTGCGGCTGCGCCCACGGAGGCCACCGTTGCGCCAAAGGGAGCTACGGGTACGCACAGGGGAGGGCTGGCTGCACCATCCGGTACGCGCCCTTGCCATCCCGACAGCAGCAGTGTCCAAGCGATGGACGCTTGTGCCCTCTCCTTCTGCGCCTCGGCCCTCCTGATGGACGTGCCGGCCCTCCGGAGCTGCGCGCCGGCGCTCTCGATGGAGGGTCCGCCCATGGCTGGGCCGGCACAGCCATCCCTTCGGCGCAACCGTAGCTCCAGTGGGCGCTGGCACGGAATCGGAGCGCACGGACGGCGCCGAGGCAGCCTGGAGAGCCAGAGGGCCCATGTGGCGA
>CAVXIG010000051.1:0-75187 GCA_963761645.1 uncultured Acidobacteriota bacterium
GATGGTGACAGCCATGGTGAAAGTCTACTCGCCCGCAGCCGGCAGGAGGCGGAAGCCGGAGAGATCACTCCGCGATCAACTCCCACCTGATATGGTGAGCGGGCACTAAAGCCACAAAAGCGAGGAGCTTTCCATGCGGAAGGAACCCGCCGTTCTGCTCGTGCTGGGCGCCCTGGCCCTCGCCGCCTCGGCGGTGAACGTCTATGACCGGGTGACCTGGATCCTGGAGGTCTTCCCTATCGTGCTCGGGGTCCCCCTCCTGATCGCGACCCGGCACCGCTTCCCGCTGACCCCTCTCGCCTACCGCCTCCTGTTCCTGCACGCGCTGATCCTGATGCTGGGCGGCCACTACACCTACGCCAGGGTGCCGCTGGGGTTCTGGGTCCGCGACCTGCTGGGCCTGGCGCGGAACCACTACGACCGCCTGGGGCACTTCGCGCAAGGGTTCGTGCCGGCGATCCTGGCGCGGGAGATCCTGCTGCGCCGGGGAGTGGTGCGGCGCGGCGGCTGGCTCTTCTTCCTGGTCACCTGCGTCTGCCTGTCCCTGAGCGCCGTCTACGAATTCGTCGAATGGGGCTCCGCCGTGCTCGGCGGCTCGGCGGCGGACGAGTTCCTCGGCACCCAGGGGGATGTCTGGGACACCCAGTGGGACATGTTCTGCGCCCTGCTCGGCGCCCTTACCTCCCTACTTACCCTGAGTCGGATGCACGACCGCGAGATCGCGCGGCTGGAGGGGAAACCGCTTGATTGAAGCCATCCTCTTCGACTGCGATGGCGTCGTCCTGGATAGTGAGACGATCTGGGACCGCTGTGAGACGGAGTTCCTGCGCCGGCGCGGGATCGCCTTCGACATCGCGCGCACCAAGCCGCTGATCACCGGGCTCGGGCAGCGGGCGGGCGTCCTCTTGCTCCAGGAGCAGTACGGGGTCGAGGGGGATCCGGACGCCCTGGTGATGGAGCGGCTGCAGATCATTCGCGAGCTGTTCGAGCAGGAGGTCCGGTTCACCGCGGGGTTCCCGGAGTTCTACGAGGAGAAGGTACGGGGGCGCTACGCGACCTGCATCGCCACCTCGATGCCCGAGGAGCTCTTCGCCGTCGCCGACCGCAAGCTGGGGATCGCGCGCTTCTTCAATGGGCGCGTCTACTTCCCCACCCACGTCGGGGGCCGGGCCAAGCCGGCGCCGGACATCTTCCTCTACGCCGCCGCCCAGCTCGGCGCGCCGCCGGAACGCTGCCTCGTCATCGAGGACTCCCCCCGCGGCCTCGAGGCCGCCCGCCGCGCCGGCATGGCCTCGATCGGCCTCGCCACGACCCACGAGCCGGAGATGCTGGGAGAGGCGGACCGGGTGGTCTCGTCATTCGCCGAGATCGAGCTGCCGCGCTAGACTCCCTTTTCCGCCCAAAGGGAGGGAGCGCCCATGGACTTCGCCGTCTCCGAACCGATCCGCGATCTCACCGCCGCCATCCGCCGTTTCGTCGACGAGGAGATCCTCCCCGTCGAGCGGACCGTGCTGGAACGGGGCTTCGGAGCGGCCGGGCCGGAGATCGAGCGCCTCCGTGCCCGGCTGCGGGAGGAGCGTTTCCTCGCCCTTCACATGCCGAAAGAATGGGGCGGCGGCGGCCTCTCGCTCCTCGAGTTCGCGCCGATCGGCGAGGCGCTGGGACGGAGCGTGATCGGCCACTACGTCTTCAACGTCCAGGCGCCGGACGCGGGGAACATGGAGCTGCTCCTCCACCACGGCTCCCCCGAGCAGAAGGAGCGCTGGCTCCGGCCTCTCGTCGCGGGGGAGATCCGGAGCTGCTTCGGCATGACCGAGCCGGAGTTCGCCGGCTCCAACCCCGTCCGGCTCGGCACCACCGCCCGCCGCGAGGGCGACGAGTACATTCATCGACGGCCACAAGTGGTTCACCAGCGCCGCCGAGGGGGCCGCCTTCTGCATCGTGATGGCGGTCACGAATCCCGACGCCCCGAAGCCCCACGCGCGGGCGAGCCAGATCCTGGTGCCCACGGACACGCCGGGGTTCGAGATCGTCCAGAACCTCGCCGTCATGGGCGAGCGGGGGGAGGGGTGGATGAGCCACGCCGAGGTGCGGCTCGACGGCGCGCGGGTGCCGGCGGCGAACCGCATCGGGCCCGAGGGGGCGGGGTTCGCCCTCGCCCAGGAGCGGCTGGGGCCGGGGCGCATCCATCACTGCGTGCGCTGGATCGGCATCTGCGAGCGGGCGTTCGACCTGATGTGCGAGCGGGCCGCCAGCCGCGAGCTCGCGCCGGGCAAGCCGCTCGGGCTCCGCCAGATCGTGCAGGAGTGGATCGCCGAGAGCCGCGCGGAGATCGACGCCGCCCGCCTGCTCGTGCTGCGCACCGCCTGGCGCATCGACCGCGAGGGGGCCGCGGCGGCACGGGACGACGTCTCGCTGATCAAGTTCCACACCGCCGCCGTGCTCCAGCGGGTGCTCGACCGGGCGATCCAGACCCACGGCGCCCTCGGGCTCACCGAGGCCACCCCCCTCGCCTTCTGGTGGCGCCACGAGCGGGGCGCCCGCATCTACGACGGCGCCGACGAGGTCCACAAGACCGCCGCCGCCCGGCGGATCCTGGAGAGGTACGGCATGAAGAGGGGGGACGATTGATGACAGAGATTCCGGTCGATTCACCCCGGGCCGTCCGCCCCGGCGAGGAGATCGACGCCGCTGCGCTGGCGGCGTGGCTCGAGCGGGCGGCTTCCCGGCGTCGAGGGGCCGATCACGATCGAGCAGTTTCCCGGCGGGCACTCGAACCTCACCTACCTCCTGCGCGCCGGCGACCGCGAGCTGGTGCTGCGCCGCCCGCCGTTCGGCTCGCAGGTGAAGACGGCCCACGACATGGGCCGGGAGTACCGCGTGCTCTCGCGCCTCCACGCCGTCTATCCGAAGGCGCCCCGGGCGCTCCTCCACTGCGACGATCCCGCGGTGATCGGCGCGCCGTTCTACCTCATGGAGCGGGTGCGCGGCGTCATCCTCCGCCACCCGAAGGCCCCGGCGGGAGTCGACCTGCCGCCGGAGCGGATGCGGGCGATCAGCGAAGCGGCGGTCGACGGGCTGGCGGACCTGCACGCCGTGGACTGGCGGGCGGCGGGGCTGGAGGACCTCGGGCATCCGGAAGGATATGTGGCCCGGCAGGTGGAGGGGTGGAGCGGGCGCTGGCGGAAGTCCCGCACGGACGACGTGCCGGACCTCGACCGCGCCGCCGCCTGGCTCGCCGCGAACCTGCCGGTCGAATCGCCCCTGAGAGCGGAGCGGCGCTGATCCACAACGACTACAAGTACGACAACCTCGTCCTCGATCCCCAGGACCTCGGCCGCATCGTGGCCGTGCTCGACTGGGAGATGGCCACCCTCGGCGATCCGCTGATGGACCTCGGCACCAGCCTCGGCTACTGGATGGACCCGGACGACGCCCCCGAGCTGCGCCTGCTGCCGGCCGGACCGACGACACTCCCCGGCAACCTGAGCCGCGGCGAGGTGGTCGAGCGTTACGCCGCGCGAAGCGGCCGCGACGTCTCGGGCATCCTGTTTTATTACGTCTACGGATTATTCAAGATCGCCACCATCGCGCAGCAGATTTACTTCCGCTACAGGCAAGGCCTCACCCACGATGAACGTTTCGCGAATCTGATAGGTGCCGTGCGAATCCTTGGCCGTACAGCCTCCCGCGCGATGGAGACCCGGCGAATCGATCACCTGGGACTGATAAGACCTATATCAAAAAATCGATTTATCCTGCCGCACGCGCAAATTGGAATTCGTCGGAATCCGGGTGTATACTGGATTTAATTTCCCGTTTGCCGAAACGCGAGGTGAACCGTGAGGTTCGACGAATGTCTGAAGATCATCAACCGTCGTATTCGTGGCGCCGAGCAGGAGGTGGCCCGCCGCCAGCAACTGGGCTTGCAAGTCCGGCCCTGGCAGCACCGCGTCCAGGAGTTGGTAGAGATGCGGCGGGAGATCGCGGCCTTGGCGACGCCGGAGGACCTGCGGATGAAGCCGCCGGCGAACGTGCCGCCGCCTGTTCCAGGCGTCGCGGTAGACCGCCAGGGTGCGGATCAGGCCGCGGGATCGATCGTCTCGTAGAGGGCGGCGTAGTCCTCCCGCCCTTTACCGTCCTCGACGGTCTTCTTGACCACCTCGCGCACCCCGTCGAGAGCGGTGGTATCGAGGCCGAGCGCGCCCGCTTCGGAGCGCGCGAGGTCGAGATCCTTGAGCAGGAGATCGGCCGGAAAGTTCGGGCTCGCGAAGTCGCGCGCGAGCATCTGGGGGAGCTTGCGGTCGAAGGTCGGGGCGTAGAAGGCGCTCTTGCGCAGGATGTCCATGAAGAGATCGACCTCGATCCCCTTGCGCTCCACCATGCCGAGGCTGAGCGAGAAGGCCGCCGAGAGCGAGGCGATGAGCTGGTTCATGGCGAGCTTGAGCGTCGCCGCGTGGCCGACCGGGCCGACCCGCCGCGGCTCCGGCCCGAAGCAGCGGAGCAGATCGCCCCAGTGCTCGAGCTGCTCGGAGCTGCCCCCCACCATCACCAGCAGCTTCCCTTCCTCGGCCTGCGGGACGCTCCCCAGCACCGGCGCCTCCAGGTAATCGCCGGCGGCGCCGCGAACCTCGTCCATCAGCTTCACGCTTTCGGCCGGGGCGATGGTCGACATCTGGATCACCGTGCGTCCGCCGAGACTGGGGATGAAACCGCCGTCGGAGAGCAGCTCGCGGACCACGCTGCCGTCCCGGACCATGAAGATCGCGCACTCCCCCGCCTCGATCGCCTCGCGGGCGCTGGCGGCGATCCGCGCCCCCTTCCGCGCCAGCGGCTCGGCCTTCTCCCGGGTGCGGTTGTAGGCGATCAGCTCGTGGCCGGCGGCGAGGACCCGCTCGGCCATGGGGCGGCCCATGAGACCGGTGCCGATGAACGCGACTCGCATGGCATCCCTCCCTTCCTTCTTCCAGCGCTTCCTATATCACGTCCGATGCCATGTTCAGGGATGGGAGAGGATAAGATCGCTCGGTCAGAGAGGACCGGCCTTATGCTCAACCCAACCCCACCCGAGCATCTCGTCAACGCCGAGGGGCAGCCTTACTTCCTCTGGGATTCCGAGATGACTCTCGAACAGTTCCGCGCCGGCCTCGAGGATCCCGACCCGGAAGTCCGGGCCTATCTGGCGGGCAAGCTCATGCGGCAGGCCAAACCCGACGACGTCTTCACCTTCATCTCCGCTCGCGAGATCCGGCAACTCTGGCCTCGCCTCGAGCGCTATCTGGGCAAGAAGCGAGAGTTCTGGACCTGGCTGTTTGAGACCTGGGAGTCGCGCGGGCATGTCTGGCGGTAGATGACCCAAATGGACTCATCATCTCTTCTCGCGCAGGCGGACCAGCTCTATCGGGGCTTCCCCGACTTCTCCACCTGGGGGGAGCTGTCCTCCGAGGATGCCGACCTCTGGAGCCGCTTCGCCGCGAGCCTGAAGGAGCGCCGGCGGGAGGCCTCTCCCGAAACCCTGAAGGCCTCGGTCGAGGTCGCCGTCCGCGCCGCCGCTCTGGATACTGGCGCCATCGAGGGGCTCTACAGTGTCGACCGCGGCTTCACCATGACGGTCGCTCTGCAGAGCCTGACGTGGGAGCAGGCGATCGAGGAACGGGGTGCCGGAATCCGGGAGCTGTTCGAGGCCCAGCTCGCGGCCTATGAGCTGGTCCTCGACGCCGTCACGCACAAGTTGCCGATCACAGAGGCCTGGATCCGTGCCCTCCACGAGAGGCTATGCGAACCCCAGAAGACATATCGGGTCCTCACGGACATGGGCTGGCAGGAGCAGGATCTCCCCAAGGGGCAGTACAAGAACCGTCCCAATCACGTCCGCCTGACGGACGGCACTTTCCACGCCTACGCCCCAGTCGACCGGGTGGCCGACGAGATGCACCGCCTCATCGAGCAGATCCGGACGCCGGAGTTCGAGTCGGCTCACCCCGTTCTCCAGGCTTCCTACTGCCATTACGCATTCGTAGTGATCCACCCCTTTGCCGACGGCAACGGCCGGGTGGCCCGGGCGCTCGCCTCGACGTTCTTCTATAGGGGGCAGTCGATACCCCTGGTGATCTTTGAGAATCAGCGGCCGGCGTATCTGGATTCGTTACGAGCGGCCGATCTCGGAGATTTCAGGCCGGTGATCTCATTTTTCCTGGATCGTGGGATCGACACGATGCAACTTGTTGCAGAGGGTCTGATGACGGCTGAGGCTCCTAAGCCTGAAGATGTTGCAGAGCGGATTAGCAAGCCCGCCTGGAATTGCAAGGGGTTGTCCGACTTCGAGATCAAGAGCACCGCAAGTCGGGTAATGATGGAAATTGAGGAAAGATTGCAAGCGCAAGTCGGCGCGTTGAGATTACCTAGTCTCTCGGTAGGAGTGGCCGGGATTGATACTTTGGCAGAGCCTCCGCCATCTGGTTACCGCTTGGCAACTGGCGCTAGGAGCCTTCTCCTGTGGAGCGAAACTCCGCGGCCATCCCGATCTGGCATCGAGGTTTCCATATTTTGTACGATCCAGCCTAACCCGTTTCCATTCCTTATTCGCGTGGCGGGCAGTGAAGACTGGCTGGAGGTCCGGCTCGAAAACGTATACCCGGAGTTAACCTCAAGTTTTCTCCTACGGCTCAACAACTGGATCCAGCGCCAGCTCGGACGCACGCTGGCAGACCTTGCGAGCCAAGCTGGCACCTGAGAAGCAGGGCACCCCCGGGAGGCGCCCTTTCTAGCCTCCTACGCCGCGATCGGCTTGAAGAACGCCTTCCTCACCCCGGCGAGAATGAGCAGCGTCAGGCCGAAGGTGGCCACGATCGCGGCGCCTGTCGGCAGGTCGAGGAGGAACGACAGGGCGACTCCCGCGGCCGAGACCAGCGCGCCCATCCCCCAGCCGATCGCGAGACGCGGCCCCAGGCGCTCGGCGAAGAGCATCGCCGTCACCGAGGGGACGATCAGGAAGCAGAAGACGAGGAGCACGCCGGCGATGGCCACCGAGGAGGTCACCACGAAGCCGAACGAGACGTAGAAGAGGAAGTCCCAGAAACGGATGTTCAGGCCCCGCCGCTCGGCCTCCTGCTCGTCCATCGAGATCATCAGGAAGCGCTCGCGGAAGATGTAGTGGAAGACGCCGACCAGGGCGTAGAGGATGGCGGTCTTCGCCAGCTCCGGCCAGGTCACGGAGAGGATGTTGCCGACCAGCATCTCCTTCAGGTGCTCGGTCTCCTGGGTCGCCTTCGACATCACCAGGATCGCCACCGCCGCCGCGACCGCGTAGGCGATGCCGATCACCGCCTCCTGCGGGATGCGGGTCTTCCGGTGGACCCGCGAGAAGGCGAAGATCGCCGCCCCCAGGAAGGTGAAACCGAGCGAGAAGAGGTAGGCGCCCGTCGAATGCAGGTCATGGCCGAGCAGGTAGGCGACGGTCGATCCCAGGGCCGCGATCTGGGCGAGCGAGAGGTCGACGAAGATCACCCCGCGCTCGACCACGTGAACGCCGAGATAGGCGTGGATGCCGGTCAGGATCAGGCTCGCCACGAAGGCCGGCAGGAGCAGTTGGAAGATGCTCACTTCTTGCCTTTCGCCGCCGCGATGAACGCGTTGATGTTGGTGTCGAACAGCGTGAAGTAGTCCCCGACCGCCGGCGTCCCACCCACCGAGGGGTAGAAGATCACCACCGCCGCCCCGGTCTTGGCGGCGATGTAGTCCGGCGTCTTGCGGTCGAAGTAGGGCTCGACCAGGATCGCCGGCACCTTCTGCGCCTGGATCAGGTTGATGATCTCCAGCGTGTGCGAGGGGGACGGCGGGATGCCCGGCTTCGGCTCGACGTGCCCCACGATGTTGAGCTTGAACGCCTTGGCGAAGTTCGGCCAGGAGTCGTGGAAGGTGACGATCCTGGTGCCCGCGTAGGGGGCCATCTTGGTCCGCCACTCCGCCTCTTTCTGGGTCAGCCGGGCCTCGAAGGCGGCGAGGTTCTTCTGGAAGACCGCGCTGCCGGCCGGATCGAGCTGCGACAGGCGGGCGGCGATCGAGCGCGCGACCACCCGGCCGTTCTCGGGATCGGTCCAGTAGTGCGGGTTGCCGTACGGATGGACATCGCCCATGGCGCGGGTGACCTGCGTCGTCGGCCGCTGCAGGATGTCGGTGCCGACCGAGGCGTCCAGGTAGCCGGGGTTGCCGGGGTGGATCTTGTTGTTCCGGCTCTGGTCGATCAGCGGCGGCAGATAGCCGATCTCGAGCTCGAGGCCGGCGACGATCAGGAGGTCGGCGCGCGAGAGCTGGAGCACGAAGGAGGGCTTGGCGTCGACGAAGTGCGGGTCCTGGTACCCCTTGGCGAGCGCGAAGGTCTCGACGCGGTCGCCGCCGATCGCCTGCGCGATCGAGGAGAAGTCCTGGAGCGAGGAGACGACGCGGAGCTTGGCGGCCTCGGCGGCGGAGCCGAAGCCGGCGAGCGCGGCGAAGGCCAGGAGGATCGGGAAGATTCTTTTCATGGCATACCTCTAGAACGGATGGGCGCCGTGGGCGCCGATCGCGAATTGGAGTTGGAGGAGGAGCTCGTTGGCGGTGTAGTCGGTCAGGCCGTAGTGGCGGCGCCGGAGCTCGGCCCGGAGCTGCGAGAACTCGCTGGGCCAGAAGGTCAGAGTGCCGGCGGCGCCGGTGTCGCGCGCCGATTCGTCGTCCGCATGGTCGGAGGCCTCGAGGCGGGCGCCCACGAACCAGCGCTTGGCGAGCTGATACTCGCCGGAGGCATACCAGCCGAGCGCCGTCTGGACGCCGCCCGGCTGGTCGCGGAGGCTCCGGTAGACCTCGCCGCGGAAGATCGCCGAGCGGTAGGAGCCGGTCTGCAGCGGCTTCCAGCGGTAAGCGAGATCGAGCCCCTCCAGCCGCGTGCGGGCGTTCGGTTTCGAGCTGTTGGGGCCGACGCCGTAGGAAAGGCCGAGGTCCAGGTTGGTGGCGTCGGTCAGGTCCTTGAACACGCGGTAGTGGCCGTTGTAGGCGAGGTCCCCGCGCCGCTCCCCCGCGAACGGCCCGCCTTCCTGGCCGCTGAAGATCTGCAACGTCCCCTCGGTGAAGGTGTCCCCCACCGGCAGGAGGCGGGCGACCGAGACGCCGGTGCCGATCCACCCCTCCTCGCCGCCCAGCAGATTGACCACCGGCAGCGGCTCGTCCGGCCAGGGGAGGACATGGAGATGGAGGGTGTTGACCTTGCCGAAGGAGGCGCGCATGCGGCCGACCTTGGCCAGCAGGTTCTGGGGGAGCGCGGTGAAGGTGAGGAATCCCTCCTCGACGTCGACCCCCTCCTCGCCGAAGGAGAGGAAGAAGTCGGCGCGCGCGTAGGGATCGACGATCGCCTGGATGCCGACCTCGGACTCGCGCAGGCTCGCGGAGGGGAGGTTCTCGACCCGGTTCTGGCCGCCGACCGCGAGGAAGTTGCCGATCACCGAGATCGCGGGATTGAAGTAGTTCGCGGTCTGCGACGCGCCGCCACCGCCGCTTCCTCCCGAGCCCGGCTCAGCCGGCGCGGCGCGGCTCCGGCGCCGCGGGCTGAGGCGGCGTCTCAGCCGGTGGAGTCGCTTCGGCCGGCGGGGTCGCGGCCGGTCCCTGCTGTCCCTGCATTTCCGTCAGGCGCTTCTCGAGGTCGGCGATCCGCCGCTCGTACTCGGCCTTGAGGGCATCGAGCTGAGCGCGGAGATCGGCGACGGGGTCGTTCGTGGGCGCCGCGGCTTGCGGAGCCGGCGCCGGTTCCTGGGCGGCGAGGGGCGTCACCGGCAGAGCGGCGAGCCCGAGAAAGAGGATCAGCGCGAGCGCAATGGAGCGATACGCGGGATTCCAGACGGCCATGTGCGTCTCTCCCGATCGGCAACATCCCGATCCTTAAAGATTTCCGTTGCTGCCGGGCAGCCTCGCGATGAGGCGGCCGGCGCTATGTGAGCGGAACGGAAGCTTTAGACGGCAGGAGGAGCGCGGCTGCGGAGGTTTTCGCTGGAGAGGGTGCGTACGGCAACGTCGGACGGCAGGTGGGAGGCGGCCCGATGAGCCGTGGGAGCGCAGACCGAAAGGCCGGGCGAGAGGATCGCCGCGAGCCCCGAGACCATGCAGACCGGACACTCGGTCGGTCCTCTCGAGCTCCGCCCCTCCTCCGTCGCGGAAGGTCGGAGCCTCACGCTGGTGCTGGGCCTGGGTCAGCGACTCCAGGCTCTCGCAATGAGCGGTGTGGAAGAGCGGCGCCGTGGCAAGCAACTGGAACACCGCGAACGCGGCGACCAGGAGCAGGGTGGCGGAAGACCGGAGTCGGTTCATGGTCGGGAGCGTCGTGCCGTTTCGGCACGACTGCACGGATAGTAACATCAAAGCCCGGACATTATTTCTTCCTCGTCAGCCGCTCCGCCACCTCCCGCATCACCCTCTGGGTCTCGTCGCTGAACCACTCGTCCAGCACGCCGAGAATCTCCTCCTCGTCATCGCCCGCGAAGAGGGCGGCGAGGTCGGCGCGGGCGAGGCGGCGGGTGGCCGTCATGGCCTTGGGGGGGAGAGCGAGGAGCGACTGGCACCATTCGACGGCCCGCTCCACCACCCGCTCGTGGGGGGCGAGCTCGTCCACCAGGCCGATGCGGGCCGCCTCGGCTGAGGAGACCAGCAGCCCCCCGACGCAGAGCCGCTCGGCCTGCCGGCTCCCCACCAGCCGCCGCATCGTCCTGTAGATGACGGGCGGCAGGAACAACCCACCTGGACCTCGTTGAGGCCGATCCTGAAGTCCCCCTCGGTCATGATCCGGGCGTCGCAGAAGAGGGAGATCACCGCGCCGCCGGCCGGGCTGTGGCCGGTGATCGCCGCCGCGATCGGGATCGGCGAGGTGGCGAGGGCGCGCATCATGGCGTAGAAGTCCCGCCAGGCGGCCAGGATCGCCGGACGGTCGAGCTGGATCAGGAGCGGCACGTCGAGGCCGCCCGAGAACATGCGGGGGGAGCCGGAGATCACCAGCGCCCGGGCGCCGTCGCCGGGGGCCGCCTCGACCGCGTCGCGCAGGGCCGCGATCAGCTCCGGGGAGAGGGCGTTGGCCGGCGGACGGTCGAGCCGCAGCTCGCGGACAGGGCCGTGATCGAGGGTCTGGATCATGGATGAACCTCCTCAGCGGCGGATCGTATAACGAGGGTCCGCTGACGGATGGTAAAATCATCGGGTCCCGGCTCATCTTGGAGAAACGGTTGGAAGACGGAAAGATCAAAGAGTTTCGCAAGCTCCTCACGACCCTCGAGGCCAACGCCGAGCAGGACCAGCTCGGCGAGCGCGACCGCCTCCTCGAGCGGAACCGTCAGGTCTACCGCTTCCAGGAGATCAAGAAGGAGATCATCCTCCCCACCCTGCGGGCCCTCATGGTCGACCTCGACCGCAAGGGGCACCTCACGCGTTTATGGGAGAAAACCCCCGAGAAGCTCCGCTTCGACGTCCAGATCCAGACCCGCGTCCCCAAGCGCGGCGCCATCGAGATCTCGCTCCACCCCTCGGAGCCCAAGGTCAAGGTCGAGTACGGCTGGAGCTCCGGCGCCCGGGAGCAGGAGACCTACCTGATGGAGAAGATCGAGGCGGCCTTCGTCACCGAGCGGATGATGCATCTGCTGCGCGGGTTGATTACGTAAGGCCTACGAAGACCGCGCCCAAGGTGAGCTCCGATCCGAGGGCGGCCACGGGTACCTCCACGAACCGAAACTCCTCAGCCCTCAACCGCGAGGGAAACGGATCGGTGAAGTCCGGATTCGTCCCGTCTGGTGGCAGGTGACGGAAGGCTCGCACCTCCTGAAAACGCTCCTTCAGGAGATCGGCCCATTCGCCGACCAGGAGATTGGAGATGTGGAATGGATTCGCCTGGTTCGCCGCGAGCGAGGCTTGATCGACGATCGGCGGCACCACCAGCACGAACACTCCTTCGGGAGCGAGATGCGATCGAACCCCATCGAGCGCCGCGGGCGGGGATGGCAGATGCTCGAAGACGTTCGACGAGACGATCGCTCCGAACGGTCCCAGGCCCTCGGGCAAGGACTGCGCATCCGCCTCCAGGAAACGTACCGCGGTTCCATACCGGGCGCGAGCATAGGCGATCGATCGCCGGTCGCGGTCCAATCCGACCACGGAGGCGGCTCCCGCCTTCACCAGCCGCGCTGAACCGTAACCGGTGCCGCACCCGAGGTCGAGGGTAGCTCTACCGCGGACGTACCCGGAGGCGAATTCATAGATCGAGAGGTGCGCCACGAAGAGATCGTTGGGGATCTCGGGTGAGACGCACTCGGGATGGAGCGGCAGCCCGCGCAGGAGGCGGCGCGCCGCGTTGCGACTCCTTTGCCATTGGCGGATCAGCCAGTCTCGTCGGTCGGTCAGCACTCGGTCCTCTCCGGTGGGAGCCGGCTTCGCCACGCTTCAGGAATTGGGTTACGCGAACCTTCAGCGATGAGATGCCGGCTCTATCCTCTCGATCTACTGGCCAGCCGGTCGAAACCGGGCCTGAGCGATATCCCAGGTGTCGACGTTGGGACGAGCTGCACCTGCGCCGAAGAATACGTAAGCCCATCCGCTCCCATCCACATAGAGAGTAGAGTTCGCATTTTTCGCAAGGCCTGGATTGTGATTCCACGCCAATCCTGTGACTGCTGGCCCAAGAGTTCCGATGACCTGCCAGGAGCCGAGAAGAGAGTTTACGTCCACTGCACGAAGAATTCGTGTCTCGATCGAGCCAGAGGAATCGGTATTCGAGATCGCGGCATACCAGTGCTGGTCTGTCGGATAGTAGGCGATGTCCGGCGATTCCCCATTGCCGAGCGCACCTGAGGAGGCAATTTGGGTGGCGAGCCCTGGTATCGGAGAGAAAGAAAATCCGCTGGTACCTTCGGTCAGCCGAATTTTCGTGGAGAGGGTCGAGTCGAGGTATACCTGCTCGATGGTTGTCGTGCCAGGTTTGTAGGCTACTCCAGAGGTTCCGGCACCATATCCAGTCGTGGACGTCGAGGGCGTCACGATCGGTGTCGGAACGGCAGTCCAGTTCAAGAAGCCTCTGGAAAAGGCAACTCCGATGGCGTTGTCTGTGCCCCCTGTAGCCCTCGCGGAGGTGTAGAACATCGCATAGCTGTAAGTTGTCCCGTTGTAGGGAAAGGACCCTTGGATGACGGAGGGATCACAGGTGTGTTGGAACGTCCAAGGCGATTGCGCCTTGGAGAAAACCTTGACAGGCGTAGTCCAGCCACCCGCACCGAGGCTACCTGCTTTCGTCGAATGCCAGATCTCGTCACCGGCGGTACCCGAAGTGCACCACCAAAAGTGATGAGTCCCAGAGATAAAGAGGTGCGCGGGAGCATAGTCATACTTATTGGGACGTCCCAGAATAATGCCGTCATAGACTGTCTGGGCCGAGCAGGATGCCGAAAAAAGGAAGGATAAGCCGGCTGCGATAGTAGCCAGGAGCAGGCGTTGAGTCCATCGGGATGACAAGAGTTACCTCCATCCATCGGAACGTCTGAACCTGACTGTACAGACTCAGAATGTAGAGCTTGGTCCGTATGCGCTACAGCTCTCGCACTATGCGATTCGCGCCAGGCCAAATCTTGGGTTACAGAGGCGCTTATGTCAAGGATCGCATGTACTCGGCGAAATCTTGTTCAGTGCTCAAGACGCCGCGTCACAACCGCGGATCCACCGGCTCGCTCTCCAGCGCCAGCACCCCGAACACACACTCGTGAACCCGCCGCAGGGGCTCGCGGTTGACGAAGCGCTCCAGCCCCTCGATGCCGAGGGCGAACTCGCGCAGGGCGAGCGAGCGCTTCGCCCCGAGCCCGCGCTGGCGGAGGCGCTCCAGGTTGGCCGGCAGGGTGTACTCCGGGCCGTAGATGATCCGCAGGTACTCCCGCCCGCGGCACTTGAGCGCCGGCTGCGCGAGCCCCCGCCGGCCGCGAGCGACGAAGTCGAAGGGCTTGACCACCATCCCCTCGCCTCCCCGGCCGGTGAGATCCTCCCACCAGCCCGTGGCCGCTTCCTCGCTCGCCGGGTCCGCCAGGTCCACCACCCGGTAGGGGGTGGCGACGAGCAGCTCCGGATCGGCGTGGCAGACCTCGGCGAGGGTCTCCATCTGCCAGACGTGGTCCTTGTCGACGTGCACCGCCCCCTCGCTCGCCAGCAGGTGGAACGGCGCCAGGCGGAGGTCGGCGACGGAAGCCACCGGCCAGCAGTAGCGCCGGTAGGCGTCCGCGAAGCGTTTCGACAGCTCATAGCGCTGGCGGTAGCGGGCGAGCAGCTCGCCGGTGTCGAGCCCGCGGGCCCCGGTCTCGGCCAGCCGGGCGATCGCCTTCGGCAGGGCGATCCGCGCCGCGGCCCCGACGGCGGCGTACTGCTCGCGGATCAGCTCCTGGGCCTTGACCGACCAGGGCATCAGCTCGGCGTCGAGGCAGACCCAGCCGGTCTCGAGGCGCTCCCAGAGCCCGGAGCGGTCGAGGGCCTCGCGCACCCGGAGGAGGAGCGCCCGCTCCAGGGCCGGATCGTCGAAGAAGCGGCGGCCGGTGCGGGTGACGCAGGTGCCGATCCCCTCGTCCCTCTCCCGCGAGATCCCGAAGCGGCGGCGGGCCTCTTCCGCATCGCGGCAGACGACCAGGACGGCCCGCGAGCCCATGTGCTTCTCCTCGCAGACCACGCGCTCGACCCCCTCGGCGCGGAAGTAGGCGAACGCCTCGGCGGGGTGCTCCAGCAGGTCCGGCCGGCGGCTGGTCTCGGAGGGGGACATGGTCGGCGGCAGGTAGACGAGCCACTTGGGATCGACGGCGAAGCGGCTCATCGCCTCCAGGGCCGCCGCCGCGTTCTCCTCGCGGATGGTGACGTCGTTGCGCAGCCGCGTGTGGATGATCCGCTTGCCGGTGACGTCCTCGAGATCGAGCACGTCGTCGTGCTCCTGCTGCGGGGTCAGGCTCGCCGCCGGCGTCAGGAAGTCGCGGGGCGTTCCCGCGTAGACCTCGCGGGCGGGCACGGAGACCAGCTCCAACTCGGGGTAGCGCAGGGCGGTGAGGGCGCCGCCGAAGACGCAGCCGGTGTCGACGTTGATCGTGCGGTTGAGCCACCGCGGCTCGGCGACCGGCGTATGGCCATAGATCACCATGGCCGGCCCGCGGTATTCGGCGGCCCAGTCGAGGCGGACGGGCAGGCCGAGCTCGTCGAATTCGCCCGTGGTCTCGCCATAGAGGGCGAAATCCCGCACCCGGCCGGAGGCCCGGCCTTGCATCTCCTGCTTCATGCCGGCGTGGGCGGCCACCAGCTTGCCGCCGTCGAGCACGTAATGGCTCACCAGGCCGTCGAGGAAGGCGGCGACCCGGACGCGGAAGTCCGGGCTCTCCTCTTCGAGTTGCTCGATCGAGCGCTCGAGCCCGTGGCCGATCGTGACCCGCTTCCCCCGCAGCCAGCGCAGGAGCTTGGCGTCGTGATTGCCCGGCACGCAGAGGGCCGAGCCCGCTTCCACCATGCTCATGACGATGCGGAGCACGGCGGGAACGCGGGGGCCGCGGTCCACCAGATCGCCGAGGAAGACCACCTTCCGCCCTTGCGGATGGCGCCGGACGCCGCCGGAGTCCGGGACGTAGCCGAGCTTGCCGAGCAGCTCTTCCAGCTCGTCGCCGCAGCCGTGGATGTCGCCGATCAGATCGAAAGGGCCATGATCGGACCGCCGGTCGGGCCACAGGGGGCGGCGCTCGACGGCGACCGCGTCCACCTCCTCGGGGGAGCGCAGGGTCCAGACGTGGCGGAAGCCCTCTTTCTGGAGATTGCGTAGCGAGCGCCGGAGCTGGCTCTGCTGGTTGCGCAGGACATGCGCGCCGAGGTCGCGGTCGGTGCGCGTGCGGCTCCGCTCCTCCAGGATCTCCCCCGGAAGGTTGAAGACGACGGCCACCGGCAGCACGTGGTACTCGCGGGCGAGCTCGATCAGGGGCTTGCGCGCCTCGGGCTGCACGTTGGTGGCGTCGACCACGGTGAGCAGCCCCCGGGCCAGGCGGCGGCCGGCGATGAACTGGAGGACGGCGAAGGCGTCCTTCGTCGCCGACTGGTCGTTCTCGTCATCGGAGACCAGCGCCCGGCAGAAGTCGGAGGTCAGGATCTCCGTCGATTTGAAGTGCCGGCGGGCGAACGTCGACTTGCCGGACCCGGAAGGCCCGACCAGCACCACCAATGCGAGCTCGGGGAGGGCGAGGTTCATCTGGGAAGGTTCACCGGGAAAAGACGCCCATCTGCGACGGCGCCCCGACCTCGGGGTCCTCGTCCCCCACCGGCAGATAGCGCACGGCGTAGCCGAAACGGCCGGCGACGGCCTCGGCCCAGCTTCGGAACTCCTCCCGCGTCCACTCGAAGCGGTGGTCGCGGTGGCGGAAGCGGCCCGCCGGCAGCGACGGCCAGCGGACGTTGTACTCGCGGTTGGGCGTGGTGAGCGCCACCGTGCGGGGCTGCGCGAACTCGAAGACCACCCGCTCGAAGGCGGCGAGCCGCGGGGGATCGAGATGCTCGACGACCTCCACCACCGCCGCGGCGTCGTAGCCGGCGAGCCGGCGGTCGCGATAGAGCAGCGAGCCGTGGAGCAGCCGGATGCGCTCGCGCTGCTTCGGCGCCATGCGGTCGAGGTCGAGCCGGTCGCGGGCGGTCTCCAGCGAGCGGGAATCGACGTCCATCCCTACGATCTCCTCGAACTGGCGGTCGGCGAGCAGGCGCTTGAGCAGCTTGCCGTCGCCGCAGCCGAGGTCGATCACCCGCGTGGCGCCGCTCTCGTGAAGGACGGCGGCCACCTCGTCGAGCCGCCGGTCGTGCAGCCGGAGCGGTCGCTCCAGGCCGGCCTCCTCGGCGTCGCGGACGACGGCCGTCTCCTCGGGATGAACCTCCTCTTCCTCCGCGGCGAGGCGGGAGATGGCATCCCGTACCAGGCCCTTCTGATGCTTGAGGTAGCGCCGTGCGATCGTCTCCCGCTCGGGGTGCGCGCCGAGCCACCCCTCGCCGTGGCGCACCAGCTTCTCCACCTCCGGATCGCCCACCCAGTAGTGCTTGTCGTCGTCGAGTACGGGCACCAGCACGTAGAGGTGCGACAGCAGATCGCTCAGGCGGCAGGTGCCGCGCAGGATCACGGTGAAATAGCGGCTCAGCCCCCATCCCGGAAAGGTGGGGTCCAGCGCGTGGGCATCGGCGCTGACCGCGTAGCCGAGCGGCTCGAACAGGCGCCGGAGGAGCCCCTCGCCGCCCCGGCAGGGCAGAGCGGCGAGACGCGCCTCGAGCGGGATGGGTGTCGCCGCCAACTCCGGCAGCCGCTCGCAACGCCCGCCGAGGGCCGTGCCGAGGACCCGCGCGATCGCCACCGCCAGGAAGGATGAGGCCACGTAGGGGCGGTCGTTGACGTACTGGTCCAGCGAGGCCCCGCCGCCGCGGACCAGCCCCACGGGATCGACGTCGAGCAGCAGCGCCGCCGTGCAGGCGGTCTCCTCCACCTCGGGATAGAAGACGTGCACCCGCCCGAACGGCAGCTCGAACGACTGCAGCCGGTCCGGATGCTTGTGCAGCAGGAAGCCCAGATCGGTGGCCGGGACGTGGGTCGTGCGGATCGTCAGCAGCATGGGGGGCGGGATTTTACAGGACGAACGGCACCGAAGGGCGAAGAGCTTGGGGGATTCTAAAGGGATGACTTTGAGATCAGTTTGTTATCCCCCGTCTTCCCCAGATCAGCCGACCTCCGGAGGAGATCCAACCGGTCCAGTTTCGCGAGAAAGACAAGGGGACTGGTATCGACGACCCACCGGCTCATCCGGCCAGATCTCGGGCCGCCTGAACCTCGGCCTCGGCCTCCTCCTCACGGAGGTTGATGGCGGGGACGCCGATCCTGTCGAGCTCATGGAGGAAAGCCACCCGATCCAGACCGGCAAGGCGGGCCGCGTTGCCGGACGACAACCGCCCCAACTCGTACAGCTTGGCCGCGGCCAGGAGCCGCAGGGTTTCACCAAACTCCTCTGGCGCGAGCTTCAAGGCCCGCAGCGAGTCTTCTGGAATGTCGAGAAGAATCTGGCTCATGGTAGTGACATTCTAACGCTCCATGAAGCGCCCTTGCCGCTCTGTCTTCCTGATCCTGCTCTTCCTCGCCGCCTGCCGCCACCCCCACGCCGCCGGCCCCCTCCGCCAAGAGGCCTACGTCTGGCAGCGGAGCTGGAGCCCGGCGGTGCGGGAGGCGGTGCGGCAGGCGTCCGGGATCTCCGGCCTTGTCGTGCTCGCCGCCGAGGTGGATCTGCGCCAGGGAGCTCCGCGGGTGACCCGCGTGCCGCTCGACGGCTCCTTGAAGGATGCGGGGAAACCAGTCGGCGCCGCCCTGCGGGTGACCTCCTTTCCGTCGCGCTTCGCGGACGAGCCCGGGATCGTCCAGCTCCTCCAGGGGCTGACGCGGGACGTGGCGGCCGAGGCGCGGGCGAAGGGGATCGCCCTCGCCGAGATCCAGATCGACTATGACTGCCCGGAATCGAAGCTCGACGACTACCGTGGCCTTCTGCCTGCACTACGGAAGGCCGCCGCGCCGGTGCCGGTGACGCTCACCGCCCTGCCGAGCTGGATGCGGCAGCGGCGGGCTTTCGCGAAGCTCATCGCGGCGGCGGACGGTTACGTTTTGCAGGTCCACTCGCTGACGCCGCCGGCCAGTCCGCGAGGAGAGATCCCCCTCTTGAAGCCCGAGGAGGCGCGGAACTGGGTCGCGGAGGCAGCCCGCTTCGGGCGCCCGTTCCGGGTGGCGCTCCCGACGTACAGCTATCTCGCGGCGTTCGATTCCAGCGGGAAGCTGATCGGTCTCTCCGCCGAGGGTCCGCTCCTCTCCTGGCCGGAGGGGATCGCCGTCCGCGCCGCGCGCAGCGATCCGGCGATCCTGGCCGGGTTGGTCCGGGGGTGGACGCGGGACCGCCCCCGCGAGCTCGCCGGCATCCTCTGGTACCGGCTGCCCGTCGCGGGGGACCGGCTGAACTGGACGTTGCCGACGCTGCGGGCCGTGATGGCCGGGCGGACGCCTCACGGCGAGATGCGGGCGGTCGTCCGCGAGCCCGAGCCCGGGCTGGTGGAGATCGATCTGGTCAACGCCGGCGACGGCGAGGCTGCCGCTCCCTCTACGGTTCGGGTACGATGGAAAGGCGAAACGTTCCTTGCGGCGGATGGACTGGCGGGCTACCGGGTGACTCCCGGTCGGAGGCGAGCTCCGGCTCGACCGGTCCGCGGCCCGCATCCTGGCGCCCGGAGGAGCGCCGGACCGTCGCCTGGCTGCGCTTCGCGTCCCGGACGGAGATCCACGTTGAGCTACCGAAAAATCCCGGCTAGAGCCGCTCTCGCCGTCTTCCTCGCCGCTTCGCTCGGCGCTTTCGCGCTCTGGGCCTGCGGGCCGTTCTTCCCGCCGTGG
Source organism: uncultured Acidobacteriota bacterium (assembly GCA_963761645.1). Taxonomy (GTDB): domain Bacteria; phylum Acidobacteriota; class Thermoanaerobaculia; order Multivoradales; family UBA5704; genus DATARR01. The sequence continues at coordinate 19,451 of CAVXIG010000051.1, forward strand.
CTCCTGAACGACGAGGCCGGCATCCTCGAAGCGCCGACGATCTGGCTGCGCGACGCCCTCCAGCCGCTGCTCCCCGCGGCCAAGCCGGCGTTCGCCCCGGTTGTGGACGAGAAGGGCCCGATCCAGCAGACGGCGGCGGCCGACCGCAAGGACCTGGAGACGGCCCTCGCCGGGCTTCCTCCGGAGCGGCGGCAGGCCGTGCTCGATTCCTACGTCAAGGTCCGCGACGCTCTCGCCGCCTACCGGGACGCGGTAGCGACCTGGGAGCAGGAGTGCGGCGGCAGCGTACGAGCCCCCGCCCCGGCCGGCGCCGCTGGCGCCGCTCGCCGTCCCGCCCGGCCTGCCGGGGGAGCTCGACGGACTATCTCCGCGGCGCCATTGCCTATCACCAGGGGAAGCTCGACGCCGCCCGCGCGGCCTGGGAGAAGCTGCTGGCCCGTCCCGCACGGGAGCGCCGCCTGCGCTCCACCTGGGCGGCCTTCATGCTCGGCAAGGCCGCTCTCGACAACGATCCGGCCGCCGCGGTCCGCGGGTTCGAGCGCACCCGCGAGCTCGCCTCGCAGGGGTTCCCCGATCCGCTCGGGCTCGCCGAGGCCAGCCTGGGCTGGCAGGCGCGCGCCGAGATGAACCGCCGCCGCTTCGACGAGGCGCTGACGCTCTATCTCCAGCAGATGAAGGCGGGCGACCCGACGGCCGTGCCCTCGATCCGCCTCACCGCCCGCAAGCTGCTGGGCGATCCCGCGGCGCTGTCCCAGGCCGCCCGCTCCCCCGCGGCGCAGGCCGATCTTGACCGCCTAGGTGCTCTCGCGTTGGGACCGGACGATTACGACGGCCCTCTCGATCCCGCTCCGGCCCGGGAATGGCTCGACGCCGTGCGCGCGGCCGGCGTTCGCCAGGCCGACAGCGCGGACCGCCTGGCCTGGATCGCTTATCGAGCGGGGGATTTCGCCGCCGCCGAGGAGTGGCTGGGGCGGGCGCCGGCGGAGGCCCCGATGGCGCGCTGGATCCGCGCCAAGCTCCTGCTGCGGGCCGGCAAGCTGGCCGAGGCCGAGGCGCTGCTCGCCCAGGCCGACCCCGGCCTGCCGGCCGCCGCCGGTCACGATCTCTGGGAGGCCTACGAGAACGGGGTTCGACCGGCCGTCCTCCCCCGCGCCACCGGCGAGCTCGGCGCCGTCCGTCTCGCCCGGGGCGAGTACATGGCCGCCCTGGACGACCTGCTGCGGGGCGGCTACTGGACCGATGCGGCCTACGTGGCCGAGCGGGTGCTCACGGTCGACGAGCTGCGCGCCTACGTCGACAAGACCTGGCCCGCCGAGCTCGCGGCCCGCTACAACCCTGACGCGAATCCCACGGAGCAGGACGAGCCTGGCGATCCTTGGGGTCTCCCGTACGCGGGCCTGGTCGGCGCCACCGGACGAGCGGATCGCCTACGACCTCCGCTATCTCCTCGGCCGGCGCCTGGCGCGGGACGGGCGCCTCGCCGACGCGCGCCCCTATCTGCCGGAGAGCCGGCGGGCGGCGCTGGACGATCTCGCGCGCTCGCTGGCGCGGGGGCATGAAGCGTCCCGCCCCGCCGCCGAGCGGTCCCAGGCGCTCTTCCGCGCCGCCTGCCTCGCCCGCTATCAGGGAATGGAGCTGGCCGGCACGGAGATCGAGCCCGACTGGTTCGTCCACGGCGGATCTTTCGAGCAAGACCCCTTCGCCGAGGCACGCGCCAATCCCAAGACGCACCGCCATCTGGGCCCGACGCCCGACGAACGGCAGAGGGCGGCCCGCAGCCGCGCCGTACCCGACAAGCGGTTCCATTACCGGTACCAGGGAATGGATCTGGCTCAGGAGGCGGCGAAGCTGCTGCCCGACGGCAGCGAGGAGAGGGCCCGCCTGCTCGCCACCGCCGGCAACTGGGTCGAGGGGATGGACGCGAAAGGCGCCCGGCCGCTCTACGACGCCATCCAGAGCTGCTGCGCCAATACCGAGATCGGCCGCCGCTCGCGCAAGGTCAGCGCGATCACGAACGTCGAGGACGCCTGCCCGGCGGATGTGAGGCCGAAGGGGGAGGGGGGTAGAAGGCGACTCATGCCCGGCTCTGCGAGCGACCTGGCCCTGCGAACCTCTCAGCCCTCGGTCAAAGACGGAGGGGGCGGCCTCCAAACGGTCGGCAGCCTGGAAGAGGCGATCGATGCGCCTGCGCTCAAGATCCTTGTCCGTCTTTCGAGCCGGCTTCTGCCGGCTTTTCGTCCCCGGCGTAGCCGGGATCTGCAGGCCCGGGCGTCGCAGGTGCAGGACGCCAAACTGAGCCACTACGCAGCTCCAAACGAACCCGGATATCATCCCCCGCGTGACCCGCTCCCCGCTCCCCGCCCTCCTCCGCTTCCACTTCGCCGTCGGCGCCCGGCTGGCGATGCGGCTGCTGGTGCCGGTGATCGCCGCCGCGTTCGGCGCCGGGATGCTGCTCGGGCCGGACTTCCTGAATTCGATCTCCCACGTCCTGTTCGGCGCCCGGGCTTCCGGCGGCACGTCGGTGCTGTTCGCCGCGGTGTTCCTGGGCGGGGCGGCGGAGGCGGCTCCCCGGGTCTGCCGCGGCCTCGGCGGCTGGCTGCGCCACCTGCCGGTGAGCGGGCTCGCCCATCGCCGGGCCGCGGGCTTCGCGATCGCCCTCGCCCAGCTCCCGCTGCTGCTCGCGTTCCTCTTCCTGGCCACCTACGCGTCCCTCGCTCCCGCCGCCCTGCTGGCGGACGCTCTCAAGCTGATCGTCACCGCCCTGGCCGCGGCCCTGTGCGCGACGCCGGTCGAGCGCCCCTGGGCGGCCCGGCCGCTCGCTCTGATCGCCGCCGTCCTGGCGGGCTCCGGAGGATGGGGGACGCTGGGCGTCGCCGCGGCCCTGCTGGTGGCGGCGGACCTCGCCGCGGGCTCCCTCGCGCGGTCCGGAGCCCCGGCCGTCCACCTCTCCCGCCGTTCAATCCGATGCGGCGGCCTGATCGAGCTGCGGATCGCCTGGCGGGCGCTGGGAGGCAGCCTGTTCGGCGCCTGGGTGCTCGGCCTGCTGCCGGTAGGGCGCGGCCTTCGCGTTTACCGCCAACAACGCCCTCGCGCCGGAGTACGTGCGGCTCGCGGCGCGGCTCGGCGCGGCCCTCGGGATCGTCTTCGTGCTGGCGCAGATCGCCGAGGCGCTCGCCGTCCGCCGCCCGGCGTGGCCCTGGTCGCGCTCGCTGCCGTGGTCCGCGGCCCGGCGCGCCGGCGCGGACGCCCTGCTCCTGGGGACTCACGCCCTGCCGCTCGTGCTGCTGGCGGCGCGGATCGATCTGGCCGCGCTGGCGGTGCTGGGCATCCTCCCCTTCCTCGCGGTGCGGGCGGCCGGCGCCATGCGGCGGGCTCCCGAGCGGCGGACCGGCGCCGCCGGGGAGATCTTCTTCGAGGGCGCGCTCCTCGCGGCCCTGGTGGCCCTGCTGCCGTGGACGGCCCTGCTCCCCCTCGCGGCGACCCCGTGGGCGCTGCGGGCCGCGGCGGAGCGCGAGCGGCGGCAGAAGGTCAGCCGCTGGCTGGAGCTCCACCACCTGGCGGCCGGCGATCCGCAGTCCTGGAGCGCGTCGTGATCCGGCTCCATCAGGCCGCCTTCTCCTACCGCGACGCCGAGCCCGTGCTCGCCGGCGTCGACCTCGAGATCGCGCCCGGGCTGACGCTGCTGCTCGGCCCCAACGGCTGCGGCAAGAGCACGCTGCTCAAGCTCGCGGCGGGGATCGAGCGGCCGGACTCCGGACGGATCGAGATCGACGGCCACGATCTATGGACCGACGAGGTGGCGGCGCGGCGGGGGCTCGCCTACGTCCCCGAGCAGCCGGACCTGACCCCCTACGCCACCGTGCGCGAGGTCCTCGACCTCGTCTGCCGCCTGCGCGGCGAGCCCCGCGAGCAGGGGCGCGAGGCGCTGGAGCGCGTCGGGCTCGGCAAGCTCTCTCACCGCTCGGTGCGCGAGCTGTCGATGGGCCAGCGCCGGCGGGCCGTGCTGGCGGCGGCCCTGGTGGGCACGCCCCGCAACGCCCTGCTCGACGAGCCGCTGGAGGCGATGGACCGCGGCGCCCGCGAGGACCTGCTCGCCTGGACCGACCGGCTGGTCGCCGCCGGGGCCGCCGTGGTGGTGGTCTCGCACGAGATCGAGCCCTTCGCGCCGCGGGCCACGCGCGCCATTTCCGTGCGCGACGGCCGGTGCGTGGATGCCGGCCCCCTGCCCTCCGATCCCGCCGAGAGGCTGGCGCTGCTGGACCGGATGGCGCGCGGGGAGGCCCCGGATCTTGAGGTAAGGTTCGCCCCATGACCGACACCGACCACCCTCTCGAGCTTTCCGGTCCCGAGATGCGCGCGCTCGTCGAGGCGGCGCTCGACCGGATCGTGGCCCATATCGAATCGCTCCCCACGCAGCCGGTCTCGGACACCCGGGCCGGCTTCGAGCTCGCCCCGTCGCTCGCCGAGCCCCTGCCCGAGGAGGGCGCGGCGGTCTCCGGGCTGCTCGACCTGCTCTTCGAGCGGGCGATCCCCCCTTCGTTCAACACCGCGAGCCCCGGCTATCTCGCCTACATCCCCGGCGGCGGCCTGTTCCACTCCGCGGTGGCGGACCTGATCGCCGATTCGACCAACCGCTACACCTCGGTCTATGGCGCCGCGCCCGCGCTGGCGCAGCTCGAGGCGAACGTGATCGCCTGGTTCTGCCAGATCGCCGGCTATCCGTCCGAAGCCCGGGGGACGCTGACCAGCGGCGGCTCGCTCGCCAACTGGACGGCGCTGGTGACCGCCCGCCGCGAGCGCCTGCCCGAGAACTTCCTCTCCGGGGTGATCTACGCCTCCGACCAGTCGCACTACTCGGTGGCCAAGGGGGCGATCCTCGCCGGCTTCCCGGAAGCCAACGTGCGCGAGGTGCCGACCGACGACCTCTTCCGCCTGCGCGTCGACGCGCTCGCCGAGCTGATCGCGGAGGACCGCCGCCGCGGGCTCACCCCCTTCCTGATCGCCGCCAGCGCCGGCACCACCAACACCGGCGCCGTCGATCCGCTCGCCGAGCTGGCGGACCTCGCCGCCCGCGAGGGGCTGTGGCTGCACGTCGACGCCGCCTATGGCGGTTTCTTCCTGCTGACCGAAGAGGGGAAGCGGACGATGCGGGGGATCGAGCGGGCGGATTCGATCGTGCTCGATCCGCACAAGGGGCTGTTCCTCCCCTACGGCACCGGCGCCGTCCTGGTGCGCGACGGCGAGGCGCTGCGCCGCGCCCACAGCCTGACGGCGGACTACATGCCGGGGATGCAGAACGATCCCGACCGGGTGGACTTCAGCCAGTACTCGCCCGAGCTCTCGCGGCCGTTCCGCGGCCTGCGCGTCTGGCTGCCGTTCAAGATGCACGGCGCCGGGGCCTTCCGCGCCCAGTTGGAGGAGAAGCTGGCCCTCGCCCGCCTGGCGGCGGACCGGCTGCGCGCGATGCCGGGGATCGAGATCCTCGCCGAGCCGCAGCTCTCGCTGCTCGCCTTCCGGCTGGCCCCGGCGGGCGTGCCCGAAGCTGAGCTGAACGAGCTCAACCACCGCTTCCTCGACCGCGTCAACGCCCGCCAGCGGGTCTATCTGACCCCGACGCGCCTGCGCGGACGGTTCGCCCCGCGGATCTGCGTCCTGTCCTTCCGCACCCATCGCGAGCGGATGGAGATGGCCCTGGAGGACATCGCGGCGGCGCAAAGAGAGGTGCTGGGGGCCTGACGAAAAGGGCGCCCCCACAGGGGCGCCCCTACGAACGCGTTCCGGAACCAGAGCCTTACCGGGCTCGGCGGCTTCTGGCTGGCCGGCTTCTTGGCGGCCATCGCTGCTCCCTCTCGGCGGCGCCGGGGGCGGCCTTGGGCTCGCCGATCGAGAGCAGCTCGACCTCGAAGATCAGCGGCGCGTTGGGGCCGATCGTGGCGCCCGCGCCCTTGTCGCCGTAGCCGAGGGCGGCCGGGATGTAGAACTTGTACTTCGAGCCGACCTTCATGAGCTGCACGCCCTCGGTCCAGCCCGGGATGACCTGGTTGAGCACGAACGTGGCCGGCTGGCCGCGGTCGTAGGAGCTGTCGAACGTCGAGCCGTCCATCAGCGTGCCCTTGTAGTTCACCGTCACCGTGTCGGTCGCCTTCGGGGTCGGGCCGGTGCCCTCCTTCTCGACCTCGTACTGCAGGCCGCTGGCGGTCGTCTTGACCCCGGCCCGCGCCTTGTTCTTCGCCAGGAAAGCCTCACCCTCGGCCTTGTTCTTCTCCCCGATCACCTTCTGCTTCGCTTCCTGCTGCGCCTGCACCTGCTTCTGGAACTCCTGCATCGTCGACTGCATCTCGGCGTCGGTGAGCATCCCGTTCGCGCCCGCCAGGCCGTCGCGCAATCCCTTGACGATGAGGTCGGAGTTGGCATCGACGTCGTTCTGCTTGAGCGTGCGGCCGAGGTTGTAGCCGATCACGTAGCTGGCCCGGTCCTGCACGGATTCCGGCTTGCCGGCCTGCTGGCCGGACGCCTGGGCAGGAGCGGCGGCGGGCTGGGCCATCGGTTTCGCGGGCTGGGCCGCCGGCTTCTGCGCGGGCTTGGCCGTCTGCTGCGCACCGGCCACCGCGGCCGCCGCGAAGAGCAGCGCGGCGGGGAGAATCAGGGACTTTCTCATACAGGTCTCCAAGACGTTGGGTAATAAATTCCAAGGGAGAGGACGTATCGCGCTCTCCGGCGATCAGGACATCTTAACCCAGCCGCCCGGCCCCGGATTCCCGGCCCGGTTCCTGCAATGGCTCAATCCGGTCCTGCCGTAACGGCGGCGTGGGTCGATACGCCGAAAGGTAGTGCCTGCTTTCGTCATCTATGACATGGTAAGGATCTCCAGCTCACCCATGACCCGACTCCGCGTTTCCTAGATTCTCTATGTCACTGCACAGCTTGCGTGCCGCCACTCTCTTCGCGGGGCTCTCCGCCACCGCTCTCCTCTTTCCCGGGGCTCAGGAGAAGCCTTCTCAACCGGCGCAACCGGTTCAACAGCCGGTTCAACCATCCGCTCAACCGGCTCTCCGGCAGCGCCTGCAGCCGATCCTGCGCGCCCGCTTCCCGGCTTCGGGCGAGCCGCCGGCCCTGCCGGTCGCCGGCGGCGGCTCCTTCCGCGCCGCTCCGGACCTCTCCTGCTTCTACGACCGCCGGAGCTACGCTCCCGCCTGGATCGGCGACAGGGGGGTGCGGCCGGAGGCCGACGACCTGATCGCCGCCCTCGCCGAGGCCCCCGCCGACGGCCTCGACCCCGAGCGCTACCGCCTCGCCGACCTGCGCCAGCGCCTCGCCCAGGTGAAGGGCGCTCCCACGCCCGGCGACCTCGCGGAGATCGACCTGCGGCTCACCGACGCCTTCCTGCGCCTCGCCGCCGACCTGCGCAACGGCGCGGTGAACCCGCAGTTGATCTACCCCGACTGCGAGCTCGACATCCCCGAGGTCGACCTCTCCGCCCTGCTGGAGGACGCCCTCGCCGCCGGCCGCCTGCGTCCGGCGATCGCCGGGCTCGCCCCCGCCCACGACGGCTACCGCGCGCTCAAGGCCGCCCTCGCCCAGGCCCGGAGCCTCGCCGCCCGCGGCGGCTGGCCCGCCGTGCCGGACGGCCCGCCCCTGCGCCCCGGCGACCGCAACGCCCGCGTGGCCGCCCTGCGCGCCCGTCTCGAAGCCTCGGGGGACCTCGCCGCGGACGCCTCTCCGGCGGAGGCGCGCGACCTCTTCGACGCCCCCCTCCAGGCCGGCCTGCGCAAGTTCCAGGAGCGGCACGGCCTCGATCCCGGCGCCGCCGGCAAGGCCACCCTGGCGGCCCTGAACGTGCCGGCCGAGCAGCGGGTGCGGCAGATCGAGATCAATCTCGACCGCTGGCGCTGGCTCCCCCACGACCTGGGCGAGCGCTACATCATGGTGAACATCGCCGGCTTCACCTTCGACCTCGTCGAGGGGGGCGTCCCCGCCCTCTCGATGCGGGTGGTCGCCGGCAAGCCCACGCACCGGACGCCGATGTTCACCGGCCGGATGACCAGCATCGTCCTCAACCCCTCCTGGCACGTGCCGGCGGGCATCGCCAAGAAGGAGGTCATCCCGCATATGCAGCGCGATCCGGGCTACCTGGCGCGGGAGGGGTTCGAGGTCACCGGCAGCGGCTCCAGCATGGAGATCCGCCAGAAGCCGGGGCCCAAGAACGCGCTGGGGAAGGTCAAGTTCCTCTTCCCCAACCGCTTCGACGTCTATCTCCACGACACGCCGTCGCGCTCGCTGTTCAGCCGCACGGTGCGCAGCTTCAGCCACGGCTGCATCCGGGTCGAGAAGCCCGTGGAGCTGGCGGAGTACCTGTTGAAGGAGAATCCGGCCTGGACGCCGCAGAAGATCGCCGCCGCCCTCGCCAAGGGGCGCGAGCAGTGGGTCACGATCCCGCGACCGCTCCCCGTGCACCTGGTTTACTGGACCGCCTGGGCGGATGCCGCCGGCACCTTGCAGCTCCGGGACGACATCTACGGGCGCGACAAGCCGCTGCTGGAGATCCTCGGGACCGAGGCGCCCGCGGCGCAGGTGGCGGCGCCGTAGGAAGGGTGTTCACCCCACCCGCCGCCCCGGAAACACCGCCACCTCCGACCCATCCGCCAGAAAGGCCGAGCTCGGCTCCCCCGCCAGGGGCTCCGCGAAGCGCGGGCCGTAGAGGCCGGCGACGTCGCAGTCGAGCACCGGCCTCGGCAGCGGCCAGACCCGCCAGCGCGGGTGATCGACCCGGTACTCCACGGCAGCCGCCGCCGCGGAGCGACGAATATCCCCAGTAGTGCTCGGTGATGAACTCCTCCTCCGAGCCCGGCGCCGCCTCCTTCGGCGCGCCCCCCACCACCGCGCCGATGCCGTTCCACCGCCCTCGGAAACGCCAGCCGTACGTCACGTGCAAGCCGCCCCGGGCGGGATCGCCGATCACCGAATGGCACATCGGCAGGGAGACGTACTTCTCGCCATAGAGCAGCCGCGCCGTGCCGGCGATGGCGAAGCGGGGGACGATCTCCTTGACGAAGACGACGCCGCGCCGCCAGCCGTCCTCCGCCTGCCGGCGGACGTAGAAGCGGAGATTCACCTCCTCGAAGTCGCGATGCCCGGGGATCGCGATCCCCCGTACCCGGGTGTCGAGGAAGAGGAAGCCGACGACGCTGGCGAAGGTCTTCCCCTGCCAGGAGTCGAGCTCGGTGCCGGCCGGCACCAGGGGCGCGAGGGCCTCCGGCGGCACCTCGTAGTTGAGCATCGCGAGGTACTTCCAGCGCGCGGTCAGGAAGGGGCGGGGGTCCACACGCCGATAGTATCCGACTGCCGCAACCGCCTCGCCGGATTGTAGGGATAGAAAGAGAGGACCTCCCCCCGGCGGAGCCGCTCCTGGAGGGCGCGCCAGAGCTCGACGCCGAAGAGGTCGCCGTGCTCGCGCAGGAAGGCCTCGCGCGCTCCCCCCTGGAGGCCGAGGAAGGTGCGCAGCTCGGAGGGGAAGATGTCGTCCTCGCCGACGCTGTACCAGGGCTCGGCGGCCATCTCCTCCTCCTCGTTGCGCGCCGGCGGCGCCTCGCGGAAGGTGAGCGCGACGAGCGGGCAGAGCTCGTCGTAGTCGTAGGAGAGGACGCGGCCGTGGCGGGTGACGCCGAAGTTCTTGAGCAGCACGTCGCCGGGGAAGATGTTGGCGGCGGCGAGCTCCTTGAGGCACCGCCCCCAGTCCACCGCCGCCGCCTCGGCGCGCTCCGCGTCCATGCGCTCCAGATAGAGGTCGAGGGGGACGACCCGCCGCTCGACGTAGCAGTGGCGGATCGCCACGTCGTCGCCGGTCACCGATACGGTGCGGGCGGAATCGGCGAGGAGTTCCTCGAGCAGCTCGGGCGCGAACCGGCAGCGCGGAAAGGTGAGGTGCTCGAACTCCTGGAAGCCGACCAGGCGGCCGACGCGGTCGTGGAGCTGCACGGTGCGGTACTTCTCCATCACCCGCTCCCGCGTGGTGTTCTTCTGCGGCGGGAAGGCGTCCTTGATGATCTTGAACACGAACTCGTAGGAAGGGAGCGTGAAGACCGCCATCACCAGGCCGGCGGCTCCCGGCGCCGGGACGAAGCGGTCGTCGGTCTGGGCGATGTGGGCGGTCAGGTCGCGGTAGAGCTCGGTCTTGCCGTGCTTCTTGTAGCCGAGGGAGATGTAGAGCTCGGAGACCCGCTTCCTGGGCAGGATCGAGCGCAGGAAGCCGATCACCTCGCGCGGGCTGGCGACGTCGACGTGGAAGTACCAGCGGGCGAAGCTGAAGACGACGCTGGTCTCGTCCTCGGTGTGGAGCACGGCGTCGACCTCGATCCCCTCGCGGTGGTTGACGAGCGCGAGCACCACCGGCAGCCGGGCCTCCCCGCGGCGGACGCGCCCCACGAGATAGGCCCCCTTGTTGCGGAAGAAGACCGGCCGCAGCACGTCGAGGGCGTCGATCTCCGCGCCGTCGAACGCCTCGGCGAGGCCCTGATCGAGCCGCTCGGCGGCCAGCGCGGCGTCGCCGTCGAGATCGCGGAACGGGGTCTGGAAGCCGGCGTCCTCGAGCACCCGCCGGATCACCCCGGCGTCCACCCGGCGGACGGCGTAGACGCGGGCGCTCGCCATCTCCCACCCCTGGAAGGGGACGGGGAGCTCGCCGGCGGTGTAGTCGAGGGCGGGATCGACGCCGTCGCGCGGGAAGACCTTGCGGGTGAGGGAGTTGAAGTAGGTCTGGGCGATCTCGAAGTCGTCGCGGCCGAGGATCTCGCGGGTGTAGGCCGCCTTCATGGCCTCCCAGATCCCGCGGTCGCAGAGGCGGTCGCCGAGCTGTCCGCGCAGGATCGCGATGGTCTCGTCGAGGCTACGCGACGGCAGCTCGAGCTTCTCCACCGTATCGCGCCGGATCCCCTCCCAGTCGCGCTCCTCGAACCGCCGCCGCACCCGCCCGGTGATCGCGCGGAACGCCCGGTGATGCTCGTCGAACGCGCGATGAATGGCGCCGGCGCCGCGCGCGGCGGGGGTGGGGAGGTCGCCGGGGAGGTCCATGGGGGGGATTATCCATCAGGGGCGGGCACGCCTGCGGGCAGGGTCGCGACCGACAGCTTTGGTTTGTGTTATAAAAAGACTCGGGGACGCCGTTCCCCTTGCGGACCGAACGTGTAGCCCGGTCCGCCAACCCCGCGAGCGGGCCTCCCGGCCGCTCCTCGATGTCCACGAAAGGAGTCCAGACATGAAGAAGATCCCCGCCTTCGTCTTCGCGATCCTGCTGGCCATCCTGTTCTGCCTGCCCACCGTCGCGGCGCAGCAGACCGCCAGCCCCGGCCTGACGGCCCTCCCGTCGACGGTCCCCGAGGTCCTGCTGGTCCGGAACGGCCCCCCCGACGAGTTCCCCGGCCAGGGGAACGTTTGCAGAATCCCCCCGCCATTCCAGCGGGAGTCGTGCATCTGCCCTCTCTTCTTCGATCCGGTCTGCGGCTGCAACGGCCAGACCTACTCCAACGCTTGCTTCGCGAGCTGCGAGGTGCGGTCCTTCACCGCGGGTGCATGCGAGGGGTTCGGAGGCTAAGACCCTGGGGGGAGCGCGCTTGACAATCCCCCGCCTTGCGCGTAGCGTCCCCCTCCGGCAGGCAACGGACAAGCCTGTCTCAGTAACCAGTGAACGCGAAGGGACCTGGCTTTTGAACGGGTCCCTTTCGTGTTTCTGGGGCAAAATCAAAGAAAGAGAGTTCAGGAATGCGCAACACCGGAAGAGTGAAGTGGTTCAACGACGCCAAGGGTTTCGGGTTCATCACGCCGGAGGACGGTCAGAAGGACTGTTTCGTCCACCACTCGGCGATCCAGGGCAGCGGCTTCAAGTCGCTCGCCGAGGGTGACCGCGTGGAGTACGACATCGTCGATGGCAACAAGGGTCCCGCCGCCAGCAACGTCGTCAAGATCTGAACCACGGATCACTCACCGACCGATGGAGCCGCTCCGCAGGGAGCGGCTCTTTTCGTTTTATCCCCCGAGTATCAATATTCCTGGAACAGCAGAGCCCCCGTATCCGTGTCCTGGTAGTAGGAGACGGTCGCCGTGCCGCCGGCGTCGTCGAGCTTCAGGATGACGTAGCCGTGGTTGTAGACGCCGCCCGTAGTGCCGAGCATCACCGGCACGCCGGGGATGGCGGGGTTGGCCGGCAGCAGCGGAATCTTGTCGCCGCCCGCGCAGGCCTTGTAGGGGTCCTGGGCGACGAAGACCGGCACCGCGGCGCAACCGATGCACCGCCCGCGCTCCAGGCCCAGGTAGGGGCCGTAGATCTCCAGGTTGTGCTCGTGCCCCCAGAACCAGGCGTCGACCTGGTCCAGCACGTCGCCGAACTGGGAGTGCAGGAGGGTGTTCGTCGTGCGGTCGGCGTTCTCCTTGGGGCCGATCTGGTTGAACGCCGAGAAGAGCTGGTGGTGCGAGAGCAGGATCGTGCGCCGGCCGCCGGCGGTGGCGATCTGGTGCTTGTGCCAGGCGAGCTCGGTATCCTCCAGATAGGTCATGTCGGTCGCGACGTCGAAGACGTCGCTGTCGTGGAGCCCGGTGTCCATCCCCAGCAACTGCCAGCGGGAGCTGCGCAGGCTGAAGAAGCTGTTGGTCTGGAGCTGCCCCGGCGGCGCCAGCGGCGGCTGGTTGAGCTGCCCGAGCAGGTCGTAGAACGGCCCGCCCCCCGAGTACATGTCATGGTTGCCGGTCATGTTGAAGACCGGCATCGGGCGGTCCGCGCCGCGGCCGAAGACCTCGTTGACGATGCTGAGCAGGTACTGCTCGTTCTCGGTCGTCGTGCCGGAGTAGTAGACGTCGCCGAGGTGAATCAGGACGTCCGGCTTGTGGGCCGCTACCCGCTGGAGCAGCGCCTTCGCCTCGGCCGTGCCGGTTCCCCAGTCGGCGATCAGCGCCACGGTGGCGTTCTCCACCAGCGGCAGGGGCGCGGGGTCGTCCGGCCCCTTCGACGGCCGGTAGGGGATCTTCCCCTTGTCGACGTCGAAGTAGCGGACGTACTCGGTCACCGCCTCGGCCCACAGCGGATCGCAGGTGCTGAAGCGCAGCGAGTCCTCGAGCTGCTGGATCTCGGCCTCCGGCCGGTGCTCGATCTTGGCGGTCGCGAGCTGCAGGGCGAGATGGGCGCACTCGTCGTCGGAGCAGCCGGCCGGCGCCGCCTTGGTCGTCGGAGCCGCAGCGGGAGCCGCTGCCGTGGCGACCCCGCTCAGCGCGGCCGAGCCGGCGGCGGTGGCCGCGGCCACCACCGGATGATCCAGGGTCGGACGGGTGGCCGCGCCGCCGGCGCCCGTCCCCTCCTTGCGATTCAGGACCTCCTCGACGACCGACTGCCAGCGGGAGATGTGCGGATCGCGGAACGTCTTCAGGCTCATGGCTTGACGTGCCTCACGTAGGTGTCCCAGAGCTCGCCGAGGAAGAAGCGGCCGAACTTCGCCATCGCCTCCGAGGTCTCGGTGAACGACGTGGCACCGGGCGCCTTCATCGTCGACATCAACTGGATGAGCTGCTTGACGCCGAGGGTCAGGATTCCCGCTCCCACCACCGGACCGCTCTTGTCCGTCCCCTCGTGGAGCTTGGAGTAGAGGGTGGTCGTCGCCTTCCAGAGATCGAAGATCGGGTCCTGCCGCACGTCCTTCTGCCCCGCCAGGTAATAACTCTTGCCGCCGTGCTGGAAGCCCATCTCGTAGACCATCAGCTTCAGCTTGGGATCGCTCGTGGGGCTGAACAGATTGAAGATGCCGGAGGTCGACGCCAGGCCGTCGCCGAACGGCGTGAAGTCGAGCGTGCCGGTCAGCGCTCCCGGATGATCGGCCTCGGCGATGAAACGGTCGAGGTCCTGGATGTCGATCGCCGCGTGCAGCGTCATCTCCGAGCCCTCGGCGCGCCCCCGCTTCTCGCCGTCCGCCGGATCGATCGCCCCCAGCGCGAAACCGCCCGACATCACCTCACGAAACGAGATCCCTATGGTCTGTGCGCTCATCCGCCCCTCCTTCGGAACGATGACAAAATGAATTCAAAGCTCGGCGTCCGGGGCGATCCCGGTGATCCCTTCCGCCACCCGCTCCGACAGGGCCGAGATGGTGGCGGTCGGGTTGGCCCCCACCGCCGAGGGGAGGAGCGCGCCGTCCGCGACGTAGAGGCCGGTGTAGCCGAAGACCTGTCCGAAGGTGGGCAGGTCGGCGCTGGTGACCCCCTGGGCCGGATCGTCCGCCAGCACGCATCCGCCCAGCGGATGGACGGAGACGTTCTTGCGCACCGGGGGGTACCAGGTGGGGAGCACGAAGAAATCCTTCCCCTCGACCTCCTTGCCGTAGCGCTTGCACTCCTCGACGATCGCCTTGTAGAGCGGCATGCTGTCCTGCTGCGGCCAGTCGATGGTGACCGACCCCTCCTTGTCGAGCGACATGGTGCCGTTGGAACGGTCGAGCCCCATGCAGAGCAGCACGCTGGTGTTCCAGGAGATGTCCCCCGACAGCAGGTCTTTCAGCGCCCAGCCGACGCTCCCCGGCGAGTCGCCCCGGATCCAGCGCCCGACCAGGTTGCGCAGCCAGAGCCAGATCGCCTGGAGGTGCATCCAGCGCGGCTTGATCCCCTCGACGAACCAGGAGGTGAAGACCGGATAGCTGGCGTCCTCCAGGATGAAGGCGCGGTCCTTGATGAAATTTTCGAAAAGGTTGCAATCGATCCGCTGGGTGATCACCGGGCCGTAGTTGGGGTTGGCCGGCGGCATCCCCTTGGCCGGCTTCTCGTGCCCGATGACGAACGACAGGAAGTCGCCGTTGCCCGAGAAGCGCTTCCCCAACTGCGCGCTCAGCCGCGGCAGGGTCTTGTAGAGATCCCGGCAGCGCATCAGCAGCTCGGTCGAGCCGAGCGTCCCCGCCGACACCACGACGCGGTTGGTGAGCGCCTTGTTGACCAGCTTCTCGCCCTGGTTGAGGTCGTAGAAATAGACCGCGTAGCCGTGCGAGCCGTCGGCCGCGGGGTCTTCCTCGCCGCCGGCGCCGAGCGGCACGATGGTGTGCGCCAGATGCTCGGTCAGCACCTGCGCGCCATAGCGGTGCTCGGCCACGTGCAGGTAGTTGAGATCGATCGTGTTCTTCGAATGGGTGTTGCAGCCGACGTCGCACTCGGCGCAATAGACGCAGGAGGTCTGGAGGGCGCCGTACCGGTTGCGCGCCTGCTCGCCGATCGGCAGCGGGTTGTCGAAATCGTTGCCGAAGAAAACGTTGATGTCCACCAGCTTCGAATCCCGCCCGGTGGCCTTCGCCACCTGCTCGAAGAGGCGGGTGCGGGTGATCTCCCGGCGGGGATCGCCGTTGCGCGGGATCGGCCGCGAGCCCAGCACCTGCTTGGCGATGCCGTAGTAGGGGGCGAGCGCCGCCTTCTTGGTGGTCGCCGGCCAGCGCTCGTCGAAGACGTGCTCGGGGGGCTCCATGAAGACGTTGGCGTAGATCAGCGAGCCGCCGCCGAGGCCGGCGGAGAGCACCACGTCCATGTGGTGAAAGTTGCGGATGTCGAACAGACCGTGGGCCTCGGAGTCCTGCATCTCCTTCGGCCGCGGCCGCTGCTCCCCGGGGACGTCGCAGATGTTCCAGAAGTTCCGCGCGAAGTCGTGCGGCGCGCGCGGGAACGAGCCCATGGGATACCGCTTCCCGCGCTCCAGCACCATCACTTTTCCCGGCCACCGCTTGCTCAGCCGACAGGCGCTGATCCCGCCGCCGAACCCGCTTCCGATGACGATCGCCTCATACCTGTCGGCCATCGCGGACCCCCACTTTTAAGATCAAGTGAATGTGCAGGATGGTAGCACAGAGACAATAGAAGGGGCGCCCCCTTACCGCCGGGCGCCCTGAAAAACAGAGTCCTACAGAAGCAGATGGATCGGCCCGGCGACCTCACGGGCCTTCCGATGAATGGCTCTCCCCCCAAGGGCTGACCGTCCCAGGATCGCGGCCCCGGCGCCGCGGTGACAAACAGCAAAAAATCAGATGACTTCGGTACCAGAGTGTGACCGCCCGGCGGAAGCGGGACAGCGGGTGGAAGCGTTTCAGAAAGCGCTTCCACCGCCCCCGACCTTGACCCCCAAACAGCCCCATCCTAGACTGCCAGCCTCCCATGCCCCTCTCCTGGACCATCGACGCGGACATCCGCCGGGCGGCGACCCTGCCGGCCGAGGTGTACAGCGATCCGCGCTGGTTCGCGGCCGCCCGCGAGCGCGTCTTCGCGCGGAGCTGGCAACTGGTGGCGGACACCGACGCCGTCCGCGTCCCCGGGGCCACGTACCCGTTCACCCTGCTCGACGGGATCCTCGACGAGCCGCTGCTGCTGACCCGCGACTCCGGCGACCAGGTCCACTGCCTGTCCAACGTCTGCACCCACCGGGGGACGCTGGTCTGCGAGCACGCCGGGGTGCAGCCGGCGTTGCGCTGCCGCTATCACGGCCGGCGCTTCGCGCACGACGGGCGTTTTCTCTCGATGCCGGAGTTCGAGGGCGCGCAGGGGTTCCCCTCGCCGGCGGACAACTTGGCCAGGGTGCCGTTCGGGACCTGGGGGAAGCTGGTGTTCGCCGCGCTCGATCCCGCCTTCCCGCTCGCCGAGCTGCTGGCCGAGATGGACGCCCGGGTCTCCTGGCTGCCGCTCCACGAGGCGGTGTTCGACCCGGCGCGCTCGCGCGACTACCTGGTGCGGGCCAACTGGGCGCTCTACTGCGACAACTACCTGGAGGGGTTCCACATCCCTTACGTCCACGCCGGGCTGGCCGGCGCGCTCGACTACGGCGAGTACCGCACCGAGCTCTTCCCCTGGTCCAACCTGCAGGTGGGTGTGGGGAGCGGCGGCGAGGACGTCTTCGATCTCCCGCCTTCCTCTCCAGATTACGGTCAGAAGATCGCCGGCTACTACTTCTGGCTTTTCCCCAACACGATGCTGAACTTCTACCCCTGGGGGATCTCGGTCAACGTCGTCCGCCCGCTGGCGCCGGACCGCACCCGGGTCTCCTTCCTCTCCTATGTCTGGGACCCCACCCGGCTCGACTGCGGCGCCGGCGCCGGCCTCGACCGCGTCGAGCGCGAGGACGAGGCGGTCGTCGAGAGCGTCCAGCGGGGGGTGCGCTCGCGCCTCTACCACCGCGGCCGCTACTCGCCGTCGCGCGAGCAGGGGCCGCACCATTTTCACCGGCTGCTGGAGAGGTTCCTGGCATGACGCCCCCCCGGACCGCCGCCCCCCACGTGCAGGCCGCGCTCTCGCGCACGGCCCAGGCGAGGCTGTCCGCACCCGCCTCGGGCCGCCCATCGGCGCCGCACGTCCAGAAGGTAGTCGCCGCGGTGCAGGCGAAGATCATCGCTCCACCCCCTCCCGGTCCACGACCCGTGGCGGCTCACGTTCAGGCGAAGCTCCAGGCGCCTCCGGCGCGTCCACCGGCGCCCCATCTTCCTCCGCCCCTGCGCCTCCCGGCTCCTCCGGCCCACCCTGCCGCGGCCCAGGCCAAGGCCATCGCGCCGCCGTCCGTTCCCCGTCCGCCGGCCCCTCCTCGCCCTGCGTTCCTTGCGCCGCCACCCGCACGGCCTGCCGCCAGGCTGCCAGTGACGGCGGCGATCCAGCGCAGCGCGGTGATCCAGCCGGCGACACAGGTCTCCTATTTCCAGAGCGACTACGCCCGGCGGGCTCGTCACTATCGCCGCGACAACGACGTCGGCGGCGCGAACCTCGCGACCGCCTGTTACAAGGTCAAGACGAAGGGCAAGTGGGGAGGGCGGCAGTACGAGACCATGCCCTCCGGGGGGCTGCATTCCGAGAAGCGGCTGTACGATTACCTGGAGGGTCTGGGAGTCACGTACAAGGTGCTCTGGGTCTACACGGAGCTCGCGCCGTGTGGCAGCGACTTCCACAACTGCGCCCAGCGGCTGGAGAACTGGTGGCCCGACGCCGAGGTCTACTACTCCGTCGACTACCCCTCGCTGGAAGACGTCAGCTCGGAGAGCAGCGACGACGACCAGCAGACCAAGAAAAGGGATAAGGCAAAGCGCCGGCGGGGCCGTGGGCCCGCCACCCTCAAACGGTTCGGGACCTACTCCAGGAAGTGGGATTCCGACGAAGAGGACGGCCCCGACTCCTCGGACTTCAATCCGAAGCTGCGGCGGATCCATTCTCCGCCGCGCTACCCCGAGGGTTGGAATCTGTAGGCCATGCCGCGCACCCGCATTTCAGAGACGGTCGGCGACTGGGCGGTCCTGAACGAAGCCGTCACGCCGGAGACGACCGCCGGCTCGCCGTATCTCCAGCAGGCGCAGGCCAAGCTCCAGGGCTTCCTCGACGAGGTCCACCGTCTCCAGGCCGAGCAGGCCGACTATCAGGCGCGCAAGCAGGAGGCGACGCGGCGGATCAACGAGATCCTGGCGGAAGGGCGCCGGCTCGCCTCCACCATCCGCCGCGTGCTCAAGATAGAGATGGGGATCCAGAACGAGGAGCTGGCTCGTTTCGGCATCCAGCCGTTCCGCGGCCGGAAGTTCGCGAAGCGCCCCGCCAGAGCCGCGAAGAAGTCCGCGAAACGGCGGCGGCGAGCCCGAAATCCCCTGAAATCCCCGAGAAGTAGCTTGTATCTCCAGGGAGCATTACGCTCCCCTGATCTACAGGCCACTGCCGCGAGGGAGCGCCTCGCTCCCCTGATCTACAGGAAATCGTAAGCAGACGACGTCTCGTAGATGCGGGGAACGTCACGCTCCCTCGATCTACGGACCGCCGTAAGCAGACGACGTCTTGTAGATGAGGGGAACACCTTGCTCCCCCGATCTACAGAACGTCGCAAGCAGACGACGTCTTGTAGATGCGGGGAACGTCACGCTCCCCCGATCTACAGCTCGTCGTAATCGGAAGGCGTCTTGCAGAAGCAGGGAGCGGAACGCTCCCCCGATCTACAGAACGCCGCCGGCATCTCCGGACTCTTCTCCCGCGGTGTCGTTCCCGCTACGGCTGATTCGCAAGGTCGCCGAGGATCGCCGCCGCGATCGCTCGCGCCACGTTCCGTTTTAGGGTCTCGCGGTCCGCCGCCTGGTTGAACTGCCGGTCCGCGTCGGCGTTGGTGAGGAACTCGACCTCGACCAGGCAGGCGCGGATGGGGTGGAACGCGGCGGTGTTGCCGAGGTTGTCGTCGTTCAGCACGGCGAGCGACCTCGGCTGGGTCTGGGTGTCGTCCAGCACCCCGCGGCTCCGTCCGCCGGGGATCGCCGGCACGACGGCGGTCTGGACCCGCTGCGCCAGATTGAAATCCTCCGGCCGGTTGACGTTGCCGTTGGTCAGGGCGCGCACGAAGGTCGACGTCCCCCGGGTCGCCGCCGATTTCGGGTCGGCGTTGAAATGGATGCTCAGGAAGACGTCCGCCCCCTTGCAGCGGGCCAGGACCGCCCGTTCGATCCCGCCGATGTTGACGTCGCAGTCGCGCGTCATGAAGACCTTGACCAGACGCGGGGAGACCAGCAGGGCGTCGCGGAGCTTGAGCCCGACGTCGAGCGCAAGATCCTTTTCAAGCACTCCCGAGTTGACGCCGTGCGCGTTGTTGCTCGACGAGTCGGGAATCGACCGCGAGCCGCCGTGCCCGGGATCGACTACCACGACGCCGGGCACCTCGAGGCTGATGCGGACGCTCGCCGCGGGGCTGCCGGCCACCGCCGCGATGAGCCGGCCGCGGTTGAAGGCGGCATTCGGCAGGTTGACCCGCACCGCGGCCTTCCCGTCGCCGTCGATGACGCTGGTGCCGGACGACGGCGACGATCCCGCCGTGAAGACGAAAGTGCCCTCGCGCTGGAGGGTCGAGCTCCCCGCCGGGAGGGCCTGGCGCATTCCCGGCTCGGGCACGAACGTCCATTCGAGGGTCTTGCCCGCCAGGGCCGCGGCCGGCTGAAGCTGGACGAGCACCGAGCGGTGAGCGGCCTGGTTGGCCCGGCCGATCGGCCGCGCGAGCTCGTTGGCGCCCGGAAGCGGCACGGCCGCGCCCTTGGGATCGAGCAGGCTCATCTGGAGGTCGACAACGACGATCGGCAGGTCGAAGGTGCTCGACTTGCCCGATTTCGACTGATAGTCGAGCCGCAGCGTGGTCTCGCCCGGCTTCAGGCCGAAGACGGTGACCCGGTTCGGGCTCGCCTGGCTATCCGTGATCGGGGAGACCCGCGCCACCTTGGGGTCGAGGGTCTTCCAGGAAAAAACGCCCGGCGACGGCGTGCCGTTGCCGATGATTTCGCGGCCGTCGAGCCCGACCGGAACGAGGACCGGCTCCGGCGGCGCGCCCTCGTCGAAGCTCTCGACCGCCGGCAGATCGAAGGAATCGGCGGGGAACGCCCGGACGGTCGACGGTTCCGGCTCGATCCGGCCGCGGCGGAGGCGCACCTCGACCCGGCGGTTCCTCGCCTTCCCGTCGGCGGTCGTGTTGTCCGCCACCGGCGTCGCCTCTCCGGAGGTCGACGAACGGAAGGCGAGACGCGCCGGGAGGCCCGGGCTCAGCGCGTCGATCTGCCGGCGCAGCTCGGCTTCGGCGGCGGCCGCCCGTTTCTGCCCCAGGTTGGCGTTGAAGGTGGCGTCACCGCTGCTGTCGGTGTGGCCGGTGAGATCGACGCCCTGCACCGGCTCGGGGCCGGACTGGCTGTCGACGATCGCGCGGGCGAGCTGGGCGAGCGCCGCACGGTGGGCCGCGGTCAGCGCGGCCGAGTCGCTGGCGAAGCGGTCGAGCACGATGGTGTCTTCGGAATCACTCTCTCCAGACAGCCCGGGGCCGGCCGGCGGCCGGGGCGCCGTCGTCGCGATGCGCAGCAGCCGGGCGCCGTCGCAGAGAATCCAGCCGGGCTGCGCCGAATCGCGGCGGAAGCGCACTTTCACCTCGCCCGGGGGACCGTCGATGGTGACGGTCCCCACGAAGTTCCAGCGCCCGAAATTCCGCCGCTGATCGACCGTGACGGTCTGCGTCGAGGCGGTCTGGCGGCAGGGGCTGGAGATGCAGCCGGTCGCGATCTCCACCGTCGCGGCCGGATTGGCGCCGGCCACGTCGGGCCACCAGAGGGAGACCGAGTAGGTGCCGGCCTCTTCCGCGATCAGGGTGAGCTCGGCGGCGGCGCCGGTGGCCGCCGGACGCGCCTTCCAGTAGCGGGCTCCCCAGGGGTCGCGGGGACCCGCGCAGTGGTCGTTCGCGATGGCGCGCCGCTGCCCGGCCTGCCATCCCGCGGGCGTGCCCGCGGCTCCGGCCGCCGCGGCCACCACGCGCACCGGCCGGCTGATCCGGTCCTGACCGTCCCAGGCGAGCAGGAAGCGGTAGTACTCCCAATCCCAATAAGGGCCGGGATCGCCATGGTTGGGGTTGGCGTCGTGATGCCCGAGCACGGTGGTCTGGCCGATCGCGATCCCGTTGCGGGAGGCGATGTCGCGCACCAGCGCGGCCGAGCGCTCGTAGAGACGGGTGGTGAAGGGAGCGGGATCGTTGCAGACGTCGGCGTGCTCGATGCCGATGGTGTCGGAGTTGTTGCCCGGAGTATGGAAAGCGACGTTGGCCTCGCGCACCATCTGGGTGACCGTGCCGTCGCGGTCCACCAGATAGTGGGAGCTGGCCTCGCGGCCGGCGTTCTGCCAGCCGGCGACGACGGCCTCGACGCCCGATCGCCGGGAGGTGGAGGGGACCGCCAGGACGTGGACGATCACCCGCCGGATCGGCCGCGGCGCGGCGAGCGACCGGCAGGTCTGGCTCCCCGCCTGCCCGGGCGTGCAGAAGCGCGAGGAATGGGCGGCGATGAACCGGCTCGCCACCGGGGAGTCCGGAGCCGGGCCGGGAGCCGGGCCCGGGGCGGCCTGCTCCCCGAGCTCGACCGGCCGGAGCACGAGATGATCGAACGGCATCCGGACGCCGGGCTCGAAGTCCGGCGGCGCCGCGATGCCGACCTCCGTCAGCCACGCGAGATCCCCCTCCCCCAGCGCGCGGCGGATGACGAGATCCCCCTCGCGCAGATCGTCGTCCAGCCGCTCGCCGGGGAGGGCCAGCACCTCGAAGCGCTCGCCGAGCTGGCGGCGGACGGCCCCCTGGCCACTGCGGGTGAAGGCATCGAACAGTCCAGCGGGGCTCTGCGTGTCTTCTCGTCTCATCGCTCTCTCCTCAGCTCACCGGCGGCGATTGCGGCTGGTACCGGAAGCGGGTCGGGATCTTGCGGTCGGGGGCGTACGGCCAGCCGAGCGCGACCGGCGCTCCTTCCTGGAGCCGCTGCGGCTCGAAGTCGTAGAACCGGTAGAGGCTCGGGCCGGCCGGCTCATAGCGTGGGATCTGGACCTCGCCGACGAACAGGACCGGAGTCAGGTCCAGCACGGGCAGAGGGCCGGAGGTCCGGACCAGGATCTCGACCCCCTCGCGGGCCTCGCGCCGCTCACGGCCGGCGAAGTAGATCCGGGGCTCGCGGTAGCGCATGCGCCGGGCCTCGACGCCGACGATCTCCGGGAGGTCGTCCGATCCGCGCTCCCTGTCGTCACGGGATGTCGGGCGGTCTTGCATTTCATTCCTCCAGGGCGCTCAGACGATCTGCAGTTGATCGAAGGCGATGGCGCGGCCATCGTTGCGGTTCAGGCGGATCACGATGGCTCGCACCTGGGTGATGTCGAAGCGGACTCCGGCGAAGCAGCCGCTGGGAAAGCGTTGCGTCGTCAGCATGGTCTTGGTGAAGTCCCGGCGAGGGGGGCGCGCCAGGTCGTCCGCCCGCCGGTCGAACGGACGGGGCAGCCCTCCGGCCTGGTCGGAATCGGCCAGGGAGATCCTGCCCGCCGCATCCTCGAGACCGATCAGGTATCCGGTCGCGTTGGGCGGCACGCCGCTGCCGTCGTAGACCTCGGCGGCGCGGGTCCAGATCTCCCTGCCGGTGAGGTCGACGGGCGCCGGCAGCTCCGAGCGGAACTGCGCCCGCGGCGAGCCGCTCCGCGCCACCAGGCCCACGGTGTTCCCGAAGAAGGTGCCGTTGAAGGTGGTCCCCCCCTGCGCGAAGGCGAACTCGCCGGCGGTGAAGCCCGCGGACCCGAGATTGGGCCCGCCGAGCGTATTGTGACCGGGATCGGCATCCTCATGGTCGTCCACGGTCAGCGCTCCCGACTGCTCGAACGACAGATGGACGTTAGCGGCCGCCACGCCCGGCGGCAACTCGTCGCCGCGCAGGAACTTCAGGGTGTCGTGACCGAACAGCACCCGGCGGAAGAAGGCGCAGCCATAGGCCGCGAGGAGCTGCCGGTGATCGGCCTCGACCAGGATTCCCGGCCCCCGCCCCTCGTCCCGCACCCACTCGGTGTTGAAAAAGTTGTGGTTGGTGTGGTCGATGTAGAGCTGGCTCTTGAAGGGACTGGGGATCGCCTGGTCATAGAACTTGGCGCCGTCGTTCGACTTGACGTCTCCATCGCCGGCGGGCAGCAGGGTCATGAAGGCGAAATCGCTGGGCCGGGCCGCGGTGCCGGTGTCGGTGGGGGCGAGCGACAGCACCCCACGGACGACCGCGCCGCTCAGATCGCTCGCCCCCGGCACCGCCGCGGCCGCCACCAGCACTGCTTCCGCGCCACGGGAGTGGCCGAAGAAGCCGAGTTTCGAGGAATCGATCTTGCCGCGGAAGATCGAGCCCCCGCGGGTGTGCAGCGAGCGGAAATGGCGCAGGGCGGCGAGCAGGAGCCCGGCGCGCAACTGGATGTTGTCGGGGGAGAGCCCGGTGCAGTTGGTGGCGTTGCAATCGATCGAGACGGAGAGGATCCCCATGCGGGCGAGGAGCCGCTGGAGATACTCATAACCCCGGAAGTTGGAGATCGTCAGGAATCCCGGTCCCGCCTCGTCAGGGCAGACCTCGATCCGCCGGTTGGCGGGGTCATGCTTCGTGCCATGGTTGCCGTGGAGCAGGAAGATGACGGGCACCGGGCCGAGACCGGATTTGAACGGCGCGTCGCGGCCCGCCCGCTCCCCAGGATAGAAGACGTTGCCCCGCACGCTGAGCCTCTGCCCCAGGATCGTCACCGTGCCGCCGTTGAAGTCCCCAAAGCCGACCGGATGGCTGCCGAACGCCGCGGGGTCGTCGGCCGAGACCGGCGGCGTCAGGCAGGAGGTCTGCCAGCGGCGGTTGACGAAGACCTCGACCCGGCGGTTGAGCGCCTGCCCCGCCGGCGTGGAGTTGTCCGCCACCGGCGAGCCCTCGCCGGCGCTCGACGGCTGGAAGGTGAGAAGCGCCGAGAGGCCGGGGCGCAGGCGGTCGATCTGGCGGATCAGCTCGGCCTGCGCGGCCGCGGCGCGGCGGCTGCCGAGGCCGACGTTGTAGGCATCGTTGCCGGCGCTGTCGGTGTGCCCGACCAGGCAGACGGTGTGGGCCGGCGTCGTCGTGTCCTGGCTGTCGGCGATGTCCCCAGCCAGGCCGCGCAGCGCCGCCAGGTGGGCCGGGGTGAGGAGCGCCTGATCGCGGCCGAAGCGGTCGAGCCGCGTCGGAGGCGGCGGGCAGGGGATCGAGAGGTCAGGCCGCGCCGGCGGCGTGCCCGCGGCCGCGACCGGAGCGGCGGCCGCCGGCACCGGGGCCGTTGAAGCCGCCGGCCGGACGCTCCGCGGCCGGAGCAGGACCTGGTCGAACGGCAGCCGGCCGGTCTCGTCGAAGGCTCTTCGCGCGAAGCCGTCGGCCAGCCCGTGCGGCTGGAAGCCCCCCTCCACCACCTGGACGAAACGTCCCGGGCGCGGCGTCTCGCCCACCAGCCCGGCGCCGGCCAGGTCCCCGGCCGCCCAGGTCTCCCCCGCGGCCACAATCGCCACGTGTCCGAGCCCCCCCTCGCCCAGGCCCCGGCGGACCAGGAGGTCCCCCGGTTCCAGGGGCTCCAGAGGGGTCTCCCCCGGCAGCGCCAGGATCTCGAAGGCGGGCACGAAATGCTTCCTCAGGGCACCGCCGGCGACGATCGAATCGAAGAGGGTGGCGGGCGAGAGCGAGGCCTCCCACCAGCCGCCGGCCGACTCGGCGCGCGCGAGCACCGAGTCGAGCAGGGAGCCGCCGGTGGTGGCGACGCCGTCCGCCAGCTCGATCAGCCCGGCGGCGGGCTCCCAGGTCTCATCCGTATCGGCCTCGTTGCCGGCCTCGTTGTCGGCCTCGTCGTACGTCTCGTCGTAGACGGCCTCCGGCTCGCTCTCCTCCACGTCCTCTCTCGCCATGGACCGGCACCCGCACTCGCGGGGCTCCGCTGCCGGCTCCGGAGCCGCGAAGCTTTCACGGGCCGCGCAGCCGCAGGGATGGACATGGCGCTCGTCGTCTTTCATCGCATCCTCCGGTTCCGTCTCGAGGGCCTCTTCAAAGGCCTCGGCGAGCTCCATGATCTCGGGAACACTCTCGGGAATACGCTCGGGCGCCGGTTCCTCTTCCACTTCCAAGCTTTCGGGCGCGCTCTCCGCGTGGGGTGGCGTCGCGAAGCTGCGCGCCGCCTCGACGGCGCGCTCGATATCGAGATAGCCGCTCCCCAGCCGCATCGCGGGCTCCCCTTCCAGCCGGACCGGCTGGGTGGTGCTCAGCAGCAGCTTGCGGGTCTCCTGGATGGTGAGCGGGCGGGCCGCGGCCTCGAACATCAGAGCCACGGTGCCGGTCACGTGCGGGGCCGCCATGCTGGTGCCCGAGTAGCGGGTGAGGAGCGGCGTGTCGGAGCCGAGGCCGAGCGAGGCCGAACGGGCGGCGAGCACCCGCACTCCGGGGGCGAGCAGGTCGGGCTTGAGGCGGCCGTCGCGCGTCGGCCCGCAGCTCGAGAAGGCGCCGAGCGTGCGGTCGCCGGAGTGGGCGTCGTAGGCCCCCACGGTGATGCTGCGGAAGCCGTTGGCGATCGTCCCGGTGGTGGTCGCCGGATCGGCGTCGCCGGGATCGAGCCGCGACTGGCAGCTCGGGCAGCCGGCGTCGCGCTCCACCCAGGCGTGGAAGCGGCCGTCGATCACGTCCTCGCCGGTCAGGACCACCTGCCAGCAGCCGGCCGGAGCCCGCGGATCGAGGAAGATGTCGACGTGGTTGTCGCCGCTGCCGGGATCCTTGGCGCGATGGTAGGCGCGTCCCACCTCGCGGCCGCCGATCTCGATCGCGGCCTGGCCGCCGAGCGGCACGCGCACCTCGATCCTGCCGTCGGGCGAGCGGACCTCCAGGCCGAAGACATCCCGGCCGGGGTACCAGACCTCCAGCTCGTTGGGGGTCACGTCGGCCTGGTCGGTACACCAGCGCAGGGTGTGCTGGTGGCCGGGGCGCAGATAGCCGGAGGCGTGCACCTGGGCGGCGTAGTAGTTCCCGGTGCTCTGGACCACCGCCCGGCCGGGGGCGGCGGCGAGCAGGGCATCGAGCCCCTGCTCGACCAGGGTGAGCCCGGTATGGGGGCCGCCGTGGCGCCCGACGCTCATGTTGACCACCCAGGGGCGGCCGCCGGCCATGCGGGAGACCCAGTCGAGCCCTTCGAGCAGGGTCACGGAGTTGCCGAGGCTCGCCTGCTCGCCGATGCCGCCGCGGGTGGCGAGATGGACGAAGAGCAGGTCCGCCTCCGGCGCGATCCCCAGGGGCGCGCCCTCGGCACGGCCGTTGCCGGCGGCGATGTCGAGCACGTGGGTGCCGTGGGCGCCTTTGCCGGTGGGATCGCCGGAGGCCGGGTGGTAGCCGAGGGCGCGATAGGGCTCGTCGTGGCGCAGCGCGCGGTCGATCTCCTCGCGGGTGTAGAGGCGGCCGTAGCCGTAGGGCTCCGGTCCCCGCCCGGGGGCCGCCTGGTCCCAGAGGGCGAGGGCGCGGGTCGAGCCGTCGCGGTTGCGGAAATTGGGGTGGGCGAAGTCGAAGCCCCAGTCGAGCACGGCGACCACGACGCCGCGGCCGGTGGCGTCGATCCCATCGGGTCGGCGGCGGTCTTCGGTCTCCTCCTCGAGATCCTCGGCCTCGGTCGCCGCCGCCGCCGGCAGGGGGTCCGGATCGAGCCCGAACGGGCGGGCCGCCTTCAGGCTCACCACCGACTCGTCGGCCCAGGTCTCGGCGATCCGCTCGCGCGGCAGGCGGACGGTGGCGATCTCGCCGAAGCGGGCGATCACCCGCATGTGGGGCGGGATATCCCCTTCCGGATCGAGGCGGACGATCGCCTCGACCTCGTCGTCGCCGCTCCCCTTCATCAGCTCCTTGAGCGCTGGATCCATGGTCCTTCATCCTCCGCGATACGGGATTGCGGCCGGCCGCCGGAATGGGACCGGCGGCCGGCCGGCGCTGGAAACTTCAGGGCTTGTCGCCGCCACCCTTGCCCTTCACCGGAGTGGACTGCTGCAGGTCCATCGGGGCGGACAAGGGCGACGAGTACGGCGGCTTGAGCAGGCCTTCGATCCTCTTGAAACCCTCGTCGACCTTGATGGAGAGAGCTTTGACGGCTTGAGCGGCCCCGTCCGCCGTGGCCTGCGCATGCTTGGCGTCCGCCTTGGCTTCGTCGATGTGGGCGATGAGCTCCGCATGGGTCGGGTCCTTGCCGGGGCCCGGATCGACCGGATCCTTCGGCGGGGTGATATCGATGCCCGGCAGTTCCTGCGTTGAGCTGGCCGCCGGCGGCGGCGCTTCCCGCTCCGCCATCGACCGGGCGACGACCAGGGCCATGATTGGATTGGGCATCACGGCGCCGATCACTCCGATGCGGCTCGACTCCTGCGGATCCAGGCCTCGCTTGTCCGCCTCGGCCCTGGCGATCGCGAACCCGATCACGTCAATAGCCATTTAGAACCTCCTTTCCGTGGCTTTCAGAGCTCGCCATTAGAGCTGACCACTCAGGGCCAGGGCCAGGAAGAGCATGTTGGAGCTGTCGCCGCTGCCGCCGCCGAGCCCACCCGACGACATCATCAGCATCAGCGGCAGCAGGTTGCTCTGCTTCTCGTACTCGACCTTGGTCACGACGTCGACCTTCACGTTGTTGCCCTGGGCATCCACGCCGGACACCGACTGCGTCGTGGGCTTGAGCGCCGGCGGCTTCTGGAGCAGAGTCAGCAGCAGACTGGTCTCGGCCTGCTTCTTGACCTCCTTCTTGAGCTCGCCCACCTGCTTGTCGAGCCGGGTGGTGGCGGAGCCCAGCTCGGAGTTGATCTTGTTGGACTGGGCGGCCACCTTCTTGATCGCCTCCGAGTTGGCCCCGATCTGCTTGCCGACGCGGGCTAGGCCGGCCTCCAACTGCGCCTGGGTGACGTACTTGTTGTTGTTGACCGGGCGCGGACGGAAGAGCCCGGTGCCGCGGCCGGTGCGGCCGGGGTTGATCCGCGGCGGCCGGCCGCCGCGGCGACCGGACCGGGTGGCCTCGTCCGAGGACTCGTCGTACGACTCGTCGGATTCGTCGTTTTCGAACATCTCGTCGTTGTCGAACGCGTATTCGTAACCGTTCATCCTTCTCTCCTTTCGGTGGTTGCTCGATCGTCGATCGGCAAGCGGTGAGGTTGATTCGAGCCGCGCGGCCGCGGCAGGGCGGGCGTCACCAGGCGCTCGAAGAGAGCGCGGTTGGGGCGGCGGCTGCCGGGGCCGCCGCGGCCGTGGCAGACCCGGCAATCCGGGTCGTCACCCCAGCAGACCGGGCAGGCGCCCAGGGCCGCTGCCAGGGTGTCGTTGATCTCCTGGAGCCGCTCGAGCTCCAGCTCGAGCTGGCCCAGGCGGCGGCGCAGGGCCGGGCCGTCCAGCGGGCCGGGCAGGCCGAGGTCGTCGAGGTCGAGCTCCTCGACCGCCGGGCGCGGCGGCTCGGAAGCCTCCTCTTCCGTCGTTTCCCCGGCTTCCGCCCGCCGGGACCACATCTCGGCGAGCATGCGCACGGTCGGATCGGGGTGAGCCGCGAGCTGGCCCGCGAGCTCCGCCTGCGCGCCGGCCCCGGCGGCCAGCACTCCCTGCAGGCGCGCGATCTCCTCGGTGGCGCTCACCTCAGTCCTCTCCATACGCTTCGGCGAGCTCGAATTCGTCGTACTCGGCTTCGAGCTCGTCCAGCTCCCACTGCTCGTCGGATTCGTCATAGCCCTCGTCGTAGGCGTCGTCATAGCCCTCGCCGGACTCCGCGGCCTCCAGGGCGTCGGCTTCGGCGAAGCGCCGCAGCAGCACCTCGGCGCGGCTCGCCGGGTCCGCGGGGTCGCCGATGAACTCGCCGGCTTGGTCGAGCAGGTACATGGGGGTGCCGACCGCCTCGCCGGCGATCGTCTGGTGGTACTCGGCCGCGGCCTGATTGGCGAGCTGGCCGAGCAGGTTGGCGAAAGCGCTGGCCGGCACCGGCGTGCCGGCGACGGGGACCTGCTGCCGGCCGGCTCCGCCCAGGGCCATGGCGAGCAGCGCCTGCAGGGTCTCCGGCCGGGTGATCGTGCGGGCGAGCTGGGCCGCGGCGGGCGAGCCGCCACCGCCACCCGCCAGCGCGCCGAGCGCCGGACCGGCGGCTCCGGCGAGGGCGCCGAGCGGTCCCGGCAGGGCGCGCCCCGCACCGCCACCGCCGCCCAGGATGCCGCCGATCCCCTGCATGGCACCTCCGGCCAGCCCGCTCAACACCCGCTGGCCGCGCCCGCGGTTCGGGCCGCTGAGGGCGCCGCCCAGGGCGCCGGAGAGGGCCTGACCGGCCGCTCCCCCGACCGCTGCGCCGACGGGGCCCCCCAGGGCCGTGCCGGCGACCGTGGCGACCACCGGCAGGGCTTTCTGCAACACGCCGCCGGCCGCGCGGCCGAAATCCTTGAAACTGCTCCAGAAGCTCTCCATGTCCTCCACGGAGCCCCCGCCGAGGGCATATCCGAGCACCGCTTCCAGCCGCTCCGGCGGCAGCTCGGCGAACTCGGGGGCCAGGATCTCGCGCAGCTCCGGGTAGGGGTCCGACTCGTAGTAGCGAGCCATCATGCGTCTCCTTTCCACTCCAGAGCGGGCCTTTCCAGCCCGCCGCGGAAGCCTGGGAGTGCAAGCGCGGGACCGCCCCCGGAACCAGCGTCGCGGCAACTCGCAAACTGCTACCTGACAATGACTTGCAGTGTTTCCAGGAGAGGATTGGCGAGAGCGGCGCGGACCGCGATCCGGATGCCGCCGTCAGGAAACCCTGATGCGAGGGTCAGGACCGGCCGGAGCTGCGGAAGCTCTGGCCGTCGATGCCGTAGCGGTTGAGCTTCTCGTGGAAATTGCGCTCGGAGAGGCCGGAGCGGCCCGCGGCACGGCTGACGATGCCGCCGCAGTCGCGCAGCATGGCGACCAGATAGTCGCGCTCGAACTGCTCGACGGCGACCTGCTTGGCCTCGTGGAAGTTGGCCGGCTCGGACACGGCGCCCGGCCTGCCGGCACCGTTGCGCAGCTCGGGGGGGAGGAGGTGGGGCACGAGCGACCCGCCGTGGCAGAGGATCACCGCGCGATGGACCACGTTCTCCAGCTCCCGCACGTTGCCCGGCCAGAGATGGCAGGCCAGCAGCTCCTCGAAGTCCTGTTCCAGGTGGAGCTCGGGCTTGCGGTACGCGGCGGCGAAGGAAGCGGCGAAGTGGCGGACCAGCAGCGGGATGTCCCCCGGCCGGTCGCGCAGGGGCGGAATCTCCAGGCGGATGACGCTCAGACGATAGTAGAGGTCGCGGCGGAACGACCCGTCCTGCATCGAAGTGTCGAGATCGCGGTTGGTGGCGGCGACCACCCGCACGTCGCAGGAGCGGGTCTCGGCCATCCCCACCGGCGAGTACTCGCCGCTCTGCAGGGTGCGCAGCAGCTTGACCTGGAACGCCGGGCTGGTCTCGCCGATCTCGTCGAGGAAGAGAGTGCCCCCCTGGGCGACCTCGAACTTGCCGCGCTTGCGGGCCACCGCCCCGGTAAACGCCCCCGGCAGGTGGCCGAACAGCTCGGATTCGACCAGGGTCTCGGTGAGGGCGCCGCAGTTGACCGGCACGAACGGCCCCGTCCGCCGCTGGCTCCGGAGGTGGAGCTCGCGGGCGACGATCTCCTTTCCCGTGCCGCTCTCGCCGGTGATCAGGACCGGCGCATCGGTGGCGGCTACCTGGTCCACCACCTCCAGGAGCTCCAGTATTTTTGGATCTCGTCCGACCCATCGAGGGGGCAAAGTGGACAACCGGGTAGCCATAGGCCTCGCACAGCTCTTGGGCGAAAGGCCGGATTGTTTTGTTACCGCTGTTCTGCCGAATCTTTGGCGCTCGACTGATATCCTCTCGCCGCGACAGCCCCGGAGAGCCGGGCGCATTCGCGGGAGGTTCGAGGGAGATGACGCGATGATCAAGCTGGTCCTTCTCCGTCATGGAGAGAGCCAATGGAATCTGGAGAACCGGTTCACCGGCTGGACGGACGTGGACCTCACGCCGAAGGGGATCGAGGAGGCGCGCGAGGCCGCCCGCCTGCTCCAGGAGGGGGGCTACACGTTCGACGTCGCCCACACCTCGCTGCTCAAGCGGGCCATCCGCACGCTCTGGATCACTCTCGACGGCATGGATCTGATGTGGATTCCGGTCTACCGGAGCTGGCGGCTGAACGAGCGCCACTACGGCGCGCTCCAGGGCCTCGACAAGGCGGAGACCGCCGCCAAGTACGGGGACAAGCAGGTGCTGATCTGGCGCCGCAGCTACTCGGATCCGCCGCCGCCGCTCGACCGTGACGATCCGCGCTACCCCGGCCACGACCGGCGCTACGCCGGCCTCTCGCCGGCGGAGCTCCCCCTGGCCGAGTCGCTGAAGGACACCGTCGCCCGCTTTCTCCCCTACTGGCACGAGACGATCGTGCCGGAGCTCGAGGCCGGCAAACGGGTGCTCCTCGCCGCCCACGGCAACAGCCTGCGGGCGCTGGTCAAGCACCTCGACAACGTCTCCGAGGAGGAGATCGTGGGGCTGAACATCCCGACCGGCATCCCGCTGGTCTACGAGCTGGACGACGACCTGAAGCCCCTCCGCAGCTACTACCTGGGCGATCCCGAGGCGGCCCGCAAGGCGGCCGAGGCGGTGGCGAAGCAGGCGCAGCGGTAAGCCCTCATCGTTTCTTCCGCGCCGCGCCCTCCTCCGGCGGATCGGGGAGGGCGCCGCGGAGCACCGTGGGCAGGGTCTGCATCGGGCTGATCGAGCTTTCCAGGCCGTCGATCAGGCCCTGATCGAAACGGTCCAGGGGCTCTTCGTAAGCGGAGCCAGGCACGGCCCTCGGCTCCATCAGATCCCGGATCTTTCGGGCACAGGCCGGACACCCCTTGACGAGATGCTTGACGACGGCCCGGCTCTCCTCGCGCGAGGCGGTTCCCGTGACGAACCGCTGCAGGATGTCTTCGGAAGGGTGATCCATCTGATGTCCTCCCTGCCCGTCGAGGGCTCAGTTGCGCTCTCAACAAGGGTGACCTGGGGAGGACATCCATTTCAGAAAGGCCGGAAGTACGGCATCTCCGGCCGCTATATCACTGGCACGAGGTCGTGTATCCCGAGCAGCAGCCCGTCCCCGTGCAAGTGGTGGTGATCATGTTGCGCTGAATGGCCCCCGTGTTGTTCTTGGCCCGGAAGTGGCCCACTCCGTCCGAGTCTCCCCCGCCTGTGTTGTATACGCTCCAGTCACTGAAATTGTAATCGAATTGCGCCGCGGTCGAACCGCGGCCTACATTTAGTTGCGATTTGACATTGGTATACGAGTCAAATTTCGAAGTGTCACCGCAACCCGTGTAGAAGGAGTTCGTGGAGCAGGCGATCTGATCGTTGTAGCCGGCGCGGATCGAATAGAACTGTGCCGTTCTGCCCGAGGGCTTGTCGCGGTAGCCGCCGTCGCCCATCCGCGGGTTGTAGCCGGGAGAGATGTGGGGGAAGAAACCGAAGATGTTGGAATCAAAGACGTTCTGGCCGCCGCAGGTGGTGGCCGCCGGGTTGGCGTAGCCGGCCCAATAGCAGGAGGAGAGGCCGCGCAGCCCACCGGAGATGGCGATGAACTTGCGCACGCTCCCCCACAGGTTGCCGTAGTCGAGGGCGTGAATGCCGACGGTCACCCCCATCGAATGAGCGATCACATCCACCTGGGATTTGCCGGTGTAGGTCTTGACCGCGTTGATGAAGTCGCGCACCATCGCCGCCTTAGTTGGATTGTGATAGTTGAGCTGCGGCGCGCCCCGCTCTGAGGATGACAGATAATTGATCCCGAACAACTCACAATCATTGTAGCCGGCGGCGCGGAACTCGTCGTAGACGGACGGCACCCCGGTCGCCGCCGGGTAGTCCCAGTTCTTCGCCTCGTCGCCGTTGCCGTGCAGGAAGACGATCGGCGTCCTGGTGGCCACGCAACTGCCGCCCCCGAAGCCGCCATTGGCGGCGCTGGCGGGGTTGAAGCCGCCGGCGAACTGGGTGGAGGTGCCGGTGTAGTCGAGGGCGGGGAGGGGGAGGGCGAGCAGGGTGAGGATGGGGAGAACGCGGATCGGTTTGTTCATGGTTTTCTCCTTGGGGAAAAAGGCAACAAGGGACGTAAGGGACAACAGGGACAGCAGGGACGAGAAAACTACGGTCCGAGCGTTCTTCCGTCCCTGCTGTCCCTGTTGTCCCTTGCGTCCCTTGTTGGTCTTTGCTCAGGCCCGGAACGCCACCGCCGCCTGGTTGTACCCGACCCCAGAGCCCACCAGCACCACCAGATCCCCGGGGCGGATCTTCCCCTTCTCGCGGGCGTCGTGGAGGGCCATGGGCACGCAGGCCGAGCCGGTGTAGCCCCACTCCTCCATCACCGTGTGGGTGCGCTCCGGCGGCAGGCCGAGGTCGGCCATCACCAGCGCGATCGAGGGCTTGCGGACCTGGGTGAAGATCAGGAGGTCGATGTCGGCCACCGCGAAGCCCCCCTCCCCGGCGAGGCGGCGCACCAGCCGCGGCCACCCCTCGTGGTTGATCTCGGGGGGGTAGCGCTGGACCATGCGGACGCGGTGGCGGCCGGCGCGCACCGACTCCTCGGTCGCCGGCTCGGCGGTGGCGCCGGCGAAGATCCCCCAGTAGTCGGCGTAGGCGCCGTCGGCCTGGAAGGCGGCGTTCAGGAAGCCGGGTTCCGCCGCCGATTCGAGCACCGCGGCCCCGGCGCCGTCGCCGTAGAAGAAGGTCATCGGATCCGCCGGATCGGCCAGCTTGTGCATGAGGTAGACGCCGATCACCAGCACGGTCTTCAGCCCTGCGTTGGTCGCGATCAGCCCGGCGGCGGCGGCGAAACCGGTGGGGAACGAGGCGCAGGCGCAGCCGACGTCGAAGGTGCCCGCGTTCTTCGCCCCCAGCTTCTCCTGGACGACGACCGAGGTGGCCGGCGTCAGGTAGTCGGGCGAGTCGGTGCCGAGGACGATCAGATCGACGTCCTGGGGGCGCCGCCCCGCCGCGTCGAGGGCTTGGCGGGCGGCGCGGACGGCGAGGTCCGAGGCCGCCCAGTCGTCGGGCGCCCACCAGCGGCGGCGGATGCCGGTGGAGGCCTCGAACTTGTCGATCAGGTCGGCCGGCTCCGGGAAACGCTCGCGCAGCAGGTCGTTCGAGATCTCCCGCTCGGGAAGGTAAAGGCCGGTCGAGATCAGGTTGGCGAAGCGCGGCATGCGGACTCCAGGGTTAGGAAGGATCAGAGAGTACTGTGGCCAGGAATTCCAGTAGGATTTTTGCCACAACCTCGGGCTTTTCGATGACGATCGCGTGGCTGCCGTCCGGGACGATCTCCAGCCGCGCGCCGGGGATGGCCGCCGCCAGCAGGCGCGAGCGGTCGAGCGCGAACATGCGGTCCTCCGCGGCGGCCAGGACCAGGGTGGGGCTCTGGATGCGCGCGAGATCGGGCGTCAGGTCGAGCCCTTCCAGGGAGGAGATGATCGCCGCGATCCCCCGGTACCAGGCGGCGGGGAGG
The DNA here is from genome assembly GCA_963761645.1 of uncultured Acidobacteriota bacterium. GTDB lineage: Bacteria > Acidobacteriota > Thermoanaerobaculia > Multivoradales > UBA5704 > DATARR01. The sequence continues at coordinate 54,289 of CAVXIG010000051.1, forward strand.
AGCGCGGTCTGGCGGCGATGGGCGCCCAGCAGCTCGGCGTTGGCGGCGAGGTACTCGGGGCTGTAGGTCACCGGCAGGATGAGATCGAGCACCTTGCCGCCGTCGCCGCCGGTCGCCGCCGCCAGCGCGGCCTCGCGGACGAGCATGGAGCCCTCCCAGAACTCGGGATCCACACGATCCGCGGCGGTGACGGCGGCGAGCGAGATCACCCGTCCCGGGTGGAGCGCGGCGAACCGCAGCGCCACCAGCGCCCCGAACGAGGCGCCGGCGAAGTGGACGCGCTCGAGGCCGAGGCCGTCGAGCAGGGCGGCGACGTCCTCCACGTGGGCGTCCAGGCGGGGTGGAGCCTCCCCTGGAGAGAAGAGCTGCCCGCGGAAATCGCAGCGGATCACCCGGTACGTCTCGCCGAGCGGCGCCGCGACCGGTTCCCAGGCCCCCATGGTCATCATGCTGCCGTTCAAGAGGAGCACCGGGGGGCCGTCGGGATTGCCGGTGAGGCGGTGGGCGAGGATCGAATCGGTCATGGAATCTCCCTGGAAGGTTCCCTGGAAAGATACCGCTCCCGCAGCTCCCCCTTCACCACCTTGCCGTATGGCGTCCGCGGCAGGACGTCCACGAAGGCGAATTCCCTCGGCACCTTGTACCGCGCCAGCCGCCCCTCCAAAAAGGCCACCAGCTCCTCGGCGGCCGGCGGCTCGTCGCCGGCGACCACGAAGGCGATCCCGACCTCCCCCCAGGTGGGGTGCGGGATGCCGACCACGGCCGCGTCCCGCACCTGGGGATGGAGGAGCAGCTCGGCCTCGATCTCGGCGGGATAGACGTTGACGCCGCCGCTGATGATCATGTCCTTCTTGCGGCCGGCGATGTAGAAGAAGCCGCCGGCGTCCCGCCGGGCGAGGTCGCCGGTGTGAAACCACCCCTCGGCGTCGAGCGCGGCGGCGGTGGCTTCCGGGTTGTTCCAATACCCCCGGCAGACGTGCGGGCCGCGCAGCAACAACTCGCCGACCTCATCCGTCGCCACCTCCGCGCCATCCTCCCCTTCCAACCGCGCCTCGGTGAACAGCAGCGGCTTGCCGATCGCGCCGGGCTTGGCGACCGACTCCTCGATGGTCATCGCGAAGCAGTTCACCCCCACCTCGGTCAGGCCGTACCCCTGCCGGAGCGGAACTCCCCGATTCTGATAGGCCTCGACCAGGTAGGCCGGCAGCGGCGCGCCGCCGCTGACCAGCTCGCGGACGCTCGACAGATCCGCCGTTTCAAATCCGGGATCGTCCATCAGCAGCTTGTAGATGGTCGGCACGCCGAGGACGATCGTGCAGCGCTCCTGCTCGATGACCCGCCAGACCTCCGCCGCGTCGAAGCCGCGATGGAGGATCAGGGTGCCGCCGATCGTGAACAGCGGCACCAGGAAGACGCACAGGCCCCCGGCGTGGTAGAGCGGCGTGAAGATGGGACTGACGTCGTCCGGCCGGAGCTGCCAGGAAGCGGCGGTGTTGTAGCCGTTCCAGAGAATCATCCGGTGCGGCAGCATCACCCCCTTCGGCTTCCCCGTGGTGCCGGAGGTGTAGAGCAGGCACCAGAGATCCTCGGGATCGCACCGCTCGGGAGCCCAGGATTCGGCGGTCTCGAGATCGGCAAGGCGGAGGTGGCCGGGGAGGGCCGGCTCGTCGAAGGAAATCCAGCAAGGGTCAGCAGGGACTCCAGGGACAAGAGGGACTCCAGTCTGTTGTCCCTGAGGTCCCTGCTGTCCCTGAAGTCCCTTGTCCAGAAGCTCCGCCAGACTCCGCACCGTCTCAGCATGCTCCCCGCCATAGAGCAAACCCGAGACTTCAGCATCCTCCAGAATGCCGGCCAGCTCGCGCGGGGTGAGCCGGGTGCCGAGCGGCACCAGGATCACCCCCGCCTTGGCCGCGGCGAAGAAGGCATCGACATACTCGACCCGGCTGTCGGCGAGGATCGCGAAGCGATCCCCCTTGCCGACCCCCAGGCCGCGCCAGATCCGGGCGAGGCGGACCGCCCGGGCGTCGAGATCGCCATAGGTGAAGCGCTCGCCCGTGGGGACGTAGACGAGCGCGGTCCGGTCCGGGGTGAGGCGCGCCCGTTCGCCGAGAAGATCTCCCGCGATCAGCATCTACGTCCCCAGAACCAGACCGCCGTCCACCGAGAGCACCGTGCCGGTGATGAAACCGGCGGCGTCCGAGGCCAGCCAGAGATAGGCCTCGGCGACGTCCTCGGGCTTGCCCAGGCGCCCCAGCGGCGTATGGGCGACCATCCCCTCCAAAACCTTTTCAGGGATCGAGAAAGCCATTTCGGTGGCGATGAAACCGGGCGCGACGGCGTTGACCCGGATGTTGTACTTCCCCAGCTCGCGCGCCCAGGTCCGGGTCATCGAGATCACGCCGGCCTTGGTGGCGGCGTAATTGGTCTGGCCGAAGTTGCCGTAGAGCCCGACGACGGAGGAGGCGTTGAGGATCGCCCCGCCGCCGCCGGCGATCATCCGCGGCGCCACCGCCCGGGTGCAGAGGAACACCCCCTTGAGATTCACCGAGATCACGGCGTCGAAGTCCCCCTCGCTCATCTCGCCCGTCTTCTCGCCGTTCTTCCACTTCACGAGTTGGGCGTCGCGCACGATGCCGGCGTTGTTGACCAGCACGTCGATCCGCCCCCACCGCTCGAACACCTCCGCCACCGCGGCCTCGACGGCGGCGGGATCGGTGACGTCCACCTTCTGGAAGGTCCCGTCCTCCCCATCCCCCTCCTTGACGTCCCAGACGGCGACCCGGGCCCCGGCCGCGGTGAAGCGCCGGGCCGTGGCCTTGCCGATGCCGGCCGCGCCGCCGGTGACGATGACGACCTTGTCCTTCACCCTAGAAAGCCCACCGCAGCCCGAGCTGAATCTCGCGGCCCGGCAGGGTCGCCCGCGCCCGGCCGAAGTTGGGGTTGGCCCGGAACGGCAGAGCGGGGTTCGCCAGCGTCGGCCCGGAGAGGAACTCGGCGCTGTCGATCGAGGTGACGTCGTAGTTGACCGTGTTGAAGACGTTGAACCCCTCGACGATCACGTCCAGGCTCTGGCCGGTGAGGATCGGGATGCTCTTGGTGATCCGCAGGCTGAGCTGGCGGAACGCCGGGCCGTCCTCGTCGTTGCGCTCGACGCCCGCGGGGCGGTCCGAGTTCTTGCCGTCGCCGTTGAAGTCGTAGCCCAGGCGGTGGTTCCACGGCTGGCCGGAGCCGTACTCATAGATCGGCGCCAGCGTGAGCTGCCAGGGGAGGTGAATGATGCCGGTGAGGACGAAGCGGAAGCGCTCGTCGGCGCGGCTGCGGCCGTATTCGGCGTCGATGTTCGACGGGTCGTTCGGATAGCCGAAGGGGAACTCGGGGCTGAAGTCGTCCGAGATGTTCTTCTTGTCGGCCACGGTGACCGAGGCGGTGATCAGGTCCCCCCGCTTCAAGGCCCCGTTGAGCTGCAGGATCAGCGCCTTGTACTCGCTGCGCCCCTCGTTGGTGTACTGGTTGATCTGATTGTAGGTCGCGTTCGGCCGCACCGGATTGGCGTTCCCCGCGAAGTTGACGTCGCGGATGACGATCTCCTTGCGCCCCTTGGCGTAGACCGCCGACGAGTCGAGGAAAATGCGGGAGGTCAGCGCGCGGGTCCAGCCGACGCTGGCCTGCGTCGACTCCGGCGTGTCGAGCTCGGGGGCGAGAATCGAGATGTCGGGCTTCAGTAGGACGCCGGTGTTCCTCGGGTTGTTGGGGTCGAGCACGAACGGCGGAGTGTTGAGGCCGAGCAGGGCGCCGTTGACCCGGGTGCGCGAGACGCGGCCGGTGACCCCGTTCTGCTGCCGCTCAACGCCGGCGGGCACCAGCAGGTAGCGGCCGTTGAACAGGCCGACGCCGCCATGGAAAACGCTCCGGCCGTTGCTCGCCGGATCGAAGGAGAAGGCGACCCGCGGCTGGATGTCGTTGGTATCCTTCGGCCGCGCCTTGGTGACCAGCGGATGGGTGAAGCCGGGGTTGTTGCCGCCGTCGTCGAGGTCGTAGCGGATGCCGGCGTTGAGAGTCAGGTTCGGCCGCGCCCGCCAGTCGTCCTGGAGGAAGACGGCGTAGCGATTGGTGTCGTAGGTGACGTCGGCCGAGCCCTCGCCGTAGAGGTAGGCGAGCGGGAGCGCCCGGGTGTCGGTCACGTAGGTGAAGAGGCCGTACTGGAAGGTGTCGATGCGCGACCGCTCCTGGTGATGGAGGTAGGAGGCGCCCGCCTTCACGTCATGCGCGCCGCCGCTCCAGTGATAGGTGTCGCGCAGTTCGTACTCCTTGCCGTCCCCCAGCAGGTCGCCCAGGATGTTGGCCCCGGTCTGCAAGGTGTTGCCCGAGGAGAACCACTCGCCCACGGCCTGCGAGTTGGTCGGCTCGAAGAACTTGCGCCGCCCGCCCTGCGCCCGCAGCTCGTTGAGGCGGCCGCTCGACAGCACCGCCACGTCCTCCAGGGTAATGTTCCAACTGTCGCGGTCGAGCCGCTGGCCGGTGGACTCGTCGTTGACGCCGCCGACGCGGAAGTTCTTCTCCCGGTAGCGCTCGATCACGAAGTTGCCGCCCAGGGTGTTGGCCTCGGAGAGATTCTGATCGAGCCGCAGGAAGGCCAGGCTCTGGTCGAACGGGTGATCGAGGTCGTCGGCGCGCGAGGCATAGGCGCCGGCGGGCCGGAAGAGGGTGATGTTGCGCTCGTTGATCTGCTCGAAATTGGCGAAGTAGTGAGCGCGGTCCTGGACGATCGGACCGCCGACGCTCAAGCCGTACTGATCGCGGGAGAAGTCGTTCTTCTTCTGCTCCAGCGCTCCCTGCGAGCGCAGCGCGTCGGCGCGGTAGAAGCCGAAGGCCGCGCCTTTGATCTGATTGGTGCCCGTGCGGGTGACGATCGAGAGCGCGCCGCCCGCCGTGCCGCCGATCTCGGCGTCATAACGGTTGTTGATCACCCGGAACTCGCCGATGGCGTCCTGGCTGAAGCGGATCTTCGAGAGGCCGAGCGCGGCGTCCGTGAAGTCGACGCCGTTGACCAGGATGGTCGACTGGCTGGCGTTGCCGCCGGCGCCCACCACCGGGCCGCCAGTGACGAAACGGAAGGCGCCGCGCTCGCGCTGCACGCCGGGAGCGATGAAGGCCAGCCGCTGGAAATCGCGGTCGGGCACCGGCAGCGATTCGATCTGCTCGGGGACGATGTTGGTCGAGGTGTCGGTCTTGTAGACGTCGACCAGCGGCACCGTGGTGCTGACGTCGATCGACTCGGTGACCGCGGGGCTCATCGTCGCCCGCAGCCGGGCGGTCTGGCCGACCCGCAGCGCCACCCCTTCCTGGGTGACGGGCGAGAAGCCTTGCAATTCGATGTCCGCCCGGTAGGTGCCGGGCGGCAGGGCGGGCAGCGTGGCGGTGCCCTCGGCGCCGGTGACCTCGACGCGGGTGAGGCCCGTCTCCGTGTTGCGCAGCGTGACGGTGACGCCGGGCAGGGGCGTTCCATCCGTTCCGGCGACCTGAACCTCGACGCTGGCGGTCGAGACCTGGGCGGCCAGACGATCCGCTCCCAGCACACCCAGCGCCAGGGCGAGGGCCAGCCCAAGGACTCCCCTCCAGCGCGGCAGAAGCTCCATCTTCCTCGACATTAGATCCTCTCCTCGCGTCCGACGGGACGCTTCAAGCGATGCATGGCTTTCAGTCCCGCGGCTCGAGGCCGCGGCGCAGGATGTTCGAGAACTCGTGGACGGCCTGGTGCGCGTCCAGGCCGAAGTGCATGGGGACGCCGAAGCACTTCTCGACGGTGAAGAAATAGAAGAACCAGCGCGTCGCGAGCATCACCGCCACCAGCGGATCGACCTCGCCCAGCTCGCCCGCCTGCTTGCGCGCCGCGAAGCTCTCCGAGTAGGCCGCCGAAAAGCGGTCCGCCATGCGCTGGTAGAAGGCCTTGATGTGCTTCCCCTTGAACTCGATGACGTCGATATAGATCAGCAGGATGTGCGACGAGTTGCCGGCCACCACCTGCTCGATCGCCGCCGCCATCGCCTCCAGATCCTCGGGGAAGCGGGCAGCGGCGAAGATCTTGTTGAGCGGCAGCTCGGGATCGAGCAGCACCTCCCAGTACTGGTCGATCAGGCGCTGGAAGATCGCCTCCTTGCTGCCGAAGTGGTGGTAGAGGTTGCCCACCGACAGATGGCAGCGGCTGGCGATCTGCCGCATCGAGGTGGCGCGGTACCCCTGTCGCGAGAACAGCGACAGCGCCGCCTTCAGGACCTTGCGGGTCGAGGCGTCGGACTTCTCTTCCTGGGTCTTCGGTCGTGGCATCGCCGGCTCTTGGGATCGGATGTTACGGAACGAGCGTTCGGTTTTTTTGATGGTAGGGGCGAGGGTGGCAGATGTCAAGGGGCGGGGTGGCGGGCGGCCCCTACTTCCCCGAGATCATCCCCATCACCCCCGCCCGGATCATCGCGACCGAGATCGCGGCCAGGAAGAGGCTCGCCACCTTGGCGATCGCCCGCGAGCCGGCGCTGCCGGTGGCGCGGCCGATATAGGGGCTGGCGACCAGGGTCAGGAACACGAGGCCCATGTTGACGATCAAAGAGCCCAGGGTGGGGATGTAGCCGTAGGCCTCCCGCGAGACCAGGATCGAGGTGATCGCCGCCGGTCCCACGATCAGCGGGATGCCGAGTGGGACGATGCCGACCGAGGCGAGATCCTCCCCCTCCGCGCCCTCGGTGGGGTCGCGCCGGCGGTAGTCGCCGAAGATCAGGTTGGAGATGCTGAGCACCAGCAGGATCAGCCCGCCCCCCACCCGGAGATCGTTGACGGTGATGCCGAGAAGCGAAAAGATCAGTTGGCCGGCAAACAGGATCAGCACCGAGAGCCCGATCGCGGTGAGCATCGCCTGCAGCGTCAGCCTGCGGCGGTCGGCCGGGGACAGGTTCTCGGTGACGCTGAGGTAGATGGGGATGATCCCCATCGGGTTGATGGCCACGAAGAGCGGCAGGAAGCTTTGGATGTACGGGGCGATATAGGAGCGCATGGTCGGGATCCGGAGGGTCCCGGGGAGCATATCGCGAGGAGGCTCCGCCCGGGCGTCGACGCCCGGGCGGGGCCGGACCTACTGGCCGACCGGGGCCGCCGCCGGCTCGCCGATCACCTGGATCTGGTTCGTCACGTCCTTGACGCCGTCGGTCTGGCGGGCGATCCTCTCGGCGATGTCGCGCTGGCCGGCGAGGGCGACCTTGCCCTTGAGGGTCACGTGGCCGTTGTCGGTGTCGACGTCGATGTAGAGGGCGTTGATCCCCGGATCGGCCGCCAGCTTGGACTTCACCTTGGAGGTGATGGTGGCGCTGTCCATCGCCTCGTTGACCACCGGGCCGATCTTCTCCTGCGCCCTCTCGGCACCGCGCTCGATGGCGGCGCCGGCCGAGTTGACCCCGTCCTTGATCTGTTCGCCCACGGCCTTGAAGTCCTTGTTGGCCTGGTTGACGTTCTGATCCACCTGCTTGCCGTCCACGCGCACGGTGGTGTTGCCCTGCGCGTCCCGGTCCGCGTGCACCGCGTTGACATCACGATCGCAACCGGCCAGCGGGATCATCACGACTCCCAGCCAGACGGCCGCCATGATGGGAAGTGATCTCGTTCTCATGGTGTCGTCTCCTTTCGAGAGGATGTTCCTCCATGCCGGGGAGTAGCAATTCCCGCACCCGGCAGGAGTCATCCGCGAAGAACTTCTGGATAAAAAAAGGGGGGAGGCGGGCTGGTCTGTGGACTCAGGACGCCTCCCCATTCAGGGAGGGGCCGCGAAAGGCTGCTTCGCGCCGGTACTGCGTTTGCTTCTCTCGGGATTTCTCTCGAGTGCTGCCGGTTCGCCGTGCTACCGGCCCTGCGGTTTGGGTAACTGCATCGTTCATGCCAGGGAGCCTGCCGTCGCCCCTTCGGGGCTCAGGGGTTGTGGTGGACCGTCTACCTGGGGCTGACGCCCCAGGCTACATGCCTTTGCCCCTTGCGGGGCAAAAATCACAGGCGCGCCGCCTGTGAGGCTCAGACTATGAAACTTTTACAGAACCGGCAGGGGCATCCGCGCCGCGACGCCCGCCACCCGCTCGGCGCCGCTGTAGACGTTGAAGCGGTCGCCGCGCAGGAAGCCGATGAGGGTGAGGCCGAAGCGGTTCGCCAGCTCCACCGCCAGGCTGCTCGGGGCAGAGACGGCGCAGATCACCGGCACCCCGGCGACCAGACACTTCTGGAGGATCTCGTAGCTCGACCGCCCGCTCACCAGGACCAGGAAGCGGTTGAGGGGGAGGAGGTCTTCGCCGAGCGCCCAGCCGATCAGCTTGTCGAGGGCGTTGTGGCGCCCCACGTCCTCGCGGACGGCGAGGAGCTCGCCGTCGGTGTCGAAGAGGGCCGCGGCGTGGAGCCCGCCGGTGACGGTGAACAGGCCCTGGGATTCGCGCAGCCGGTCCGGCAGCGTGGCGATGAGCTCGGGCGAGATCTCGGGTCCCGGGGGGATCGCCTCGGTCACCCGTAGCGTCAGGGCTTCCAGCCCCGCCTTGCCGCAGACACCGCAGGAGCTGGTGGCGAAGAAGTGGCGCTCGAGACCGGCGAGCTCCGGCTCGGGGAGCCCGTCCGCCAGCTCGACCTCGATGATGTTGGCGCAGGCCTCGCCGGGCTCGGCACAGGGCTGGACGCGCAGCACCTCCTCGCGCCGCCGGATCACCCCTTCCGCGAAGAGGAAGCCCAGGGCCAGCTCGGCGTCCGCGCCGGGGGTGCGCATGGTGACCGCCACCGTGCGGCGCCGCCCTTCCTGGATCAGGCGGATCTCGAGCGGCTCCTCGGTCGCCAGTTCGTCCGGCCGCGACTCGGCGACGCCGGACTCCACCCGGTAGACCCGGGCGCCGGTCGTGCTCGGCTTCGCGAGACGGAGGCGCATGCGATTAGTTTCTCATGATTCCTGAGCGCGGGAGGTGAGGATCTGCCAGAGCCGCGGCCAGAGGCCGAATCCCACGACGGACGCCACCAGATAGAGAAGGTAGGCCAGCGCCGACGAGGTCCCCAGGCCGGGAAAGAGCTTCTCCGGCAGCCAGTAGAGCAGGAATGCGGTGAGCGCCAGGGCGGCGGCGCCGCCCAGCACGATCCCGATCCGGCCGCCGGCCGTCCGCGGCGGCGTGAACGCCGGCTTGGCGACGACGCAGCCGGCGAGGAGGCCGCAGGCGCCCGGCTCCGCCCCGACGGCGAAGGCGAGGACGAGCGTGACCGTGCCCGCCAGGACATCCCAGGAGGGCCGCCAGCCCCGCGGGCCCTTCCACCCCCCCGCCGCCCAGGCGAAGAACGCGCCCAGCACGAAACCGCCGCCCACGTCCTCCGGCATATGCACGCCCAGGTAGAGCCGCGACATCCCCACCAGTAGAACGATCACCGCGGCGACGATCCAGAGCCACCGGCGCTGGTAATGGAACGCCCAGGCCAGCCAGAAGGTGGCGGCGTTCTGCGAGTGCCCGCTCGGGAAACCGTGCCCGACAGCCGTCCGCTCCGCCGTCGGCGAGCTCAGCATCGGGTCGTCCTGGAACGGCCGGGTGGTGCCGAACAGCTCTTTCAAGATCCGGTTGGCGAGAAACGACGCCGCGAACGCGATCGACAGCCGCCGCGCGAAATGGGGATCGATCAGCCAGTAATAGATCAGCAGCAGGGGCCAGAGCACCGCGCTGGTGCCGAGACCGGTAAAGAACAGGAACAGGGGGTGCAGATGTGGACCAAAAAGATGCTGAAGGAAGCGGATCGTACCCATGGCGGTCCGGAAAGGCATGCATCTTGCGTTCCCACGTCTTTCCGGTAACGAAGTGGCGGAGGGAGAATCATGGCGCGAGCGATCTGGAAAGGCAGCATCAGCTTCGGTCTGGTCAACATCCCGGTCGGCCTCTATTCGGCCGAGACGCGGGACGACATCAGCTTCAAGCTGCTCGACAAGAAGACGATGTCGCCCATCCATTACAAGCGGGTCAGCGAGGAGAGCGGCAAGGAGGTGCCGTGGGACGAGACCGTCCGCGGCTATGAGTTCGAGTCCGGCAAATACGTGGTGCTCTCGGACGAGGATCTGAAGGGCGCCGCCCCCGAGGCCACGCAGACGATCGACATCGTCGACTTCGTCGACATCGACGAGATCAGCCCGCTCTACTTCGACAAGCCCTACTATCTCGGCCCCGACAAGAAGGGGGCAAAGGCCTACGCGCTGCTGCGCGAGACGCTCCGCCGCACCGGCAAGGTGGGCATCGCCAAGGTGGTGATCCGCACCCGCCAGTACCTCGCCGTCGTCGTCGCCCGCGGCGACGTGCTGACGCTGGAGCTGCTGCGCTATGCCCACGAGCTGCGCGACCCCTCCGAGCTCGACGTCCCTGGCGGCAAGGCAGGGGTGACCGACCGCGAGATCGACATGGCCGAACGGCTGGTCGAGGGGATGGTCGCCGCCTGGGACCCCGAGAAGTACAAGGACACCTACCGCCAGGACCTGATGAAGATGATCGAGAAGCGGGTCGAGGCCGGCCAGCTCGAATCCTCCCCCGAGCCGGCGCCGAAGCCGAAGGCGGACCGCGGCAACGTGGTGGACCTGATGGCGCTGCTCAAGCAGAGCGTCGAGCAGGGGGGGAAGACGACGCCCAAAAAGGCGGCCGCCGGTTCGACCCCCAAAAAGAAAGCTCCCGCCAAGAAGACCGCTCACAAAGCGGCCAAGCCGGCCAAGAAGACGGCCGCCAAACGGAAGAGCGCTTGAGCCATGAGTCTGACGGAATACAAAAAGAAGCGGAACTTCGGCGCCACCCCGGAGCCCGAGGGGAAGGTCAAGAAGGCCAAGGGGCAATCCTTCGTCATCCAGAAGCACGCGGCCACCCGCCTGCACTACGACTTCCGGCTGGAGATGGAGGGAGTGCTGCGGAGCTGGGCGGTGCCCAAGGGGCCGAGCCTCGATCCCGGCGAGAAGCGGCTGGCGGTCCACGTCGAGGACCACCCGATCGACTACGGTGATTTCGAGGGGATCATCCCCAAGGGGCAGTACGGCGGCGGCACCGTGCTCCTCTGGGACCGCGGCACCTGGACGCCCGAGGGGGACCCGGTCGCGGCCTACAAGAAGGGTAACCTCAAGTTCCAGCTCGACGGCGAGAAGCTCCACGGCCGCTGGGTGCTGGTGCGCATGGGCGCCCGCAATCAGGAGGGGGAGCACGAGAACTGGCTCCTCATCAAGGAGAAGGACGACACCGCCGTGCCCGGCAGCGACGACGCCGTCGTCCAGGAGTACCCCAACAGCGTCGAGACCGGCCTGAGCCTGGAGGAGATCGCCGCCGACCCCGAGCGCGTCTGGCAATCGAACCGCGCCGAGAAGACCGCCAGCTTCAAGGACAAGATCGCCGCCAAGGCGGCCAAGGCCACCGCGAAAAAGGCGCCGGCGAAAAAGGCGCCGGCGAAAAAGAGCGCCGCGAAGAAAGCCGCCGAGCCGTCTTCCGCGGCCGCCGCGATCCCGGGCGCCCGCAAGGCGGCGATGCCGACCGCGATCGAGCCGCAGCTCGCGACGCTCGTCGACGCGGTCCCCCGCGGCGAGGAGTGGATCCACGAGATCAAGTACGACGGTTACCGCGCCCTCTGCGAGATCCGCGACGGCGAGGCCCGTCTGATCACCCGCCACGGCAAGGACTGGACCGACCGCTTCTCCCCCGTGGCCCGCGAGGCGGCGGAGCTGCCGGTGAGCCAGGCGATCCTCGACGGCGAGGTGGTGGTCCTGGAGCCGGACGGCACCACCAGCTTCCAGACGCTCCAGAACGCCCTCGCGGAGAACCGGCAGGATGACCTCGTCTACTTCGCCTTCGACCTGATCTACCTCGACGGCTACGACCTGCGCGGCGCGTCGCTGATGGACCGCAAGGCGGCGCTGCTCGAGCTCCTCGCCGGCGGCGGCAAGGCCATCCGCCCGGGGGATCACATCGAGGGGGATGGAGAGGGTTTCTACCGGCAGGCCTGCAACTTCGCCCTGGAAGGGATTATCTCCAAGCGCGCCGATCTCCCCTACCACGCCGGCCGCAATAAAGAGTGGCTGAAGGTGAAGTGCCTGAAGCGGCAGGAGTTCGCGATCGTCGGCTTCACCGATCCGGAGAAGTCCCGCGTCGGCTTCGGCGCGCTCCTGCTCGCGGTCAACGACGCCCACGGCAATCTGGTCTACGCCGGCAAGGTGGGCACCGGCTTCAACGACCGCACCCTGCGCGAGCTGCGCGCCCGCATGGACAAGCTGGAGGTGCAGAAGCCGGCCTTCAAGAACCCGCCGCGCGGCGCCGAGGCCCGCCGCAGCCACTGGCTGAAGCCGAAGCTGGTCGGCGAGGTGGCCTTTACCGAGTGGACCCGGGAGGGCATCCTGCGCCATCCCACGTTCCAGGGGCTGCGCGAGGACAAGAGCCCGGAGGAGATCGCGCGCGAAAATCCCCAGACTCCCCCACCCGAAGCGCATACGGCCGAGGCGAAGCGTCCGGCGGCCAAGACCGCCAAGGCGCCGGCTAAAAAGGCCGCGGCGAAGAAGACGGCCATGAAGAAGGGGCCCAAGCCCGCCGTCCACCCCGCTCCCGAGGAGGTCGCCATCCCCCCCCAGGGGCGGGGCAAGAAGCAGGAGGTCGAGATCGCCGGGGTCCGCTTCAGCAATCCCGGCAAGGTCCTCTACCCCGAGCAAGGGGTGACCAAGGAGGAGCTGGGGATCTACTACGCCCGGATCTCCGAGTGGATCCTCCCCCATCTCGCCAACCGCCCGCTCACCCTGGTCCGCTGCCCCGAGGGGCGCGCCAAACAGTGCTTCTACCAGAAGCACGTCAACGAGCACTTCCCCGCCTCGGTCTACCGGGTGGACGTCGGCGACCCCCAGCCGTACGGCGCCGTCGACTCCCTGGAGGGGCTGCTCTCGCTGGCGCAGATGGGAGTGCTGGAGATCCACATCTGGGGCTCGCACCGCGACAAGATCGAGCAGCCCGACTACGTGGTCTTCGATTTCGATCCCGACGAGGGGCTCGGCTGGGACCGGGTGGTCGAGGGCGCGCTCGCCATGCGCGCCTTCCTGGAGGACCTCGGCCTGCAAACCTTTTTGAAGAGCACCGGCGGCAAGGGGCTCCACGTGGTGCTCCCGATCGCCCGCAAGGACGACTGGGACGAGGTCAAGGCGTTCACCAAGGCGGTCGCCGAGAAGATGGTCGCGGACAACCCCGGGAAGTACACCTCGAAGCTCCCCAAGGCCGACCGCAAGGGGAAGATCTTCATCGACTACCTGCGCAACGGCCGGGGGGCGACCTCGATCTGCGCCTACTCCACCCGCTCCCGGGAGAACGCGCCGGTCTCCGCGCCCCTCTTCTGGGAGGAGCTGGAGACCGACGTGCGCGGCAACACCTACACCGTCCGCACCCTCCCCGAAAGGCTGGAGAATCTGCCCTCCGACCCCTGGGCCGACTTCTTCAAGGTCAAGCAGTCGATCACGGCGGCGATGAAGAAGGCCGTGGGGATGAAGTAGGGGCGGCCGCCGCCCGCCCGTCCACCAGGCTCTTGGCAATGGTGGCGAGGAGGATCACGGCGGCGCCCGCGATCGACCAGACGCCCGGCCTCTCGCCGTGGACCAGCCAGGTCCAGATCGGGTTCAGCACCGGCTCCAGCAGCAGGAGGAGCGACGCCTCGAAGGCGCTCACCCGCTCCAACCCCCGGATCAGGAAGAGATAGGCGACGCCGATCTGGAACACCCCCAGGAAGGCGACCATGGCCCAGTCCGTGGGGCGGCTGCCGGCGAGCGGCAGAGACAGCGGCAGGCAGAGCAGCGCCGCGAAGATGTTCCCCCAGAACGCTCCGGCCGGCCCCCACGACTCCCCTCCGCGCCCGAGCGCCCGCAGCCCCATCACCGTCAGCGCCCAGGTGAGCCCGGAGGCCATCGCCAGGAGGTTGCCGAGCTTCGGGTTCGGAGCGGTGGCGGAGACCGGATCGAACCCCACGAAGAAGAGTCCGAGGCCGCACGCCAGCGCGATCATGAAGACCACGTCGCGCGGGCGGATGCGCTCGCGGAGCAGCCAGGGGCTGAGCAGCAGCACGTAGAGCGGTGCCGTCGACTGCAGGTAGATCGCGCTCGCGGAGGTGGTCAGCTTGTTCGACAGCACGAAGAGGATCAGGGTCGCCGCGTAGGCCAGCCCGACCCCGAGCACCCGCAAATTCGGCCGCCGCCGCACCTCCCGCATCAGGACGAAGAGCGCCAGCGCCGCGACGGCCGAGCGGAAGCAGGCCACCTGCCACCCCGCGAGATGGATCGCCTTGATCACCGCGCCCCCCGAGGAGAAGAGCGCCGCCGCGGCGAGCACCTCCAGGCGCGAGGCGAGGGGGGTGGGATTCGAGGCTTCCATGGCGGGGAGGATCTTAGTGCAAGCGTGGTCAGAACGATGGCCCTGGCGGGGGGCGCCTTGCCCTCGTCACCCGCCTGAGCTAGCCTGTTCCTGATTCACGAAAGGACCACGGCGTTTCATGCCTGAGCCGCAACGCAAGATCTTCGTCCTCGACACCTCGGTCATCCTCCATGACTTCAACGCGCTCCAGAACTTCCAGGAGCACGACGTCGCGATCCCGATCACGGTGCTCGAGGAGCTCGACCAGTTCAAGAAGGGCAACTCGGTCCTGAACCTCCAGGCGCGCGAGTTCATCCGCCAGCTCGACAAGCTGTCGAACCACAACATGCTCCACGAGTGGATCCCGCTCGACGGCCCGGCGCACGGCAAGTTCCGCGTGCTCACCGACGAGAACGGAGGGGTCGACGCCAGCGAGATCTTCGGCGCGCGCAAGGCCGACCATCGCATCCTGAACGCTACCTTGAGCCTCGCCCGCTCCGCCCCCGACAAGCGGGTGATCCTGGTCAGCAAGGACATCAACCTTCGCCTCAAGGCGCGCGCCTTGAACCTGCCGGCCGAGGACTACGATACGGTCAAGATCAAGGACCTCTCCCACCTCCCCAAGGGGAAGGCCGAGGTCGAGATCGCGGACGGCGGCGCCATCGACCGCCTCTACCAGGACGAATGGCTGCCGGTCGAGGCCGCCTTCTCCGAGCGTCCCGCCGCCAACCACTACTACATCCTGCGCAGCGGCTCGAAGTCGGCGCTCGCCTTCTACAACCCGGCGACCGACCGCCTGGAACGGGTCGTCAAGCCGCTCGCCTACGGCATCTCGCCGCGCAACGCCGAGCAGACCTTCGCGCTCCACGCCGTGCTCAACCCGGACGTGCTGCTGGTCACCCTCACCGGCACCGCCGGCACCGGCAAGACCCTGCTCGCCCTTGCCGGGGCCATGGAACAGCGGCGGCACTTCCGGCAGATCTACCTGGCGCGGCCGATCGTGCCGCTGTCCAACCGCGACATCGGCTTCCTCCCCGGGGACATCCAGTCGAAGATCAACCCCTACATGCAGCCGCTCTGGGACAACCTGGGGATCATCAAGAACCAGTTCGACGAGAAGGAGCGGGAGTACCGCAAGGTCGACGAGATGGTGGAGACCGAGAAGCTCCACATCGTGCCGCTCGCCTACATCCGCGGCCGCAGCCTCTCGAACGTCATCTTCATCGTGGACGAGGCGCAGAACCTGACGCCCCACGAGGTGAAGACGATCATCACCCGCGCCGGCGAGCGGACCAAGATCATCCTGACGGGGGACATCTTCCAGATCGACACCCCCTATCTCGACGCCAGCAGCAACGGCCTCTCCTACCTGATCGACCGCGTGCGGGGGAACCCCCTCTACGCCCACGTCCATCTGGAGAAGGGGGAGCGCTCGGCGCTGGCGAACCTGGCGAGCTCGATGCTGTAGGTGGGGACCTAACCGGCTTTCCGAACTTTTTCGGGGTCCGCTTTTTGCAATTGCCCCTCGCCGAGATACCAGCGCGGCGAGCCCTGCGGGGCGGCCTGCCAGACCAGCCCGAACTCGTGGGTGGCGGCGCTCAGGATGCGCTCCATGGCCTCGTCGACCGAATCGGTGAAGATGATCCGGTCGCAGTCGGCGGGCAGGATCGTCTTCTCGGGGACCATGCGATGACAGAGAAAATCATGCAGCGGCTGCCAGTATTCGGTCCCCATCAGGATCAGGGGGAAGTTCTTGATCTTGCCGGTCTGGATCAGCGTCGCGCACTCGAAGATCTCGTCCATGGTGCCGAAGCCGCCGGGCAGCACCACGAAGGCGTAGGAGTATTTGACCAGCATCACCTTGCGGACGAAAAAGTAGCGGAACTCGAGCCAGCGGTCGAGGTAGGGGTTGGGCTTCTGCTCGCTCGGCAGGACGATGTTGCAGCCGATCGACGGCGCCTTGACATCGCGGGCGCCGCGGTTGGCGGCCTCCATGATGCCGGGGCCGCCGCCGGTCAGCACGGTGAAGCCGGCGCGGCCGAGACGGCGCCCCACCTCGCGGGCGAGGGCGTAATAGCGATGGTCCTCCTCGAATCGGGCCGAGCCGAAGACGGTGACGCACGGCCCCACGAAGTGCAGGCCGCGGAAGCCGCGGATGAAGTCGGCGCAGATGCGCAGCAGACGCCGGAGCTCGCCCAGGCGGGAGTGCGGCCCCTCAAGGAACTTGCCGTCCTCGGCGAACTCGGTCCCCTTGCCCCACCGCGGCGGCTCGCCGCTCTGCGCCGCGGCCGCCACCTCGGTCGCGGGGACGGCTCCGGGCGATTTCTCGGGTCGGATCTCTTCCATGGCGTTCAGCTTAGCAAAGGCTGGGCCGCCGCCACGGTCCTGCTCTTTCTCCTGACCCTTCCCGCCGCCGCCGCCCAGCGCTTCCCCAACGTGGTGATCCTCACCGTCGACACCCTGCGGGCCGACCATCTCTCCTCCTACGGGTATCACCGCCCGACGACACCCAACATCGACCGTCTGCTGGCCGGCGGCGTCCGCTTCACCGAGGCCCGCACCGTCGAGCCGCTGACCAATCCGGCGCTGGCCTCGATGTTCACCTCGCTCTACCCGCACGAGCACGGGGCCACCCGCAACGGCCTGCGGATGCGCCCCGGCCTCCCGTCGGTGGCGCGGACGCTCGAGCGGCGCGGTTACGAGAGCGCCGCCTTCGTCAGCAACTGGCCGCTCAAGGACCGCATCTCCGGCCTGGGCGAGCACTTCGGGCGTTACGAGGAGGTCTTCACCCGCAAGCGCTGGCTCGGCCTGTTCAAGGACGAGGCGAACGCCGGCGACCTCACCGACGCCGCGCTCGCCTGGCTGGGCGAGACCCGACAGATGGGCAGCAGGAAAACGGGCCGGCCGTTCCTGCTCTGGGTCCACTATGTCGAGCCGCACGCCCCTTATCGCCTGCGGGAGGAGTTCGTCCGCCAGCTCGGCATCCCCGGCGCCTCCCATGGAGGGGACGCCTCCCGGCCGGACCGCTACGACACCGAGATCGCCTTCGCCGACCAGCAGATCGGGCGCCTGCTCGCGGCCTTCGACCGCAACCCCGAGCTCAAGGCCAGCACCCTGTTCGTCTTCGCCGCCGATCATGGCGAAAGCCTGGGCGAGCATGGCTACTGGGGGCACGGCCGCAATCTCTACGAGCCCACGCTGCGCATCCCCCTCGGGCTCGCCTGGACGGGGAAGATCCGGCCCGGCACGACGATCGACGCTCCGGCCCTGAACCTCGACGTCGCTCCCACGATCCTGGGGCTCGCCGGCTTGGCCGTGCCCGCCGGCTTCCGCGGCTTCGACTGGACCCCTGTCCTCCAGGGTGCTCCCGCGCCGCGCGACCGGGTCCTCTGGTTCGAGGCGCACAAGGGCGCGGTGCTGTCGTCGCGGGAGGCGGCGAACGCCCGCCGCAAGGGGCTGCTCGAAGTGGGCGTGATGGTGGACGGCCGCAAACAGATCCTGCACCTGGCGGAAGGCGCGCTGTCGCTCTTCGATCTCGCGAAAGACCCGCGCGAGACGCGCACCCTCGCCGGCGACCCCCTGCTCTCGCAGCGCCTTCACGACTGGATGGACATCGTCCAGAAGGGCCTGACCGCCTCCGACCGCCTCGGCCCCGCGACCGTCGGCTCCGAGGACGCGGCGCAGCTCCGGGCGCTGGGGTATGTTCAGTAGGACCGTCTGATATCTTCCCCTCGTGGCGACCTCGATCAAACCCATCTTCCTGCTCGCCGACAGCCAGCTCCTGTTCTGGCGCGACGGGGAGGGGCATCGCTTCCTCGACCGTGCCCGGACGCTGTTCGATGCCGACGCCGGCGCCGACGGCCCCGGCCGGCTGCTGAAGGGCGCCTATCTCGGAGCCTCCAACGGCGACGCCCCCGAATTCTTCGATCTGTTCCTGGCCGCCATGGCGGAGATCGACATCCGCGACTGCCGCCACATCCCCGCGCATCCCACCGCCGAGGACCTCGAGTTCCTGGCCGAGGCGGACCTCATCCTGCTCGCCGGCGGCGACGTGCGGCGGGGGTGGACGGCCTTCGAGGAGAGCGGGCTCAAGGACAAGCTCATGGAGCGCTACTACGCCGGCGCCCTGCTGGTCGGCATCTCCGCCGGCGCCATCCAGCTCGGCCTGAAGGGGTGGGACGAGGACGGCATCTTCGACACCCTGCGCCTGGTGCCGTTCGTGGTCGACGCCCACGACGAGCCCTCCTGGTCGGGCCTCCTCAAAGCCCTCCCCAGGGCGGGCGAGCACGCCCGCGGCTTCGGCATCCCGTCCGGCGGCGGAGCCGTCTATCATCCCGACTACTCCGTCGAACCGGTCCGCCACCCGCTCACCGAGGTCGAGATCGGCGAGAACGGACCGCGGCAGGCGCTGCTCTTCCCGGGGGAGACCATGGACGCGCCAGCAACGGCGGAGAGCCCGCGGGTGCTGAGCCAGGAAGAGGTCCTCGAGCGGGCGCTGCGGGATCTCGGCGATCCCGATCCGGAAGACTCCGTCAACTGATGAAGCTCTATGCGATCGCCGACCTGCACCTCCGCTACGAGGTGACCCGGCAGGCCCTGCGAGCCCTGCGGCCGCACCCCTACGACTGGCTGATCCTGGCGGGCGACGTCGGTGAGACCGAGGAGCATCTCCGCTTCGCCCTCGGCATCCTCTCCGGCCGCTTCGCCCGGCTGCTCTGGGTGCCGGGCAACCACGACCTGTGGACGATTCCCACCAAGCCGGGCGATCTGCGCGGGCAGGAGAAGTACGACCGGCTGGTCGAGATCTGCCGCGAGTTCGGCGTATTGACGCCCGAGGACCCCTACGTGACCTGGCCGGGCGAGGGGGAGCGCTGCATCCTCGCCCCCACGTTCGTGCTCTACGACTACACCTTCCGGCCGGACGCGATCCCGGTCGCCGAGGCGGTCGAATGGGCGGCCGAGGAGAACCTCCTCTGCTCGGACGAGGTCCTCCTGCATCCGGACCCGTTTCCGACCAAGCCCGCCTGGTGCCACGAGCGCGTCCGCCTCACCGAGCCGCGGCTGGCCGAGGCCGCGCGGCAGGGGCCGCTGGTGATCGTCAACCACTTCCCGCTGCGCCAGGATCTCGCCGTGCTACCGCGCATTCCGCGCTTCTCGATCTGGTGCGGCACCCGCCTCACCGAGGACTGGCACGTCCGCTATCGCGCCCAGGCCGTGGTCTACGGCCACCTCCACATCCGCGCCACCCACCATCGCGACGGCGTCCGCTTCGAGGAGGCCTCGCTCGGTTACCCGCAGAACTGGGACGCGGCCCGCGGCGTCGAGCCCTACCTGCGGCAGATCCTCCCCGATCCCCACGCCGCGCCGCCGGCGGCGAATCCGCTCGAAGGATCGATCTACCGGCCGCAGGGTTGACGGGAGGAGGGGGGTTCGAGAAGCAGGGCCCGGCGGCGGACCGCCGGGCCTGTGCGGAGAGTTGGCGGGTGGTTTTTCCAGACTCCAGGAGAGGCCGGCGGCGAACTCGCGGCCGCTGAGGTCGAGCTTGCCGAAGCCCTCGAAGTCGTCCTGGAGGTCGTCGTCGACACGCGTCCAGCGACCCTCGGCGAAGATCGAGACGTTGCGGGTGATCGGCGCCTTGAGACCGACCAGCCCGAAGTAGCCGAAGGCGGTGCCGTTCGACGTCAGCCGCGCCGAGAAGATCGGATCTCCCGGAGCGTCGAAGTCGATGAAGTCACCCCTTTCCTGGAGACGCCAGACGTAGGCGCCGCCGCCGCCGCCCACGTAAGGCTGGATCGCGGCCCCCCGGGGGAGCAGGTGGAAGACGACCCCGACGGTGGCCGAACCGATGCCGAGGTCCGTGTCGTGCCGGATCCGGTTGTTGAAGTTGTCCTCGAAGCCGCGATAGGAGTTGGTCGTGCTCCCCTGATAGTCGGAGCCCGAGAAGATCAGGCTCATCCGGTCGTTGAGCGTCAGCAGGTAGTCGAGGCCCACGTCGGGGCCCTCGAAGTCGCTGACGTCGGAGTTGGTGAAGTCGCTCCGGATCCCCCGCCAGTAGTCGGAGTCCCCGTCGGGCCGGAACGACCCGACGCGCAGGCGGAACTCGCCGTCGCTGTCCTGGGCGTAGCGCCGGTGGTAGCGCTGGGCGAAAGCGGGCATGGACAAGACGAGCAGCCCGGTCAGGGCGATCATCACGCGTGTCCTTCTGGAAATCATCGTTTTCTCCTTTGGGGTAAAGCACCGCATGCTCTTCTGCGGAGCAACCGCGATGCCAGGGCGGCCGCGGCCGGGCAAAGATCCTCTTCCTCAGAGAGTTACGGAGAACAGGGGGAAGATGTTACAAGCCGGGCCGACCTCCGCAGAGGCGGCCTCCCACATGCATGAGGACAAGACGCGTGAGGACGATCGGACAGGGTGTCTGATTCCCTGCCCTTCTCTGGCTTACACTTCCAGCGGCGCTCCCGCCGGCGGTCGCTTCACTTCCAAGGAGGCTTCGATGGTCAAGATTTCCGAAAAGCAGTCCG